>CABRHH010000001.1 GCA_902470695.1 uncultured Collinsella sp.
CGTGCCGGCGGGACCCGCGCACGGAGCCTTGGGGCTCATCTTTTCGACATCTGCCATGGTTGAGGGGATCCCGGGTTCGCGCTCTGGACGTCCGCGCCGGCTGCCGGGATCCCGGGTTCGCGTTTCGGCCATCGGCGGATCCCGGGTTCGGCATCTGGACGTCTGGGGCCGTTTTTCGCCTCTAGATGGACACGGGGCGAACCCTGGTTTCACAGACGGACGGAATCCGAACCCGGAATTGGTCCGGACGTGCCGGCGGGACCCGCGCACGGAGCCTTGGGGCTCATCTTTTCGACATCTGCCATGGTTGAGGGGATCCCGGGTTCGCGCTCTGGACGTCCGCGCCGGCTGCCGGGATCCCGGGTTCGCGTTTCGGCCATCGGCGGATCCCGGGTTCGGCATCTGGACGTCTGGGGCCGTTTTTCGCCTCTAGATGGACACGGGGCGAACCCTGATTTCACGGACGGACGGAATCCGAACCCGGGATGGCGTGCGCGAACCACGCAAGACGAGCGCGAGGCCGGGACGGCATCAGGAAGGGAGCGCACAGACATGCCATCCAAGACATTGGCCGGCGAGCGTGCCGCGACGGGCGTTAGTTCGCAACCGCGCCACCTAACACACCAGTCCGCAGACACGCCATCCAGCTCGTCAGCTCGCAACCGCAACGCCGCATGCCGACCCGCGCCCGCGCTGACGTCATCCAGCATGCCGGCCCACGTTATCCGATCCGCCAGCTCGCGAAGGCAACGAGGGCGGCCAGGGCCAGCATCACCAGCGCGCCGGAGACATCGGCCGCGACGCCGCCGACACCGCGTCGGGCAGCCCATGACCCGATGTTGCCGGAGCAGCGGGGCCACACGCGCCACAGCAGCACGGCCACGCCGACAATGCCCATCATGTTCTGCATCAGCATCTCGGCGCAGATGAGCCCCGCAAGGTTACCGGCGGCGTAGCCGAAATCGCCCCGCTCGTAATGCCGGCGCACGATATGCAGCAGATACGCCACGAACGGCTGCGCAAATGCCGCCAGTAGCGACACGCCCGCGGCCGGATTCGCCTCCACGAGCTGCTGCAGACCGCTCGGGGTAAGAAGCGTTCCGGTCGCAACCCCGCCCATGGCGAAAAACGCGATGGGGATGACGGCGAGTGCCACCTGGACACCCAGGAAGATCCGCCGCGTCAACTGCTCGCGCTTGGAATTCATACCTGGAGCGAGGCCTTCGCCCGCAACGGCGCCGGCACCCACCGTGGCGCCATCGCCCGCAACGGCACCGTTGCCCAGGGAGGCACGCGCGCCCATCGAAGCATCGGCACCCTCCTCAACCACGGCCGCGCGACGCTCGGGGTCCGCCTTCGTCCCCGCCGCGGCTTTCGCGCGCTTGCTCCGCTTCGCCATCGCTCTACCCCTCTCGACGATTTCCCAAGGTTACCGAAACCACATCGAATCAAAATCGTAGCACCTGATCCGGGCTTGCCGCACCAGCCCAAGGGCAACCGCGCCGGCTCAAGCCTGCAGCACCGGATTCGGGGTTGCCGCGCCGGCTCAAGCCCAGCACATCGCCGCACCTGCCGCATCGCAGCACACGCCGGGTCCGATGCCGTACCAACCCAATCTTGCCGCATCGCAGTGAGCACACCGCGCCCGCCCACGCCAACCGCGCCCAAGCGCACCGCACCACCAAGGGCAACCGCGCCGTATTAAGCCTGCAGCACCCAATCTGGGCACACCGCACCCGTCCAAAGGCAACGCGCCGGCCCAAGCGCACCGCAGCCCCCAAGCACACCGCGTCGGCTCAAGCGCGCCGGCCCAAGCGCACCGCACCAAACCCGGCGCCGCGCCCGGGGCACTGCAACCGACCGGCGCGGCCGGCGCCCCACCCTCGGCACCGGCCGCGCCCCATTACGCCGCGCTTACTTCAGCTCGGGCCAGAAATCCTTGTTCGCCTCGATGAGGTCGTCCAGGATCTGCTTGGCCACCTTGGCCGACGGCACCGTGGCCGACAGCGTGAGCGCCTGCCACAGCTTCTGGTAGCTGCCCTCAACCCAGGCCTGCACCACGAGCTTCTCCACGGACACCTGCTGCTCGAGCATGCCCTTCTGCCACTGCGGGACCTTGCCCTGGCAGATCTTCTCGTAGCCGTTCTTGCCCACGATGCAGGGCACCTCGACCATCGCGGTCTCGTCGAAGTTGGACACCGCGCCGTCGTTCGGCACGATCAGCAGGAAGCGCTCCATGGTGTTCTCGGCCAGCGCGCAGGCCAGATCCACGATGTAGGTGGCGTGCGCATCGGCCTCGAAGTCGCACCCCTCAGCGGTCCCCTTCTCGATGATCTCGCGGCAGGCCCCGAAGACCTTCTTCTCGCGCCCGTCCATGACCTCGTTGGCGCGGGTGTAGTCGGGGTTGCTCGTCTCCACCACGTAGTCGGGGAACAGGTAGTACTTGAGGTAGGTGTTCGGAATCGTCTCGGGGTCGACCGCATAGACGTCCTTGGCCTTGCCGAAGGTGTGGATCCAGCTCTCCTCGATATGCTGCTCCTGGCCGGGCTCGTGCACGATGCCGTCGAGGTAGCCGTTTTTGGCCATGTGCTTCTTGATCTCGGGCATGAGGTCGTTGCCCTCGGCGTCGAAGATCTTGGTGAACCAACCGTAGTGATTCAGGCCGTAGTAGCTGTACTGCAGCTCGCGACGGTCCTTCACCCCGCACATGTGCGCCATCTTGTCCATGAGGTCGATCGGCATGTCACAGATGTTGATGATGCGCGAGTTGGGGCGCAGCACGCGGCAGGCCTCGGCCACGATGGCGGCCGGGTTGGAGTAGTTGAGCATCCAGGCGTTGGGACTGTACTTCTCCATGTAGTCGAGAATCTCGATGACGCCGCCGATGGAGCGCATGCCGTAGGCGATGCCGCCCGCGCCGCAGGTCTCCTGGCCCACGCAGCCGTACTTCAGCGGGATCTTCTCGTCGAGCTCGCGCATGGCGTACAGGCCCACGCGGATATGCGCCAGCACGAAGTCAATGCCGGTGAAGGCCTCGACCGGGTCGGTGGTGTAGGAGAAGTCCAGCTCAGGCGCGTTCTCGCGGAAGTAGATCTCGCAGGCCTTCGCAACCGTCTCCTGGCGCTCGGCGTTGTTGTCGTAGAAGATGACCTTGTCCACCGGGAAGCGGTCGTGCTCCTTGAGCAGCATCAGCGCGATGCCCGGGGTGAAGGTGGACCCGCCGCCGGCGATAGTGACCGCATAGCTCTTCTTGGACATGGATATTCCTCTCACATCTGGCTGCGATGTTCATCTGTCGAGCCCCGCCGCAGCCGTTCGCGGGCGCTCGCTTGGTACCGAAATGAAGGTGGAATCGGAGATGGGGCCGAAATGGAGGCGGAAGCGGTGGCGGCTCCGCAGCGACGTCGGCGTCCCGGCGGGTGCCGGTGACCGCATCACGGGCCGGCACCCCACGCGCGGCGCGCGGGCCACCCATGCCGCGCGGCCCCGGGTGCTCAGGCGCGTATCCGTTGCGGCCGAGCACCCTTGCGGGCAGCGCCTCGCCGCTTACAGCAGGCGCTCGAACTCCTCGCGCACATGGGGCACGGACAGACCCACGATCACCTGGGCGGATTTGCCGTTCTTCGACACGCCCATGGTCCCGATGTGCTTGAAGTCGGCGTCCTCGGCCACCAGGGTCTCGTCGCGCACGTTGACGCGCAGGCGGGTGGCGCAGTTGGTGACGTCCACGATGTTGCCGGCGCCGCCGAGCAGGTCGAGGATGTTCTGGGCAAGGATGGCCTTCTTGGACTTGCCCTCCTGCTTGGCCGCGGCCGCCGAGGCACGCTCGCCGCCCTCGGCCTCGCGAGCCGCCAGGTAGTCCTTCTTGGACTTGAAGGAGACCTCCTCGTCGACCTCCTCGCGACCGGGCGTTTTGAAGTCGAACTTCAAGATGAGGGTGCGGAAGACCACAAACCAGATGCCGGTGAACACCAGGCCGATCACGAGCGCCGTGAGGTACTGCGGCCAGTGGTTGGCCATAAGCGGGATGAAGTTCAGCGAGCTCATCTCAATCAGGCCGCCGGAGAACACGCCCACGATGCCGAAGGCGTTCATCACCGTGGTGAGGGTGGCGGCCAGAAGCGCATGCACGGCGAACAGCGGCGGGGCCACGAACAGGAAGGTGAACTCGATGGGTTCGGTCACGCCGCAGAAGATGGCCGTCAAGGTGATGGGGATCAGCAGGCCCAACAGCTCGCGGCGGCGCTCCGGGCGAGCGGTGTTGTAGAAGGCCAGCGCGATGCCGGTGCAGCCGAAGATCTTCGACCAGCCGGTGCCGGTGAAGCCGGCCCAGGGGGCGAGCTCCTTGAGCGATGCGGTGGACGCGGCGATGTCGGGCAGCGCGGTGGCGAAGGCGGAGTAGATGCCGCCGTGGACGACCACGTTGTCATAGAACAGCGGCGAGTACAGGATGTGGTGCAGGCCGAACGGGATCAGGATGCGCTCCAGGAAGGTGAACACCCAGATGCCCACGAGCCCCGTGCTCATGAGGAAGCCCTGCAGGGCGGCGATGCCGTCCTGGACATGCGGCCACACAAAGCACGACAGCACCGCCACGGGCAGCAGGACGAAGAAGCAGATCACGTAGACGAACACCGAGCCGTTGAACACGCCCAGCCAGTCGGGCAGCTCGGTGTCGAAGAAGCGGTTGTGGATCGCGATGATGATCCCCGAGATGACGAGCGCACCGATCATGCCCATGTCGAGCGTCTTGATGCTCGCGATCATGGCCAGGCCGGAGGCGGCGCCCACCTCGGCGGAGAAGTCGACCCCGAACGCGCCGCCCCACTGGGACAGCAGCGTGTTCATGAAGTACTGGAAGGTGAGGTAGCCCACGAGCGCTTCCATGCAGCAGCGGGCGTTCTGCTTGGTGGCCAGGCCGATGGGCAGCGAGACCGCGAACAGCAGCGGCAGCTGGTTGAACACGGTCCAACCGCCCTGCAAGATCACGTTCCAGCACTGGTACCACAGCGAATCGGAGGCCGCCAGCGGACCGAAGATGACCTCGGTGGTGCACAGCGTGCCCAGGCCGATCACCACGCCCGCGAAGGCGAAGAGCAGCACCGGGGTGAACATGGCACCTCCGAACTTCTGTATCTTTTGCATCATGGCGATGGTTCCCTTCTGTATCGCACGACGTTGCCGCCATGCCGCGATGTACGGACGCACGGGGAGCTTGGGGCCCATGGTCTTCCCAACTTGTCCGAACAAGTACAGGAGCTATTCTACACACTTGTTCGAACAAGTCTAACTTGTACGGACAAGTTCTGGTGAACGGTTGAATTTGGTCCGCGAACGGTACGTGAGGCGGTATAACTTGGTATAGATGCGTTTGCAGGCGTACCGTAGGGGAAGGGGTGAGCGATATGCCGCGATCGATTTTCCAGAACATCTACCGTGACATCCAGCATGGCATCGAGCAGGGGCTGTACAGCTACCAGTCCATGCTGCTGTCCGAAAACGAGCTCTGCGCGCGCTACGGCTGCTCGCGCTCCACGGTGCGCCGCGCGCTGTCCGAGCTCTCGCGCGATGGCTATGTCCAGCCTATCCAGGGCAAAGGCGTTCGCGTGATCTGGCGGCCCGAGACCGATGAGAACGACGGGTACGCCATGGGCGGGCTCGAATCATTCAAGCAGACCGCCCAGCGCATCGGCTTCGTGTGGGAAAACCGCGTGCGATCCTTCGAGCGCATCCGCGTGGACCGCGCGCTCGCGCAAACCACCGGTTTCGCGGAGGGCGCCCCGGTGTACCGCATCAACCGCATCCGCCTGGCCGACACCTTCCCGGTATCCATCGAGACCTCCTACCTGCTGGTAGAGGAGGCGCCCCACCTCACTGAAAAGGTGGCCGAGGACTCGCTGTACTCGTATTTGGAGAGCATCGGCGTGGGAATCGCCATGGGCAAGCGCACCATCACCGTGGAGGCGGCCACCGCAGATGACATCGAGGTGTTCGGCCTGGACACGCTGCTGGCCGTCGGGGTGCTGCGTGGGCAGCATTTCGATACGAACGGCATCATGTTCGAGTATTCAGAGATCCGCCAGCACCCCTATTACTTCTCGATCCGCGAGACCGCCACGCGCCCGTCCGTGGTGCCGCGCCTGCCGTAAGGGGCTGTGGCTGCCGCGGGGCTGCGCTGTGCACGGGCCGCAGCGGCCGCCTTTAAGGACCCTCGCCTGCCATGGTGGCCGCATCTGCCTCAGGCCCGCGGCTACCGCAGGGGTTGCGAACATCTCATGCCCTCGCCTGTCGGGAGGGCCGCATCTGCTTCGCGGACCACGGATAGCCCACGGGCAGCGGCCGTCTCAGGGCCCTCGCCCGCCGCGGAGCTGCGCGGCGCACAGGCAGCGGCCGCCTTTATGGGCCCCCACCTGGAGCGGGTGCAGCGGACGCTGTGGGCCTGCATCTGTTACACGGGCCGCGGACGCCTCAGGGCCCTTGCCCATCGCGGGGCTGCGGCCGGCGTCGCCATCGTTGGGCACGCCGCGCCTCTGCGTGCGTCGCCTTCAGGCATAATGGTTCCACCCGCCAGAAAGGAGAGCTCCGCCATGAAGGAACTGGAGCAGCGCATCGCGCGCGACGGCATCGTGCGTGCCGGAAATGTGCTCAAGGTCGATAGCTTCCTCAACCACCAGTGCGACGTTGCGCTCTACCACCAGATGGGTGCTGAGTGGGCGCGCTTGTTCGCCGGCAAGCGCGTGGACAAGATCTTGACCATCGAGGCGTCCGGCATCGGTATCGCCTGCGCCGCGAGCGCGCACTTCGGTAACGTGCCGGTGGTTTTTGCCCGCAAAACCGAATCCGCCAACCTCGACGGCGAGCAGTACCGCACGCAAATCACCAGCTACACCAAGGGGCGCACCTACGACGTCATCGTGGCGAAACGCTTTTTGCAGCCCGGCGAGCACGTCCTCGTAATCGACGACTTCCTTGCCATGGGCTGCGCTCTCAAAGGGCTGCTTGCGATCTGCCATGACGCCGGCGTGGTGGTGGAAGGCATCGGCATTGCGATCGAAAAGGGCTTCCAGCCGGGTGGCGCCGAGCTTCGCCGCGCCGGTTACCAGGTGGAGTCGCTCGCCATCGTGGAGTCTATGGACGATACAACCGGGCGGATCACCTTCGCCGAACGCTGAGGTACGGGGCGCGCTCACAACGAGTCCGCATCGAGTGTCCATAACGGGAACCGTGTCGAGTGCCCATGCGGCTCGTTCACCCGGGACCGCGCGGCTGCAGCCCACTGCGCAGTTGCGGCCCACCGCGCGGTCGCGGCCCACCGCGCGGTCGCTGCCCACTGTCTACTGTATGGTCGCTGCCTCCTGCGCGGCTGCAGCCCACCGCGCGGTTGCGGCCCACTACACGATTGCGGCCACTGCACAGTTTCAGCCCACTACACGATTGCGGCCCACTACCCGCTGCGCGGTCGCTGCCTCCTGCGCGGTTGCAGCCCACTGTCCACTGCGTGGTCGCTGTCCCCCTGCCCACCGCACGGTCTCTGCCCGCACCTTGGGTTCGGGTTTTGGCCATCTGGAGCTGCAGCCACACCCAAGGTTCGGGTTTTTGCCGTTCGAGGCTGCAGCCCCGCATCCCGGGCTCGGATTTCGGCCATCCGAAGTGGAGCCCCGAATCCCGGGTTCGGTTTTCGACCATCTGAGACGGAGCCTTACGTTCCGGATTCGCACTGCGGCCATCGAAGGACTGCTGCGCGCACTCCGGGTTCGGGTTTCGGCCATCCACGAAACCAGGGTTCGGCTCCGATCCGTCTGGAGGCGAAAAACAGCCCTAGACGGCCAAAGCGCGAACCCTGGATACGCCGATGGACAAGATGCGAACCCGGGATTGTCAGACGGCCAAAGCGCGAACCCGGGATCGTCAGATGGGCGAAATTCGAACCCGGAATCGGCCGATGGAAGAAATCCGCACCCGATTCTCCGGCAGGCCTCACCCGTGTCGCATGTGCCCGACGGCGGCAACCTAACGCGCGGTCCACCCAGCATCCGTCTTCCCGTCCTGAGATAGTATGAAATCATATTGAGACTTCATAGGACTGGAGGTCTCTATGGCACTTCTTCAGACCCATATCGATGACGATATCAAGGCGCGTGCCGACAAGGTGTTCGCACGAAGCGGGCTCACGTCCGCCATGGCGGTAAAAGTAATGGTGACTCAGGTTGCGAACACGGGCATCAGCCCCTTCGATGGGCTGTTCTCTACCCCATCCGGCCAGGCGTTCAGCGACGAGGTGAGAATCGCGATGTTGCGCGAGGAGGCCATCGAGGCGGGCCTGCTCCCCGATGACTCGTTCGACGCGGGAACCATGCCGAACGAGATCCTCGACCTTCTCGATGTAACGGAAGACGAGGTCGCACTATGACATGGGACGTGCGCGCCAGCGCATCGTTCTGGGCAACGGTCCGGCCCTTTAAGGAGCAATATCCGAGAAACGAGTATGTCGCCATCATCAAAACGATTCGCGAGTCCATCGCCGAACTGCAAAGCGAGGGACGAATCATCGAGACCGGGTGGTCCGAGCACCGGCTCAAGAGAAGCCCGTTCGACGACGGCGACCACTTCGAGTTCCATATCCACAATGACGACGTGCTTGTCGTTTGCTTCAAACGGGAACGCAATCACAGGATCAGAATGGTCGGCGTCTATAGCCACGAAACGATACCGGCGTGCTGAGCGACACTCGTGCAACGACAGCAGGCGTGCCGAGACAAATACGTCAGGGCAAAACCAGGACTCGGGGTTCACGTATCGACCGTCGAGGAATATAGGGGTTCGGGTTTCGGCCATCTAAGGCCGAAGCCCGTATGTTGGTTCGTGCTGCGGCCATCGGGGGCCGACACACGCAATCCGGGTTCGGATTCCGGCCGTTCGGGAAAGCGCCCTGCAACTAGGGTTCGGGTCTCGGCCATCCGAAGTGGAGCCCCGCATCCCGGGTTCGGATTTCGGCCATCCACGCAACCAGGGTTCGGGTTTGATCCGTCTGGAGACGAAAAACGCCCCTGAATGGACGAAACACGAACCCGGGATCGTCAGATGGACGAAATCCGCACCCGGGATCCACCGACGGACAAGATGCGAACCCCATCTCTTCATGGTCGCGCTCCGCACGCACAGGGAGGTCGCGCTGCGGCCATCGGAGGGCTGCTGCGCTCATGCCGGGTTCGGGTTCTGTCCATCCGTACAACCAGGGTTCGGCCCCGATCCGTCTGGAGGCGAAAAACGCCCCTGAACGGACGAAACACGAACCCGGGATCGCCAGATGGACGAAATCCGCACCCGGGATCGACAGATGGATGAGATTCGAACCGGGAGCAAGCTTCGCAGCCTCGATGAAGCAGGGACACACCCTGCACCCAGCGGCAACTGCATCGGCTCTGCAGCCATGCGTCCCACCGACGCCACCGCCAAGCCGCGACCGCCCGGCCGCAACCGCCCCTCCGCGACCGTCACCGCAGCCGTCACCGCCGCCGCGACCGCCCGGCCGCAGTTGCCGCTATCGGCGTGGCGGCATGGCCTCGCAGGTCCACATGGTGGTGGCGCACGAACCGGCGCCCAGATCGGCCGACACAACCAGCTCAGGGCCCTCGATACGGCGCGCCAGCTCCTCGGCGTCGAACGGCACCGCCACGCCTGCGCGGCACAGCGGCACGCCCATGATGTCGATGGACACGCCCGCCTGCTCGAACGCCGCCCCGCTCATGCCCAGCACGGAAGCCGCCAGGCCCCAGTCGCCCGCACGCGCCATCAGCGCTTCGTGCACCCGCGGGGAGGTCGCCACCGCGCGCGCCGCCGCATCGGCGTCGGCATCCGTGGCGGCCCCGGTCACATTCACCGTCACCAGCCGCGAAGCGCCCGCACTATCGAGCGCGATACTGCGCGCCAGGCTTTCGCACACCACGCGCAGCGCATGGGCGAACTCCTCGAACGCCGGCGTCCCCTCCTCGATTTGCGGCACGTCGACGCCCGCCGCGCCCGTGGCGAGCAACAGGCACGTATCGTTGGTCGAGCTACCGGAATCCACCGTCACCTTGTTGAAGGTGCGCTCCACGCACGCCCCCAGCGCCGCACGCAGCGCGTTCTCGCCGATCGGGGCATCGGTGGTGAGCACGGCGATCATCGTGGCCATGTTCGGCATCACCAAGCCCGACCCCTTGCACATGCCACCCACGGTGAAGGAACAGTCCACGTACTCGAGCACCTGGCTGTCGTAGGTGAGGGCGAACTGCTTGGGATGGGAGTCGCCGGTCATGATGGCGCGCGCGGCGTCCGAACCGCCTGCCGAAGAGCAGGCGTCAACCGCCGCAGGCAGGCCGATCTCGAACCGATCAATTCCCAGCGGCACCCCGATCACGCCGGTTGACGCCGCCAGCACCTCGGCGGGCTCGCACCCGATGATCTGCGCGGCGATATCACATGCCTCGGAGGCTACCGCCACGCCCACCTGTCCGGTGGCGGCGTTCGCGTTGCCGGCGTTCACCATGACCGCCTGCACCCGACCGCAACCCGTCTGGCCCAGATGCGCGCGGCTCACCGTAACGGGCGCAGCGCAGAAGCGGTTGCGCGTGAACATGCCCGCGCACGGCACGGGGGCGTCTGCCATCACCAGCGCCAGATCCAGGCGGTTGGGATCGTCGGTAAACCCGGCGTGGATACCGCAGGCTTTGATGCCCGCCGCGCTGGCCACGCCTCCGTCGGCAATCACCCGCATCTTCGATTCGAACAGCTCGATATCCATACGCCACCGCTTTCGTGCCCATCGCGTGTTGTCTGCCTTCCAGTGTAGCGGGCGGCGAGCGCGATACAACGCTTGACATCTCCGGCGACGGGCGGTTGAGATCAGATGCCATCTTGCGCCTGGATATGCCCATGCCCCATGTGACGAGCCAAAATTAGAACTGCATGACCGCAGCGCCATGGACCTCTCATTCGTCCAGAAACGAAGACAGCCGCGTGTTCAAATAGCGTTCTTCAACCTCCATTGCCCCAATAACCTCTCATGTAGCAACAAGACGACTCCACTGAACACAACATCAGGAGGAACGAAGATGCGCGAGCGCCGCTCCGGAAACAAGGCGGCAAAAGGCAATGACTTGACGCTCTGAACCTTCCCGATAAAGCCACAATCACCTACAATTATCGTTATATGTAGGCTCTTATGGCTTTCGAAAGGAACAAGCGTGCTACTCACCTACCAGGAAGCACTAACCAAGCTCGGAAGCAGGTACCGTGTGCGGAAGGCGGTATCGAAAGGGGCGCTCCACCCTATCGGTCGGGGGATATACTCAACCAGCCGAAGCGAGGACACCCTCGCCGTGATCGCGAAGCGCTACCCCGATGCCATCCTGACCGGGCAGACTGCCCTCTACGCCCACGGTCTCGTGACCGCACCCCCCGACCGAATCGACCTGGCGACGAAACGCGGCGGAACCAAGATCCGCGACGCCGCCGTGCGCCAGCACTTCATACCGGCGGAGTGGCTGAACGTCGGAAAGTCAACTGTCGTGATGGACGGACTCGAACTCGCCGCGTACGACCCCGAGCGTATGCTCCTCGAGCTCATTCGCTCGCGCAACAAGCTGCCCTACGATCTCTACCGAGAAGCCGTCGCCTCGTTCCGCAAGCGCGCGGAACAGCTGGATATATACAGGCTGCAGGATTACGCGGAAGCAATCCCGCGTGGCGAAGCGCACCTGGAGCGCGCGATGGAGGAGGTGTTCTGATGGACCTGAACGAAATGAGAACGCGCTACGAACGCAAGGGGGGCTATTCCCACCTCAATGCGACCGCGCGCGTCTGCCAGGACGTAATCCTCTCCAAACTGGCGACGTCGAGCATGCGCAACCGAGTGACGGTCAAAGGCGGGGTCCTGATGTGCGCGCTATCGGGGAGCAACCGCCGCGCAACCCAGGGCATAGACCTCGACTTCGTACGATACCCGATGACCGACGCATCCATCCGGTCCTTCATATCCGCCCTCTCGAACCTCGGCGACGGCATCGACGTCCGCATCGTCGGCGAGATAGAGGAGTTGTCGCAGCAGGACTACAGGGGCAGGCGTATCAACCTCAAGATCAGCGATGGCCGCAGCACGTTCGACACCAAACTCGACCTGGGCGTCCATGCAAGCACCGCGATGGAGCAGGACGAACTGTGCTTCGATGTGGCGCATCAGCAGGAGGGCGTCTGCCTGCTAGCAAACTCGAAAGAGCAGGTGTTCGCGGAGAAGCTCACGTCCCTACTACGCCACGGCATCCGCAGCACGCGTTACCGCGATCTTTACGACATGTACTACATCGGCCACAGGAGGGACCTCGACAAAAAGAGGCTCGCGCGCTACATCCGCGACGCAATCCTCGACGACCCGGACATGTGGGACGGGAGTATCGAGGACGTCGTCAGGCGCATCGAGCGCACGCTCTCCAACCGCCGGTTCCTCGCGCGGATGAAATCCTCCCACAGGGACTGGATCGGCAAGAGCGCCGAGGATGTTGCCCGGTGGCTCCCCAGGTTCCTAAGAACCTTGTATCGATAGAAACGACCCGAAGGCACCCATCCCCTCCCCCAGCGCCCCCCCACGCAAAAGGCCCTCGGAACAGCCACGCCGTTCCGAGGGCCTCTCGAGCATTGCATCCGATGCACACCAACCGCACCGCGCACACCGAGCGCGCAGCGAACGGCAGGTTCAACGCACGCCGGCCGGGCCGTATGCGCCAGCCGTGCACCGCACGCACCGCACGCGACGGCCGCGCGTCGAACGCCGGTAACACCGCTGCGCATCAACCGCACGGCGAACGCCGGGCGCGCGGCACGCTCAACGCACGTCGAACGTGCCGCGCGGGACCGGATGCCTTAGAAATCCACGTCCTGATCGTTGTAGACGCACTCGAGGAGCTGCTCCATCTCCTCCTGCGTAGGCGTGCGCGGATTGGACAGCGTGCAGGCGTCCAGAATCGCGTTGGCGGCCACGTCATGCTTCTTGGCCTCGAACTCGGCGTAGTCGATGATCGACTCGTCGGCCTTCACGCCGCCGGCGCCGTAGTTCTTGATGCCCTGCGGGATGTCCAGCGCGTCGTTGAGGTCGCGGATCTTCTGCACCAGAGCAGCCACGAGCTCCTCGTCGGTCTCGCCGGCCAAGTGCAGGACCTCTTTGGCGATGAAGGCGTAGCGGCTGCGGGCGCGCTCGTCGCGGGCGTTGAACTGGATGACCTTGCCCAGGTACATGGCGTTGGCGCACCCGTGGATGATGTGATCGCCGGAGAAGGCGGCGCCGGTCTTGTGCGCCATGGAGTGCACGATGCCGAGCAGGCCGCTCGAGAAGGCGATGCCGGCGATGCACTGGGCGTCGTGCATGTGCTGGCGGGCCTCATGGTCGCCGCTATAGGACTTGGGCAGCCACTCGACGATCTCGCGGATGGCGTGCAGCGCGTTGCCGTCGGTATACATGGAGCCGGCCGTGGAGACATAGGCCTCGATGGCGTGGGTGAGCGCATCCATACCGGTGTGGGCGCACAGCTTGGCCGGCATGGTGTAGGTGAGCTCGGGGTCGACGATGGCGACATCGGGGGTGATGTTGAAGTCGGCCAGCGGGTACTTGATGCCCTTCTCGTAGTCGGTGATGACGGAGAACGCGGTGACCTCGGTGGCGGTGCCGGAGGTGGAGGCGATGGCGCAGAAGCGGGCCTTCTGGCGCAGCTCCGGGAAGCT
Organism: uncultured Collinsella sp.; assembly: GCA_902470695.1. Taxonomy (GTDB): domain Bacteria; phylum Actinomycetota; class Coriobacteriia; order Coriobacteriales; family Coriobacteriaceae; genus Collinsella. The sequence continues at coordinate 13,753 of CABRHH010000001.1, forward strand.
GAACGGCACGACGGCCTGCTCGAAGGTCTCCTCCGGGTACTCATAGAACAGCCACATGGCCTTGGCGGCATCGATGGGCGAGCCGCCGCCGATGGCGACGATCCAGTCGGGGCCGAACTCGGTCATGGCCTCGGCGCCGCGCTTGACGGTCTCCACGGACGGATCGGACTCGACGCCCTCGAAGATCTTGACCTCGAAGCCGGCCTCTTTCAGATCGGCCTCGACATCCTGCAGAAAGCCGCCGCGGCGCATGGAGCCGCCGCCGGTCACGATCATGGCGCGGGTGCCCTTGAGGTTCTTCACCTCGTGGCGAGCGCCCTCACCGAAGAACAGGTCGCGCGGATTGGTAAAACGTCCCATACTGATACCTCCCGTTCGCGGGCGTTGCTGCCCGCAGTTGCACAGGGCCACCCGATGGCCCCGCAAGGACCGTGCTATGCGCCAGACGAAGCGCAAACGCCCGCCCCGCGCAAGCGCGCCCGCCGCATTCGCAGGGGCCCGCACGCGCCGCAAGAGGGCGTCGGCCTCATTCTACCCCGCCCGGGCGCCCCTCCAACCCCCTTCGCGGCGAGCGGCCCCAACCGCTCGGTAAACGGTGGGTACGCACGCACACCAACCGGTGCGCGAGCTGTGCTCTTCTCGTTCCCCGTAGCCGGAAGCGCTACACTAGAGGGCTAAACCTACCGCAACCGCACGACCGCAGTAAGGGAGCCCCATGGCATTCGACCCCATCGAAGAGGACTGCATGCGCCTCGTGCTCGGGGCCCTGCGCCGCGAGCAGACGTCGCCGCATGAGATGACCGCCGCAGCCGACCGGCTGAGCGACACGTTCCGCGCCGATCCGGCGCGCCTCATCACCTGCGACCGGGAGCGCTCGTTCCACCTCACCTCGCAGGCCGTCGAGACCGTCGACTACCGGCTGCCCTTCATCATGGACGACGCCGAAGCCGACAAGCAGTCCGAATCGGCCGAGCAGCGCCTGCGCGAGGCGCTCGAGCTCGATGAGGACAACTGGGACGCGCGGCGCATGCTGGCCGCGCTCGACGCCGAGAGCGGCGACGCCTATCTCACCTACCTGCTCGAGACCTTGCCCGCCGTCGAGGCCTCCTGCGTCGAGGCGGCCGCCCGCGCACAGGACGTCTACACCCTCGCCTATGGCGAGAACCTCGAGCTGCGCCCCTATCTGCGCTGGCAGTCGGCCATCGCCGCCAGCGCCCTGATCGCCGGCAAATACCGCCTGGCGCTCTCCTGCGCCCGCACGGTACTGGAGCGCGCGCCCTACGACCCAGGGGACATCTACCGCACCGCGCTGCTGGCCGCCTCCAAGCTCGAGCTGCCCCTCGATGAGCTCAAGCGCTTCGAGCGGCCGCACGACGCACAGACCCCCGCCTCGCGCCGTCGGCCCCGGCGCCGCGAGGCCACCGCGTGCGCCTGGACCCTGATCGCCGAGATGAACCTCGCCTACCGCGCCTTGGACTACGACACCGCCGGCGAGCGCCTGCGCCAGCTCGTGCGCGCCTATCCGGACGCCGCGCGCATCCTGTTCTTCCAGGTCGAGTTTCCCGAGGGCGTGTGGGCACGTGTGCACGTGGCCCCCGGCAGCGCCGACGAGCTCGCGCTTGCCGTCTCCGAGGCTACCCCGCTGCTCCAGGAGGGCATGGGGACGCCCGACTTCGCGAGCTTCTCCACCTGGATCGCCGAGCACGACATCGTGCAGCGCGAGCTCACCGAGGCGGACAGGCGCCAAGCGGGCGCCGGACGCGCCCCGCGCCCGAAAGGCGGCCGCTCGTGAACCCCTTCCGCTACCTGAACGCGCACCTGGAGGCGGCCTACGTCGCGGCCCATCCCGAGCTCACCGAGGCGGGCCGGGCGCTGCTGCGCCGCGAGCTGGAGACCCATCCCGAGCGCTACGCCACCTGCGAGCACGACCGGGCGCTGCTGTCCTATGCGCAGGTGCACCAGCGCCTTCACGCCGAGCTCGCCCGCATGGAAGACATCCCCGACGAGGAGTTCGACCGCAAGCGCCCCCAGCTCGCCACCGCCGCCCAACAGGAACTCCGCCGCATCTGGCAGGCCGACCCGCGCTGCTACGACGCGCGCCTTGTGGGCATCCAGCTCGGCGAGCAGCCGATCGACGGCCGCCTGGGCGAGCTACGCGCGCTGGAGGGTGACGTGCGGACGGCGCTGGGCGAGGCGCTGCCCGATTTCGACCCCGAAAGCCCCCGTTTCTGGAACCAGGTCTTCTGCGACGGCTGGGAACGCGGCGACGGCGCGCACGCCGGGGCGCTCCCCGAGCTTGTGAGCTGGCTGCATCTCACCGAGGCGTTGGCGCAGGAGTGCATGATGAGCGCCCGGTATCGGGCTGCGGAGCGCTGCGCCCGTGCCGTCATGCGCGCGCAGGGCTACCCCACCTTCGCGGCGGGCACGCTGCTGCTGGCACTCGCCCGCCTGGAGGACGAGGACGCCTTCTTCGAGGCGGCGCGCGAAGGCGGCTCGGCACTCGAGGAATCGCCCTGGTACCTGCTGGGCCGCACGCTGCTACTCTACAAGCTGGGCCGCGCGCGTTCGGCCAAACGCGCCCTGCGCGACTTCATCGGCCGCTGCGACGGCGGCGCGTTCTTCCTGCTCAACCCCACCTACCTCGACCCGTATCTGCCGGTGCGCCCCGAGGTCGGCGAGCCCTGGCGCCTCACCCACCAGGCGGTGTGGGAGGCTGACGGCATCATCGTCGACACGCCCGACTTCGCCGGCTGGGTAGCCTCGGTGGACGGCGCCCCCGAAGCCGCTGAGGCCTTTGCCCAGCGCAACGGCTTTTAAGCGCCCACCCGGGCTCCGCATCCACTGCACCTGCAGCGGCATGCCCGGCCCGGCACACCCACCGCGGGCGCCCCGCCCCCCCTCACGCCCCACCCGGTCGCCGCCCGGCGGCCGTCCCGACGATTGGACCTGTCATGAGCCTGCACACACACCTCGCCCGCACCGCTGCCGTCGTGAGCCGCTGGGGCCTGCGCTCCGTCTTCAAGCGCAACGGCGGCGTGCTGCCGGGCACGATCGCCTTGCGCATCGACCCCGACCTGCTGGCATCGCTGGCCGGCTCGCTCGCCGCCAGCGTGGTTATCACCGGCACGAACGGCAAGACCACCACCACCAACCTCATCGCCGACGCGCTGGCCGCCTCCGGGCGCACGGTCGTGTGCAACCGGGCGGGCAACAACATGGAAGCGGGCATCGCCGCCGCGCTTTTGGAAGCCCCGGGCGGTCGCAGCGACGGCGAGCGGGTGGGCGTGTTCGAGTGCGACGAGCTCTACACGGTCCGCGTGCTGCCCAAGCTCAAGCCCACGCACTTCGTGCTGCTCAACCTGTTCCGCGACCAGCTCGACCGCTACGGCGAGATCGACCACACCCAGCAGGTCATCGCCGAGGCGCTCGCCAGCTCACCGGCAACCGTGCTCATCTACAACGCCGACGACCCCCTATGCGCCGCCATCGCCGCGCGCGTGCCCAACCCCTGCCTGCCGTTCGGCATCGAGGGCGCCACGGACACCGAGACCACGCGCATCTCCGAGTCGCGCTTCTGCCCGGCATGCGGCACGCCGCTCGATTACGACTACGTGCAGTACGGCCAGCTCGGCGCCTATCGCTGTCCCTCGTGCGAATGGGGGCGGCCCGCGCTGGCGCGGCAGGTGCGCCATGTCGAGCTTGGCTGCGCCGGCTACACCTTCGAGGTGGCAGAGGCGGGCGCGCAGCAGGCACAGGCGGGCGCCGAACCGGCCGTCGGCACCCCTGCCGGCGCGCGCGCCGCGCGCATCGACACGCGCTACAACGGCCTCTACATGGTCTACAACGTGGCGGCCGCCTACATCGCCGCCGTCGAGCTGGGGGGCGCGCGCGGCGAGTTCCAGCGGGTGCTCGACGCGTATGTCCCGGCAGGTGGGCGCATGGCCACCTGGGAGGTGGCGGGCCGACGCGTCCAGTCCAACCTGGCGAAGAACCCCGTGGGCTTCGACCGGCAGATCCAGCAGATCAAGACCTCGGGCGGGCGGCTCGGCGCCTTCTTCCTGAACGACAACGACGCCGACGGGCACGATGTCTCCTGGATTTGGGACGTCGACTTCGAGCGCATCGCCGATACCGTGGGGCTGCGAGCCTTCGCCGGCGGCACCCGCGCCCACGACATGCAGGTGCGCCTGAAGTACGCCGGCATCGACGCCGCGCTCATCGGCGGCATCGAGGAGGCACTTGCCAGCATCACCGACGAGCCGGCGACCGAGACCCTTTTCGCCGTGGCGAACTACACCGCCTTCCCGCCGCTCGTGAAGGAACTCGAGAACCTCGCCGCGCGCGAGGCCCAGGCACCCCGCCCGAGCACCGCCACGGCCCCGACCCCGCAGCCTGCAACCGATGCCGCAGCACCCCGCGAGCTCGCGCGCCCCGTGCGCATCGTGCACCTCTACCCCGATGCCCTCAACCTGTACGGCGACGGCGGCAATGCGATCGTGATGGCCCAGCGCCTCCGCTGGCGCGGCATTCCCGTGACCGTCGACGAGGTCACGATGGAATCCGAGCTTTCCCTATTAGACGCCGATATCGTGCTGATGGGCGGCGGGGCCGACCGCGATCAGCTGGCGGTGGCCCACGAGCTGCTCGCCCAGCGGGAGACGATCGCCGCCTACGTGCAAGACGGCGGCGCGCTGCTTGCCATCTGCGGCAGCTATCAGCTGCTGGGACGCTCCTACTACATGGGCGATGAACGCCTGGAGGGCCTGGGCGTCATCGATGCCGAGACCGTGCGCGGAGAAGGCCGGCTCATCGGCAACGTGGCCGTTCAGACCGAGCTGGCCACCACGCCCTTCGTGGGTTTCGAGAACCACGGCGGCCGCACGCACCTGGGCGACAGCGAGCAGCCGCTCGGGCGCGCCGTCGTGGCAGGCACCGGCAACGACGGCATGGATGGCAGCGAGGGCGTGCTGCACGACGGCGTGATCGGCACCTATCTGCACGGCCCGGCGCTGTCGAAAAACCCCGAGCTCGCCGATTGGCTCATCACCCGCGCGCTCACGCGGCGCGCCGAGGCGGGCGATGCGCAGGCCGCCGCGCTACTGCCGCTCGCAACACTCGACGACCGCTGCGAGCACGCCGCGCACGACGCCGCGATGAAGCTGCTGCCGTAAGCCGCCCGGGGCCTGCGCCGGAACACCGCGTGGGACGGCGCCGGCACCCGCTCGTGCGGGCCCGGCGCCCGTGCGATCCCCTCGGGACGCCCGCCGGCCTCCTCCCCCGTGCGACCCTTCCGCTCGCAGGCCCCGCGCAAGTGCCCGACGCATGAGAAATCTAGGGAGTTGATGATGAGGGCATTCGTTTTGTCCCGCCACCGCGCTTCTGCTACAATGTGACCCTGCTGTCCCCATCGTCTAGCGGTCTAGGACGTCGCCCTTTCAAGGCGAAGATCACGGGTTCGAACCCCGTTGGGGGCACCATTTGCATTTTGTACGAACCCGTTGGACGTCAAGTCTGGCGGGTTCGTTGTTTTCCACGTCGTAGTTCAAGGTCACTATGCACTCTTCGTCGCTCACGCTCGCCTGGTAGACGAACGCCTTCAACAGAGTCGCGTCGTCCAGGGCGGAGCCGCATTGCAGGAAGTCGGCCAGCCGCTCGGGGTCTATCTGATCGTCCCTGATCGCCTCAAGGTCGAGCTTGGCGCGGTCGCGCTGGTGCTCAAGCTCCGCTATGCGCTCCTTCGCGCCGGGCGCGATGATACCCTGCTCGATGGCGTTCAAGATGTTGCGAAGCCCGCGCTCGGCGGCTGAGAGCGACTGGGCGGCCTGCTTGCGCCTCGCCGCCACCTCTGCCCCGTCCGAGCTTTCCGCCACCATGCGGGCTATCCTCAAGGCCTCCTCGCGGTCTTGCAGAAGAGCCCGCAGCGCCTTGACGATCTCGCCCTCAAGCTCCTCGCGCCTGACGGGCTTAACGCATCCGTCGTGGCAGCGGTAGTACTCGTACTTGCGGTTGCCGCGCCCGCGCCCGCTCACGCCTTGCAGGTTGCGCCCGCAGCCCGCGCAGATCGCCTTGCCGGAAAGGGCGAAGTCGCCCCAGCTCTCCGCGCTGCGCTCCTTGGCCGCGCGTATGCCCTGTGCCTCCATGAACGTCACCTCGTCGATAATCGCGGGCATGCCGCCCTCTTTGACAACGCCGCCCCACTCGTAGCGCCCCGTGTACTTCCGGTTCTTCACCATCCGCTCGACCATCGAGTAGCCGCACGGGTTTCCCTGCGAGGTCTTGACCCCGCGTGCCGCGAAGTCGCGAGCTATCGAGTTGGTGGCCTCCTTTGCTATGCGCCGCTTGAACGCCTCGCGCACGAAAGCGGCCTCGTCCTCGTCGATCACGTACTCGTCGGCCTCGTTGCTGGCGTAGCCGAACACGCGCACGCCGTTGGTCTTGCATTTGAGCGCGTTGCCCTCCATGCCGCGCCTCGTGCGGATCGCGGTCTTCTTCGACTCGCACGCCGCAAGGCCCTCAAGCAGCTTCTCGTAAATGATGCCCTCGGGCGAATCTGGTATCTGTTCAAGCGCCGAGACGAGCTTCACGCCGTGCTGGGCAAGCTCGCGCTTATATATGGGCGCGTCGTACTCCCCACGGCTGAAGCGATCCATCATGTACACAAGCACTATGTCGCTCTCACCCGCGTTGGCTACCATGCGCTGGAACTCGGGGCGGTCGTCGGTGCGCCCGCTTATGGCATAGTCGCAGTATTCCGCCACGATGGCGTACTTCTCGCGCTGGCACCACTGGCGGCAGATGCGCAGCTGGTCGTCGATGGAGGCCTCGCGCTGCTTGTTGCACGAAAAGCGGGCGTATATCACCGCAGTTCTAGCTGTTGGCATTGAACGGAACCTCCTCACCACTTCTCTCGCACTCGTCAAGCCAAGAGAACACAGCTTCTGGATCTGGAATCATGGCAACAATCTCAGGTATCCCCTGCGCGTACCATCCAACGTTTTTGCACCTAATCTTGACCCGGTATCCCATACGGATCATTTTTCGAATGCTTTTGCTCATTGGGCTAAAAGAGCCAAATGGCTTGCCCCTATACATAAGCGCGTTGTTTCCGTGTTCGGCAGTATTCCATTCTGTTCCCGTCAACTCGCTTACAAGGGTGACAGGCTTCCTAGCGACCTCAGCATCGAATGTCTGCCCGACCCTTATTCCCTTCAATGGCCCGCCGTAGTAGGTGTAGACATCGCGCTCGTGTGAGCCGGATAGAACGATCTCCTTTGTTGGGAACATCTCGGAAACCTTCTCGTGCGCAGTGTTTGAAACTTGATTTATAGCGACCTTCGCAGCGGCTTTAGCCATATCACCAAGAAGTCCCATGCCTATTCCTCCTCGTATGTCATCCGAGCCATCTCTTCAAGGGACACGCCAAGAGCGTCCGCTATCGCCTTAGCTTTACCAAGTGTTGGCTCTTTTGCCCTTCCGCTCAAAAGGGCAGAAACGGTCGATCTAGGGGAACCAATAGCGCGAGCAAGCTCAGCTGGAGTCATTCCCTGTTCCTCTAAGTAATGTGCGAGAACAAACCGGTACTCCATGGCCTCCCCTTACAGTCCAAATATTTACACGTACAAAGTATTGCACGGTGTAAAACTTTGTACAATACTGTAGGAGTACAAAGTTTTGTACGGGAGAAAGGAGAAGCATGAACCTGTCGGAGAAGGTCAACGAGTACGCCGAAACGAATGGTGTTACACGTGACGCGCTGGCAGACAGTCTCGGTATGAGCCGATCTTCGTTCTTTAACAAAGTTCGAGGCTCGTACGAGTTCAGCCTGTCTGAAGCCTACGCGCTATCTCGCATCCTCGGCGTTTCGTTGGACGAGCTGCATGAGCTAGCGGTGGCCTAATGAGCGACGAGAAGCAACAGGAGCAGCGTCAGAAGACGGCCCGCGAAGTTGCCTTTGACGGCATGTGCTCGACGATCCGCCAAGCATATCGCGAGTGGGAACGCCAGCAGAAGGGAGAAGCGAAGGCGTGAAGCAGTGGTCTACACGTGAACTCAGATACCTCGAAGAGCACGCCGGAGACGGCGCCAAGCAGGTAGCCAAGGACCTCGGGCGCTCCATCGACTCAGTGAAGCATATGGCGCGGAAGTGCGGACTCTCACTCCGCAAGCGCAGGCAGTGCCCCCGCTGCGGCCAATGGACGTTCCGACCGCTCAACAGGGTCAACGGCTGGTGCATCGAGTGCACGAAGGAGCTTCACATGGCAGACCTCGCCGAACAGGCCAACGCGATGAAGGAGGAGGCGATCAGGGAGAAGAGGAATGACAGGCAGCGCCAGCGCTACTACAGCCAGAAGAGCAGGGCGAAAAAGGCGACAAAAAAGAGGCCCTAAAAAGCGCCCTAGCAATGACCTGCGAAAACACCGAAAGGAGAACGGAAATGCAGACAAAAAAGAAAGCGAGCGCCCCCAGCTTCCACACATCGGGCACCCGCTACGTAGCCGCCTCGAAAGAGGCTGCGACCATCATACCATTCGAGGGCAAGCGCCCGACGGCGCAGGAGCAGCTTGAGCGCTCCCAGTTCAAGGCGGGCGTCATGGTCGGCTTCCTCGCGGCCCTCATGGTCTTCCTCGCCGTGCTCTGGCTCTGGGTCATCCCCACGATGGACCAGGCTGTTGCCGACGCCCAGCGAGCCGTGGGCAGCATGGCGGTGCTCAATGCGTAACGACGAGATATACCGCCCCAAACCCCAGAGCAACCAGCTTGAGATCTTCGGCCTGGGCATGGCTGGCGAGCAGGACGTTGCCGAGGCCAAGAAGTGGATCGAGGCCAACCCCGAGGCGTGGCGGTTCATGCTCTCCAACGCCCGCCGCCTCAAGGAGAAGGGCTACGTGTCGATCAACTACCTGGTGAACATGGTGCGCAACGAGCTGCACGTTGGCTGCAAGAACGGCATAGCCCCCGCCCTTGCCCGAATCATGGAGGCGCGATACCCGGAGCTGCGCGGAGCCTTCAACAAGCACCGCAGCCAGAGCGATGGGTTTTCCGAATGAGCTGGCAGCGCACCCTTGCGGCAACGGCGCACATCACCATGCATCCCGCCCAGCTTGTCGGAAAACAGCGCCCCATGACCGACTACCGCAACCACCGCACCTACACGCCGACCAAGACGCTCAAGGCCGAGAAGGCCATCAAGGACGCGTACCGCGCGGCATACGGCGAGACATTCGCCGACCACGACGGCCCGGTTGTGATGCGGATCTCGACCACCAGGCCGCTCGCGAAGAGCAACCCCAAGTACTGGGAGGGCCGCGCCGACCTCGGCAAGCCCGACTGGGACAACCTGGGCAAGCTCGCCTGCGACGCGCTCAACGGGATCGCCTTCAAGGACGATTCGCAGGTCGATACGGGAGCCGTCACCAAGCGGCCAAGAAGCCCATACGGCACACAGCCGCGCATAGACATCTACATCGAGTACTTCGTCGAGGAGTACGTGAAGGAGAAGAAATGAACGCCAAATACTTCGAAGAGAACGGCTTTGAGGACTTCCACGGGACCAAGTTCCACAAAGCAGTGCTCGACCACGCCGCCTGCATCGCGAACAACCTCATGTTCGACGCCACGCATCCTGACAACAACGACGGCGAGACGGCGGCAAACGCCTACCACGTGATGATCGCGCTTTGCGAGGCCGGGCTTTCCAGGATCGACGAGAAGTGCGTCGCCAAGAGCCGCGAGTTCATCGCCGACAAGATCAAGCCCGTCAGCGAGGAAGAGCGCGAGTTCGGTCGCGCGTTCCTTGCCGCCGTTCTCGGCATCAAATAGGAGGTAACGACATGATCAACGAAGCCACCATCCAGGCGCAGTTCAAGCAGGCAACCGTGAAGGGCAGCGTCGCGACCCTGCAATTCGAGATCCTGACCGACAACGCCGACGCCTTCCGCATCATCAAGCAGAGCGGCAAGACGGTTTTGCTCACCGTGGCTGAGCAGCAGCAGGCCATGGACTTCGACGACGAGACGGGCGAGATCTATGGCTAAGGAAACCGAACCGCAGCAGGTCGAGGCAGAGGTCATCGAGGCCGAGGCCACCACGCTTGAGGTCACCTACACCGAGGCCACTATCGCTTCGAACATGGACGCGTTGGAGGCCCACGTGAAGAAGGTCGTGGCCGACTACGAGGGCGCCACCTACGACCTCGCGAGCGCCCAGGCCGTCAAGGAGGCCAAGCACGACCGCAGCTACCTCAACGGCATCAAGAAGGAGATCGACGAGCGCCGCAAGGCCGTGAAGCGCGAGTACAACAAGCCGCTCGACGCATTCGAGAGGCGCTGCAAGCAGATCACGGCCATCATCGACGAGTCAACCGACGCCATCAAGGCGCAGCTTGACGAGGCCGAGCAGACGCGCAAGGACGCGCTCTACTCGCGCCTACAGCAGCACTACGAGGAGTTCGCGGGGCTGCTCGCGCCGGTCGTCCCCTACGAGCGCCTGCATGAGCCGCAGTGGCTCAACAAGACCTTCGGCGAGATCAAGGCGCAGCAGGCGCTTGAGGCCAAGGTGTCCGACGTGGCCAGAGACTGGGAAACGCTCAAGGCCCAGCAGGAGGCGATGCCGCACTACGCCGACGCGGAGCGCGAGTTCTTCCGCACGCTCGACCTCGGAGCCGCCTTGAACGCGGCGCGTCTGGCCGACGAGGAAGACCAGCGAATCGCCGAGCTGAAGGCGGCCATGGCACCCGAGCCTGAGCCGGAGCCTGAACCTGAACCAGAGCCTGAGCCAGAGCCGATCGCAGCGCCCGAGCCTGAGCCGATGCCCGCGCCAGTGCCAATGCCCGCACCAATGCCGGCACCCATGCCAGCACCGGTCGCGGAGCCTTTGGAGGCGTGGACGGTCGAGGTGCCGAGCGCCACGCGATCGCAGATGCAGGCGCTCGCATCCCTGCTCAAGGCGCAGGGAATCACCGGAAGCATCCGCCGGGGCACGCCAGCCCAGGTGGCAGCGAGGATGGAGTAGACGATGGCAGAAGACAAGCACATGACGCTGGCCGAGGCCGTGGCCCAGGTGCAGCGATCCGTGGTGGTGCCCAAGGCACGCTACAACGCCCACGGCAACTTCTACTACCGCAGCATGGAGGACATCGTTGCGGCGCTCAAGGAGCCGTGCAAGGCGGCGGGAATCGCCTTCACGCTCAACGACTCGATCGAGCAGATCGGCGAGCGCTACTACGTCAAGGCCACGTGCCGCCTGTTCTTCGAGGACGGCCACGGCGAGCCTTTGGAGATCGATGCGTACGCCCGCGAGCCTTTGAGCCAGAAGGGCATGAACGAGGCGCAGGTGACGGGCAGCGCATCGAGCTATGCCCGCAAGTACGCGCTCTGCGGAGCTTTCGACATCGACGGCACGAGTGACCCCGACACCCTCATGGGTGACGGCAAGCCCGCCGAGAAGGAGCCGCCCGAGTTCGGCCGATTCATCGCCAAGTGCAAGAGCTGCGGCACCTCCTACCAGTTCGAGAGCCGCCAGCAGTACGAGCAGTTCAAGGCGAACCCCGGGTGCTGCCCGTCTCCCGCATGGCAGGTCGTGTAGGCCATGCAAGACCTCTACGCCGAGCGCATGCAGCTCTTCGACAGGCTCATGGACGAGCTTCAGGCGCTGCGCAACAGCGGAAGCCAGTACGCCGAGAACGAGGCCGAGTACCGCAAGGCGCTGCGCATCGCGATCCTTGAGGAGCGATCCAAGGGAACGCCAGTGACGGTGATAAGCGACCTCTGCCGAGGACGTGAGGACATAGCCGAGCTGAAGCAGCGCAGGGACTGCTCCGAAGCGCTCTACAAGGCGAGCCAAGAGGCGATAAACGTGTACAAGCTCAAGATCCGAACCGTCGACGAGGACATAAAGCGCACCTGGTCGAACGGGACGGGCGAAGGGAGTTACTAAATGTCGATCAACCGAGTGAACATCAGCGGAAACTTGACCCGCGACCCCGAGCTGCGGGCTACCCAGGGCGGCATGCAGGTTCTGGGCTTCGGCGTGGCGGTCAACGACCGCCGCCGCAACCAGCAAACCGGCGAGTGGGAGGACTACCCGAACTTCGTGGACTGCACGATGTTCGGCAACCGCGCCGAGAGCATGGGCCGCATCCTGCACAAGGGCATGAAGGTGGCCATCGAGGGCAAGCTGCGCTATTCGAGCTGGGACAAGGACGGCCAGCGCCGATCCAAGCTTGAGGTGATCGTGGACGAGATCGAGTTCATGAGCCAGAAGCAGGGCCAGCAAGCGCCGCAGGGATACCAGCAGCAGTACGCGCCGCAGCCCGCCCCGCAGACGGCGCCCCAGCAGTGGAACGCGCAGCAGGCCTATCAGCAGCCCCCTGCGCCGCCGCAGGGCTACCAGCAGGCACCCGCACAGTACGCGCCGCAGCCCGCCCCGCAGGCGGCGCCGCAGCAAGCGCCCATGCCGCCCGCCCAGGAAAGCCTGTACGACGGCGACATCCCGTTTTAGGGGCGATGGCGGCATGCAGGTACTGGACTCGCTCATAGACGGGCCGCTTAGGCTGCGCAACCGCAGGGAGGGCGACGAGCTTATCGGCATGATCGTCCGGTACCTGCGAACTGGCGAGCAGCCCGAGCCTCGGACGGACGCCCAAGAGGCCGTGCTGTTCGCCGTGCAGCCCGTCATGGAGACCTCGCGCAAGCGCATCGTGGCGGGAGGATCGGGCGGCAAGGCGGCAAGCAAACCCGAGAGCAAACGGGCAAGCGAAACGGGAAGCAAACCGCCAAGCAAAAGCGGAAGCAAAACGCAGAGCAAAGCGGCAAGCAACGATGCAAGCAAACCCGAGAGCAAACGGGCAAGCGAAGAGGAAGAGGAAGAGGGGTTAGGAAAAGGGATTAAGGAGAGAGGGAAAGCGGCGCGTTTCCGCGCCCCCTCTCCCGCCGAGGTCGCCGAATACGCCCAGCAGTTCGCTGCGGACAAGGGACTCGACCTCACCGCCCTCGACTTCGACCCCGAGCGCTTCGTCGACTTCTACGCCCAGAAGGGCTGGATGGTCGGGCGATCGCACATGAAGGACTGGAAGGCAACGGTGCGCAACTGGCTGCGCACCTCGAAGCCCAAAAACGGCATGGCAAAGGAGGTGCCAGACGATGGATTTTCGGCCTACGACTGAGTGCCCGCACTGCGGCGCGACCCTCAAGGCCCGCACCACGCGGCTCGCTGGGCGGACGCTGTTCTGCGGCTACGAGCAGTGCGGCTGCGCAGGCGCCGAGGCCGAGCGCGAGAAGGAGCGCCAGGCCGAGGCCGAGGCGGCTCGCAAGGCTGAGCTCGACAGAGCCATGCACGACTGGAAGCGGGCGGGCGTGCCCGATCGCTACGTGAGCCTCGACCACCCGTTGGCCGCCGAGATCGCCGAGTGCATGAAGCGCGGCCAGTGGGTGTACCTCTGGGGAGACGTCGGAACTCATAAGACCACCTGCGCCGCAGCCGTGGCGAAGCGCCTGGCCGGCGGCAAGCGGTCGGTGCTCATGGCACCGATGTACCGCATCCTCGACGAGATCCAGCGCAGCTTCCACGACGGCGGCGACCCGCTCAAGCGCTACGCCGAGGTGCGCTACCTGATCGTGGACGACCTGGGCAAGCGCAGGCCGACGGGCTTCGTGCTCGACAGCCTGTTCAGCCTGATCGACCAGCGCTATTCGGCGATGCTTCCCACGCTGGTGACCACGCAGTACAAGCCGAGCGACCTCGTGCGCAGGCTCGCCGAGCAGGGAGACCCCGACACCGCGAAGGCAATAGTGTCGCGGCTCAGGGGCGGCGCGAGGGTCGTGCACTTCGACGGCCCGGACGGGAGGTTGCAATGATTCTCGATGCGGGGGTGCTTCGCGGCTACCCCAAGGAGCGAGCCGAGCTTTACGGCAAGCCTCACCTGGGTGTGCACTACACCCACGGAAAGGCCTACGAGGCGCTTTCGCCCCGATGCTGCGTCTGCGGCAGGCGCGCCGGAAGCGTGCACCACGTGGCGCACCGGTCTTGGGGCGAGACGTTCCGCCTGGTCACGCCGTGCGGCTCCTGGGACTTGCGAAGCCCGCTGTTCTGCCTCTGCGGCAGCGGCACCACCGGGTGCCACGACAAGTTCCACGGCGGGGCGCGGCTCAAGGCCGAGTGGCGCTGGCGGCATCCGGTCTACGAGGAGGCCTGGTGGACGGGTCAGCTGTTGCAGGTCTACGAGCCGCACGACCCCGGGCTTTACGAATACGGATATTGGCTGATCACAGACCGTGACGGCAACGAGATGATACGAGAAGGGATATGACCCATGGAGATCAAGACATGCGAGCAGTACGTGCTCGATCAGCTGGAGCAGGCGCGGGCGGAGCGCGATTGGCTGCGCGGCAAGCTTGAGCAGGCGCAGGACGAGGCAGAGGAGCTGCGCGGCAAGCTCATGGAGCGCGGCGAGCGCGATGCCTCGAAGGTCGAGCAGGCCATCCGCAAGGAGGGCCGCCGTAAGCTCTACCGCGACGGCAGCGGCTACCGCACGAGCGTGGACGACGGCGGCAAGCTCATTCCGTTCTCTGACTGGTGCATCGAGCACGTCGGCTACTCAAGCCTGCGCTGCGGCATGACCAAGAGCGAGTTCATCGCCTACTTCGAGCCTGAGTTCCGAGAGGAGTACGACGAGCTGGTCAACGAGTGGAAGGCGGGCCAGGAATGATACGCATTTACGAGCGCTCGCTTTGCCAGAGCTACGCGAGCGCCTACCGCCAGGGCATCCTGCTCGCCAAGACCGACGACGAGGCCGAGGCGCTTTCGATCGTCGAGTCGCTGACCGACGACAGCTACCAGTGCTTCGCGCTGCTGGAAGACGGGACCGTGCTCGACCTTCGGGGCCGGTTCCCCGGCTGCGTGGAGGTGGGCGAATGAGCGGGATCATTTGCAGCGAGTGCGGGCGCGACATCGACGCGCTGGGGCAGGACAACATGAGCTTCACTAGCGAGCCGCTATGCGAGGACTGCTGGAACGAGGCGCAGCGGTTCATTTATAAACAACCGAAGGAAAACGAGGTGAAAGCCAATGAAAATCAAGAACTCGATCAGGGAGATTAAGAAGGCCAAGATGCCGCCGTGCACCCGATGCGTGCACTCGCGCTTCAAGGGCTTCGACCACGTGACCATCCTATGCGTATGCGAGGCATACCGCGACCACGTGGAGCGCACGCGCTGCGAGTGCTACGGCAGTTTCGCTGCAATAAACGTGCGCGGAACCAGATGGTGCCGATTCGAGCAGAAACCGCCGAAGGCCGAGGACGGTGACGAGTCATGAAGACCGTCGAGGCGCCGGAAGCGATCGAGCCGTGGCGCATCATCTGCGCGGCTCAAAGCGAGCCTGATTACAGCGAAGAGCGCTACATGTTGATCTACGCCGGCGATGGAAGCGACGACTATTACGACAAAGGCTACATCTTGCTGGAGGGCTGGCACTGCTCCTGCTACGACTGGCCCGAGGTCGATTGGGACGCCACCTATTACGAGGAAGACGAGCTGCTGAAGATTGCCGACATGCGCAAGCGCAACCCGTCGGACAGCGCCGAGCGCCGCTTCTTCATGCTCGTCGAGCAAGCATTGGGGGCGCACCAATGAAGTACGTCTCGCTTTTCAGCGGCATAGAGGCCGCGACCGTGGCGTGGGAGCCGCTGGGCTGGGAGCCTGTGTGCTTCGCCGAGTTCGACGAGTTCCCCAGCGCCGTTTTGGCCGAGCGGTACCCCGAGGTGCCGAATATCGGCGACGTTACCAAGATGAACTGGAAGAAGTACCGCAACAAGGTGGATCTGGTGGTGGGCGGAAGCCCATGCCAATCCTTCTCGATCGCGGGCAAACGGGAGGGGTTGCAAGGTGAGTCAGGACTCATGTTCGAGTACATTCGGGCGGTACGTGAGATACGTCCTCGATGGTTTCTTTGGGAAAACGTCCCGGGAGCGCTCTCAAGCGAGAATGGGGAGGCTTTCCGACAGCTCCTGTCCGAAATGGACAAGCTCGGGTACGGTCTGGCGTGGCGCGTACTCGATGCGCAGTTCTTCGGAGTGGCCCAAAGACGCCGCCGTCTCTTTCTTGTCGGACATCTTGGAGCCTGCCCCCCCGTCGGCGTACTCATTGAGCCGGAGAGCATGCGAGGGGATCTTGAATCGAGCGCGGAAAAGAGGGCGAGCCTTGCCGAAGAGGCTGGAAGAAGCCCTCGTAGTGCAGGCTTCAAGTACCACCAAGGGGCAGGCGCGGGAGGAGTAGGCGCAGAGCCCGAGCAGTCCCCCACGCTCACCGCCGATTGGCACAACCCCGCCGTGTACCCCATCGACGAGCCGATAACGATGGCCGACCTCAACGCCAACACGGCGATCGGATACGACATGGTGGGCACGCTCAAGGTTGGCGGCGACGCGCCGTCGGTGTGCCTGTGAGCGCCTGCACGCTGCTTGTCCGTTGCGGATGCGCGGGCGGCGGCAAGGGCGCGCTGGTGAGCGACGAGGTATCGCTCACCCTATCGACGAGCAACACTCAGACGCTTTTCAGCGAGGAAGGAGGAGGCATGGTTGTGCGAAGGCTCACGCCGCGCGAGTGCGAGCGGCTGCAAGGCTTCCCCGATGATTGGACGAGGATACCCTATCGCGGCAAGCCCGCAGACGAGTGCCCGGACGGCCCGCGCTACAAGGCGATCGGCAACAGCATGGCCGTCCCCGTGATGCGGTGGATCGGCGAGAGGATCGCCATGGCCGAGGCGGGTGAGATCGCATGAGCTGCGACCCGTATAAATGGACGTGCGCGAGGTGCGGCAAAACGCACTGCAACCCGTTTTTCACGAGCTACCCGCGCGAATTTTGGAAGGACAACAAGAAGCGTGTCGGCGAGGTCTGCGAAAAGTGCCGCGACGAAATCGACTATAGCAACGTGCGAGAGGAGCAGAAATGAAGAAGGCGATGATCGTCCAGCCCATGAACGGGCTTGGCGAGGAGCAGATACTTGAGGCCCGCGCGAAGGCGGTCGCAGAGCTTGAGCGGCGCGGATACGAGGTCGTGGACACGTACTTCAAGGACGGCCTCGCGGTGCCGCCCAAGGTGGTGAACGTGCCGCTGTACTACCTGAGCCAAAGCCTTGGCAAGATGGCCGAGTGCGACGCTGTGTACCTATGCGATGGCTGGGAGAACGCACGGGGCTGCAAGGTCGAGCGCGCCGCAGCTGTGGCCTACGACCTTGAGATCATCGGGTACGACCTACCGTGCCGTGGTGATGCCTCGTGAGCATGGCCTACTACGAGCCGGGCAGCGGGTGGAACCTGCCGCCCGGCTGCTTCGATGGAGACCCGAACGCGCCGTGGAACCAGGTGGACGAGCCGGCTTGCGGAGATTGCGCCCACTGCATAGAGGGATGCTGCGACTACGGCATCTGCGAGCTTGAGTTCGAGGAGGCTTTCAGCGCCCAGGAGGCGAAGGAGGCGATGGCGGCATGGGAGGCTGCGAAGTGGGCGCGAGACTGGATCGTCGAACACTACAAGGACATGCAGGAGGACTGGTGCAAACGGTTCGATGGATAGCGGCATCATGCGCCGCGCTGCTTGTCGCGGTTGTGACCCTTGAGCTTTATGTAATCAGAACGCTGGCGGCGGGGCTGGTGGTTCTGGCCCTGCTCGCCTGCGGGTAGGAGGTGGCAGATTGACCAACTGGGAGCGGTACTTCGGTTCGCCCGAGGCCGCGATGCGCATGGAGGTGCGCATGCTGCGCGACGGGCGGCGGCTCAAAATCTCGCTGAGCGAGTGCAACCCCTTCACAACGTGCGCGTTCGAGTCGCGCTGGGTGCGGGACTTCGCCTCGTGGGGCGAGTACATGGACTGGCTCAAGGCCGAGTACGACGATGGAACCATCAGGTGGGAGGACGAATGAGCCGCCCGGGATGCAACCGGGGATGCCTGCTCGTGATAGCGGTATCCCTGCTAATAGACGGATTGACGCTGTGGGCGGCGGTATCGCTGGCCCGCATGATCATTGGAGGATGATATGATCAACAGACTTATCGGCAAGGTTCTCGGCGCCGCCATCGGAATCTTCCTTATCGCGCTCGCATGCTACGGCATCGTGTGGGCGATCTCGGGAATCTCCGGGCTGCTGCCATGAGCGGCAACCCGCGCAACCGCAACGGCAACGCGCGGCGCAAGCTGAGGGCAAGGCTGAGGGCCGAGGGCAGGCCGTGCCACATATGCGGCCAGCCGATAGACTACAGCCTTCCGAGCGGCGACCCGTGGAGCTTCGAGGTTGACGAGCTGCTGCCCGTGTCGAGGGGAGGCAGCCCGCTGGACTATTCAAACGTGGATGCCGCTCACAGGATCTGCAATCAGCGGCGCGGCAACAGGATGCCGGGCGACGCCAAGCAGTACCAGATACGCCGCACGCGGCTGTTCTAGCGCAAAACATAACAATGCACCAATAGGGGCGCGGTCGTTTCGGCGGTCGCGCCCTTTCTTTTGGCTCCGAGCGCCGAAGCCGCCTAAAAGAGGCGGGGCGGTCGCCCCTCCCCCGGGTCGGAAGGCCACCCCGGCCGCCTAGGGCCGATTTCCCCCCCCGCCCGTTCCGAACGATTTCGCTATCTCACGCCGCCATTACGATTCCCCGCGAAGAAGGAGGGAATCATGGCCGAGAACATCGAGATGCCGCAGGAAGTGGCTAGCGACCCCGTGCAAGCCGCCATCTGGGAGCAGCTGACCGCGAGGCGCACGTTCGCGCAGGAGGATGCGCCGACGCTGGCGCTGCTCTGCTACTGGCACGCCGTTGCGAACCAGGCACGTGAGGCCATGGCCCTCGGTAACAACGAGATCGAAATACTCGACGCCACCGCATACAAGCCGATCAGGGGCAAGGGCGGCAAGCGGCTCAAGATGATGCGCAAGAATCCGGCGCTGACCGTTCTGAAGGAAGCCAGCACCGAAATCAGGGCGCTGTCAGACCAGCTCGGCCTGTCCAAGTCGGCCCGCAACGTCACGGTGCAGCAGGCGCGACCCGCGAGCGCCCACGGCAAGCTGCTCACGCTCATGTTCGACGACCGCGAGACGCGTGCCAAGGCGGCAGGCGCGTGATGCAGGCGAGGCAGACCCCGACATACGAGGCGAACATCCCAGAAAGGCTCGACGGAGACGGCCCCATGGCGGCAGAACTGGCATCCGCGTACTTCGGCGACCCGCTGCCGTGGCAGCCACACCTGCTCGATGCCATGCTCGCCCGCGACGGACGCGACAAGTACCTGCTGCGCTCGATCGGCATATCCATCCCGCGACAAAACGGCAAGAGCTGGGACGTTCGCGCCCGCTGCTTCCACGGCGCCCTCAACGGCGAGAAGATCCTGTACACATGCCAGCACGGCGACACCTCAGACCAGATGTTCCAGGAGCTTTCAAGGCCATTCGAGGACGAGGACGAGCCTGAGCTTAACGACCTGCTGCTCGCCGTGCGCAAGACCAACGGCCAGCAGGCCATCAAACTCAAGAACGGCGGTCTTATCCGCTTCACCACGCGCACCGACTCGCTGGCGCGAGGCAAGACCTACGATGTGCTTATCTACGACGAGGCGCAGGAGCTTACTGACAAGCAGCAGGCGGCTTCGCTGCCCGCCATATCGGCAGGGTCGAAGCACAACCCGCAGACGATCTACCTGGGCACGCCGCCAGCCCCCGACAACGTGGGCACGGTGTTCCGCGACCTCCACGAGGACGTTCACAACGGCAGGTCCGAGATGGGATGGATCGAGTGGGGCGCTACGGAGATCGGCGACGTGCACGACGAGTCGCGATGGTTCGAGTACAACCCGTCTCTCGGCACGATCCTCGACATAGAGGCCGTACGCGGCGAGTCCGAGCAGATGCAGCCCGACGTCTTCGCGCGTGAGCGCCTTGGCTGGTGGAGTCCAATCGGAGGAGCCGACTCATACGCGCTTTCGAGCGCCAAGTGGAAGGCGTGCGAGGTGGCGGGGCCGATGCAGGGAGGCAAGCTCGCGTTCGGCGTGAAGTTCTCGCCCGACGGGTCGCGCGTTGCCGTGTCCTGGGCGAAGGCGGAGCGCGGTGCCGGCTCCTACGTCGAGCTTTACGACCTCATGGGCGCTGAGGGCGGCACTGTCGGCATATCCGACATGCTGCTGCGCAACCGCGAGGAGATCGCGTGCGTCTGCATCGACGGAAAGAGCGGAGCGGACGCGCTGAAGCAGCGGCTTCTTGACGGCAGGATGCCGAAGTCGGCGATTGTCATGGGCAGCACCGCAATCGTTCAGGCTGCTGCGACGATGCTGGCCGACGAGGTTAATGCCGGGACGACGAGCCACATCGAGTCGCCCGCGTTGGACGATTCCGCAACGAAGTCGATCAAGCGCGACGTAGGGCGCGACGGCTGGGGCTTCGGTGACGGCCCCGACTCTTCATCAGCGCCGATCGAGAGCGCATCGCTGGCCCTATGGGCGGCGAGGACAACCAATAGAGACCCGAGACGTAAACAGGAGGCAAGCTTCTGATGGCAGCAGTGAACATGGAACTGGCCGGACAGGTCGCGGCGGCGGAAGGCCTGCGACACGAGGACAAGGCGCTCGTGCGCGAGCTTATGGACACGTGGCGCACCCACCGATCCCGCAACATGTTGCGGGAGGACTATTACCTCGGACACATCGGCGTCAAAGACCTGGGCATCGCCATGCCGAAAGCCCTCGCCAAGAAGATCAACCCGCGCGTTGATTGGCCCAAGAAAGCGGTGCACGCCCTGGCAGATCGCTCGGTGTTCAACGGCTTCACTGCCGACGACGAGGCCGTTACCATGCAGCTGCGCGACATATGCGCCGACAACCAGCTCGAAGCGCTCTACCGCAAGAACCTTATCGGTGAGCTGAAGCACTGCTGCGGCTTCTGGACTGTCACGGACGGCGGCGGCAAGCCCATCATCTCAGCGTACCCGGCAACCGCAGCGGCGGCGATCTGGGACGACGCGCAGAAGCGCATCAAGGCCGGTCTCGTTGTGGCCGAGTCGAAGAAGATGCCAGGCGACACCGAGCGCGTGCCGACCGTCGTGCACCTGCTCACGGAGGACGCGCTGGTGGTGCTTACGCGCGGCAGCGGCCACTGGGTGGCCGACCACATGGAGCACGGCATGGGTCGCTGTCTCATGGAGCCCATGCCATACGATGCCACGCTCGAGCGACCGTTCGGCTCCTCGCGCATCAGTCGTTCGGTCATGAGCATCACAGACGACGCCATACGCCAACGTGCCCGCATGGAGGTGGCGTCTGAGTCCGCGACGCTGCCGCAGACTTGGCTGCTCGGCACCTACAAGAAGATGATCAACGGGCAGAACAAGTACGACGCGTCGATGGGCGCGGTCAACGAGATCACCAAAGACATTGACGGAGACTCGCCGACCGTGTGGCAGTCGGCCCAGTTGCAGATGGCGCCGCTCACCGAGTACCTGCGCCAGCTAGCATGCCAAATGTCGGCGGTCACCAACGTTCCGGTGTCTTTCTTCGGCGTGAGCAACGACAACCCATCCTCTTCGGATGCCATCGCCGCATCGCTCGAACCGCTCGTGATCGATGCGAAGAACCTCAACCGCGAGAATGGCAACGCTTTGCGCAACGTTGCCTACATGGCGCTCGCTGTGGCGAACGGCACGGACTACGAGACCGAGCGCGATGCCGGCTACAACCTCAACCCGCGCTTCATGTCCCCGGCCTACCCGTCGATCGTGAGCCTGTCCGACGCCGCGCTTAAGCAGGTGCAGGGCCTGCCGAAGCTCGCCAACTCCGACGTGATGCTCGAAATGCTCGACTACACAGACGAGCAGATCCAGCGTATCAACAGCGACAACAAGAAGGCGCAGGCGAGCGCCGCCGTGGCCTCGCTGTTCGAGCCGAAGGAGGGCGAGGATGGCGGAGATACCTCGCAGCCTGCTTAACGAGCTTACGGACGAAATCAACGCGCTATCGGGAATGGCGCAGCGCCAAGCCAGCGACGCGCTCACCCGCTTGGTGGCCGACTGGGAGGCGAGCGGGAACGGCGACATAGCGGCGCTGCGAGAGGCGGCCTACGAGGTGATCGAGACGGCTTGCGGCTACTATGCAGACACCGTTGCGGCTGGCCGCGCCGCCGAGTTCTATGACGCCGTGCGCAAGGCGCAGGACGCGCCCGGGAAGTACGCCGCCGTCGCCGAGTCGCTGCGCGACCCCCAGGCGACGTACGGCTCGGTGAAGGCGTTCATGGTTAGCGTGGTGAAGCAGGAAGCCACCGACCTATTCGTGGCCGCGTGCGTTCGTCGCCTCGATGCAGAGATTCGCAAGGCCGCGAACATGTGCGTGGCGCACAACGCCTCCAAAGACCCGGCGAAGCCGAGGTACGCACGCGTGCCGTCTGGCGAGACGTGCGGCTTCTGCCTCATGCTCTCCTCGTTCGGCTTCAACTACAAGACGAAGGAGGCTGCGAGCCACTCACACCCCAAGTGCGACTGCCGCGTCGTGCCGAGCTTCGGCAAGGGGCCGAAGGTCAAGGGATACGACCCAGACGGTATGTATGACAGGTTCAACGAGTGCATGGACGCGCTCGGCGGGCGCAACGGCATACGCTCAGATTGGGATGCCTTGCCCGATGCCGAGCGCGAGGCGTACATCAAGGAGCATGGCGGAAAAGCCAGCAAGGCGTTCGACAAGTACGTGAACAAGCGCATGGTCGAGGAGATCGAGACCAGAGACCCGAAATGGTACGCAACTGGCACGGAACCAAAAATCGGATTTGTCAGCAAAGGGGTGGAGAAGCGGGCGACCAAAGCGGAAATAGGAACAGCTAAGAGGCTGGCGCATCACGGCGTTGCCCCGACGTTCATCCAAGATTACAGATGGGTTCAGGAAGATGGGAGAAAGCGCAAAGTCGGGCTTCCAGACCTGAAAAACGGAATCGAAATCAAGACAATCGGAACGTCTGGAAACGCATGGGGCGCAATGAAGAACTACCTTGACAGCACGGCTGGAAAGGAGGGCGTCAAGTGCATGGTCGTTGACAACTCCGTATCCGAGCGAATAGACGACAATGCACTAATATCAGCGGCAAAGGATCTCGCGCCCAAGTACCCAAAGGTCGCGCATGTGCGCCTGCTGCTGAAGGATGGCAGGTACATAGCTGTCAAATAAAAAGGAACGGCACCGAAAACCTCAAAAGTAGAGGGCAGCATGCCGTTCCATCAACAGATTATACCAGTGCAAATAGGCAAGGGCCACCTACGGGTGGCCCTTTTCATGTCGAATCTCACGCTCATAAGAAACTGTCGCGGACGGGCCGCACGGCCCAACTAACGAACCGTTGAGCAGCCGCACGGCAGCTCAGGCGTGCCGCACGGCACGGGAAAGGACGCGACATGGCAGAGGCGAACGAACCCACACAAACACCAGGAGCAGAAGGCGGAGATGGCGCCAACCAGGAGCCGCCCGTCGACTACAAGGCGCTGTACGAGGCCGAGAAGAAGCACTCGCGCGAGTGGGAGAAGAAGGCAAAGGCCAACAGAACCGCAGCGGCGGCGCTTGAGGAGGCCAACAACGCGAACAAGACAGCCGAAGACCAGATCGCCGACCTCAAGAAGAGGCTCGACGACAAGGAGAAGGAAGAGAAGCGGTCGAAGATCGCGGCCAAGGTCGCGCAGGAGAAGGGCGTGCCGGCGAGCCTGATCGTCGGCGACGACGAGGAAAGCATGTCCAAGTGGGCAGACGACATGCTCGCCGCGTTCAAGAAGCCGCCCGCGCCCAAGGTCGAGAAGCCGGGAAGCTTCCCGAAGCCGGGCGACGGCGACAAATCGGAGCTGCGCGACTTCACGCGCCAGCTCCTCGGTAACAACTAGAGACAAGTAAGGAGCCGAAATGGCTAACGACACCAGCAAGGTCAAGCTCCCGCACAAGGTAGTGACCTCCATCATCAACAAGGCGAAGGACACCTCCACCATCGCGGCGCTGTCCCCCAGCACCCCGCAGACGTTCTCCGACACCACCTACATCGTATTCAACCCGACAACTGAGGCTGAGGTAGTTGCGGAGGGCACGAAGAAGAGCGGTTCCGAGGTCTCCACCACGCCGATCGTCGCAAAGCGCGTGAAGGTGGTCACGACCACACGCGTCTCCGACGAGCTGCGCTGGGCCGACGAGGACAATCAGCTTGAGATCGTGACCAACATCATCGCCGACCAGACCGCCGCGATCGGTCGAGCGCTCGACTACGTGGTCTACCACGCCGTGTCCCCCAAGACGGGCACCGCGCTCGATGGCTACACCGCGCTCACCGCAGGGGCCAACGCCGTAACCGCCTCGGCATCCGCGGTCGACGACATCGACGCGCTGGCCGATGCGCTTATCGACTACGACATCAACGGCTTCGCGCTCTCCCGCAAGTTCGCCGCAGACCTCCGCAAGCTGCGCATTCCCGCCACCGGCCAGCGCCTCTACCCGGAGATCCCGCTGTCCCTCAACGTCGGCAACATCGACGGCATCCCCGCCGCGACCTCCGGCACCGTCAACGGTCGCCGCTGCAAGACCGACCCGAAGGTGGCGGGCATCATGGGCGACTTCTCCACCATCAAGTGGGGCATGGTGCGCAACATGACCTCCGAGATTATCGAGTACGGCGACCCCGACAACACCGGTCAGGACCTGAAGGGATACAACCAGGTCGCGTACCGCACCGAGGCAGTCCTTGCCTACGCGGTTCTCGACCCCAAGGCCTTCGCCATCCTGAAGACGGCCTAGGGGGCGGTAACCATGGCGAACCTTGTGCAGAAGTTCATCGTCGAGGACGCATCCAAGGCATCCCCGATCCTCCCGCAGCACGTCTGCTTCGTGACCGCCGACGGCGAGCCTGTCGGCATCTCCAAACAGGCCGCAAACCCTGGTGCGAACCCGACCATCGCCAAGGTGGTCAAGTGCCTCGTCGACGCTGGCGTGATGGCCGCGACCTCCGAGGCGTCCGAGCAGAAGGCCGGCGAGAATGCCGCGAAGCCGGTTGACTCCGGCAAGGCCGAAGAGCCTGCCAGCGAGGAGTAGGCGCATGGAGCCGCTAGCGACCATCGAAGACTACAGGGCGAGGTACGGCGACCCGACCGACGAGGCACGCGCCGCGACCCTGCTCTCAGACGCGTCAGACCTGCTCATGAGCGCCTACGAATCAAACGTGGGCGACTACGAGCGCGGCAAGGTAGCCGCCTTCGACCGATCTGCCGCAGCGGTGTGCTGCCTCGTGGTCAACAGGGTCTTGTCTGCGCCAGCAGCTCTGGCGGGTGCCATGCAGTACAGCCAGGGCGCAGGCGGCTACACGGCCAGCGTGTCGTACGGGTCTGCCCTCGGCGAAATGTACCTGGGAAAGACGGAGCTGAAGCGCCTCGGGCTGCTCGACCAGCGCATCGGGGCGCTCCAACCGGTTGGGAGTGATGCCGAATGGGACTCATAAGCACCGAATCGGTGACGGTCACAACACCAGTGGTCGACTTCGATTCGCTCGGCGAGCCTATCGAGCGCGGCAGCGTGAACACCGCCATAGAGGGCGTGGTCGTGTGCCCGGGGGCCACGTCGGAACTCGACGCATCGCGCCCCGATGGCACTGAGGTCGCCTACACGCTGTGTTTCCCCAAGAGTTTCACCGCATCGCTCAAGGGGTGCCGCGTGAACGTTCGAGGCACCGAGTACCGCGTCATAGGTGACCCGCAGCGCTACGACCCGGAAAACACCCCAGGCGATTGGAACCTCACCGTGGAAGTGGGGCGCACCGATGGCTAAGTGCAAGGTGAAGTTCGAGTGGAAGGGCTGGAAGCGCGGCGGCTATGCCGAGGTTATGAACTCAGGCGCGGTGCAAACGCTTCTTAAGAAGAAGGCAGACGCCGCAGCGGCATCGTGCAACTCGTCCTTCTCCCGGCACCCCGGCGAGGGTGCCGGCTACATAGTCCGCAAGTTCAAGGGCAAGCTCGCAAACGGCTTCGTGGTTACCACGGCGACTCCGCACGCCCATGCGAGCGAGCGCAAGCACAACCGCCTCAGATCCATGTTCGGAGGCGGTGAGTGATGGACGTGGAGCGCATGGTGGCGCAGCGGCTCATGGACGAGACCGGCATCAAGGCCGTGCTCGACGTACCAGCCGACAGGCCCAGCGAGTTCGTATCGGTGTCGCAGACCGGATCTAGCCGCAGCGGCTGCATCAACCGTGTGCAGCTCGTGGCGCAGTCATGGGCGAAGACCCGCAGACGCGCCGCAGAGATCGCCGAAGCCGTGGAGCACGCAGTGCCGAGCCTCATGGACGAGGAGTGCGTGTTCGAGGCCACGTGCGAAGGCACGTACCGCTGGAACGACCCAGACAGCCGCCAGCGCCGATACCAGACCAACGTAAACGTAACCATTTGCGAATAGGAGCCGACATGGCACTTTTCAAGAAAAACGAGACCAAGAACGTCTCGTCCACCAAGGGCGTGAAGGGCGGATACATCTTCGTGGCTCCGGCCGGCACCACCCTCCCCACAGACATCAAGACCAATCTCGCCGAAGCCTTCCTCAATCTCGGCTTCATCTCCGAGGACGGCTACACCGAGTCCGAGGAGACCGACGCCAACGAGCTGAAGGATATGAACGGCGACCTCATGGACTCCGCCACGACCTCGCGCGTGGAGTCCGCGAAGCTCACGCTCGCAGAGATCAAGGCACAGACCCTCAAGGTCATGTACGGCGCCGACAACGTGACCGACCTCGACGGCGTTATCACCGTAGAGCACAACGGCAACAAGGACGAGGCGTGGTCGATCGTGCTCGAACTCGTGCTCAAGAACGGTCGCCGCTGGCGCAAGGTCGTGCCAGCCGCCAAGTCCTCTGAGCTCGACGATATCAAGCTCGCCGTGAGCGAGATTGCCGGGCGCCAGATCACGTTCAAATACCTGGTCGATAGCAACGGCAACACCTGCTACGACTACATCGAGTCAACCGAGACCAACAACGCCTAGGGGGAAGAGAATGACCGAGATCACCTTTACCGTCGACGGCGTTGACGGCGAGTTCGCCGCAAACCTCGACGAGCTGAAGTCTTACAAAACCGTGAAGCAATTCGCCCGAAGCGAAACCGACCCGGCGGGGATGATGGACGCCATGGAGCGCATCTTCATGGGTCGAGACGAGGAGTATATCGAAGCCCTCGGCGGAACGTCATACGACATGCGCCGCCTGTGCGACGCGGCCTTCGAGGCGGCAAAGACAAAAAACTAATAGGCTTCGCCAGCGACCTCGAGAACAGGCGCGGCGAAGCGATAGCAGACTTCCAGCAGTTCTACGGCATAGCCCTGCCATTGGATGGAGCGCCCGAAGACCTCGATCGGATGGCGCTCCTCTGGCAGCACCTCCCCGACAACTCGCGCCTCGCCAAGGCGCAGTACCCGCAACTCAGGTGGAGCACGACCGACTACATGCTCTGGCGTATCGAGCACCAGCTTCGGTGCATCGCCTGGGGCATGGCCGACAAGAAGGACAGGAGCACGGAGCCTCCCGAGCCAATCAAGACGCCGGCGCAGCTCGCAGAGCTTGAGCGTCACCGCGCGAACGCGCTGGAAGCCAAGGAAGAGATAGACAAGATCCTGGGGATAGGAGGGGAAGATGGCGACTAGTGTCGGGTCGGCCTATGTGTCCTTGATGCCGTCGATGGACGGCTTCGCGAGCAAGATCGGCAAGGAGTTCGGCAGCCAGGGCAACGCCGCAGGCAAGGCCTTCGGCGACTCCATGACCGTCGGCATCGACGGCGGGGCCAAGAAGTCCTCGGGCATCCTGACCGGGCTTGGAACCGTAGCCAAGGGCGTCGCCACTGCGGCGCTAGCCGGGTTCACAGCGCTCACCGGGGCCGTGACCGCGATTGGCGGCGCGGCCCTTTCCGCATATGCCGACTACGAGCAGCTGGTGGGCGGTGTCGACACCCTGTTCGGCTCCGCGTCGCAGACGCTGCAAGGTTATGCCGCAGAGGCGTACAAGACCTGCGGGATGTCCGCCAACCAGTACATGACGCAGGCCACGAGCTTCGCGGCTTCGCTCGTCTCGTCGTGCAGCGGAGACGTGGCCAAGGCGGCTGACTACGCCAACATGGCGATGGGCGACATGTCGGACAACGTGAACAAGATGGGTTCCGACATGACGGACGTGCAGAACGCCTACCAAGGCTTTGCGAAGCAGAACTACACGATGTTGGACAATTTGAAACTCGGCTACGGCGGTACGCAGGCCGAGATGAAGCGCCTGATCGCAGACGCCAACAAGCTGCGCCAGGAGCAGGGCAAGAACGCCGACCTCACGATCGACAGCTATGCCGATGTGGTCGAGGCCATCCATACCGTGCAGGAGAACATGGGCATCACTGGCACCACCGCCAAGGAGGCCGCTACCACAATCAGCGGCTCCATCGGCATGGCGAAGGCCGCGTGGGAGAACTTCATCACAGGACTCGGACGCGACGACGTTGACTTCTCGCAGCTCACGCAGCAGCTGCTTGAGTCGATCGGCGCGGTAGCCACGAACGTGGCCCCTAGAGTTGCGCAGATTGGCAAGGGAATCGTCGAGGCGTTCCCGGTTGTGCTGTCTGGCCTTGGCCCAGTCCTTGGCCCAGTGATCTCGGAAGCGCTCGCGACCGCTTGGAACATCGCCGTAGGAGCCTTGGCTGAGCTTGGCATACAGCTGCCAACAGTCGACGCTTCCCAGATAACGGGGGCGTTTCAGGCGATCGCCGACACTGCGGCATCCGTCGTAGACACGTGCAAGTCCGCTTTCGGGCAGCTTGGCGAGCAGATACCGGGCATCTGGAGCACCATCGTCTCGACTATTAGCGGAGCCGTGACGACGACCATCTCGGCGGTGTCGCCGTTCGTGACGTACTTCGCATCGCAGATGCTGCCCGCCATCGCGTCATTCGCATCTGGCGCAGTCGGCGCGTTCAGCGCCGTGCGGCCTGTCATAGAGCAGCTTGGCTCGACGCTGCTGAACATCGGCCGGGCCATCCTGCCCGTGCTACACAACGCCTTCGCGATGATTGTCCCGATCATTTCGCAGGTCATCGGCGTCGCCATGCAGCTTTTCGCTGCGGTAAGCCCGCTCGTGTCGCAGGTGGGCGCTGCGCTCATGCCGGCAATCACGTCTATCGGCACGGCGCTCGCAAACCTCGCCAACGCCGTGCTGCCGATATTGGCTAGCGGCATGCAGATAGTGCTCTCCGTGGCTCAGATGCTCATACCGGTAATCCAGATAGTGCTGTCTGTAGTTGGTTCAATCGTGTCCGTCGTGATAACGGTGGCAAGCCAGGTGATCTCGGTCGTGGTAAACGCCGCATCCGTCGTAGCCTCTGCCATTGGCCTCGTCATGTCGGTCGTGAGCGGCCTCGTGACTGCGGTTACCACATTCATCGGCTCGATCGTATCCGTTGTCGGCGGCGGGATAGCTACCGTGGTCGCCGCCGTTTCAGGCGGTGTGAACGCAGTCGTGGCGTTCATCGGCTCGCTGGCGTCCTCAGCGCTCTCGCTCGTGTCCGGCCTCGTCTCCTCGATCGCCGGGTACTTCTCGACCATGGTGTCGACGATGGCGAACGCGGCGCAGCAGGTGTACGCGGCAGTGACGGGTGCCTTCTCGGCGCTCGTCGGCGCTGTGTCTGGCCATATCGGGAGCCTCATGAACACCATTTCCAGCATCCCTGGCCAGGTAATGGGCTTCTTCGCAGGCGCTGGGTCGTGGCTCGTCGGTTCCGGTCGCGCGTTGATCAACGGCTTCACGCAGGGCATCCAGAACGCAATCGGCGGCGCCCTTTCCGCCGTGTCCGGCGCCGTCTCGCAGATCCGCTCGTTCTTCCCGTTCTCGCCCGCAAAGCGCGGCCCATTCAGCGGCCACGGTTATACAACCTACTCGGGCAAGGCGCTCATGGAGGGATGGGCCGAGGGCATCGGCAGCGGTACGGGGGCGGTCAACTCCGCCATCACGTCGGCTCTAGCCTCCGCAAGCTCGCTTATCGGCTCGGGCATCACGGTCGCTCCGTCGGTTGCCGTTGCCGGGGCAGGCGCCGCCGGCGCGACCTACAACGTCACGGTCAACGGGGGAAGCTTAAACGCAGACCAGCGGATCATGCAGGCGGTTGACGTTCTGGTCTCCGCAGCCAAGCGGTCCGCAGGGTCGGGAAGGTAGCCAATGGGAACCTATACAAGGGAGATTCAGATCGCGGGGCGCAACCGCTGGTATTGCGGCTATATCTCCGTTGACGGCGTGAGCACGGTCAACGACACCACCTCGCGCATAACAATCACCGCCGCGATCGACGACAAGTATGCGGCACAGTACGGCACGCACTACGACGTGATCGTGAACGGCACCACCTACAGGTCGCGCGACGTGCTGCTCAACAACTACGGCAACTGGGCCACGCGCGATGCCGTTACCTTCACCGTGGACGTCGGGCGCGGGGCCAGCGGCTGGAACTGCTCCGTGCAGATCCACGTCTACGGCAAGACATACAACAACTACTACGGCAGCGCCGGCGGAGACGCCTGGGCAACAGAGTACGCTTGGATTCCCCAGCGCGGGTACTCGCAGCCGCACCCGCCAAAGAATCCAAAGCTGACCCGCGTTTCCGATACCTCGCACAAGATCACGTGGGACGTCGACTACACGGGCATGGACGGCGCGTACCCTTGGGCGGGCGTGTACGTCTATCGGCGCACCGACGACGGCCCATGGGTCAATATTGCCGACGTGTCGTGGGACGTGACCAACTACACCGACAACTCGACGACCGCAGGCCACAAGTACGAATACCGCCTTTGCGCTCACGGCCCTGGCGGCAACTCAACACACGTATCGTGCGGAACCGCCTACACAACACCCTCCGCGCCGTCGCGCGTGGAGGCCGTTAAGGCAGGCGCCACCGAAGTAACGCTTCGCGTCTACGGTGCTTGGACATATGCAGCCGCATGGGACATCCAGCGCTCGACGGACGGCGGCAACACATGGTCGTCCATAACGGCTAGCACCGAGGGTGAAGACCCCGCTTGGCTCGACCTGCACGACAAGGCCGCTCCTGCGGGAACGGTCGTATACAGGGTCAGGGCGAAGCGTGGCAACCTCATGTCCGCATGGGTCAAGTCGAACTCCGTCACGACGATCACGCCGCCGCTCGCACCGAAGGTAACCGCCGATTCCGTTGTTCCTACCGGGACGGCTGTCACCGTCTCGTGGGTTCCGAACCATCAGGACGGCTCGGTGCAGAGCGCTGCACAGGTGGAGTTCAGCGGAAGCGAGACGATCACCAAATCGTATACGACGACCAAGAGCGCATCCGTTTCGCTTGCCAAGGGAAGCTGGAAGGTACGCGTGCGCACCAAGGGCCTGCACGCCGATTGGGGCGCATGGTCTGGCTATGTAGCCGTCGTTGTCGCGGACTACCCGCAGTGCTGGGTCGCCTCCCCCGCTACCGACGGCATGCTTGTCGATGCGGTGCCGCTCACGGTGCAAGTCGCCGCAACCGACGAGACGGGCATCGCCCAGGCCACGCTCTCCCTTGCCGAGGTCGGCGGCGCAGTCATCGCAACCGCAGACGTCACGAACCTGAAGCCCGTGAGTTTCGGCAGCTACGCCACCATACGCAACGGCATCGACTATCTGCTCACGCTCACGGTCAAGGGCGGCTCCGGCCTGTCCAAGACGGCCATGCGCCGCTTCAAGACGCACTGGGCGGAACCGGCCATCCCAGACGTGTCACTGTCGTACGACGATGCGCTGGCGTGCCACGTGAAGGTGCGTAACGGCCTCTCGTCATACGAGATCGAGCAGACCACGCTCGTAGGCCCCATGACGGCCGACGAGGTGAGCAATGAGCTTTCCATGCTAGGCACGATCACAGTCGATGGTGACGCGCTGGTGCTCGGCAACGCCTCCCGCTGCTCCGCCTTCACGGTGGAGCGCGTGGCGTACGGCGGCGATGCCGTCATAGCATCCGGCGTGCTCGACTCTCAAGAGACGATTGACCGCGTGCCGCCGCTAAACACCGACTACGAGTACAAGGTCACTGGGTACGCCGACAACGGCACCTCGTCGCAGACCGTGACCGATGCCAACGTGTTCGCGCACGGGATGGCGCTTAACTTCGGCCAGGATGCATCGACCGTGCTCGTGCTCGACTACAACGGCGACTACTCGACAAGCTCTCAGCGATCCGTGGAGACATACCACTTCGCCGATGGCGGCGAGAACGGCGACCTGCCCATTTCGTACATGCTCGACGAGCTGAACAAAAAGACCTCGCTCTCATGGGAGATGAAGCGCGACGGCCACGACAGGTACATACGGATTATGGACGGGCAGTGGAGGGGATGGTGGCGCGGACATGCGGGCGAACGCGCATACGGCCCCATGGACTTCGACATGTCTGTGAAGGGTGCAGGCATCTGGAAGGGTTCGGCCAACGTCACGCACAACGTCTTCGAGGAGCCGATAAATGGCTGATTGGGGAAAACCGTTTCTCACCTCGTTCCGCTTCATGCGCGTAGACCGCGCAAGCGGCAACGAGGTCGATAGAATCACGAACATAAAGAACGGCGGGTGCATTGAGCGCAACCAGGACAAGGATTACACCACAGGGCAGGTCGATTACTCCGGGGCGCTCGATATCGGGGCAGATCTGCTGCGGGTGTACCTCGATGCCGACTTCGGTGGCGCGTCAGTCAGTGAGGCGCTTGGGACTTTCGTTGTCTCAGCGCCGAAAAGGACTAGGCGCGGCGTCAACTCAACCGGCACGGCAGGCCTGTCGGGCAGGCTGTCGGAGGTTGCGGAGGACGAATTCGATGCCCCATTCACGGTGGCGGCTGGAACCATGGTTGTCCCCTACGTCGTAAAGCTGCTCAAGGCGGCTGGCTTCGCTGACGTGATCGCCGACGGCTCCGACTACAAGCTAGCGCAGGATTGGACGCTCGGAATCGATTCGGGCGACATGAGGCTGTCGAAGCGCCTGGCGGCGTGCAACGCGCTGCTCGACGTGGCGGGCTTCCGCGCCGTCGACGAGGACGCCTACGGAAGGCCCGTACTTCGCAAATATAGGGAGCCGCAGGACAGGCCCGTTTCCATGACCCTTCGAGAGGGCGCGGGCGCACGCTTCATCAACGAAGTCGTGGACGAGCTTGACCGCTCTGGCGTGGCGAACGTCGTGCACTGCGACTACGAAACGCAGGATGCCTTCTACCGTGGAACGGCCATCGACTCAGACCCCGACAGCCCATACTCCACGGTTTCGCGCGGTTGGCGCAAGACGGCCACGTACAGCTACAGCGACCTGCCCGAGGGGTCTACCGATGCCGAGAGACAGAGGAACGCCGATGCCAAGGCCAACGAGATGCTGCGAACACAGCAGAGCGCTATCCGTAGAGTCACGGTCAAGCGGACGTACGCGCCTATCGCGTGCGGCGATGCCGTGATGGTCGATTGGGCAAGCGCCGGCATCAGCGGCAAGTTCGCGGTGAGGACTGCGACTCTCACGCTCGTGGGAGGATGCCCAATCGAGATGGAGGTGAAGAGGTATGAGCGATGAACTCATGTCGGCCATGCGCCGATACGGCGCCGCGATGGCCGATGCGACCGCCAACGACCCTCCCGGCCAGCAGGCGTGCTACGGAACGGTGAATTCCGTATCCGGAGCCACCATGGCCGTATCGGTGAAGGGGGCATCCCTGAAGCTCCCGTACACCACCTCATGCTCGGGAGCCAAGGCAGGCGACCGATGCATCATCCAGGCAATCGGCCCGCACGCCATCGTGATCGGCGTGCTAGCTAAGTAAAGGAGGTGCGATGGCAGATACCAACAAAGGCGCGGCGCTGCTGCTCAACGATGCGGGCAATATCGACCGCGCCAGAACCACCGACGGCTCGATCTTCCGCATCGAGTCGACGCTATCGATGGAGGCCGCCGAAGAGGCCAAGACGGCAGCGGCGAACTGCAACACCGCGACCGAAAGCGCCGAAGCGGCAGAGAAGACGCGCGTGTCCAACGAGAACGCTCGGAAAACGGCTGAGACCGAGCGCGGCAACAACGAGACAACCCGCAAGAACAACGAGACGTCGCGCAAGAACGCCGAGACAACACGTCAAAACAACGAAACCGCGCGAAAGAATGCCGAAACCACGCGCCAGAACAACGAGACGAGCCGATCGAACGCCGAGATCGAACGCGAAAAGGCCGAAAGCCAGCGCCATGACGAGCATATCGCCGACCAACAGGCATCGAGCAACGCGACCTCGGCGGCAAACGGCGCGGCATCGCGTGCTGACGCGGCGGCCAACCAGGCGTTGCAGATCGCCAACTCCGTTGCGCAAGGCAGCGCAGGAAGCTCGGACGTCGCGGAGCTGCGTGCCCAGAATACGAAGCTCGCAACGCTTTTGGCGAACTCGACGGGTCAGTTCATATACATGGGCGGAACAGTCTACTGCCCGGCTTCAAAGGCATCGGCGAGCGGGGTGACCGTAACGTTCGGCTCAACATGCTCCGCAAGCGGCAACACCATCACATTGATTTAAGAAGGAAACGAAATGGCTCAAGCTAAGATCCTCACAGTGGGCGGCACCAACTACGAGATGATAGACGACACCGCCCGCACCAACGCCACCACGGCGCTCAACAACGCCGAGTACAACCGACAGGGCCTGATCGGCAAGTACCCGGGCCAGTCGCTCGCAACGCTTCTCGCGGGCGAGGTCTCAGGCTCCGCCACCATCTACGACGCGCTGCACAAGCGCGTGCAGGCCGCGAACTTCAGCGGCATGCGCGTGGGCGACTACATCGACGTGCCGCTCGTGAGCGCATCGGCCATCACGGGCCAGCAGTCCGTGCGCTTCCTGCTTGCGCACTTCGACCCGTACTACCAGTGCGGCGACAGCGCCAAGGGCCACCACATCGCGTTCATCGCGTCCGCGCCCGTCGCCGTGGCCAAGACCGCCACCGGCGTGGCCAACGACAGCTACCTGATGTGGAACACCGAGAACACCAACCAGGGCACCGCAGACGTGAAGAACCCGTACCTGAACAGCAACCTCAAGGCGTGGGAGAAGCTGTTCGAGGCGTGCCTGCCCGAGAGGCTGACCAAGTACCTGCTCACCCAGCGCGTGCTGCTTGAGGAGCGTTACAGCGCGAGCGGCGCGCTCAGCGACTCCAACAGCTGGAGCTGGCAGGACATCGGCAAGGTGTGGTCGCCCTCCGAGATGGAGGTGTACGGCTGCCCAGTGTGGGGCACCAAGGGCTACAGCGTGGGCTTCGACTGCCAGTTCGACCTGTTCCGCGATACCGCGCACCGCTTGAACGAAACTCGGTACCATTGGTGGTTGCGTTCCGTCATGGGTGGCTCCTCGTCCGGCGTGTGCTACGTCTACAACCACGGCCTTGCCTACTACCGTTCGGCGACGTCCACCTGGGTTCGCCCCCGCCCCGGCTTCCTCGTCGGCTAGCCAGCCGAGTGCTCTATACTTCTCTTTCGATGCGACCGCCTTGCGCGGTCGCATCCCTGCCCGCGCAGCGGGCCGTTTTTTTCGCCACTATTTCCGGGAGGTGCCATGAGCGGCGTCTACCAGCGAAACCGCGAGGTGTCCGAGTACAAGTTCTTCACGCAGGCCATCGCCATCCGCGTGGAGGTCAACAAGCTCATGGCCTCCTCGTCGGTCGTGCCGAAAGCCTACAGGCTGCTGAACGCAGTCCCCACGGTGGAGACCGCGCGCAGCATCGTATACAACGTCAACCGCGCCGACTGCTTCTACCCCAACAGTTCGTTCAACGCACTTGAGCGCAAGCGTTATCTGACGCTGGCGATAGCCGACTGCGAGCAGCTGATGCTCGACATGCAGTGCCTCATGGACATCGGCCTGCCCGTGAACGCCAACCGCTTCGAGGCGCTGGCGGGCATGGTCGAGGAGGAGATCAAACTGCTCAAGGGCGCGCGCAAGAACGTACGCGTCACCGGCAAGAAGACGACCGACGAGCGCATAGCCGAGGCCGAGGCCGAGCTAGAGCGCCTGCGTTCGTTATAATGGGCGGCGGTCCCGCCTTGTATATCGGTACAATTGGTGGTTGCGTTCCGTCATGGGTGGCTCCTCGTCCAACGTGTGCTACGTCAACAACAACGGCAATGCCAACTACAATTCGGCGACGTCCACCTGGGTTCGCCCCCGCCCCGGATTCCCTTACTGCCAGACCGAGTAGGCCAGCGGGCCGAAAGCAGAGCGCGAAGAGGAAGGAAGGCGCGACCATCGGGCGCGAGCCCGTAAATACGCACCCCGCGAGGGTGGCCGGACGCTGCTTGCATGGCGCGGCGCTCCGTGGCTTCGCCGCGTTTCATGGCCATACCTCAAGCGGCTGTCAGAGCCACATTGCAAGCCGTGCGGGGTGCCTTCTATGAACTCGGAGCAAAGGCGGGCCGCACGCCGGAAGCGCCGCGAGGAGAAGCGCGCCAGGGCCAAGGCCGAGCGCGTCAAGGCGTGCACCCTTGAGACGGTGGCCGACCTCAACAGCCTGTGCAAGGCTTCCAAGCAGGCCGCGCGTGGCGTCATGTGGAAGGCCTCGACGCAGCGGTACATGAAGGACTACCTGCGAAACGCGGTGAAATCGCGCCAAGACCTTTTGGAGGGCCGCGACATATGCCGGGGTTTCATCCGCTTCGACCTGTGGGAGCGCGGCAAGCTGCGCCACATCAGTGCAGTGCACTTCCCCGAGCGCGTGGTGCAGAAGTCGCTGTCCCAGAACGCCCTCGTGCCCGCGATAGTCCCCACGCTCGTATCCGCGAACTCCGCCAACATCAAGGGGCGCGGCACCGACTACGCCCTTAAGCTGCTCAAGCGCCACCTGGCCGACCACTGGCGGCGGCATGGGCGCGAGGGCTACATACTGCTGGGCGACTTCTCCGACTACTTCGCGCGCATTGCCCACGAGCCGGTCAAGCGGCAGGTGGCCGACGCGCTGCTCGACCCGCGCGTGGTCGCCCTTGAGCACCGCCTGATAGACGCGCAGGGCGAGGTCGGCCTGGGCCTGGGCAGCGAGCCAAACCAGATATGCGCGGTGGCGCACCCCAACCGCATCGACCACTACGTGGCCGAGATGCTGCGCCCCGAGGCCTACGGGCGCTACATGGACGACTTCTACCTGATCCACGAGTCCAAGGAGTACCTGCAAGTGTGCCTTCTGCTGATAGAGCACGAGTGCGCGAAGCTCGGCATCGCGCTGAACCCGCGCAAGACCCGCGTGGTGAAGCTGACGCGCGGCTTCACGTGGCTGAAGAAGCGCATCTTCTACACCGAAACGGGCCGCATCGTCATGAAGCCGTGCCGCGACTCCATCACGCGCGAGCGACGCAAGCTGAAGAAGATGGCCCGCATGGTGGCCGAGGGGGTCATGACGCCCGAGCAGGTGCAGCAGAGCTACCAGAGCTGGCGCGGCGGCATGGCTCACTTGGACGCGCACCGCAGCGTGCTGGCCATGGACGCGCTGTACCGCAGCCTGTTCGAAAATCTCGCGGGGGGGTTGCTCAATGCAACCAAGCCCGAGAGACGATTCGGGCGGAACGCCCTCGCCATAGCGGAAGGGCGGCAACTCAAAACGGCGGCCTAGACGGGTCGAAAACGAAATAACCAAGACAGCGAAGGCGTGCTGCGGCGCGCCTTCTTTCTTCGCGCCCGCCCAAACGGCCAGGCAATCTCACGGCGCTAATACGATGGCGGCACATTCCCCGATAAGGAAGGAGTCCGCATGGACACTGAGGAAGACATGCCGCGCCCCGACGAGCTTCGAGACGGCACCCTGGCCGAGGTCAACGCCCTGCGCGACCTGCTGTCGCAGATCGGCGACCCCGACGCGACGCACGACGCGGGCGTTATCGACGATGACGAGTACGTGGAGCGGAAGGCGCGAAAGCTCGCCTACACCTCCGCGCTCGCCGCCTACGCCAACGGCGAGGTGCCCGACCTCCCGGCGCTGCTCGAACAGATGCGCGAGCAGGCGTCCCAGCCGACGCAGACCGAGACCAACACGGCGAACATCGACTACATGCTCATGACCGTGGGAGGTGACCAGTAATGGCTACGAAGAAAACCGTTGAGCATTCCAAGCACTTCGCGAAGGTCAAGAAGTACTACGACAAAGACCTTTGGAGCAAGGCGCGCGTCTACAAGGCTGTCGAGTGCAAATGGATCACCGCCGACGAGTACAAGGAAATCACCGGCGAAGAGTACACGGGGGCTTAGCGTGAACGACCTCGTGTACACCGTGGCGGTCACCGCCATCGTGTCTGGCCTCGTCGGCTCCGTGGTATCCGCCTTGGTGGCGGCACTCAAATCGCAAGGACGCAAGGCTGTCGAGCGCACCGAGGCGGAAAAGGCAACAGACGATGCCTTGAGGATGGGGGTGCGTGCGCTGCTTTGGCGCGAGCTGAAGAACATCCATGAGCAGGCAGTCCGTCAAGGCGGCTTGACGGTCGCAGACCGCAAACACCTCGAAAACGTCTACGCCGCCTACCACGGGCTGGGCGGCAACGGCACCGGAACGCGTCTCTACGAAGACGCCATGAAGATGCCCGTAATCGACTAAAGGAGCAGACCATGACCACGATCCAGGCGGCTCTCGCCGTTATTTCTTCCGTAATCCTTCCGTTCATCATCCAGGCGATCAAGTCCGAGGCCATGGGCGGCAACGCCGCGCGTTGGCTCGCCATCGCCGCTTCGGCGCTCTTCGGCGCCCTCACCGCAATGGCCAACGGAATCCCGACCGACCCCGGCGCGTGGGTCACCGCGATCTTCGCCTGCGTCGGCGGCGTGCAGGTGGCATATGCGGCCTTCAAGGCGGTCGGCGTGACAGACAAGTGGCTCGACGCGCTGCTCGCCATGGGCACTCCGAAGAAGGACAACTAGGAATGGGCGGCAAGCGCCTCGTGCGCATCGCCGCCACCATCTCGCTGCTTGCTTTGCTCGCCGCCTTCGCCGACGTGGCGCTTATAGCCTCTAACGTGCCGAAGGTGCCGAAGGAAGAGCCTTTGCCCGTCATCTACGACAAGCCGCTCGACAAGCCCGCCGAGGTGCCCGTCTACCTCCAAGCAGACGAGCGCTGGGGCGGGCTTTCGTATGCGGGCGAAGACCTGGCCGCTGCCGGCTGCGGACTCACGTGCGCGGCCATGGCGTGGGAATGGCTCTACGGCCAGACGTGCACGCCGGCGCAGATGCTGGGATTCGTTGGCGAATCGTGCCTCACGGACGGCGTGAACGACATGGAAAAGTTCTGCCGTTGGATGAACGCGAACGACCAGGCTTTGGGCTACACGCCTATCCACGACAACGCCGACGACGCCTTGGACGAGGCGGCTGGCGGATGGATGGTGTTTTGCAGCCTAACTGGCCAGCTCCGCGACGGCGGCAAGAGCTACGGCGGCCACATCGTCCTGCTCTGCGGGTGGGACGGCGAGACGGCGACCTTCCACGACCCCTACGAGGGCGTGGTGCGGCTGAGCCGCGAACGGTACGAACAAGTTGATTGGGCTTATTTCATAGCGATAGGGAGCGCTGAATAGAATGAACGGAATCGACATCAGCAATTGGCAGAACGGCATCAACCTCGCGGCTGTCCCGTTCGACTTCGTTATCTGCAAGGCTACCGAGGGCACGCGCTACGTGTCGCCAGACTGTGACCGCCAGATTCAGCAGGCGATCGGCCTTGGCAAGCTCGTGGGCGTGTACCACTACGTCAACGGCGGCGATGCCGAGGCGGAGGCCGAGTACTTCTACGAGCACTGCAAGGGCTACGTCGGCAAGGCCGCGTTCTTCATCGACTGGGAGGATCAGGGCAACAAGGCATGGGGCGACACGTCCTACCTCAAGGCCATGGCCGAGCGCCTGGCCGAGCTTCTTGGCGTGAGCGTGGATCGCATCGGCATCTACGCCAGCAAGAGCGTCTTCCCGTGGAACCTCACCAACGCCAAGACGTGGGTGGCGCAGTACGCCGACATGAACGCCACGGGCTACCAGGACGCGCCTTGGAACGAGGGCGCATACGACTGCGCCATCCGCCAGTACTCCTCATGCGGGCGCTTGGACGGCTGGGCAGGCAACCTCGACATCAACAAGTGCTATATCTCCCGCGCGGAGTGGGAGGCCATGGCTGGCGGCTCCAACGGCGATCCCGACTCGCTTATCCACGGCATCGACGAGACGCCAACGGCAGACCTCGCGGCGAAAGTGCTCGCTGGCGAGCTCGGAGACGGCGACGACCGCAAGCACGCGCTGGGCGACCGCTACCAGGAGGTGCAGTCGCTCGTGAACCACATCCTCACGGCATCCGCCGAAGATCTGGCCGCTGAGACATGGGCGGGCGATTACGGCAACGGCAGTCGCCGCAAGGCCGTGCTGGGGCCGCGCTACGATGAGGTCATGGCGGTGATCAACGGCCAGACCGAGACCGAGCAGGTGTACGTGGTGCAGAGCGGTGACACGCTTTCAGCTATCGCCGCCAAGTACGGCACGACCTATCAGGGTCTCGCCGCCAAGAACGGCATCTCAAACTCGAACCTGATTTATCCCGGCATGCGCCTGGTTGTTTCCTAGGCCGCTCGTGGTATCCTAACGAAAACGATTGTACCGACTGCGCATACCTCGGTTCGAGGAGATGCGCAAACGGTGCACCCTTTGCGTGCTTGGCGCCAATCCCCTCGCGGGATTGGCGCTTTTT
Organism: uncultured Collinsella sp.; assembly: GCA_902470695.1. GTDB lineage: Bacteria > Actinomycetota > Coriobacteriia > Coriobacteriales > Coriobacteriaceae > Collinsella. Next base: position 54,508 of record CABRHH010000001.1, read on the forward strand.
CATGCGCGTTTTGCACCCGGCCCTACCGGTCCGCACCAGCTGCGGCGCAGCCGGCCGTAGCGCGCTCGCGATTGCGGTTGATCAGGCAGCCAGCCATAACGATGGCGCGCTCCTCGGCCGTCATCGGCGCCAGGATAAGCTCGATGGGCTCCACCGCCTGCACCTGCGCGCCCGCCTCGTCCATACGCACGGCATACGCCGGCACCTTGCAGCCCTCGCCGTCCTCCATCGAGGCGAGCGCCGCACGCACGCCGGGCACGTATACGTAGTCATCCACCTCGAACGTCGGGTCCCCGGCCAACTGGAAGGGCACCATGCCCCAGTTCATCACGTTGGAGCGATAGCGCTTCGTGGCGTACTCGCGCACGATGTTGGCAAGCCCGCCCAGCACGCGCTGGCAACTCGCCGCCTGCTCGCGCGCCGAGCCATCGCCCGGCTTCACCGCGTAGAGCACCGAGCCGATCTCGACCTGAGCCGGCGTGGCACCGGCCAGCACGCCCGCTTTCGCAAGCGCATCGAACACCGCAGCCGTGGACGCCGGCACCGCGCCGGACAGGCGCTCCCGCTCAAGCGCCGCTGTGGCCTTCGCACGGCCCACATATGCCGGGTCGCGGCGGCTCAGCGTGAACTCGGCCAAGCCCAGCGGGTTCGACCGGTACGAGGAGGTCTCGCCCGAGGGGATGAGCTCGTCGGTGGTGGTGACCTCATCCATAATCTTGGAGGCAACCTTCAACAGGATGTGCTCGCCCAAAGGTTCCATGGCAGGCCAGTCCTTGATGTTGGGCCCGTACACCAGCTGCTGGCCCTCATCAGCCGCACCGAAGCCGTTGTAGACGCGGCGCTCGTAGGCGCTCGCGTCGAAATGGTAGGCAACCTGCTCGTCCCAGGTCTCGGCCGGCAGGTCCGTGGCCGGCGTGAGGATGCCGCCAGCCGCCGCCGTAGCGGCAATCGAGCGCGCGTCCATGAGCGCCACGCCCGCCAGCTGGCCCGACCCGGGCTTGGATCCCTCACGGCTGGGGAAGTTGCGCGTGGTGTGCCGCACCGACAGCCCGTTGTTGGCCGGGGTGTCGCCCGCACCGAAGCACGGACCGCAGAACGCCGTGCGCACGATCGCGCCCGCCTGCATGAGGCCGAACGCCGCCCCGTTGGAGGCAAGCTCGAGAAACACCGGCTGCGAGCTGGGGTACACCGACAGGGCGAACTCCCCGTTGCCGCAGCTTTTGCCGCGAAGCGCACGCGCCGCCTGCATCACGTTCGTGAAATTGCCGCCCGAGCAGCCCGCGATCACGCCCTGCTGCACCTGCAGGCGCCCGTCGGGCAAGATCTTGTCGGTGAGGGTGAGCCCCGCACGGCCGCCGGCGAGCTCGCGCGAGCGCAGCTCCACCTCGCGCAGGATGTCGACAAGGCCCTCGTTCAGGTCCTCGATGGCATACACGTTGGAGGGGTGGAACGGCAGGGCTATCATGGGCCGCACCGCGGCAAGGTCCACGCGCACGCAGCCGTCGTAATAGGCCTGCGCCGCCGGCTCCAGCGCACGGTAGGCCTCCGGGCGCCCATGCTCGGCCAGATACGCCTGCACCTGCGCGTCGGTACGCCAGATCGAGGAGAGGCAGGTGGTCTCGGTGGTCATGACGTCCACGCCGTTGCGGTAATCGACCGGCATGCTCGACACGCCGGGGCCCACGAACTCCATGACGGCGTTTTTCACATAGCCGGAAGCGAACACGGCGCCGATGATCGCCAGCGCGATGTCCTGCGGGCCCACGCCCGGCGCCGGTGCGCCCTCCAGGTAGACGGCCACCACGCGCGGGTAGGCGATGTCGTAGGTGTCGCCCAGCAGCTGCTTCACCAGCTCGCCGCCGCCCTCGCCGATGGCCATGGTGCCCAGCGCGCCGTAGCGGGTGTGCGAGTCGGTGCCCAAGATCATGCGGCCGCAGCCGGCCTGCATCTCGCGCATGTACTGGTGGATGACGGCGATGTGCGGCGGCACGAAGATACCGCCGTAGCGCTTGGCCGCCGACAGGCCGAATACGTGATCGTCCTCGTTGATGGTGCCGCCCACGGCGCATAGCGTGTTGTGGCAGTTGGTGAGCACATAGGGCACGGGGAAACGCGTGAGCCCGGAGGCCTTGGCCGTTTGGATCACGCCCACGTAGGTGATGTCGTGGCTCGCCAGGGCATCGAAGCGCAGGCGCAGGGCCGCAGGTGCTGCCGCCTGCTCGGCATCCGCACCGCCGGCCTCGTTGTGTGCGGTCAGGATGCCGTGCGCGATGGTGCCGCGCGTGGCGGCATCGCGGCTGAGCGAGCGGTCGTGCCGAGCGCTCCAGGCGCTCGCCTCGGATGCGGGCACCACCTCGGAGCCGTCGACCACGTACACGCCTTCGTCGTAGAGCTGCACCGCTTCGGCCATCTGCTGTCCCCTTTCCGGTTGCGCAGCACGCAAGGCCGCGTCACATTACGTCACTTTACTGGAGAAGAGTATACGTGAACCGGACAGGCGCCGCCCATGCAAGGTGCCGTCCGCCCCAAAACACATGAAGCGGCGGCGGTATGCGAACAGCGGCTGTAGAGACGGAAGCGCCTGCCGCAGCACCCCGCCGCATGCGCCCCTACTGCAGCACCGGGCGCGGCGCGCGCAGCAGCCTGAACAGGACCGTGACCGCCAGCAGCCAGCAGGCGGTGGCGATCGCGCCACCCGCCAGGCCGATGGAGCCCACCGACCAGCTCGACACCACGACGCCGCCCACCGCCGAACCGGCGCCGATACCGAAGTTGAACAGGCCGGAGAACATCGACATGGCCACCGAGGACGCATCGGGGCCGGCGCTCTTGATCACCTCGGCCTGGAACGCCACGTTGAACGCCGTGGCGCACATGCCCCACAGGCTGCAGACCGCCACGATCAGTCCCAGGCTCGCGCTCGCCGGGAGCATGAGCCACAGCGCCGCCGCCAGACCGCCGATGGAAAGCGCCAGAAACGGCAGGCGGTGCCCGTCGTAGAAGCGCGTGAACAGCGCGCTGCCCACCAGGCCCGCAAAACCGAACACCGTGAGCACCGCGGTGATCGGACCCGCGTCCAAGCCCGCCACCTGCTGCAAAAACGGCTCGATGTAGCTGTAGCCCACGTAGTAGGCCGTGGCGAACAGAACCGTCACGGCGTACAGGGTGAGCAGCAGGCGATTTTTGAGCAGACCGGGCAGCTTGGCGAGCGTGAACGGCTCGCCGGTGGGCAGCTGGGGCAGAACGCAGGCAAGGTAGATCATGATGAGCACGGTGATGCCCGCCACGGCCGCAAACGTCATGCGCCAGCCCACCGCCAGGCCGATGGCGCGCCCCAACGGCAGGCCGAAGATCATCGCGATCGAGGTCCCGGCCGCCAGCACGCTCAGGGCAAGCGGCGCATGGCGCACATCCACCAAGCGGGTTGCCATGACCGAGGCGATGGACCAAAAGATCGCATGTGCGCTCGCCACCACGATACGCGCCACCGTGAGCACCGGGTAGGTGGGGGCGATCGCCGAGAGCACCTGGCCGGTCGCGAACACCGCAAGCACCGCGATCAGCAGGCGCTTGAGCTCGATGCGCGAGGCGGCCATCATGAGAGGCAGGCTCAGAATCGTCACCGCCCAGGCGTAGGCGGTAATCATGATGCCACCCGTGGCCTCGCTGATTCCAAACGAAGAAGAAATGTCGGTCAGCAGGCCCATGGGCATGAATTCAGAGGTGTTGAGCACGAACGCGGAAAAGGTGATGCCCGCAAGGGCCATCCACTGCCGCACCGTCATCTTGCCGCTCGCCACGCGCGTTTCCGCCATCTGCGCTCCCTCCCGCTGAACCGACGGCACGGGCTCCCGCCGCAGGCACCGTCCAGATCCGTCCTCGACAAACGCACGGGATTATAGACCGGATAGGGGGTCCGATACAGGCAGAAACCAAGATTGCAACAGAGAGATCGCGGGCGGCGGTGGCCGACGCGACCGTACGGGGCACCCTAAGCCCAAGACGCCAGGCGCCTGCTGCCATGGGCTCAGGGCGTCAGGCATCTGCTGCCGCGGGTCCGGGACGCGCCTCACCTGCGAAGGCGACGGTGCCTTACAGGTAGTCGTAGGGCATGCGGCGGCATATAAGGTAGAAGAGCAGCGCGCATGGCACGGCGACGGGCAGGTACCAGAACACAAGCGCCAACGTACCCAAGCGCGCCGCGTAGAACAGCACGCGGCGGGCACCGGTGCGCTCCTTCGTCTCCATCGTCATGCGCACGAAGCCGCCGCCGGGCGTACGGCCCGCGCGCATCCAGGGAATCACGCCCTCGACCACCAACGCCACGGCACCAGCCAGCCACAGCAGGTTGTCGGCCGGCTCGGAACCCGCTGCGCCGAGCGCACGGCGCACGAGCACCGCCGCCGCGCCGATGATCAGCGTCACGGTGCCGATCAGCAGCCCATCGAGCGCCAGCGCCACGCTCCGGCGCACAAAACCCGGCGTGCGCGTGGGCTCGATCTCGCCTTTCGCACCCGAAGGCAGCAGGCGGTTCACGCCCGCCGCCGCGCACCAACCGATCACCGCGCCCGAGGTGTTCCACACCAAATCGTCCACGTCGAAGGTGCGGTACGCATACGGATAGATGCCGAACAGGCCCGTGAGCTGCGCCGTTTCAACCAGCAGGGAGACGGCGAACCCGAAAATGGCAGCCGGGACAAGCCGCAGCCCGAACGCGCGGCCCGCAATGAAGCCCAGCGGCACGAAGAACACCACGTTCGCCGCGATCTGGAACACCGCGCGCATGCCGTCCGACCGGATGTCCCCCACGAACGCAAGCAGGTTGAGCTGGGGCGGGATGCCGTAGGTGATGCCGGGACCGGAGGCGCCCGCGGGCAGTGGGTACAGCGTGAAGCACACCAAGCCGAGCGCATAGAGCACCGCAAGGTAGGCACCGCAGACGCCCCACATCGTCAAGCGGCCGTGGCGGTGGTACAAAAACGCCAGGATCGGCAAGGTGAGAAGCATCGAGGCGAACGGCCAGAAGCCGAGGGCCATCTCGAACCGATCGGAGAAACTCAGCAGCATGCTCATGAACCGACAGCTCCCGCAGCACGGACCCGGGCGCCTAGCGCCCGGCAGCCTTCCACAGCACGTAGATCATGCCGAGGCACAGCACGGCCATGGCGAGGACGCAGCCGAGCATGCCGGCGGCACCCGCCAGCGCGCCGCGGCCACCGCGGGTCTGCGTATCGGCGTAGCGATCGACGGCGTAGGGGTTGCGCCTGTTCATACCGGGACCTCCGTCCTCCTGGGTTCTCATCTGCTGCATTCACTATCGACCAACGCCCGGTTGGGCACCATCGATTTGGCTTACAGGCGCCTTTCAGTCCTGTAAGAATCCTTGCGGTTTGCTGAAGAGACGCACGCGGCGCCGGAGCCGCGCGAGGCGCTGATCAGGCGGCCCACGCACGCATTGGCCTCAAGTGCCGCCGCCCGCAGCGCCCGCAGCTCCTCCAGGCGCTCCCGCTGGGCTTCATCGACGGCGCCGGGCTCCGGCTCTTCCTGCCCGAACGGCCGCTCCTGCTCCCCCAGCTCCTCCAGCAGCAACTCGGTATTGCCGAGCATGACCGTCAACGGGGTCTTGAGCTGATGTGCGAGCAGCGTCACCTGCTCGCGCCGCTCCTGCTCGGCGGCCCACTGCTCCTCCAGTGAGGTCTTGAGCGAGGCGCGCATGCGGTCCATGGCCGCCAGCACATCGTCGACCTGCGCCACGTTGCTGCGCTCGACCGTGAAATCGAGCTCGCGCGCACCCACCGCGTCGGCAGCGCGCACGAGCGGGCGCATCTTGCGCGTCAGCACGTGGCTCGCCCGCAGCGCCACCCCCACGATCACGGCGACGAGTGCCGCAAGCACCGCAGCGAGCACCACCGTCTGCGGATTCGGCCAGGTATCGCGCATCGCGCGCGACGACCACTGCGGCAGCAGCTGGTAGGACAGCACACACCAGGTACCATCTTGCAGCTGGACCGCCCGGAAGGCCGTAGGGTACATCCCGCCGTCCGTCGTGGCGTCCACCACCTCGCCCGAGGTTGCCGATGCCCCGTGCGCCGCGGCCACTGCCCGGCGCGCCTGGTCGAGCTGCGCTGCGGCAGCATCGCCCGCAAGCACCTGCTCGCCCTCCGCATCCAGCACCACGAACCCGTACGCCGCCGGGACCTCCTGCGCATCGAAGGCATCGGCGGCGGCCAGCTCCGCCGCCACCTCATCCACATGCGCCGGCCCCCAGTTCGCCGGCAGGATCGTCCCCGCAGAGATCATCAGCCACAGCGCCACCAGCGGAATGCCGCAGAGCACCAGCGCGCCCAAAAGCACATAGACGAAGTAGCGCCCCACCACGAGCGACAGCGGCATGCGCACGCGCGGGACACGCGAGCCGCACGGCGCGGCGCCCCTGCGACCGAACCTGTCTCGCACCAGCTTGCCTACGCCTGCCACTTGTACCCCACTCCCCACACGGTGCCGATCGGGTCGACGCCGGCGCGGCGCAGCTTGGCACGCGCATTGCTCACGTGCGCCGACACCACGTCCTCGCTGGCGTCCGACTGCACGCCCAGTACCGCACGGCGCAGCTGGTCGCGGCCGAACACCTGGCCGCGATGGCGAGCCAGGTGTTCGCAGATGCCGTACTCGGTGGGCGTAAGCGCTACCGGGCGTGCGTCCACAAACAGCTCACGCGCGCCCAGGTCGAGGCGGATGCGCCCCTGCGCAAACGCCAGCGAGCTCGTGTGCTCGCGCTGCTCGCGCCGCAGGTGCGCGGCAACCTTAGCGCGCAGCTCAGCGGTGCCGAACGGCTTGCGGATGTAGTCGTCGGCACCCATGCCGAGCCCCACCACCGCGTCGTCCTCGCCCGTCTTGGCAGTGAGGAACACGATGGGCGCATCCACCCGGTCGCGCACGCGGCGCACCAGCTCGAACCCGTCCAGCTCGGGCATCATGACATCGCACAGCACCAGGTCCGTGCGCGAAAAGTCGAACGAAAGCGCACGCACGGGGTCGTTTTCCACCGTCACCGCATGGCCGTCGCGCGCCAGGGTGCGCCGCAGCAGGTCGGTAATCGCCCGCTCATCGTCAATTGCCAGAATCCGCGCCATCGAACGACCTCCCATCATCGTGTCCACATTGTATCCGTCCGCGCGGACACCTTCGCGGCTCAGCGTGCCGGCTGCGGCACCTCGGCCTCGCCGACCGGCTTGTAGAGCTGGGCATAGCAGCCCTTCGTCGTCACGCGCAGATACGGTTCGTCCACGTCCAGCTTGCCCCCGAACACCGTCAGGTAGCTCACGTGCTCCGCCCCGTCCTCGGTGCGGGCGACAAGCTCGTAGACATAGTTGGTCCCCGAGCCGGTGGCATCTTCATAGGACTCGGCCCACGCATCCGCGGCAGGCGTCGGCGCCCACACCACCTCCTGCGGCACCAGCGGGCAGAACCGGTCGATCGTCGTGCGCGGGAACCACAGTGCGCTGCCCGCCAGCGGCATGGCCGCGCAGGCCCCGACGCCGACAAGCACCACGACGAGCAGTGCTATCGCGCACCCCCTGCCAGCGCGCCGACCGCCGCGCGCAGCACCGTGCGAACCGGCGCCGCAAGGCTCCGACACCATCCGAGATTCATCCATCACATGCTCCTTCTTCCATCGGGCTCCGCAGCCCGCCCCTCGTTTTTCGCCAGGCAGCGCCGCCCGGCATGCACCCTTTCGCCGGAGCCCGCCGCCCGGCACGCATCCACGCGCCAGGTCCCGCCGCCCGGCCCTCGTCCGCACGACCGGTCATTCGCCGCCGCGTCGGGCGTCCTCGAAACGATTCGCCGCCGCCAGCGCACCGGCCACCACCGGTACCGTGACCGCCGCGCACGCAACGAGCACCTCGCGGGCGGCAGCCTGCAGTGCCGGCAGCTGCGCTGCAAGCTCGGGGCGAGCCGAGGTGGCAGCGATCGCGGCCTCCATGGCAAGCGAAGCCAGGCGCACCGGCCACACAATCGGGATCCACGCCGTCACGCCTCCCGCCATCGCACCGCTGAACGTGCCCGTCACCAGCCCGTTCGCCAAGCCGCCAATCGACATCAGCGCACCCATGAACCCGAGCGCGCCCACCGCGATGACTGCGTTGCGCCCCCATTTGAGCGCGATGGCGATCGCGAGCGCATACAGGCACGCGCTGCCCGCGGCGATGCCGGCAAGCGCCTGCGCGAAGGCCTCAGGCGCAGGCAGGCCGCGGCCGAAGACTCCCATGAGGGCGGCAAAGACACCCGTTGCCAGCACCGCCGCGAGCACCCCGAGCGCCAGCAGCACCAGGCCGAGCGCCGCGAGCACCCGGCGGCGCGACACGGCGCCCAGCAGGTTCGCGTAGGCGCCCGCCTCGCGCTCCGCGTCGATCGCCAACCCGCAGGACAGGCCCACCAGCAACGGAGCTCCCGCGCCCACGAGCTGCATGAACGCATCACAGGACAGCTGCGCATCCCAGGGCGTGGCCCCGAAATACAGCCCCGCCGCCCCACCGAGGGCCACCGCAAGCACCAGGTGCAACGCGATGAGCGGCGAGCGCCGCATGCGCCAGAGGGTCGAGCGGATCGCGCCCGCCATGCCCGCATGTGAACAGGGCCGCGTGCCCGGCGTCTGGGTCCCCGGCACCGGCACCCCCGGCTCCCGGCCAACCCGACCGTCCGCGCAGGATGGAGCCGGCACCGGTACCTCATTGCCCCGCCGCATCTAGACCGCCTCCCGCTTCGAGAACCACCGCGCGCCCAGCACCGTGAGCAGCACGCCGACACCAACAGCCACCGCCAGACCCGCCACCCAGGTGGCGTCGATGATGCCCGACGGCGACCCGGCAGCCAGCGGGATGCCGGAGAACTCGACCCCGCTGAACGGCGAGGGCGCACGGAACGCCACCGCCGAGGGCATAAGCCACCAGACACCGCTCGAACCGCCCACGATACCCAACGAGATCTGTGCCAGCAGGGGCACCGCGATGCCGGCAAGCATTCCGAAGCGGCAGGCGAGCATGAGGCCCGCCGGGATCATCCACCAGCTCGCAGCGGTCACGATCAGCGCAATCGCCGCGCTGGCGACGAACCCCGGGGCGTTTGCCCCGGCGGCATGTGCCACCCCCGAGCAGACGCCCACGACCGTGCAGGACGCGAGCATGAGCCCCAGGGATACCATCGCCTTCGCCCACCAGATGCGCGCCGGCTCGATCGGCAGGCCGAGCACCGAACGCAGGCGATGGCGCGCGTCGAGGTTCGCCACGCTCGCCACGATGAGCGCCGCCGCCACCGGCAGACCCAACGTGTACCAGTAGCACCACCCGTAGGTGCCGAACCCGACCACGCCCGCCGAGCGGCCCGGGATGACGCCGGATGCGAGCAGCCCCAGCGCGCAGAACGGCAACGGGGCTATGAGCGCCACCCGCAAGGGAGCCGCACGGCGCACCTTGCGAGCCTCGGCACGCACCGGCGCCAGGCGCGACAGGCGGGCAAGCGGAATCGATGAGGCAGGCACCCGGCTCATGCGCGCTCACCTCCCTGCGGCGCCGCCGCATCCCGACGCCCGCTCGCACCGCCCGAGGCGCCGCGCATCACGCCGCGGCACACGTCCATGAACAGCGCCTCCAGGTCCTCTCCCGCCGCAAGCGCACCTTCGTAGGCGAGCATGCCCTGCGTGATGATGCCCACGCTGTCGGCCACATGCGCCACTTCGCCCAGGATGTGGCTCGACACGATCACCGTGATGCCCGCCTGGGGAAACGAGCGAATCAGGTGCCGCAGGTCCTCGATGCCGATCGGGTCCAGGCCGTTGGTGGGCTCATCGAGGATGAGCAGACGCGGGCTGCCCACCAGGGCCAGCGCGATTCCCAGGCGCTGCTTCATGCCCAGGCTGAACTGGCCCGCCCGTTTGGAGCCCGTGTTGCGCAAATCAACCAGCTGCAGCACCTCATCGATGCGGGCGGGTGCCACGCCGAGCAGCTCGGTGCGCACGCGCAGGTTCTCGCGTGCGGTGAGGTTGGCGTACAGCGGGGGTGTCTCGATCAGCGAGCCGATCTCGTAGAGGTCCTCGCGCCGCCAAGGATGCCCGTCGAACACGATCTGCCCCTCCGTGGGCCGCAGCATGCCGGTCAGCATCTTGAGCATGGTCGATTTGCCCGCACCGTTGGGGCCGAGCAGGCCGTACACCTCGCCGGCGCGCACATGCAGCGATGCCGCGTCGACGGCTGTCTGAGCTGAGCTGCCGCGCCCGAAGCGCTTGGTCAGCCCGCATGTTTCCAAAAGATTGTCCACGATCCTCACCTTCTTCTCGTCCAGGCGGCCCGCATCTCCGCGCACCGCCCGATCTGGGTACGGTTTCCAGCTTCGCGCCCAAATCTCAAGAAGTCTTAAAGGCAGGGACTTTTTCTCAAAAACACGAACATTTGTTTGCAGTTATGCTATTATTTGACCATCGAAGGCTGAGGGGAGCGCCATGAACATTGCCGATGATGGCAGCACAGCAAAAAGCTTGATGCCAAGACCGCAAGCGGCTACCATAGAATGTGAAAGAACCGGGAGCACTTCTAGCGCGTGCGCAAGTGGAAATCTCCCGGTCGTATCTTTTTCATGCGATGTTCCCTCGTTCAAAACGAATGCGCAAATTCTCAGCGAACTTGCAGCCAAGGGCTATGTTGGCACCGATAAGCCGGAATCGATCTATGTGCTCGAACATGTTACGTACCAGCATCTCACACCATACTTGAAAGCGCTCGATGGCATGAACCGGCATCCCGACCCTTCGCTCAAGCTCGCCCACGACCTTCTGACATTTGATAGAAGAATGCAGGCGATGCTGCTGAAATACACAGGTGTATTCGAATTTCAGCTGAGAAGCCAGTATCTATCCCACATGGCAGAAAGACACGGCGCGTATGCGATATACGACGCCACCATCTTTCTAAGGGCCAATCGGCATACGGAAACACTCGGCGATGCCAGCCGATGCAGACAATGGCACCGAACGCTGAATCGGTGTTCCGTCCCCTACGCAGGCCCAGCGCTGCCGAGCGAGTATCCATACATAAGAAGTTTCAAAACAGGCATAGAAACACGAACACCTGTTTGTGATTATGCTACTATGGGTACACATCGTTCGCTCAGGGCTGTCGGGTTACGGGAGGAGGGCGCATGGAACATCGTCATATGCGCAGCGTGCACGCACGCGAGCTGATCGAAAAGCTCATGGCAACCGAGCGACTGCGGGCGAGCTCGCACTTTTCCGACCGGGTGTTCCGCGATGAGCCCATTCTCACCACCGGACGCCAGATGGCGAACTACCTGCCCGACCGCTACCGCGAGATGCGCGCCATCTCGCGCTGGCAGGACGGCGCGCGCGGCGGCCGATGGCTCACCGAGGCCGAGCTGTTCTGGAAGCAGGCCTCGTTCATGGCCGACTGGGAGGACGACTGCCCCTACAACGGCTCGTTCAAGTCCTATTACCCCACCTACAACGCCATGAGCGACCGCCAGCTGCGCGGGTACTTCACTTGGCGCGCCGCCGTGCGCCGGGGCGAGATCGCCCCCACCTCGACATCGTTTGCCTACGTGTACCTGTATGAGCTCATCGGCGGCATCGGCACCAGCAGCCCGATCGTCGGCTTCGAGCGCTTCAAGGCGTTTTGGGAGGCCTATCGTCTCCTCGATGGCGACATCGACCGCCATGCCGGTCTATGGCTGCAAGATTATGTTGTGTACCATGGGCTCGATCGCGAGCTGCTGGCAGACGCCCCTGCCCGGGCGCACGACCGGGCCCTCAACGCGGTTGCGCGCGCCGATGCGGCCTGCCGCGCGCTCGCGCCCGCCAAGTTGAAAGCGGGCGCCTCCATCCTGCCGCTCCCACCGCGCGCCAGCCTCGAGGAGCAGCTGTTCGGCGCCCTCGACGAGCTCTCCTCCTACCGCGCCGGGCGAAGCCGGCTGTACCGCGAGGACCCCGAAGCGCTCAGACGCGTGACCTGCGCGGTATGGACGCACCTGAGTCGGCGCCGCGAGCGGCAAAGCGGCAGCAACCTCATCGACAGCTGGTTCGGCAGTCGGCTGGAGATGCCCTACACGATGTTCGCCTCTGCGGTGTTCTTCGAGCCCGAACGCCATCCCGACACCGTCTACGAACTCGACGAGGGGCATCGGTACGAATGCACAAGCGGCCTGTGGAGCTGTGAGCGGCGCTACGGGGCCCAGGCGCGCAGCCCCAAACTCGGTCAGATGATGCGCGCCTGCGACCGCACGCTCAGATGCGCCCTGGACATGCCCCACCCGCTCAAGGATGACGGCAAGACCCCGCGCTACCTGCAACAGGCCATCGACCGCGAAGTCGCGGCGCTGCTCGATTGGCGTCGCGCCCACGCGCCGGTGCGCATCGAGATCGACCGCACGCGCCTGGACGCCATCCGCCATACCGCCGCTCAGACCCGCGAGGCGCTGCTGATCGAGGAGGAGCGCAGCGGCTGCGGCGAGCTCGTGCAGGCAGCCGAGCCAAGCTCGGAGCCGGAAGGCGCACGGAAGCAAGGCGCAAGCGATTCGAGCCCAGCAGCATCCTCCGAAGCCGCATCTGCTGACGGGCACAGCAGGATCCACAGCGGAAGGCCGGCAGACCTGCCGCCACAGCCCGCTTCGACGGCAGGAGGCAGCCCACCCGACTTCCCCGCCAGCGCGAAGGTCCCCGATGAAGCGGTGCCGGAGAGGACCGTTCCGGAGCAGCAGGCACGAGCGGCAACAGAGTATGTGGCCCCAGACGACGCCGCCAGCGTTGCGAGCGCGGACGCCGCACGGGAGGCCGAGGCAACCGGCGGGCTCGACGTCGCCGGCGAGCGCTACCTGCATGCGCTGGCGGCAAACGACCGGGCGGCGGCGCAGGCGGCTGCCGAGGCGGCACCGCACTCGGAAGACCTGCTGGTCGATGCCATCAACGAAGCGCTGTTCGACCTGGTGGGCGACACCGTGATCGAATACGGGCCGGACGGCCCCGCGCTAATCGAGGACTACCGGCAAGACGTGGAAGGATTGCTGAGCCATGCATAAGACCGACACCTCCCCGGCGGCCCCGCGCGTCCCCAAGCGCGTGGCCGCCGTCATCATCAACTCGCTCAAAGGTGGCGTGGTCCCCCGCATCGGCCTGCCCTACATCACGGTGGGCCGCGAGGTTGAGATCCAGGCGCTGCTGCACGACCTCAGCCTGATCTCCGACGGCGGCGCGAGCTTTCGCTTCCTCGTGGGCCGCTACGGCGCCGGCAAGAGCTTCCTGCTGCAGACCATCCGCACCCACGCCATGGGTGAGGGCTTCGTGGTGGCCGACGCCGACCTCTCCCCCGAGCGCCGCCTGCAAGGCGGACAAGGGCAGGGACTTGCCACCTACCGCGAGCTCGTGCGCAATCTATCGACCAAAACCCGACCCGAGGGCGGGGCACTGCGCCTTGTCATGGACCGCTGGGTGGCCCAAACCGACGCCGCCGAGGACACGGCGTGGCGCGACGAGCTCGACGCCCTGCAGGACATGGTCCATGGCTTCGAGTTCTCCCGCATGGTCATGCGCTACCGCGAAGCTACGCACCAGGAAGACGCGGAAACCGCCGCCCACGTCCTCAAATGGCTGCGCGGCGAGTACCGCACGAAAACCGAGGCCCGCAGCGAGCTCGGCGCGAGCGGCATCATCGACGACGACAACTGGTACGACCACGTGAAGCTGCTGGCGCGCTTTTTGGTGGGCGCCGGCTACCGGGGCATGCTCGTGCTCATCGACGAACTGGTGAACCTGCACAAGATCCCGAACGCGATCACGCGCCAGTACAACTACGAGAAGATCCTGCAGATGTACAACGACACCCTGCAGGGCAAGGCGCACCACCTGGGTATCATCATGGGCGGCACGCCGCAGTCCATCGAGGACCGGCGGCGCGGCGTGTTCTCCTACGAGGCCCTGCGCAGCCGCCTGACGCAGGGCAGATTTGCCCAAGAAGACGTGCGCGACATGCTCGCCCCCATCATTCGCCTGCAGCCGCTCACCCACGAGGAGCTGCTCATCCTCATCGAGAAGCTCGCGCAGATCCACGCCGGCTACTTCGGGTACGAGGCGCACGTATCCGAGGAGGACCTGGCGGCATTTCTGCAGATCGAATTCGGGCGCGTGGGCGCCGAGACCCACCTGACCCCGCGCGAGGTCATCCGCGACTTCATCGAGCTGCTGGACATCGCCTGTCAAAACCCCGATCTCGACATCTCCGAGCTGCTGCGCCGCGAGCAGCCGGCATCTGCCCCCGCTGCAGACGCTGGCGGGGATACCCCGTTTGCCGAGTTCACCCTGTAGGGCGGTGCGGACCCGGCAGAAGGCGGCATGACGGCGGCGCCTGACACCCAGGCCGCAATGCCGTACCGAAAGGAGGAGGAACCATGGGCGCCTTTGAACGCTTCGCCCCGTTCGTACAGGACTTCATCTACGCGAACGGCTGGGACAGCCTGCACTCCATCCAGGTGGCGGCCGCGCACGCCATCTTCGACACCGACGACAACGTCCTGCTCACGGCCTCGACGGCATCCGGCAAAACCGAGGCCGCCTTTTTCCCGATCCTGACCGAGTTTTGGCAGGACCCGCCCGCGAGCGTGGGCGCGCTCTACATCGGCCCGCTCAAGGCCCTCATCAACGACCAGTTCTACCGTCTGAACGACCTGTGCGAGGAGGCGGAGATTCCCGTTTGGCATTGGCACGGCGACGTTGCGGCCTCGCACAAGGCCAAGCTGCTCAAGCACCCCTCCGGCATCCTGCAGATCACCCCGGAATCCCTGGAGGCGCTGCTGCTGCACCGCCACGCCGCGATAGGCCGCCTGTTCGGCGATCTGCGCTACATCGTCATCGACGAGGTCCACTCGTTGCTACGCGGCGATCGCGGCGGCCAGACCCTGTGCCTCATCGAGCGCCTGAGCAGGCTCGCCGGCGTCAACCCGCGGCGCATCGGGCTGTCCGCCACCATCGGCGACCCCGAGCGCTGCGGGGACTTCCTCTCCGCCGGCACCGGGCGACGCTGCATCATCCCCCGTTTCGAGGAACCCCGACGCACCTGGCGCCTATCCATGGAGCACTTCTACCTGAGCGGACCGCAGGCCACCGAGCGCGCCCGCGAACGGGCGGACGGCGTGCAGGAGGCCGAGGTCCTGGCCGTGAAACGCATCGAGGCGAGAGACCCCTCGTTGGAGGAGCTGCTGGCGCAGACGGAGCAGCCGCAGGAGGCAAACCTGGCACGGGGCAAGGCCGAAGCAGAAGGGGGAGCCACCGCCACCGACGGCAGCTCCCCCGTCCTCGACGACATCGCTGTCGAGACGCAAGGCGACCACGAGCTGTTGGCGCGCACGGATACCGCACCGCGCGAGGCCGACCCGGGCCTTGCCTACATCTTCGAGCACACGCGCGGCCGCAAGTGCCTGGTGTTCGTCAACTCGCGCGAGGAGGCCGAGGCCGTCTGCACGATGCTGCGCAGCTACTGCGAGGTGCGGCACGAGCCCGACCGCTTTCTCATCCATCACGGCAACCTCTCGGCGTCGTTTCGCCAGGATGCCGAGGAGATCATGCGCGACGAGGAGCAGGCGCTCACCACCGTCACCACCGCAACCCTCGAACTCGGCATCGACATCGGCCGGCTGGAACGCGCCTTCCAGATCGACGCCCCCTTCACCGTCTCGAGCTTCCTGCAGCGCATGGGCCGCACCGGCAGGCGCAACATGCCGCCGGAGATGCACTTCGTCATGCGCGAGGAGCAGCCCGAGCCCCGCAGCATGCTGCCCGAAACGATTCCGTGGAAGCTGCTGCAGGGCATCGCGCTCGTGCAGCTCTACCGGGAAGAGCGCTGGGTGGAGCCTCCCTCGCTGGACCGGCTACCGTACAGCCTGCTCTACCACCAAGTGATGAGCACCCTTGCTAGCTGCGGCGAGCTGAGCCCCGCCGAGCTTGCCGCCCGCGTGCTCACCCTGTCGTACTTCCATCGCGTCAGCGCCGACGACCTGCGGTGCCTGCTGCACCACCTCATCGAGATCGACCATGTTGAGCTCACCGAGGGCGGCGGCCTGATCGCCGGCATCGCCGGAGAGCGCGTCATCAACTCCTTCAAGTTCTACGCCGTGTTCCAGGAGAACGAAGAGTTCACGGTGAGAAGTGAATCGGCCGAGCTCGGCACCATCGTCAATCCGCCACCGCCCGGCGAGCGCATCGCTATCGCGGGGCACTGCTGGATCGTCGAGGAGGTCGACTGGAAACGGCACCTGGTGTACTGCACGCAGGTGAAGGGGCGCGTGCCGGCCTATTTCGGCGACGTCGCCGGCGACATCGACACGCGTGTGCTCGAGCGCATGCACCAGGCGCTCGCTGAGCACGCAAGCTATCCCTACCTCATGGCCCATGCCCGCGCTCGTCTGGCGCAGGCACGTCACGTGGCGGCGCATGCAGGCATCGTCGGCACCGGATCGTCGGCGCTCGTCAACCTCGGGGGCGACACCTGGGCCCTGTTTCCCTGGCTGGGCAGCTACGCGTTTTTGGCGCTCGAGCGCCTGCTCAAGATCAAATGCGCGGGCGAGTTGGGTCTCAAGGGCCTCGACCCGACGCGCCCCTACTTCATGCAGTTCCGCATGAAGGCCGACCCCGCCACGTTCTTCGAGGTGGTTGCCGCCGAGGCCGAGACGCCGTTCGACCCCATCGAGCTCGTGTATCCCGGCGAGGTGCCCTACTTCGACAAGTACGACGAGTTCGTGCCCGAGCAGCTGGTGCGCAAGGGCTTTGCCGAAGGGGCACTCGACATCGAGGGCATGCGGCGGCGCGTCATCGGCTGGCGCGACGCCTACCGGAAGGGCGCAGGCCTCTATCAGGGCGCAGGCCTCTAGCCGACATGGACCGCCCGGCACAATCGGGCAGGATCGACACGCGCCGCAGACAGCATTTGTGCCCGCCCGGCGCGGCACCCATCGCACCGGGCGAACAGGGCCGGAGCCTTCGCGCGGCATTCATCGCTCCGATGCCGGCAGGCCCGGCAGGCAACTGCCAGCCGAGGCAAACCGCGGCGCGCGCCTGCGCGGCGCCCTCAGCGCTCGGCTTCGTCGCGCAAAACGGAGCCGTAAAACGCCCGCTCTATCGGCATCTCGCCGCCAAACGCGTAGTCGCCGTCGGTGGCGATCAGCAGGTAGTTGTCCTCCCCGCTTATATCCTCGTCCACGCAGGGAACCACCTGCACGCGCTCGAAGACCGCCGCCGCGCTCGCCACGGCATCGCGCAGAAAGCCGATGTCCTCGCCGCCGTCCGCCGACACCACGTTGGCGAGGTAGAGGCCGCCGGGACGCAGGCACACCTTGGCCTGGCAGAGCGCCTCCACGGTTGCCAGCGAGCGCACCGGCTGCCGACCGGCAAAGCAGTCGTTCACCACCACGTCGTAGCGCGCCCCCTCGGCCAGGGCCCGGCCCAGGTATGCACGCGCATCCTCGCACACCAGACCCAGGCGCTCGCCGGCGCGCCGCTCCAGCTCGTCCAGATAGAACCAACGTCGCGCCAGATGGGTGATGGCGTGATCGACCTCGACGACATCCATGGACAGATCCGGGTGCGCGGTGAGCGCATGCTTGGGCCAGGAATAGCCCCCGCCGCCCAGCATGAGGGCGCGCTCGATGCCATGGCCGTATATCGAGCGCATCCGCTCCTCGGCCTCGAAGGCCCGATCGAAGGCCGCGATATAGGCGAACACCGGGTCGAACCGGTTGCCGTCGACGTAGGTGGCCGACTGGTACACCCCGCCCTGCTGGAGCACGCGCACCCGCGCCGAGCCCACGCGCACCATCTTCACGCGCGCGAGCCCCGTCTGCGTCCGCGCGAGCTGCAGGCACCGCACGCCGACCGCCACCGCCGCGGCGCCGACGGCAGCCGCCCCCAGCACCGCACCGGCCAGACCGGCCGCCGGGACCTTCGGGGCATTCTTGCCAAACGTGTTCACGAAGCGCTCCTTTGCTGATACAGACCATGGTCGACAAATCCCAGGTCGCGGTAGTACGCGCGTGTCCCCACCGCGCTGATCACGTTCACGTGCCCATAGCCCTCCTCGCGCGCCATCGCGCAGGCACGCTCCACCAGGCGCCGCCCCAGGCCCAGGTGCTGAGCCGACGAGGCCTCCTCGCCCAACGGCGTAGCGACCCCGTACACGTGCACCTCGCGGATCATCGCCTCGCCCGCACCGACGGGCGCACGCTCCCCCAGCTGCTCAACATAGGCTTGCGCGGGCAGCGACAAGCGCAAAAACCCCGCGATGCTCCCATCGGGCGTCACCCATTGCAGGAAGCGTTCGCGCGTGTTGGTCGTCTCATACGCCACGACGTCCAGCCGAAGCGACGAAGCGTCAACCGCGCGCGTCGCCACCTCGCGGAAGCGAATCTCGCGCACCTCGCCGGCATCGCCTGTCTGCTTCAGCCGCCGTTCCACGAGCTGGCGCAGGTTGGGCTTCTTGTTGCCCACCAGGATGTCGTTCGAGGAGAAGTCGCGGATCATGCGCGAGATGCGGCAGAACGGCGGAGTGGCGAGCACGTCGGCAACCAGCACGTCGAGCAGCTCCTCCTCGGTATAGGGGCGCCACGTGCCCGCGCGGTAGCGCTCGCACAGGCGCGCACCGGCAATGAGCGCGCAAGGGTAGAGCTTCACCTCGTCGGGCTGAAACGCCGCTTCGGCCACCAGCCGCCGATAGTCGCGCTTGTCAGCATCGGGCGTCGCGCCGAACAGGTTCACCATGGCATGCGCGTGGATCTTGAACCCGAAGACGCGCAGCAGCTCGAACGCCTCCTGGATGCGCGCAACCGTGATGGCGCGATCGTTGGTATCGAGCAGCCGCTGGTCGAGCGACTGGACACCCATCTGGACCTTCGTGCACCCCAGGCGACGGATCGCGGTGAGCGCCTCGGGCGTGACGGCATCGGGACGCGTCTCGATCACCAGACCCACCACGCGGTGGCGCGCCCGCTCGTTTTCCCGCTGCAGGGCCTCGAGATCCTCGAAGCTCGCCTGCTGCCGCTCGGCGGCGCGCCTCCAGCATGCCGCCCGCCCGTACAGCTGCCACAGGGCCGCGTTGTAGCCGAGCGTGCCCGCGTCGATCGATGCCTGCGCTTCGGCAGCGAAGCGCGCGAACGCCCCGCCGTCCTGCGGAAACCCCGCCTCGCGGTAGAATGCGCGGCGCATCGCCACGCCCGTCGACGCATCGTGTCCCCGAACGGCCGACGCGGCGGAGGCGTCCGCGGTCTCAGCCGCGCCGCCTGCGGCCTCGGCCGCATCGCCGCCGGGCACCACCGCCCCGTCGTTCAGCGCCCGGAACAGCTCGCTCATGAACCACAGCTGATAGGCTTCCGGGTAGTCGCTCCACGTGCCGCCGAGCACGATCAGCTCGATCTTGTCGGTGGCGTGCCCCATCTGCGCCAGCGCGGTCAGGCGCGCGGCCACCTGCAGATAGGGGTCGAACCAGTTCTGCTCGGCGCGCTCGCAGGCGGGCTCGTCGTGCAGGTAGCTTTTGGGCATGCGGATATCGCTCGGGCAGTAGAGGCAATCGCTGCCGCACGGCCAGGGCTTCGTGATGACCGTGATGGTGGCCACCCCCGAGGCGCTGCGGCGCGGCTTCACCCGCAAGCTCGCCACCAGGCGCTCCTCGAGCTCAGGCGTGATGCCCCACGATTCCCAGCGCGCCGGGTCCTGCTGTTTGATGCGCCGGTAGTAGGGCAGCAAGCGGCGCTTGGCGAGCGTGCGCTTGTCGGCGCCGGACGCGCGGGCGGCGGCGTGGATGAACTTGAGCAGCGCGCGGTCGTCCACCGTGCGTCCCGCTCTCAGCTCGGCCACTATGTTCATGATGATCTCGTCCATAGGGCGCATTGTATCGCACCCGCACCCGTGCGCGGCGCACGTACAATGGGAACGGACACCGGGAGGGATGCATGGACAACAAAACGGCGCGGCAGCTGGTCGCGCTCAACAACCGTTTCTACGCCGAGCACGCCGCATCGTTTTCCGCCACGCGCGGCGCGCCGTGGGCCGGCTGGCAGCGTGTGGTACAGCTGTTCGAGGAGCACCTGCTCGCGCACCCGCAGGACCGGCCGGCCTCCCTGGCCGACCTCGCCTGCGGCAACCTGCGCTTCGAGGCGTATTGCGAGCAGCAGCTGGAGCGTCTGCGGCCCACCTACCACGCCGTCGACGCCTGCCCCGACCTGCTCGCGCACACAGCCGCGCTGAGGTGCGCCGCGCGCATCCGCCCCCGGCAGCTCGACATCCTCGACACGCTGCTGGCCGGACGCGACCTTGCCGAGGCGCTTGCCCTGCCGCCCTGCGACCTAGTCGTGAGCTTCGGATTTATGCACCATATCCCCGGCGCCCGCACCCGTGAAGCCTGCCTGCGGGCCCTATGCGACCTCACGCGACCCGGCGGGCTCATCGCGCTGTCGTTTTGGCGCTTCATGGACGATGAGCGCCTGGCCCGCAAGGCGCAGCACGCCGATGCGGCCGCCGAGCGCGCCCTGGTCGACCCCGCCGCCCTCGAGGACGGCGACCATTTCCTCGGCTGGCAGGCAGACGCCTCCCCGCAGCGCTTTTGCCATCACTTCACCGAAGCCGAGATCGATACCCTTGCAGCATCTGTGGGAACGCGGGCGCGCGAGGTTGCGCACTGGGCGGCCGACGGTGCGTCTGGTACCCTCAATCGGTATCTTGTCCTCGAACGCCTCTAGGCGGCCGCGCCGGTGCGGCCGCCGATGAGCCACGCACACGAAAGCACGCCCATGCACGCACGCCTGCCGAAGAACTTCGTCCTCGAACAGCGCATCGAGCGCTACGCCGCCGCCATCGAAACCGGCGGGAGCGCCTACGCCGGGCGCTGGGCGCACGCGTGCGCCGAGGCGGGCGGCGCGCCCTTTGCCCGCGTGCACCTCGACCTGGGCTGCGGCAAGGGGTCGTTCATCGCCCAGATGGCCGAGCGCCACCCCAACACCCTGTTCATCGGCATGGACAGCGAGCCGGTCTGCGTGGTCTATGCCGCCCAGCTGCTGTGCGAGCGCGGCATCCGCAACGCGCTCGTGGTCCCCGGCGACGCCGCGCGGGCCGCAGACATCTTCGCGGACGGGGAGCTGGCGGCCATCTCCATCAACTTCCCCACCCCGCATCCCAAGCGCCGCCACGCCGACAAGCGCCTCACCAGCGCCGCGCACCTGGAGGGCTACCGCCCCTTGCTGGCCGCCGGCGGCACCGTGACGCTGCGCACCGACAGCGCGCCGCTGTACGCCTACTCCCTTCCGCAGTTCGAGGCGGCCGGTTGGCGCATCCGGTGGGCCTCGGCAAACGACCGCGCCGACCACCCGGACACCCCGATCACCGAGTACGAGGAGCGGCTCTCGGCGCAGGGAGCGCACGTGCACAGCATCTGCGCCGCACCCGCATCGGCGCCCGCCAGCGCCGCCCAGCTCGAAGCGGCCCGTGCGCTTCCCCAAAGTCTCTACGAGTACCTGCCCGACAACCTCTTCGACGGCGCCTACATCCCCCACGGCATGGGCTACGCCATCGAGAACTTCCGCAACCGCCGCACGCACGAGCAGGCGCGCGCCCGCTGACGCAGGTGCCTCGGCATCGCTCCGCCAAGGCGCCTCGGCGCCCATCTCCCCATCCTCGCCAAATCTTCACCGTGCGGTCGCGCGCGGCAGCGCCCATCCCCCATAATGGGGCTTAACGCACCGACAACCCGAAAGCACGGTTCCCATGAGCAGCACACCTCTCGCAGCCGGCACCCCCGACGCCGACCCCTTCGCCCACGGATCGCTGGGCGCGCTGGCCCCGGCCTGGTGGGAGCCCGAAGACGGCAGCGACCCCGAGCCCTGGCTCGACGCCGAGACGGCCTACGAGCGCTTCCTGGACTGGGTGGCCGCCCGCGGCATCGAGCCCTGGGAGCATCAGGAAGACGCCCTGTTCAGCCTGGCCGCCGGCAGCAACGTGATCTTGGGCACGCCCACCGGCTCGGGCAAATCGCTCGTGGCGCTGGGCCTCATGTTCATGGCCATGGCCTGCGGCAAGCGCGCTTACTACACCGCCCCCATCAAGGCGCTCGTGAGCGAGAAGTTCTTCTACCTGGTGGATATCCTGGGCCGCGACAACGTCGGCATGGTGACGGGTGACTCCCACATCAACACCGAGGCCCCCATCATCTGCTGCACCGCCGAGATCCTGGCGAATCAGGCCCTGCGCGAGGGCGAGGACACCGACGTGGCCTGCGTGGCCATGGACGAGCTCCACTTCTACAGCGACCCGGACCGCGGCTGGGCCTGGCAGGTACCCCTGCTCACCCTGCCTCACGCGCAGTTTCTGCTTATGAGCGCCACGCTGGGCGACATGAGCGCCATCGCCGCCTCGCTCGAGCAGCGCACCGGGCGCACCGTCGAGCTCATCGCCGACGCACCGCGTCCGGTCCCGCTCACCTACCAGTACGTGAAAACGGCCCTCGAGGGCACCGTCGAGCTCGCGCTGCGTGCCGGCGACTCGCCGCTCTACATCGTCCACTTCTCCCAAGATGCCGCCCTCTCCTCAGCAAAAGCCCTCGCCAGCTACGGCGTGGCCAGCAAGGAGCAGCGCGCCGCCATCAAGGAGGCCGTCGGCGGAGGGCGCTTCACCACCGCCTTCGGCAAGACCTTGAAGCACCTCATCTCCTGCGGCGTGGGCCTGCACCACGCCGGCCTGCTCCCCCGCTACCGCCTGCTCGTGGAGAAGCTCGCCCAGCAGGGCCTGCTGCCCGTCATCTGCGGCACCGACACGCTCGGCGTCGGCATCAACGTGCCGATCCACACCGTGCTGCTCACCGGCCTCACCAAGTTCGACGGCTATCGGCAGCGCCGGCTGCGCTCGCGTGAGTTCCACCAGATCGCGGGCCGCGCGGGCCGGTCGGGCTTCGACACCGAGGGCGTGGTGATCGCCGAGGCCCCCGAGTTCGAAATCGAGAACCACAAAGCCGAGCTCAAGGCCATGGGCGACCCCAAAAAGATGAAGAAGCTCAAGAAGAAAAAGCCGCCCGAGGGATTCGTGACCTGGAATGAGGGCACCTTCGAGCGCCTCATCGAATCCGAGCCCGAGACCCTGCGGCCCCGCCTGCGCATCACGCATTCCATGGTGCTCGCCGAGGTGGAGCAGGGCGGCGACGCCTGGGAGCGCATCTGCGCGCTCGTGGACGACTCCCTGCAGACACCCGAGGAGAAAGCCAAGCTCAAGGCGCGCGCCGCCGAGATCTTCGCCACCCTGATCGACGCCGGCGTGGTGGTGCGCGAGGCGCTCGAGGATGCGTCGGCCACCGACCACCCGCTCGACGGGGCCGCCCGCTACACCCTCACGGTCGACCTGCCCGAGGACTTCGCACTCGATCAGCCGCTGTCGCCCTTCCTGCTGGCAGCCCTCGAGCTGCTGGACCCGGAAAGCGAAAGCTACACCCTCGATGTGATCTCGATGGTCGAGGCCACGCTCGAAGACCCCAAGCAGATCCTGCGCGCCCAGGAGCGCCGCGCCCGCGACGCGGCGATGGCCGAGATGAAGGCCGCAGGTGTCGACTTCGAGGAGCGCGTCGAAAAGCTCCAGGACATCACCTACCCCAAGCCGCTCGAGGAGCTGCTCGACGACGCCTTCGCCGCCTACTGCGCCGAGGTGCCCTGGGCCAACGACTATGAGCTGAGCCCCAAATCGGTCCTGCGCGACATGCTGGAAACCGGCTGCGACTTCAAGAGCTACATCGCCCAGTACAAGATCGAGCGCTGCGAGGGCATCTTGCTGCGCTACCTCACCGAGGCGTTCCGCTCGCTGGACCGCACGATCCCCCACGAGCGCCGTAGCGAGCAGCTCAACGATATCGCCGCCTGGCTGGGACTCGTGGTGCGCTCGGTCGACTCCAGCCTGGTGGACGAGTGGACCCAGTCCGGCACCGGCGACACCGCTGCCCCGCCGCACGCCGCCGACGCCGTGGTGACCGACCGCCGCGGCATGACGCTGCTGGTGCGCAACGCCCTCATGCGCCGCGTGAACCTGGCCGCCCGCGGGCGCGCCGACGCGCTCGGCGAGCTCGACGGCGACTGGGGATGGGGGCAGATGCGCTGGCAGCGGGTGCTCGATGCGTTCTTCGAGGCGCACGAGGAGCTGCTCGTCGACGCCGACGCCCGCTCGCTGGCGTTTTTCTCCATCGACGAAGCCGACGAGCGCAGCGCGCACGTGTGGCACGTGCACCAGGTGTTCAGCGATTCGGACGGCGACCGGGACTTCGGCATCATGGCCGACGTGGACCTGGATGCCACGCAGGACGGCGACGGCGTCGTCTTCAAGAACTACCGCGCCGGCGCCATCGAGGACCTTATCGGCTGATGCAGCGAGCGGGCCGCATGCGCGGATGGACGCACGCGGCCCTGCGCCCCGCCCAGTTTTGGGCATCCCGCTCGGGCTCGCGCATAGCCGCCCGCGCACGATCGCCGGCCGCACATGAGCCCGCGCATCGATTCCCGCGCGCCGGCGCAGCCCTGGCACCATCCCCCACGCACACACAAGCCCCTCATACGCGGTGCCCAAATCGCGCAGATTCGGTACCGGTCGCTTCGAATCCCCTCCGCCGACCCAGACGGCGAAATACCCGGCCGCTCAATGGGTAGGAGAACTTCATGAGCCGCCGGGGAGCCGCCCCGGCCCTCGCGTCAGAGAGGAGATCGCTATGGCGCAACGCCGTGCAACCGCCACCCGCGTGCAGGGGTTCAAAACTCAGGACGGAGCGGGGGTCCATTTGGTCCGCGTCCTGAGCCACGACACCGTCAAGGACTTCGACCCCATCCTCATGCTCGACTCCTTCGACAGCCACAACCCTAGCGACTACATCGCCGGCTTTCCGCTGCATCCGCACCGTGGCATCGAAACGATCAGCTACCTGTGCCGGGGCACCATGGTGCACCACGACAGCGCCGGCGGCCAGGCAACCATCACCGACGGCGGCGTGCAGTGGATGTGCGCCGGGTCGGGCATCATGCACGAAGAGGCCATCCCCGCCGTCGACTGGCTGCTGGGCGTCCAGCTGTGGCTGAACATGCCTGCAAACGAGAAGATGTGCCCACCCGCCTACCACGGCATCGATGCCGCCTCCATCCCCGAGGTCGCCTTCGATGGGGCGACCGTCCGTGTGCTGGCCGGACGTTTCCAGGATGTGCAGGGGCACTTGGGCGACCATCTGCCGCTCGACTACTACGACGTCGTGCTGCCCGCGCACACAAAGGCGACCCTGCCGGTTGCCGCCGGCACCAGCGCGCTGGCCTTCACGCTTCTGGGCACGGTGTCCATCGCCGGCGACCCCATTCGTGAGAAAACCGCCGTCAAACTCGAAGACGGCGATGAGTTCGTGGTCGAGAACGCCGGCAGCTCCCAGGCGCATGTGCTCTACATCGCGTCGCGCGCCCTGGGCGAGCCGGTTGCCTGGGGTGGGCCGATCGTCATGAACACCGACGCCGAGCTGCGCTGCGCCTTCGACGAGCTGGAGGCAGGCACCTTCATCAAAGAGGGCATCGACTACGACGCCTCGTAATGCCCGAAAGGGGATACGACGCATCGCGGCACACGCCCGCTCAACAGCCAACCCCGCGCGGGGCGCCCTGTCCGCCACCGCTGCCGACCGGCCGTACCCCAAGGGTGCGGCCGGGTTCGTTTCGGTTGCTCTGAACACGATCGCGACATCCGCGGCATCACGCCTGGCCCCGCCGCCGGCAACGCGGACAATCGCGCGCGTCCCGCTTCAAGCCAGCTACACTGCAAACCGCGCAACCGCCACCGCGCCGGGCGCCTACACCGGCATCGTCGCCAGCGCGCGGCGCATCGCCTCGACGAACCGCTCCACCTGCGGCTCCGGATCGCGCGGATAGGCCAGAAAGCACGGGACCTCGCGCCCGCACGCTAGAGGCACCCCCACGAACCCGGGATGGATGCCTGCCCAGGCGCCCGAGGTGAGCACGACGTCGCCCTTCTCCTCGGCATCGTTGAACAGGGCGAAGTCGAAGCTCTCCACATCGATCACCTCCGCCTGGCCGCGCGCCAGCAAAAGCTCGCGCAAGCCGTCGGTGGCATCGTTGCCGTGGCGCAGGATGCGGATGCGCATTCCCACCAGGTCGTCGAGCAGCAGCTGCGTGCGGCTCGCAAGCGGGCTGGCGCGCGGCACGTCGATGTGGAACGGCGAGGAGAACAGCGGCAGCAGGCCGCACGAGCCGCCCCAGCGCACCGTGGAGTAGCTCGACTGCACCACGTCCACGTTCTGCCCCAGGTGCATCATGATCGGGTCCCGGTCGCTGTAGAGGTCCCCCACCGGCACGATCTCCAGGCGCAAGCCCGGCTCCAGCTCGTGCACGCGCGGCCACAGCTCCAGCGTGTTGCGCCCCGGGCACATGAGCGAGATCCCTAAGCGCACCGCACCGTCCTCGCTGTCGATGCCGCGCGCCCGCCGGAACGCGTCGCCCGACTGCCGGATAATCGAGCGGGCGTCGTCCACCAGCAGGGCGCCGGCCGCCGTGAGCGTCACGCCGGTGTGGGAGCGCTCGAACAGCACGATGCCGTGCTCGGCCTCGAAGCCCGACACCTGCTTGACGAGCGCCGGCGTCGAGATGCGCAGCTTCGCCGCCGCTCGCGAGAACGTGCCCAGCTCCGCTGCCGCGATGATGCCGTCGAGTCTCCTGTCGTACATCGTGCCTCCCCGCGCGGCGCCCCATCCGCCAACGGGAAAGGAGATGCGACAGCCATTCGTTACAACGCGTAAACCAAAAGTTGTCACCATTCTAACAAACGTGGAATTCCCGTGGGCTACACCACGCACTAGCATGGCATAGAGCCACTGTTCGCACGTACAGGCCCGGCCGAAGACGACCGTTATCCCCTGCGTGCCCGAAAAAGAAAGGATGCAACCATGGAGAATTGGCTGAAGCTCAACGGCGAGGTCTGCGCCGTCACCGGCGCGCTCGGTGGCATGGGGGCCCAGATCTGCCGCGAGTTCGCCGAGAACGGCTCCCACGTGGTGATGCTCGATCTCGACGGCGAGAAGGTCCAGGCGGCAGCCGCCGAGCTGGCCGCAACCTACGGCGTGCGCGCGCTCGGCCTGCGGATGGACGCCACCAACGAGGACGAGGTCCAGGCCGCCGTCGATGCGGCGCTCACGGAGTTCGGGCGCGTGGACGTGCTCGTGAACACCGCCGGCATCCTGCGCTTCGCCCCGATGGAGGACCTGCCCCTGTCCGACTGGGAGGCAACCGTCAAGGTCAACCTCACCGGGTACTTCATCACATCCCAGCGCTTCGGCCGCGCGATGATCGAGGCGGGCGGCGGTCGCCTCGTCCACATCTCCACCGTGGCCTCCCACTCCCCCGAGACCTTCTCGGGCGCGTACTCCTCTACCAAGGCGGGCGTCAACCAGCTTTCCAAGATGCTGGCCAGCGAGTGGGGCCCCTACGGCGTGCGCTCCAACTGCGTCGAGCCCTGCTTCGTGAAGACCCCCATGAGCGCGAACTTCTACTCCGACCCCGAGGTCGAGCGCGACCGCTCGCGCCTGATCGCCACGCGTCGCATCGGCGAGGTGGCCGACATCGCCAACGCCGTCATGTTCCTGGCCTCCCCGCGCTCCGATTTCACCACCGGCGCCGAGATCAAGGTGGACGGCGGCTTCTCCAACATGATGGGCGACCTCACGCCCAAGCCCGGCGGACGCCGCGCCTATGCCGAGAACTACCTCGACGGCCGCGGCGTCGAGCGCTGGTCCGCCACCGCCGACATCACCCGCCCGTCCGACCAGTAGCGACCGCCCCGTTTCCGCGCGCCCATAATCCCCGTATCTGCAGGCGAGCGCGGCGCCTGCACGCCGAAAGGACCGTATGGCAACCGCAACCAGCAACAAAGGACGCGGCATGGTGCTCACCGCCGCTTGCGTCACCATGTTCTTCATCAGCTCCATCGCCCTGTACTCGGTGGTGAGCAAGAACCTGCTCGCCGAACACGCCGATTGGGGCGACGTCCTCACCTGGGCGTTCCCGGTCTTCCAGACCATCATGGCCGTCACCGGTATCTTCGCCGGGCGCATCTCCGATAAGATCGGTCCGCGCAACGTCGTGATCGCGGCGGCTGTGCTGTACGGCGCCGGGTGGTTTTTGTCCGGCACCGTGACCGAGCCGTGGCAGTTCTACCTATACTTCTCCGTGATCGCCGCCATCGGCAACGGCCTGGGCTACAACCCCGCCCTCACCTGCGGCCAGAAGTGGTTCATCGACAAGAAGGGCCTGGCCTCCGGCATCACCCTGGCGGCCTCCACCGCCGGCCCCGCCGTGCTCTCCCCGGTGCTCGCCTCCGTGCTCATCCCGGCGCTCGGCATCGACGGCGGCCTGAAGGTCCTGGGCATCCTGTTCTTCGTCACCGTGTTCGCCTCGGCCCTCTTCCTGAAGGCGCCAGAGGCCGGCTGGCTGCCCGCCGGCTACGTAGCCCCCGCCGGCGGCGCGCACGCCGGCACCTTCGGCGACCTCACGCCCGGCCAGATGGTGCGCACGCCGCGCTTCTGGGTCCTCATCGTGACCTTCGCCTGCGCCGCCACTGCCGGCACCCTGCTCGTGGGCAAGGTGGCCTCCATCGCGGCCGTCCAGCTCTTCTCCGACCCGAATTCCGCTGCCGCCGTGGCGCTCGGCGGCGTGGTGGTCACCGTGAACACCATGGCCAACCTCGTAGGACGCCTGTCCTTCGGCCAGATCACCGACAAGATCGGCGGCTACCGCTCGCTGCTCGTGATGCTCGTCATCACCATCTTCGCCCTCGTGCTCATGAGTATGAGCTTCACGCAGGAGCTGTTCTTCGTGGCGCTCGCGCTGCTCGGCTTCAGCTTCGGCGCGCTGCTGGTGATCTACCCGCCGCTCACCGGCGGCGCCTTCGGCACCACCAACCTGGGTGTGAACTACGGCATCATGTTCCTGGGCTACGCCGCCTCCACCTGGATCAGCCAGCCCATCGCCGCGGTCCTCTACCACGCCGACGCTGGCACGGCTGCCTACCAGCAGTCTTTCTACGGAGCCATCGCGATTGCCGTGGTCGCCGTCGTGCTGACCGTCTACATGATGGTCTCCGATAGGAAACAGGCCGCTTAAACGCGGCTGTCGGCGCGCGGGTCCACCTTTTCGGGACCCGCGCGCTCTATACGTCGCTCACGAAAGGAGCACCACATGTCTCAAACACCTGTCCGCATCGCCGTCGTCGGCGCCGGTGCCATGGGCCGCAACCACATCCGCTTCGTTGTCGAGGAGCCCGCCTGCGAGCTCGTCGCGATCGCCGACGCCTTCGAAGGGGCGCGCGAGACGGCCGACAAGGCCGGCGTGCCGTTTTTCACCGATCCCGCCCAGATGATGGACGAGGTCAAGCCCGACGGCATCATCATCGCCACCCCGAACGGCCTGCACCTGTCCGTGGCCCGCGAGGCCGTGAGCCGCGGCATCGTACCGCTCGTGGAGAAGCCCATCTCCGACGACCTCGCCGATGCCGAGCGCTTCGCCGCTGAGGCCGATAAGGCGGGCGTGCCCGTCCTGGTGGGTCAGCATCGCCGCCACAACCCCTTCGTCAGCAAGGCGAAGGAGATCATCGACGGCGGTGAGCTGGGCCAGCTTACCGTGTCCTCGTTCCACTACATGATCTACAAGAACGACGAGTACTTCGACGTGGAGTGGCGCCGCAAGAAGGGCGCCGGCCCCATCCTGGTGAACCTCGTGCACGACGTGGACCTGCTTCGGTATCTGCTCGGTGAGCCCGTGGCCGTCCAGGGCATGCAGTCCAGCGCGGCGCGCGGCTTCGAGACCGAGGACTCCGCCGTCATCAACGTGCGCTTCGCCAACGGCTCACTGGCGTCCATGACCATCTCCGACGCCACCGCCGCCCCGTGGAACTGGGAGGCCACCGCGCGCGAGGACCCGCAGTACCGCCCCTTCAACGCTGACGCCTACTTCATCGGCGGCACCAAGGGCGCCCTGTCGCTGCCTCGCCTGCAGCTCACCAGCTACGACGGCGCCAGCTCCTGGCACAAGCCCCTCAAGGTCGACGTGCCCGCCGTGGATCCGGCTCTGCCGCACAAGATGCAGCTCAAGCACTTCATCAAGGTCGTGCGCCGCGAGGAGGCGCCAGTCGTGACGCCTGCCGACAACGTCAAGACCCTGCGCACCCTGTTCGCCGTGAAGAAGGCCGCCGAAACCGGCGAGCTCGTGGAGCTCTAGGTTCCGCTGCGGATGTGCGGACGGCGCCGTGCCGGCACGGTGCCGGCACGGTCCCCGCAAGGCGCCCGCACGGCTTCGGTACGGTGCCCGCACGGCTTCAGCACGGTGCCAGCAAGGTGCCCGCACGGCTTCAGCACGATATGCCCGCACCGTGCTGCGCCGCTCGCGCGGCGCCCGCATACCGGCCACGCGCCGACTGACCGCAACCAGCACGTACCCGCACGCTGCAAGCCGCTTGTGCTTCACTTGCAAGCTGCCCGCATGCTGCTCGCACGCCATTCGCGCGCAGGCCCACCACACGCAACGCCCGCCCCGACGCACTCCGTCGAGGCGGGCGTTTTGCTGCCCACGCGGCGCAACCAGGGTTCACGTTTCTTCCATCCGCGCATCCAGGGTGCGGATTCCGTCCATCCGGGGGCGTTTTCCGCCCCCGGATGGCGCAAAGCCGAACCCGGAATTCACCGACGGCCAAACGCCGAACCCAGGATCTCACCGATGCCCAAACCCCGAACCCAGGATCTCACCGGCGAGCATCTGGCAATCCCGTCTCATCGATATCCGGTGTAGTTCCCGTCCATCCAGCAAACGAGGGTTCGTCTCCTGTCCGTTGGCGCAACCAGGGTTCGCGTTTCGGCCGTCCGCGCATCCAGGGTGCGGATTCCGTCCATCCAGGGGCGTTTTCCGCGCCCAGACGGCGCAGAGCCGAACCCGGAACTCACCGACGGCCAAACGCCGAACCCAGGGCCCACCGATGTCCAAACGCCGAACCCAGGATCTCACCGTCGAGCACCCGGTGAGCAGCCGTCAGGCAGCCGACGAGCCCGGCTCCCCCATCCAACCGGACTCAACCCCGCTGAGCCCATCCCCCATGAATACAGGTCCGTACCAACAGCTGCGAAAGCCCCTACTGTCAAGACGCATCCGCACCAGCATCCGCCCCGACCGAGCCCCCGGCGCAGCTCGCCAACCCAAGCGACACCCTCGCAGCCCACCGAACTCGCCCGCACCCTCGCAGCTCACCAACCTCGCCAGTACCCTCGCAGCCCGCCGCCGCGCCGGCACCCTCGCCGCTCGCCACAAAAAACCCTCCCACCCTGCGAGCGGTTCATGCAAACCGTTACTTGCAAGATGGGAGGCTGAACGACCTTACGGGCGCATCAACAGGCTTCCCGGTACTTTTGCCTTCGACCCGGTGCCCCGTTACACGCGGTGGTGCCCCTACACGTAGAACAGGACGTCGTCGTAGGTGGGAACCGGCCAGTAGTCGGCCGCCACAATCTCTTCCATCGCGTCGACCGCCGCACGCAGGCGCTCCATCACCGGAATGACCTGGTGCGCATAGCACAGCGCCTGCTTCTGCCCGTCCACGATCGCCTCGGCTTCGACGTGCAGCGCGTCGAGCGCCTTGATGGACTCGTTGATCTCGGTGATGCCGCGGCAGAGCTTGTTCAGGGTGTTCTGCTCGCACTGCATGACCGCATCGGCGCCGGCGGCGCGAATCGTCTCCAGGCCCTTGGCAACCTTGGTGGCATAGGCCGTGATAGCCGGGCGGTAGGTGCGGCGGGCCTCACGGATCATCGTCGTCGCCTCGATGTTCATCAACTTGTTGTATTTCTCGAGCTTGCACTCGTAGCGCGCCACGGCCTCAACCTCGGACAGCACGCCCATCTCGCGGAACAGGGCGAGGTTCTTCTCGGCCACGAACGCCGGCAGCGCGTCGGCGGTGGTGCGGAAGTTGCACAGGCCGCGGCGCTCGGCCTCCTGCTGCCAGGCCTCGGAATACCCGTCGCCGCTGAACAGGATGCGGCGGTGCTGGCGCAGGTGCTCGGCGCAGTAGGCAAGCGCGGCCTGACGGAACTCGTCAGCCGGCACGCCCTCGAGCGCATCGGCGAAATCGCGCAGGGACTGAGCCACGGCGGCGTCGAGCACCATGTTGGAATCCGAGACGTTCGCCTCCGAACCCACCGCGCGGAACTCGAACTTGTTACCGGTGAACGCGAAGGGGCTCGTGCGGTTGCGGTCGGTGTTGTCCTGCTCGAGGTCGGGCAAGATCACGGTGCCGAAATCGATCGTATCGGTCGTGGCGTGCACACTCGCCTTGCCGTCCATGATCATCTCGACGACCTCGGTCAGCTGGTCGCCCAAGAAGATGGACACGATCGCGGGCGGCGCCTCGTTGGCCCCCAGGCGATGGTCGTTGCCGCAGCTCGCCACGCTCGCGCGCAGCAGGTCCTGGTACTTATCCACAGCCTCGATAACCGCCGTTAGGAACACCACGAACTGCAGGTTCTCCAGCGGCGTGTCGCCCGGATCGAGTAGGTTCTCATCGGCGGTGCCCAGCGACCAGTTGTTGTGCTTGCCCGAGCCGTTGATGCCCTCGAACGGCTTCTCATGCAGCAGGCATGCCAGGTCGTGACGGCTGGCGATGAGCTTCATCTTCTCCATCACGAGCAGGTTGTTGTCCACCGCCTCGTTGAGCTCGGAGTACACCGGGGCGAGCTCGTGCTGGCAAGGGGCAACCTCGTTGTGCTTGGTCTTGGCCGGAATGCCGAGCGCCCACAGCTCGTTGTCCAGATCCTTCATGTAGGCCGACACCGTGGGGCGGATCGCGCCGAAATAGTGCTCCTCGAGCTCCTGGCCCTTGCAGGGGGCGGCACCGAACAGCGTGCGGCCGCAGATCACCAGGTCGCGGCGGCGACGGTAGGCGTCCTTCTTGATCAGGAAGTACTCCTGCTCATCGCCCACCGAGGGGACGACCTTCTTCGGCTTCTTCCCGAACAGCGCCAGCACGCGCTTGGCCTGCAGATCGAGCGCCGTCATGGAGCGCAGAAGCGGGGTCTTCTTGTCGAGGGCCTCGCCGTTGTAGGAGCAGAAGGCCGTGGGGATGCACAGCACGCCGTCCTTGATGAACGCCGGGCTCGTGGCGTCCCAGGCGGTGTAGCCGCGGGCCTCGAAGGTAGCGCGCAGGCCGCCGTTGGGGAAGCTCGAGGCATCCGGCTCACCCTTGATGAGGGCCTTGCCCGAGAACTTCGTGATCGCGGTGCCGTCGTGGTTGGGCTCCAGGAAGCTATCGTGCTTCTCGCTGGTGATGCCCGACAGCGGCTGGAACCAGTGCGCGTAGTGCGTTGCGCCCTTCGAGATGGCCCACTCCTTCATCGCGTGCGCAACCGCATTCGCCACATCCAGATCGAGCGGCTGGCTCTCCTCGATGGTGGCGGCGAGTTTTTTGTACACGTCCTTTGGAAGCCACTTCTTCATAACGTCTTCGGAAAAGACCATCGTGCCGAAGCGGTCCGTGAGATCGGCCATACATGCTCCCTTCGTGGCGCGCCGTGCCCGGCGCCGTGCGTGTGGATGCCCAGAGCTTACGCGCAAAGCGTTTCATCATGGTTTCCTGCGCATTGCAAGCGTGAAACATATCGTAGGGTACCGCAGGCCGCTCCGCGCCGGGCGCTTTGCGGCCTGCTGGCAAGAAAAAACACGGTCATCTATCGAGGAGGCCTCGAAAATGCATCGAAGCCGCCCCGGGAGCTCAAGCTAGTTTTTCAGCGAGTTCAGCGGAGCCGGGAAGCGACCGCCGCGATGCGCCAGCACGGTGCCCGCATGACGGTTCGCCGGCATGACGGGAGCGCGCCCGAACAGGCCACCGTAATCGACCGACTCACCCACGCCCTTGCCGATCGCCGGGATGATGCGCACCGCGGTGGTCTTGTTGTTGATCACGCCGATCGCCATCTCGTCGGCGATGATGCCCACGAGTGTCTCGACGCTCGTGTCGCCCGGCACCGCGATCATATCCAAGCCCACCGAGCACACGCAGGTCATGGCTTCGAGCTTCTCAAGCGACAGCGCACCGGCCTCGGCCGCCGCGATCATGCCCGCGTCCTCCGACACCGGGATGAACGCACCCGACAGCCCGCCCACGCTCGAGCTCGCCATCACGCCGCCCTTCTTCACGCAGTCGTTCAGCAGTGCGAGCGCCGCCGTGGTGCCCGGGCCGCCGCATTGCCCCACGCCGATGATCTCCAGGATGCGCGCCACCGAGTCGCCCACCGCGGGGGTCGGTGCCAAGGAGAGGTCCACGATGCCCTTCTCCACGCCCAGACGGCGCGCGGCCTCACGGCTCATCAGCTCGCCCGCACGGGTGATCTTGAACGCCGTCTGCTTGATGCGCTCGGCGACCTCCATCATGCTGGCGCTCTCCGACAGCTCCTCAAGCGCCGCCGCCATCACACCGGGGCCCGAGACGCCCACATTGATCACCGCGTCGGCCTCGCCCGACCCGTGCACCGCGCCGGCCATGAACGGGGAATCCTCCACCATGTTGGCGAAGCACACGAACTTCGAGGCACCGACGCACTCGCGGTCGGCGGTGAGCTGCGCGGCCTGGACGATGGTCTGCGCCGCCAGGAGCACGGCGTCCATGTTGATGCCTGCGCGCAGGGTGGCCACGTTCAAGCTCGAGCATACCCGGCTCGTTTCGGCGAGCGCACGCGGAATGCAGTCGATCAGGCGGCGGTCGGCATCGCCGATGCCCTTGTGCACCAGCGCTGAATAGCCTCCCAGGTAGTCGATACCCAGCGTCTCGGCAGCGCGGTCGAGCGCACAGGCGAGCGGCACCAAGTCGAGGTCGGGGCACGCCGAGGCGATCTGGGCGATCGGCGTCACCGAAACGCGCTTGTTCACGATCGGGATGCCGTACTCGCGCTCCAGGTCGGAAGCCGTCTCCACCAGGTGCTCGGCGGTTGCCGTCACGTGATCGTAGACCTTGGTGCACATGCGCCCCAGGTCCTCATCTGCGCACCCCATGAGCGAGATGCCCATGGTGATGGTACGGATGTCGAGATTGTGCTCGGTCACCATGCCGCGTGTTTCGGCAATCTCCTGAGGCGTGATGAACATAGGCTCCCCTTCAGACCGTGTTGGTTGGCGTCTCACCATTCTACCGTGCCCTCCCCGCAGATGGGCCCTCGCTGCGCAAACACCCCCTACCACCGAACACCTTGCCCCGCTGTCGCTCGTGCGCTATCGTGTTGAGCGCATATACCATTTCCCGCATGCATACGAAAGCGAGCCCACCTATGGCACTCGACGGAAAGCAGATCAGGCAGCTTCGCAGCCTGGCGCATCACCTCAACCCCATCATCCACATCGGCAAGGCCGACATCACCGACACGCTGGTCCGCCAGGCCGATACCGCCCTCGAGGCGCACGAGCTCATCAAGTGCGCCGTACAGGACGGCAGCGACCTGTCGGCCCGCGAGGCCGCCGAAGCCCTCGCGGAGCGCACCTACTCCGAGGTCGTGCAGGTCATCGGTCACCGTTTCAGCCTGTTCCGCGTCAGCGAGCGCACAGACATCGAGCACATCAAGCTCGCCTAGCACCCGCGCCCCAACCTCCGCGCGCCAAGCCCCCAGTGGCCCCGGCGCCCGCCCCACATGCGGCGGGCGCCGGGGCTTTTCGGTCGCAGGAGGTTCTTCCCCCGTCACCCAGCTCCCGCCCCTTGGTCCATGAGCACGGCAGCCCATCACCCAACCACCGACAGGCGCGTCTTCTCCATGATGCCTTCGTACAGCAGGCGCGTTTCCTCCTCGGGCGCTGCCTTGCACATCGCGCTCAGATGCTCACGGTGTCCCCGATACAGCTCCACTACCTCGCGGCGGCGCCCGCTCATGTCGTAGATGCGCATGGCGCAGCGAATGGCGTCCTCGCGCAACGGAGCCTGCTTGAGCGCCGTCTCAACCAGCCAGCTGGCCGAAGCGATATCGTCCATCTCTAGCGCCGCGGCCACCCCGCGCAGCATGCAGTCCACGAACCGATTCGCATAGGCCCGGCGCATGCGCGCGAAATAGTCGGGGCTGCCCGAGCGCGGGACGAACAGCGCGCCTGCATACACCTCGTCGAGACGCAGGCACGCCTCCACGATCTGCCGTCCCGAGGTTCCCGTGCGCTTCAGCAGCGCATCGCGGGCGAGCATCTCGAACCGCATCGTATCGGAGATGACGTAGTCCACGTTGACGGCAAGGCCATCCCCCTGCGCGAGCACGTACTGCGGTCCGCCGTCCCGCTGCCCAAACGCCCGGCGCAGCGTCGAGACCGCCACATACAGGTTCTCGCGTGCCCGCTCGTAGGGCAAATCGGGCCACATCTCCTCGGTGATGACATGCCTGCCCACGAACGAGCCTGCCGCCAATACGAGCCGTGCGGCCAGCACCGCCGCTTTCTTGCGCTTCCACACGTCCTGTGTCAGCACGTGCCCGTTGCGCTCCGCCCGAAATCCGCCGAACAGACCGATCTGCACGCGGCCCAACTCGCTGGCGTCCTCCTCACCCACCACCTCGAACAGTGACAGGCTGCGCTCGGACTCGCTGCCCAGCAGGTACCGCGATGACACGCGCGACGGCAGCAGACGGCGCACGGCATCGGCGCGCTCGCCGATCGACAGCAGCGCCTGACGAGCGAGCGGGCAGAACCGCTCATCGAGCATCTGCGCCTTATGCAGCGAGAACCATGCCGATAGCTCCGATGAGCAGCGCGCCGCCGACAGCACCATGGCAACCGACCACATCTCGGCCAGGCTGCCTCCGCCCTGCGACAAGTCGATCGTGCCCGCACGCTCGACGAGCATCGAGCGCGGCATATTCATGATCTCCACCGCCTGGTCCAGCAGATGCGCCCAGGCGTGCAGCAGCCGCAAGGAGCCGTCCGCCAAGCGCAGGACCTGCCGCGCCCTGAACTGGGCGTTGGCGAGCTGCCCATCCACCATCGCCTGCCAGCCCTCCCCGGCGAGGCAGAACAGCTGCGTTGCGAAATCGGATTCGCGCACCGCCATGGTGCCCGCATCCACAAACGCCCGCTCGTCAACCAGACCCTGCCCCACCATCACCCGGCATACGGCCGCCGCCATGCGCACCCGGGAAGCAACCGCCACCAGCCGCCGCTTCAGCAACTCCGACACGATCCGCTGCAGACGTTTATCGCACACGGCGATATCGCCCGCATCACCATGCAGCGCCTCATCCATGACCCGATCGCATTCCAGCAGGATATCAGGTATGTTTAATCCCTCATCCATGCACAGGTCACGCGATGTCGCCGAAAGTGCAGCCGTACGGCCTCGCTCCGCGCCCAGCAGCTCGCCGTAGGCACTCCGATGTTCTCGCAGCTTCTCCGCGTCCGGCGATGCACCGACTCGCTGCAGATACTCAGCAGAAAGCGCCGGCAAATCGATGTGCGCGCAGGTGCTCCACACCTCGCTGAACCCCTGGGCAACCTCCCAATCCCGCGGATCGACCTCACGCTCGATGTCATCCGCGCGCCGGCGCAACTCCGAGCGCATCGCCCGCGCAGCCCGGTACTCACCCATCACCAGCGCGCACATATAGACCGCAAGCACCACGCCGACCGGGACGGTTGCCACATCGCCGCCGCGCACCACCGACACCGTCTCGTGCACGAAAACGGCATTGCCGCTCACGGCGCAGGCAGCAGGATGCGCCGCGATCACCTGCAGCGACTCATGCGGTGACAGCGCAAGCGAAGCCAACCGTACCGCCCGGTCGATATGCCCGGCCGCCATAAGGATATCCACGGCCTGAAAAGCCAGACCGCTCATCTGCGCCGCGACATCCCTTCTCAGCCCGTCGAACTCCGACCCCTGTCCCAGACAGCGAAATGTACGGTCCGTAATGTCAACACCGAACATCGGATAGTCGCGCGCCAGGCGCTCCCAGCTCTCCGCGCGCACGCGCATCCCGCAGCGCGACAGATCGGCCGCCGACCCATCCTTGAGCAGAATCAGCAACGAGGCCAGGCGCTCCAGGCGTTCGCGACCCCGATGCAGGGCCTCAAGTACCGACCGGTACAGCGCCACCACCCCGCGCCTGAGCGCCGCCTCCCCGTCGCGCCCGTCCAGCCCCTGCAGCAGCACCACCAGCGCGGGGATACCTTGCGTGAGCTCATACACGTCGACCGTCGGCGCGATTGAGAACATCCTCGCCCACTCCGGATACTCCCGCGGCCTGACCGCGAGCGCCGACGCGCCGATCCTGTGCGCATCCGACATCGCGCGCAAGAGCGCCCGATGCTCCGGGCGGCAGGCCAGGACGAATTCAATGCCGCGCTCGCGGCCAGCACGCAGCCGCTCGCGCAGCGCCGAGACCCCCTCCTCCTGAAGCGGCGGCACGTTGTCGACAAGGATGACAGGCGACCCCTCGCACCTCGACAGCTCGCAGAAGGCATCATCCAGGCTTCGGGTCAGCTCGAGCATATCCCATGAGCCGGCATCGAACAGCCTGACGGCACCGCGCGTCCTGTCGCGCGCGCACTCGTCGGCATATTGCAGCAACAGCGCGGTCTTGCCCCAGCCATCGGGAGCGCACACGACGCTCAAACCCGCCCGGCGCCCCTGCGTCGCCAGATCGCGCAGCAGACGCGCTCTGCGCACCATCAACCCAGCTGCCGACGCTGGTGCCATATCGTTCAACACACCATCATCTGCAGGTCCCGGTGTATCGAGAGCCTCTTCCATGCGCGTCATGACGATCCTTTCCTCGACGCCGCCTGTCCCTTGAAACGGTACGACCCATCGGCATGAATGGCGCGCGACATCTGCAGGATCTCGTATATCGTGTCAGATTCCGGCAAGGTTGGAAGCAGATGCCGGCAAGGTGCCCGCAGCCGCTTTCACTTCCTTATTCATCCATTTCCATGTATTGAACCGTGCAACTTCTCCCTTTACGTTCAATAATTAATATACGCCCTATCGTGAGCGTAAACATGTGCGCATCGGCAAACGTGACCAAATGGCCCGTGAACGGAAAGATTGAGGTGCGGTGCGCCCGCAGAATCGCGGCAAGCACACCCGCCTGCTGTGGATAACGCGGCACGCTGCACGCGCAGACGGCACGCGGGTGCGCGCAGGTGCGCGCTCGCGTATACTGTTCCAATTGCGGCAGCCGCGCACAGCGCCCGCATCCCTTTTCCTTCGACCCGCTCAGGCAGGCATCCATGAACCAGCACCCCGCCCCCGAGCAACGCTATACCCTCACCACCGCAATCTGCCTGATCGTGGGGATATGCATCGGCTCGGGCATCTTCTTCAAATCCGACAACATCCTTGTTGCCACCGGCGGCAACGTGGCCCTTGGCGCCGCGATGTTTCTACTTGCCGCAACCACCATCGTGTTCGGCGGACTCACGCTCGCCCGCTTCGCCGCCCGCACAGACGGCCACGGCGGTCTGATCGCCTATGCCCGGGAGTTTCTCGGGCCGCGGCGGATGACGTTCATCGGCTGGCACTACACGTTCCTCTACATGCCCGCGGTCTGCGCGATCATCTGCTGGGTCGTGGGCGTCTATGCATGCATGGCCTTCGGGTTGGAGGGCACCTTCGCTCAGCAGATGGTCATCGGCCTAGTCTTTCTCACCGTCTGCACCATCTGGAACATCTGCTGGCCCACCATCAGCGGCTACCTGCAGAACCTCACCACCGTGGCCAAAGCGCTCCCGCTTGTTGCCGTGGGCCTGATCGGGCTGGCGCTCGCCGATCCCGCACGCGCGCTTGTATCCGATATCCATGCCGCACCGTCGGCCGGCACCGGCTGGCTTGCCGCCGCCGCGCCGATCGCCTTCGCCTTCGACGGCTGGAGCTCGGCGCTGAGCATCGCGCCTGAGCTCCGGGATGCCAAGCGCAACCTCCCGCGCGCACTCATCGTGGCCCCGCTTATCATCCTCGTACTGTACCTAGGCTATTTCCTGGGCCTGTCCCGCTTCCTCGGGCCGCAGACCGTCATGGAGGCGGGTGATGCGAGCCTGTCGCTCATGTTCGTGCGCCTGTTCGGCGAGCAGGCCGCCGCGCTGCCGAACATCATCGCCCTCATCGCGGTGCTCAGCACCGGCAACGGCATGGTCATGGCCACGCTGCGTATGCCGTTCTCGCTCGCTCTGCACAACCAGATTCCCGCTGCGCGCCTGGTTGGCCGCGTCAACCGAACGCTGCGCTTCCCCGTTGCCAGCGCGCTGATCGCCTATGCCATGACGCTGTTCTGGTCGGGTGTGCATGCGCTCATCACCACGTTCGACCTGCTGCCCAACGGCGATATCTCCGAGATCGGCGTGGGCCTTACGCTGCTGATCCTCACCTTGTTCTACGCGCATGCGCTCGGCGACTGCCTGCGCGAGCGCCAAGCCGGAACCGCCGGCTGGCTGCGGCGCGCCGTGGCCCCGGCCATCGCCATCGCCAGCTCGGCCGCCATCGGCCTGTCCAGCATCTCCGACCCCACGCGCTGGCCGTTCGTCCTGGCGTTTCTGCTTGTTCCGTTCGCGGCGACCCTGCTCATGAACCGCCGCCGGGGCACACAGGCGCCCGCGGCGCAGGCCCCCGCCGCACAGCAGACGACGTAAGCCCCGGGCCCGCCGGCCCCGGCGCCAAGATCTGCCGAGGGCCCCGAGCTGGCCCGTTCAGGCATACGCCGGCACACCGCCCTGCTGGGGCATGCGCCAGGCGAACCCGCAGCCAAATACGTCTGCCACCGGCCCCCGCCGGCGCACCCGGTCGTTACTCCTCCGTCGAATCACCCGGCAGCGCTGCGGTCTCCTTATCCACCTCGCGCGCGCCCTGCTCGCGTTCGCGCGCCTCGTCGAACTTGGCCTTCATGGTCTTATTGCCCCAGGTGAGCTTGCGAATCGTCAGCGCCTCGGCCTTGTCGTTGGCAAGCCGCAGGTTGCGATCGCTTGAGATGAGCGCGTCTTTGACCTTGTTCAGATGATCGATCGTGCGGTCGATCTCATCGATCGCGGTGTCGAACTTGCGGTGCGCCAAGTCGTAGTTGCGCGCAAACCCGCTCTTGAACTCCTCCATCTTGGCCTCGAAGCCCGTCACGTCGATCTGCTGCTGACGCACCTCGGCGAGCTGGCGCTTGTATGACAGCGCGCCCAACGCCGCGTTGCGCAGCAGCGTGATCATGGGGATGAAGAACTGCGGGCGGATCACGTACATCTTCTCGTAACGGTACCCCACGTCCACGATGCCCGCGTTATACAGGTCGCTCTCAGGCTCGAGCAGGCTCACGAGCACCGCGTACTCGCAGCCCTTCTGCCTGCGATCGTGATCGAGCTTCTTGAAGAAGTCCTCGTTTTTATGCTTCGAGGCGGTGGTGTCATTCTCGTTTTTCATCTCGAACATGATCGAGATGATCTCGTTGCCGTCCTCGTCGGACTCGCGGAAGATGTAGTCCCCCTTCGTGCCGGCGCTCGCGTCATTATCCTTCTCGAAGTACGCATGGGGGAACGCCGTCATGCGGATCTGGTTGAACTGGGTCTCGCAGTGCTGCTCAAGGCTCTCCCCCACCATCTTGGTGGATAGGCGCGCCTTCATGTCCCGCAAGCGCTCGATCTCGGCATCCTTGTAGCGCACCAGCTCGGCGGACGCCTTGCGTGCCTGCTCGAGCTCAAGCTCGTGCGAGGTCCGCAGCTGCTCCTCGCGCGCCCGCCCGAGCTCCTTGGTCTGCGCGAGCTGGGCCACTGCCTCATCGCGTTCGCGGGTGAGCGAGGCGGTGGCGCGCATGAGCGACACCTCGGCGGCGCCCTTCTGCTCAGCCAGCTCGGTCTGCGCCGCCGCCAGCGCGGCCTGCAGCCTCTCCTGTTCCTCACGCGCCTGCTGCCGCTCCTGCTCAAGCGCCGATGCCTGGGCCAGGCGCAGCTCATGCTCCTGCGCGCGCAGCTCGGCCTGCAGCCGGTCGACCGTGCGCTGAAGCTCCAGGGACGCGCGCGACGCCCGCTCGCGTTCCTGGGCACCGGCGCGCTCCACCGCCGCCTGCTGCTGCTCGGAAGCCGCCGCCACCTGCGCCTCGAGCTCGGCGATACGCGCCGCCTGGGCGGCCTGGGCACGCTCCAGCTCACCGCGCGCCTGCGTACGCGCCAGCTCCACCGCCTGGGCGCGCTCGCGGCGCAAAAGTTCCTCGCGCTCGTGCAGCTCGGCGGCGAACTGCTCGTCGCGCACCTGGCGCACGATGGTGGCGTAGTCGTTCTCGTCCACCGAAAACACCGCGCCGCACTGGGGACACTTGATCTCGTTCATGAGCCAACCTCTTTCATCACGCGCCCGCGCGACCCGCCTGAACCCACAGAGGCGAATCGAAGGGGCGCATCGCTTCCTGACGTCTACTCTACCGTGTTGCGCGGACACAATTCGCAGCGACCGCGAACTCCGCGCCCCGCCTTCACCCCAACTGGCCCCGCAGGCCGCCGCGCCCCCTCAGCCGGTACACACCCCTTTGCGCTGGCAGTACCGGAGCCGACTGCGGCGCGCCTTGAACGTCTGCGAGCGCCGGTACCGACTGCGGCACGGCCCGAACGCACGTGTGCCCCCACACGCACAAGAGAGCCGGACCCGAAGGCCCGGCTCTCTTGGATACCGCGGATATGTCTCGGTCGCTAACGCCTGCGCAAGACTTACGCGCCCATGCCCTCTGTGCCGAGACACACGGGCGTCTGCGCGGACGCGCTCGCGTTACTTCTTGCGGACGTACTTCAGGCAGTCCAGCGTCACGGCGATCAGGATGATGATGCCGGAGAACACGAACTGCAGGTTGGTATCGATGCCCAGAATCGTCAGCGCGTAGGTGAGCGCGGTGAAGATCAGCACGCCCACGGTGACGCCGGAGATCTTGCCGATGCCGCCGGTGAACGAGATGCCGCCCACCACGCAGGCCGCGATGGCGTCCATCTCCCAGCCCTGGCCGTAGGCGGCTGAACCGGAACCGACCATGCGGATGCACTCAAGCCAGGAACCGAAGCCGTACAGCACGCCGGCCAGCAGGAAGGCGCCGATGGAGACGGCGAACACGTTGATGCCGGAAACGGCCGCGGCCTCGGGGTTGCCGCCCACCGCGTACATGTTCTTGCCGAAGGTGGTCTTGTTCCAGATGAACCACACGATGGCAATCGCTGCGATGGCCCACAGGATGATCGTGGGGAAGCCGTTGATCTTGGGCGTGACGATGTTGGGGATCGTCGGGT
This sequence comes from uncultured Collinsella sp., assembly GCA_902470695.1. Classification (GTDB taxonomy): domain Bacteria; phylum Actinomycetota; class Coriobacteriia; order Coriobacteriales; family Coriobacteriaceae; genus Collinsella. Next base: position 97,843 of record CABRHH010000001.1, read on the forward strand.
CGATGGCGCCGAAGGAGACGCCCTTGGTGGCATAGGTGACCAGGCCGAAGATGATCAGCATGTTGGCCATCGTAGACACGAACCAGTGCATCTTGAAGCGCGCGGTGAAAAAGCCCGCGATCGCCGAGAACAGGGTGCACAGCGCCACGCAGACAACGAGCGCCATCACGATGCGGCCCACCACCGGGATATTCGAGAAGTCGTAGGCCACGCCGAAGATGGTGCCGGTGTTGGGACCCTGATGCATGATGACCGTCGAGGCCACCATGCTCATGCCCACCATACGGCCGATGGACAGGTCGGTACCGGTCTGCAGGATCAGACCGGCGACGCCCAGCGCCAAGAACATGCGCGGCGAGGCCTGCTGCAGGATGTTGAGCAGGTTCTGCGGGGTGAGCAGGCTCGTACCCTTCACCACCGGCGCGGCCACGCACAGCGCCGCAAACACGCACAGGATGGCGATGTACAGGCCGTTGTTGAGCAGGAAGTCATGCGCGTTGAAGGTGTAGCGGTAGGCCTCCCAGCGCTGATCGAGCTTCTCGACGAAGGTGAAGCGCGACATGCGCAGCAGGTCGATGAGATGATAGCGGTAGGAGAACGCCTCGTGCTCGCGATCTTTGATGCGCTGGAGCTCGAGCTGGTAGGTCACCTTGGCGTCGAACTGCTTGTTCTTGTAGACGTACTTCTCGTCTTTGATCTCGTGCGCGTCGGAGAGCTTCGCGAGCGCGGCTGTGTGCTCGGTCTCCAGGCGCTTGAGCTCACGCTGGTAGTTCGCCCGGGCGGCCTCGCGCTCGGCCGCGCAGCTCGCGCGGACCCGGCTTAGGTACTCCGGCTCGTAGTGCGCCTTGAGGTAGTCCTCGGCCTCGGCGATGAGCTTCGCGACCTGGTCCTTGTTGGCGCTCTCGACCTGCTTGGCTTTCTCTATCTCACGCTTGAGCTGCGAGATCTTAGCGTCACGCTCCTCTTTGGACAACAGGCGGTCGCTCTTGGTGGCGTCGATGCTCGACTGCAGCGCCACGGCCTTGGTTGTGCCGTCCGCACGCAGGCTATCGATCTTCGCCTGGATCTCACTCAGATGAGTGTCGATCGGCTGCAGGAGGGCTGTCTCCTCCTCAACCGTCAGGATGTTGGTGTTTGCTGCCATAGCTCCCCCTCGCTAGAGATACTTCGCACTGAGACGCAGGAGCTCTTCCTGGTTCGTGCCCTTGGTTTCCACGATGCCGGACAGGTGCCCGTTGGACATGACGCCGATGCGGTTGGTGATGCCCAAGATCTCGGGCATCTCCGAGGAGACCACAATCACCGTAGTGCCCTGCTTGGCCATCTCGATGATGAGCTCGTAGATCTCATACTTCGCGCCGACGTCAATGCCGCGGGTGGGCTCGTCCATCAAAAAGACCTGCGGATAGCGCTCGAGCCACTTACCGAAGATGACCTTCTGCTGGTTGCCGCCCGACAGGCTCGAGATCAGGTCGTCCGGGCCGATGCACTTGGTGTTCATCGTCTTGATCTCTTTGTTGGTGGCGCGCACCATCTTCTCGTTAGACAGCGCCGGCCCGCGCTTGTACTGCTCGAGGTTGGCGATGGTGGTGTTGAAGGTCAGGTCGCCCTTGAGGAACAGGCCGTTGGCCTTGCGCTCCTCGGTGATGAGGGCGAAGCCGTGGTCCATGGCGTCGCGGGCGTTGCTGAAGTTCATGAGATGGTCGCGGAAGTACACGCGACCCGCGGCGCGGGTGCGTATACCGAAGATGGTCTCGAGCAGCTCGGTGCGGCCAGCGCCCACCAGGCCGTACAGGCCGAAGACCTCGCCGCGGCGCACCTCGAAGGTGATGTCCTGCAGGTGCGGCTCGTACTTGGTCGACAGGCTCTGAATCTTGAGGACCGGCTCGCCCGGCTCGTTGTCAACCGGCGGGAAGCGGTTGTCGAGCGAGCGGCCCACCATGGCCGAGATAAGCTCGTTCATGTTCGTCTCGGACGTGGGCTTGGTCATGACCAGGTTGCCGTCGCGCAGCACCGAGACTTCGTCGCAGATCTCGAAGATCTCATCCATCTTGTGCGAGATGTAGATCAGCGAGATGCCCTGCTCGCGGAGCTTGCGCATCATCTGGAAGAGCTTCTCGACCTCCTGCGCCATGAGCGAGGAGGTAGGCTCGTCGAGCACGATGACCTTGGCGTTGTAGGAGATGGCCTTGGCGATCTCCACCATCTGGCGCTGCGATACCGACATGGTGCGCATGGGCTGGGTGAGGTTGACCGTCATGCCCAGACGGCGGAACAGGTCGTTGGCCTCCTTGCGCATGCGGCCCTCGTCCACCACGCCCACCGAGTTGACGGGGTAGCGACCCAAAAATAGGTTGTCCACCACGTTGCGCTCGAGGCACTGGTTCAGCTCTTGGTGCACCATGGCGATGCCGTTTTCCAAGGCATCCTTGGGGCCGGAGAAGCTGATCTCGCGGCCGTCGAGGACGATGGTGCCCTCGTCTTTCTGATAGGTGCCGAACAGGCACTTCATCATCGTGGACTTACCGGCGCCGTTCTCGCCCATAAGGCCCATGATGCTGCCGCGATGCAGCTCGAGGTTGATGTGGTCGAGCACGCGGTTGCGTCCGAATGTCTTACTCATCCCCTGGATGGAGAGGACGACATCTTGCTGAGATTCTGCCATGTAATCCCTCCTCGGTTATACCGGAGTGCCCGCCTCTCCAAAGACGGGGTGTGCAAATGGTGCGGGAGCGTCGGAGCGCGCTTGGGGCACGTGCCGACGCTCCCAACAATCAGGGGGAAGAAGCACCCCTCTTCCCCCTCATGGATCCGTTGGGATCGGTGTTTCTCTCGCCAGCAGGCGCGGTCTTAGCCGAGCAGCGACGTGTAGGACGCGCCGTTGTCCGTCTTGACCATGTTGATGGCGAAGCCATCGAACGAGCTCGGGTCGGCAAGCTTGTTGGTGATGGAGCTCTCGCTCTGGCCGTCGCCGCCCACGATCTCCAGATCGAGGTTCAGCAGCTCCTTGTACTTCTCAAGCAGCGGCTGGTAGGTCGAGGACAGGAAGTTGTCGGCGGAGTTGTACACGGACAGCCAGATCTTCTTGGAGGGGCTGTCGTCGGCGCTGAGCTGCTGCTGGGCGGAGCTGTACAGCGCGGTGGCGTCGGCGAACTTGTCGGCGTTGTCGGCGGTGACGGCGAGGTTCATGGCGTAGTAGGAGCGGTCCTCCTCGCTGTACTTGAAGTCGTCGGCCGCAATCATGTTGCCCGCGGAGTCCTCGGTGCCGATGCCGGTGTCGATGTCCACGCCGTCGAGCACGTTGCGCAGCAGGCGCAGGGTGAGGTAGGCCTGGACGGCCGGGTTCTGGGACACGGTGCCGGCGTAGCCCTCGGAGATGGCGGCCACGGCGTCGGAGTTCGCGTCATAGCCGAAAGTCGGGACCTTGTTCTCCTTGGACCAGGCGTTGAACATGGCCATGCCCATGCCGTCGTTGTTGGAGACGATGATGTCGATCTGCTCGCCGAAGGAGGAAGCCCAGGTGGAGATGGCGTTGCCGGCCGTGGGGGCATCCCAGGTGGAACCGGCGGTGGTCTTCATCTCCTGGCTGGCCAGCTCGCGGATGATGTACTTCTTGCCGTTGACCTCGAGCTCACCGTCTTTGACCACGGTCTGCTTGCCGTCGGTGTTGGTGCCGGCGGCCTCGGAGACGATGGCACCGTCCTTCTCGACAGCGGTGCCCAGGGCCTTGCGGCAGCCGCGGGTGCGGGCGATGGAATCGTTGTGTCCCACGTCGCCGATGGCCAGCACGTAGCCGATGATGCCGTCGTTGTTGCGGTCGATGGTGTCGATGTGGGCCTTGATGTAGTCCACGACCATCTGGCCCTCGAGCTCGCCACCCTGATCGGCGTCGAAGCCGACGTAATAGGTGTTCTTGTTGTAGTTGAGGGTCGTCATGTCGAGCTCACCGGTGGAGCTGTTGGACGGCTGGCGGTTGTAGAAGACAACCGGCTTATCGGTGGCCGCGCTGCCGCCACCCGATGTGCTGCCGTTGGCGGCGGGCTCGCCACCGCAGCCTGCCAGCACGCCGGCGCCGGCGACGCTCAGCGTCCCCAGGCCGCAGACCTGCAGAAATTGACGACGTGACATTCCCATAAGGTTGCCCCTTTCAATCAACACGCGGTTTGCGTGTAATTCCACAAGCGTCGCGGGCTCATCGCTCGCACCGGCAGCACCATCCCGCGCGCCCGACTGAATCTGATGGGCGCGGCAGGCGAATGCGACTGCCTCGACACTGCAAACGTTAACGCGCCCATTTGCAATTTGGGACCGAAAAGCGCGGCGCAACCGCCGAGCGGTAGCAAACCGTTCGTAAACGGTAGCTTGCGAACGAAAATGTTTAGAACGTTATCATTTGCTGTTCAATTTCCCATTGAGTACCTTGCCATGCGGCCGGTCTTCCGCTCATCTGCACATCGGCGCACAAAACAACCCAGCGTGCTCAAAAAATCGCCGCAGGCATCGCGCGGATAGCGCGCGACGCCTACAGGCACATAGAGACATTGAGCAGGTAGGACATAGGCTGGAACCCGTTGGCAGGGACCGTGCGCACCGAGGCGCGGTCACGGTAGGACCCGTGCGATCGGCGGCGCGAGCGCAGTGGCTTCTGCTACCTCTGTGCGCCCTGCCGCCCTAGACCTTACCCATTCTATTGGTATGGTAATATTATCCAATCTGTAATTGTAAAACCCTCCTCTCATTCATCTATTTAGAGAATATAGGGGGTTTGAGAACACGAGACCGTGCCCGACCGGCCATCAGGAGACATCCGTGCAACAACGACTGACACCGAACTTCAAAGCACTGGGACTTACCGGAGCCCTGCTCCTCCTTGCACTCTTCGCCGCGTCGCTCGCCTGGACCCCTCCGGCGCAGGCAAGCGACGCCCCTCCCCGAGGCATTCAGCTCAGCATCAACCGCTCAACGAACTCGCCGCTCTATTCGAACGAGACGCATCTGGGGCGTATCAACCTGGACGCAACCGGTCTGACGCCGGCACCGCTCAAAGGCGCCTACCTTGAGATGAAGGTCGATGCCACCTGGCTGGCGAAGATCGCCGTCTCCTCTGCCGGCATCATCGCGGGCACCACCCAGACCGATAACGGCGACGGCACGCGCACGGTGCGCATCGAGCTGTCCACCCTCGACCCGACGGTCAACGCCTCGTTCCCCTATTCGGTCACCTTCAAGCCCTCCCTGACACCGGAGGACTACGTCTTTAATCCCGACGTCAAGCTCTACACCTCCGACGGCACGCTCGTCACAACCGCCACGGGATCCGCTCCCATGAGCGTGAAGTACGATGCCCCCCGTCATCACCAAATACGCCGGGTCGAACACCTTGGAGGATTTCTCACGAGACGGCAATCAGCTGTATGGCGGCACGGCGAGCGGCTCCCGCGTTGCAGACCCCGCGAACGTGACCTTCATGTACCGCCTCTCCACGGATACGCCCCGCAATCCCTCAAGTTATCCCAACGGCCGCTACAAGTTCCGTCAACACGAGCAGATCGTTATCACCGATACCCTGCCCACCTATACCAACAGCGCCGGGCAGCAGGTGCACGCAACCTTTGTCGCCGCCGACAACCCCGGCTGGACCGACAACAGGGATGGAACGGTCAGCTACGTGGTGAGCAACGCCAGCGAGGACCTGTTCGCCGGTGCCGACCAGGATGTGAGCAAGGTCGCGCTGAAGCTGCAGTTCCCCGATGCGCCCGTCGGCGTGAAACAGACCAACACCGTGTCCGCGCGCTTGACGCCCCTGCGCAAGGGGGCGCAGGAGACCGAGCGCACGGCAACGGACTCCCTGACCTTCGCGCTCACCGACGATCCCTTCCAGGGCAAGAAGAACTCGGTGCTCACCAAGAACTCGAACACCGCGTTCAAATTCAATATGGACCTCGGTGCCAACTGGACGAGCTTCGACCAGTACTGGGTCACTGTGAAGAACGCGACGGCCTACCCCCTACGCAACGTCGTGGTGGTCGATCAGAAATTCGATCCGCGCTGCTACCTGTACTCGATCAACATCCCCGACCGCAGCCACGTCACGCAGGTCCTAGGCATCCAGCAGGATGGCAGCGAGGTCGAAGTATCTGTTGCCAACGGGGCCGTCTTCGATCAGCGCGCCTACGACAGCGTCCAGGAGCAGGTGGCGCGCGTCCGCGCCGGCGCGCTCGACGCCGCCGACACGGTTCCGGCTGCCCAACAGTTCAAGGGTTTCAAAATCGTTTTGGACCCCGCCTACACGATACCGCCCGGCGGCCAATTCCAGGTGCTCGTGACCTTGCGCCTGAACGATCCCTTCCACACCAAGCCGGTTGCGGACAAGGCCGCCAACACCTACCGCAATACGGCCGATGTGACGGGATCTTTGCTGACCGATCCCGCGCACCCCATCGATTTCGACCTCTCAAGCACCTCCTCCAGCTCAGCCGTTGCGCGTGCCGAGTCGGTTGCGATCACCAAGACAACGAACCGCAACACCAACACCACCGGTAAGATCGGCGAGAACGTGCAGTTCGACGTCACCGTCAACACCGCCGCCCTATCGAAAGGACGCCTGCTCAAAGGCGTCACCGTGGTGGACGTGCTGCCGTATGGCATGACGTCGCCCAAAACGGGCACCTGGAACTGGGACCCTGCCGTGAACGCCCTGATCGATTCCATCGAGACCATCGACAACTACCATGGGTCCCAGCGGCAGGCGCTCCTCATCCACCTCAAGGACCTGGGCACCGACGACAACCCGATTCCCAACGCGATCACCCTCAACCTCACCCAGATCGCCATCACGGACCAGATGATCCCGACGGAATTCGAAACATCCGAGAACAACAACGACAACCATGTCTACCTCACCGTCGACGGCTGGGACCCGCTGCCCGACAACGTGGCCTCCCAAACCCTGGTCACCGACACCTATGATGTCGACGGCGACGGCAGCACGACGGACAAGATCCTCGGAGCAAGCTCGAGCGTGCTGGTGACGCTTCCCTATGAGGTGCGCTCCCGAAAGCTCATCAGCGCCGACGGCACATCGTTTGCCACGGATGCCATCGACGTCCCGTTCGGCGGATCATTTTTCTACCGCCTGGAGAGCCGCAACTACGGCCGGGCCGATCTGCCCCAGTTCGAGCTCGTCGATACGCTGCCCACGTTCGACAAGGGGGCCGGCCGGGTGCAGCTCACCGGCCCCCTCACGGCTCCCGACCCGTTCGAGGTGTCCTACCGAACCGCCTCCGTGGACGGACTCGATACCGTGCAGGTCGCGCAGGATGCCGCCGCCTGGAAGAGCGCTGCCGACATCACCGATTGGTCCCAGGTGCAAGCGGTCCGCATCCGCCTGAAGCAGGGCGCGCTCTTCACCAAAGGATCCGTGTTGCGCGTCGACATGCCCGTGCGCGCGCCCGCATTCCGTTCTTCGGCGCACAACGGAGCCCATGCGACGAACAGCTTCTGGCGCAGCGTCGACGGCGGTACCACCTATGGAGAATCGAACCCGGTCGATGCCTTCCTCATGGCCCATGTCGCCGTCACGAAACGCTGGGAGGGTCCCGCCAAAGATCAGGCGGTGATCGAAATCTACGATGAGGCCGACCCGCAACGCACCGTCGGGTCCGCCGCGCTGACCGAGCGAGACGGCTGGTCCCACACGTTCGATGTACCGGCATACACGGACGCCAGCCATACGAAAAAAGTCGTCTATCGCGTGCGCGAACAGCCCATAGCAGACTATACGGTCAGCGTATCGGGAGATGTGCCCACGGGCTTCACGGTGACCAACACCTACGATCCCCTGCCGCCGAACACCCAGGCAACGAATGTGGACAGCAGCGGTCTGGCAGCAGCGGCACCGATCCTATTCGCCGCCGCTGCGATGCCCCTGGCTGCCTACGCGTTCCTCCGCCGCCGCTAGACAGACAGCAGCGCCGCAGGCGTGGCGTATGCGATACGCGAGCCTGCGGCGCTGGGACAAGGTGGGGTGCCGTGGTCCGGTTTAGCCCGTGTTCTGAAGGCCGGCGGAGACCCCGGTCACGGTCGCCAGGATCAGACTCAAGAACTCGGCCTTGGCTTCCTCGGACAGTTCCTCCTGGTTGGCGCGGACCTCGCGCAGCGCGCGGACCTGCGCGATCGACAGCGCATCCACATAGGGGCTGCGCATGCGCACGGCCTGCCCCAGCACGCGGCGGTGCTCCAGGGGCCAGGCGTCGCCCACGATGGCAAGCGTCCAACGGCGGGTGAGCATCATCTCGTCGAACACCTTCGACGCCAGGTCATCGCGGTCGCCGAGCGCCAGGTACATCTTGGCGATGCGGTTGTCGGTCTTGGCAAGCGACATCTCGATGTTGTCGATGAAGGTGGTGAACAGCGGCCACTCGCGATAGGCCTGCTGCAGCAGCTCCAGATCGCCCAGGGCCTCGCACGCACTGCCCAGGCCGTACCAGGCCGCCAGGTTGATGCGCGCCTGGCTCCAGGAGAACACCCACGGGATGGTGCGCAGGTCATCCAGGGACTTCGCGCCCAAGCCGCGCTTGGCCGGACGGCTGCCGATGGGCAGCAGACCCACCTCGGTGAGCGGGGTGACGGTAGAGAACCACGGCGTGAAGTCCTCGGTGTGCAGCAGGTCGAGATAGCGCTCGTGGCTCGCCTCGTTCAGGCGCGCCGCCATCTCGGCATAGCGCTCGGTGGTCTCGGTGTTCGTGTGCTCGATCGAGGGTGCCGAGTTCAGAAGCGTTGCCGCGGCCACCGACTCGACATGGCGCTGGGCGAGCACCTGGTTGCCGTAGCGGGCGAAGATGACCTCGCCCTGCTCCGTCACCTTGAAGAAGCAGTTCACCGAGCCGGCGGGCTGCGCCAGCACCGCGCGGTTGGCCGGGCCGCCGCCGCGTCCCACCGCACCGCCGCGGCCGTGCATGAGCACCAGGTCGATGTTGTTGCGCTGCGCCCACCCGGCGATACGCTCCTGCGCGGCATGCAGCGCGAGCGTAGCGGTGGTGGGTCCGGCGTCCTTGGAGGAATCGGAGTAGCCGAGCATGACCTCCATGCGGCGGTTCGTGCTCGCCAGGCGCGCCTGCACCGCCGGCAGCTCCAGCATCCGGTCGAGCACGTCGATGCAGCCCTCCAGGTCCTCCAGCTGCTCGAACAGCGGAATCACGTCGAGGTCGGGCACGTCCTCGGCATGTGCGAACGCCAGCTGGGCGAGCTCGTAGACATCGGCCACGTGCTGGGCCGACTTGGTGAACGAGATGATGTAGCGATGCGCCATCTTGCGGCCGTAGCGGCGCTGGATGGCTCCGATGGCGCGGAAGGTGTCGAGCACCTCGCGCGTCATGTCGGCCAGCGCACCGCGCTCCCCGTGCAGCCCGTGCTCGCGGATATCCTCCAGCGCGCGGGTGTGCACCACCGAATGCTGGCGGAACTCCATCTCCACCATATGGAAGCCGAAGGTCTCAGCCTGCCAGATCAACGTCTGCACCGGGCCGTAGGCGGCGCGCACCGCACCGGCCTGCGCCAGCGACCGCTGCACCACGCGCAGATCGGCCAAGAACTCATCGCAATCGCGGTACATGGTATCGGCGTTACGGCCCACGGTGGCGTCCAGGCGCGCGGCCATGACGAGCATGACGGCGCGATGCGGCTCGGAAGCGGAGATGAGCCGGGCGCGGTCGGTGAGGACCTCGCTCATCTCCACCTGATGGCTCCACAAATTCATGAGCTCGTCGGAAGGCTTGCTGTAGGCGGCCTCCAGCGTGAGGTTGCGGCCCACGCGGCGGCACTTATGCGCGAGCGTGGCGATCATATGGGTGGCGTACTTGGTGGCCACCTGGCGGCTCACCTTCGCCGTCACGTTGGGGTTGCCGTCGCGGTCGGAGCCGATCCAGCTGCCGGGATGGAAGAACGCCGGGCACACGGGCGGCACCGTGCCGGCGCGCTCGCCCAGCACCCAGTCGTCGAAGCGACGGTAGATCACCGGAATCGTGTCGAACAGCGTGCTGTCGAAGATGTCGATGATGGTGTCGGCCTCCTCGACCGGCGTGGGCTTTTTGAGCGCGATGGGGCTCGTGCGCACGAGCGCATCGATCTCCTGCAGCATGTGGCGCTCATTCTCCACCAGATCGGAGCCGCCCAGGTGCGGACGCTCCTGCAACAGGTTCGCGATACGGCGGATCTTGCCCTCGACGGCCTTGCGGCGCGCCTCGGTGGGGTGCGCGGTGAACACCGGATGGAACTCCAGGCGACGCAGCAGCTCGTTGGCCTGCGTGCAGCCGACCTCCTCGATCAGCTGATGATAGGCCACGGTGAGTTCGTTGGCCGGATCGACGGCGTTCTCCGTCGAGACGGCGCGCTCGCGCTCGCGCAGCTTGGCCACGCGGTAGTTCTCCTCCGAGAGGTTGGCCAGGTGGAAAAAGGCCGTGAAGGCCCGCACGATCACCTGCGCGCGGTCGATGGGCAGCTCGTCGATGAGCGCCACCGCGGCGCGGAACGCCTGCGCGCTGCCGTCCTCGGTCACCGGGATGCCCTGCGCGTCCACGGTCTCGCCGTCGGCCTCCGCGCCCGGGTCGCCCTGGTTGGCGCTGATCACGCTGATCATCAGCTCGTCGAAGGTATCCAGGATCGAGGGGTCGTACTCCTTGAGCACCCGGCGCTCGAGCCGCAGGAACAGCGCCAGGCTGTCACGCAGCTCGCCGGGGATGTCGATCTGCGACATGACCTCGCGGGCGGCCGTGAGGTCGCTCAGGTCGATGCGGTGCGTGCCCGACATGACGCTCGGCGGCACCACGTCGGCCGCGGTGCCCGACGGTTGCGAAGAAGGTTGGGGTTGTTCAGCCATGCTTCCTCCTTGAGATTTGTGCGCCCGAAGCGCAGCGGGCATAAGTATAGACCCGGTTGCTAAGGTACAGAGGTACTTTATTGAGATGCAGCATATCCGCGCATAACGAACACCTGTATATCGAACACAGCTGTACTTATGCGAGAAGCTCCGCGATCTTGGCCGTGGCCTGCTCGCGCGCCACCAGGCGCTCCTCGTGGGTGGCCATGTTGCGCACCTTCACCGAGCCGGCGGCGAGCTCGTCCTCGCCCACGACCACGATGTGGGACGCCGCGAGCTTATCGGCCTGCTTGAACTGCCCCTTGAGCGAGCGGCCCTGGTAGTCGCACTCGCAGCGCACCCCCCGTGCGCGCAGCTCGCCGGCAAGCGCGAACACCGCGCCGCGCAGCGCCGGACCCGTGCAGGCCACGTAGACGCAGCTCGGATCGGCCTGGGCCATCGAGCCGCCGAACGCCTCGAGCGCCAGCATGGCCCGCTCGAAGCCCACCGCGAAGCCCACGCCCGGCGTGGGTTTGCCGCCCTCGAGCTCGACCAGGCCGTCGTAGCGCCCGCCGCCGCCGATGGAGCCCACCCCGGCGCCCGGGGCTTCCACCTCGAATACCGTGCGGGTGTAGTAATCCAGGCCGCGGACGAGCGTGGGGTCCTCCACGTACGCGATGCCCGCCGCGTCCAGATAGCGCTTGACCTGCTCGTAGTGCTCGCGGCACTCGTCGCACAGGCTCTCGCGCATGAGCGGGGCGTCCTGCATGATCTGGTGGCAGTGCTCGTTTTTGCAGTCGAAGGCCCGCAGGGGGTTCAGCTCGGCGCGCTCGCGGCACTCGTCGCACATCTCGTCGGCGTGGTCGAGGATGAAGGAGCGCACGGCCTCGCGATAGGCGGGACGGCACGCGGGGTCGCCCATCGAGTTGATGAGCAGGCGCAGGCGGGAGAGGTCGAATCCCAGGCGCTCGTAGAAGCGCATGAGCATGATGATGCACTCGGCGTCGGCCGCCGGGTCGGGGGCGCCCAGCCACTCGATGCCCACCTGGTGGAACTGGCGCAGGCGGCCCTTCTGCGGGCGCTCGCCGCGAAACATCGCCTCGGCGTAGTAGGCCTTGAACGGGGCGGCGCCCTGGGGCACCAGGTTGTTCTCCACCACCGCGCGCACCACGCCGGCCGTGCCCTCCGGACGCAGGGCGAGGCGTTGCTTGGCCTTGAGCTTGGCGTCGGTGCCCTCTTCGAGCACGCGGGCGAAATTGGCGCCCGAGAACACGCGGAACATCTCCTTGCGCACGACGTCGGTGGACTGGCCGATGCCGTGGACGAACACGTCGAGCTGCTCGATGGCCGGCGTCTCGATCATGTCGAAGCCGTAGGGCCCGAACACCTCGGCGGCGACCTCCTGCATCCTGTTCCACGCGCGCATCTCGCGCCCGATGAGGTCCTTGGTTCCTTCCGCCCGCTGTGCCTGCATTGGCGTTCCTCCCGTACGGCTCGTTCACATTCGTCGTCCCATTATATATGCGACAATGGCCTTCGCTCGATAAACCCACGCGCGCGAAAGGCGGCGGAAACAAACCATGTCCAGCATCCACCAGTTCCGCAACGACTACTCCGAGGGCGCCGCACCCGAAATGCTCGAGGCGCTCATCCGCACCAACGCCGAGCAGACGCCCGGCTACGGCACCGACACGCACTGCGAACGGGCCGCCGAGCTCATCCGCACCGCCTGCGCTCAACCGGACGCCTTCGTACGCTTCCTCCCCGGCGGGACGGCGGCCAACGCCGTTGCCATCAGCGCCCTCACCGAGGAGTTCGAGGGGCCCATCCTGGCTGCCGACGCCCACCCCACCATCCACGAGACCGGCGCGATCGAGGCCTGCGGACGTCGTCTGCTCGCCACGACGGACCCCTTCGGCATCCTCACCCCCGAGGAGTGCACGCGCGTGTACACCCAGATGCGCGCCGGCGGTTGCCACACCACGCGACCCGGGATGATCTACCTCTCCCATACCTCGGAGTTCGGCCACGTCTACACGCGCGCCGAGTTCGACCGCCTGTGCGATTGGGCGCAGCGCCGCGAGCTTGCGGTGTACGTCGACGGCGCGCGGATGGCCAGCGCACTGGCTGCCGAGGCGAGTGACCTTGACCTTGCGCACATCGCGGCACGCGCAGACGCCTTCACCCTGGGCGGCACCAAGGCGGGCATGCTGTTCGGCGAGGCGCTGGTGGTGAGTCCGCGCTCCGCGCGCGGGCGGCGGGCCATCGAGCGCATCCCGTACCTCACCAAGCGCGCAGGGCACCTGAGCGCCAAGGGACGCCTGATGGGCGTGCAGTTCGAGGCCGCCTTCACGCCTGGCGCCGACGGGAGCCTGCCCTATCTGGCGCACGCCGCCCGGGCGAACGCCTGCGCCGTCGCGCTCGCGCACGGGCTCGAGGAGCTGGGGTTCGAACCGTATATCCGCACGGCGGGCAACCAGCAGTTCTTCTGGTGCACCCGCGTGCAGGCCGAGCGGCTGACGCGCGCGTGCGGCGCCGAGATCACCTACATCGGCGGCCGTCCCGTCGCGCGCTTCGTGACCAGCTGGGCCACCACGGCAGACCACGTCGAGGAGCAGCTCGCGTTCGCGCGTAAGCTGCGGTAAGGGCCTGGTCGAAGGGGGCCGGGGGCCGGGCCGCGAGCGGGACGCGGGCGCGGGCGGGCGCGGGCGGGCGCGGGCGGTGAGGGGCAGTACGGCCGTTGGCGATGCAGCCGCGGTGCTGGCCACGGGCCACGGGCGGACCGACCGCAAGCCGCGCGACGCAGGCGAGCTAACGGGGGCGGCCGCGGGCGTGGACACATTCACGGGTGGACCGGTCGCGGACGGGCGCAGCCACGGGGTGGTCAAGGCGAACATGCCCGCCGCGGCGCCGCTGGCACAGTTTTGTCATGTTTGGCGCATACGATCCCCAATCATGCATAAACCGTGCCATCCCGACCCTGCGCGCAGACGCTCGCAGACGAAAACAACCGCTCGCCGAATGATGCGGCAGGGTCTGCAACCCACGCGTAGAGTTGGATATACCATCCAACGCCGCACGGCGCCGGCCCCTCAGCCGAACGCGCACGGGAACGCGCGAGCCGGGCAACGCGGCCATCGCATATACGCTGCGGCACGCATGAATAGGAGCTGCCCTATGTCGTCTGCAACCGCCCCCGCCACCTCCTCGGCACCCACCTATACGCGTCGGCACCTGCTGCAGGCAGGCGCTGTCGGCCTCGCCGCGACCGCCGGCCTGGGCCTCGCGCCGCGCCCCGCCCGCGCGCAGGAGCCCACCGATATCCCCACCATCGTTGCCGGCATGACCCGTCGCCAGAAAATCTGCCAGATGCTCATGCCCGACTTCCGCCAATGGACTGTCGACGGCGCCCTCGTCGACCTCACCCAGCTGTCCGACGAGGTGGCAGACCTCATCGACACCTACGACTTCGGCGGCGTCATCCTGTTCGCCAACAACGTGAAGGAAACCGACCAAACCCTCAAGCTCACCATGGATATGCAGGCCGCGGCGCTGCGCAACACCTCCGGCACTGCCTTCGGCGACATCCCGCTGCTGCTCACCATCGACCAGGAAGGTGGCATCGTCTACCGCCTCGGCAGCGGCACGGCCCTGCCCGGCAACATGGCCTGCGGTTCCACGCGCGACACCTCCGACGCCCGGCAATGCGGTGAGGTCATAGGCCGTGAGCTCGCAGCCCTCAAGCTCAACGTGAACTTCGCCCCCGTGTTCGACGTGAACAACAACCCCAACAACCCGGTCATCGGCCTGCGCTCCTTCTCCAGCGATCCGGAGCTGGTGGCCGAGCTGGGCATCCCCATGATGCAGGGCATCCAGGCGCAGCAGGTGGCGTGCGCCGCCAAGCACTTCCCCGGTCACGGCGACGCCGGCACCGACTCGCATACCGGCCTGCCGCGCATCGATAAGTCGAAGGCCGAGCTCGAGGCGCTCGAGTTCATCCCGTTCCGCGCGGCCATCGACGCGGGCGTGGACATGGTCATGACCGCCCATATCCAATACCCGCAGGTGGAGACTACCAAGGTTCCCTCGGCAGACCCCGCGGCGGGCGACATCGAGCTGCCGGCGACCCTCTCGCCGGTGTTCATGACGAAGATCTTGCGCGACGAATTCGGTTTTGCGGGCGTCGCGGTCACCGACGCGCTGAACATGGACGCCATCGCGAAGAATTTCGGCTACATCGACGCGGTGAAGCGCACGTTCAAGGCAGGCGTCGACATCGCGCTTATGCCTGTCACGCTACGCAGCGCCGCCGACATCCCGAAGCTCGAGCAGCTCGTGAGCGCACTCGAGGGCGACGCCGAGCTCAGCGACGAGCGCCTGGACACCTCGGTCACGCGCATCCTCACCCTCAAGCGCAACCGCGGCATCCTCAACTACGCGAACGACCTTGGTACCTATGAGGAGAACCTGGCGCGGGCCCGCCAGCAGGTGGGCAGCGCCGAGAACCGCGCGATCGAGCGCGAGGTTGCCGCCGACGCCATCTGCGTGGTGAAAAACGAGGGCGGGGCGCTGCCCATGCGCCCGAAGGCGGGCGCGCACGTGCTGCTCGTGGCCGCCTGGGCCAACGAGCGACCGGGCATGGAGCTGAGCATGCGCCGGCTGCTGGCCGAAGGCGTCTTGGATGCAGGCGTCACCTTCGAGTCGGTGGACTACGCGGAGTCCTACGACGACCCGGATGCCGCCGTGTCCGCCATCGGTGAGAAGATCGCGCAGGCCAGCCATGTGGTTGTGATCTCAGAGATCGGCTCGGCCAAGAACCTCGACCCCGACCTGAAAAACGGCAGCAGCGCCTACGTCCCCACCCGCGTGGTGCGCATGTCCAACGCGGCCGGTGTGCCCGTGGCGGTGCTGAGCATCTCCAAGCCCTACGATGTCGCGGTCTACCCCGAAGCCGCCGCCGTCGCCGCAGCATTCGGCAACAAGGGCATGGACCCCACCGAGGGCCTGGCGCCGACCGCGGCGTTCGGCCCCAACGTACCCGCCGGCGTGGAGGTCATCTTCGGCGGACATGCGGCGGGCGGCAAACTGCCGGTCGACGTGTTCGCCACGAAGCGGGTGGACAGTACGGTGCAGATCGACACGAGCCAAGTGGTCTACCCCATCGGTACGGGCCTCGTGTACGACAAGGTATCGGGTCCCGGTGCCGACATGAGTGCCCTGGCAGCTCTGATCGCGCAGGTTGAGCGCGACATCGTTCCGAACAAGGCGCGCTACACCGCCGCAAGCTACGCGGCTTTCGAGCAGGCGCTCGACACCGCGCGAGGCGTGCGCGACGGCGAGGATGCCACGCAGCAGCAGGTTGACGCGGCGCAGGCGGCGCTGGAGACCTCGGTGGCCGGACTGGTTGCCGTCGGTGGCACCGGTACGGGCAGCGGGTCGAGCTCTGGTGATGAGTCGAACTCCGGCAACCGCAAGCCGGCAAGGCCGAGCGCGGGCACGCTGCCGCGCACCGGTGACACATCCGGCCTCGCTGCTGCCGCTGCCATCGCGGGAGCCGCGGCAATCGGATACGGCGCTTGGCACGAAGCCGATCAGCAATAAGGCCGTAGCCCGCGCGGCCGCATCCACCCAATGCGACCGCGCACTTTGCCCGCATGCACGCCCCTTCCGCAGGCGCAACACCAACGCGGCGGCATGCCACTTGTGCGCAGCCCCATCCCGCCGCAGCTACACCGCTCTCGCCGTCCGCCCACCGTGGCTGCCCCCGCCTCGAACCTGCATCCCTCGCTGCTGCGCGCCCGCATCACCTCCCGATGACGGCCGCGCGGGACAGGCATTCCCGCACGCATCGACGGCGCAGCGTGATAGAATCGGCAGGTTATCGCCTCCCACAACGCTGCAAAGGAATGCCCATGGCAAACGCCGTCGACGCCCTCACCGACCGCGCGCTCGAGCTCGCCCAGCGCACCATCGTGCGCCGCATCGTCACCGCCTGCGCCGTCACGGCCTCCGCCCTGCTCCAGACCTTCCTCATCCAGGCGTTCATCCAGCCCGCCAACCTGCTGCCCAGCGGCTTCACGGGCGTCGCGGTTCTGCTCGACCGCATCACGTCCCTCGGCGGCATCCGCATCGACACCTCGCTGGGCATGCTCGCCCTCAACATCCCCGTGGCCCTCATGTGCTGGAACGGCATCAGCCGACGCTTCGTCATCTTCTCCATGATGCAGGTCGCGCTTTCGTCGCTGTTCCTGAACGTGTTCCACTTCGCTCCGCTTCTGGGCGACAAGATGATGCTGTTGATCTTCGGCGGCGTGATCTCGGGGCTCTCGATTGCCATCGCGCTCAAATCCGGTGCCTCCACCGGCGGTACCGACTTCATCGCCCTGTGGGTATCCAACCGCACCGGCAAGACGATCTGGGGCTTCATCTTCGCCTTCAACTGCCTGGTGCTGCTGATCTTCGGGCAGATGTTCGGCTGGGACAACGCCGCTTATTCCATCGTGTTCCAGTTCATCTCCACCAAGACCATCGACAGCTTCTACCACCGCTACGACCGGGTGACGCTGCAGATCACCACCCGCCTGGCGGACGAGGTCATGACCGCCTATGTGAACCATTTCCAGCACGGCATCAGCTGCGCCGAGGTTGTGGGCGGCTACAGCCGCGAAAAGATGTACCTGCTGCACACGGTGGTGTCCACCTATGAGAGCCAGGACATTATCAAGCTCGTGTGCGACATCGACCCCGGCGCGGTGATCAACGTGTTCCACACCCTCAACTTCGTGGGCGGCTGGTGGCATGGGCACGTCGACGAGCCGTTGCCCACCGCTGTGCCAGATCCGGATAAGCCCGCCCGCCTGCTGTCCAAACAGGCTCGCCGCCACGAGCAATCGCGCCTGCAACAGGACGACGGCCGCTAACCGACGTACGAGATTCCCCGGGTCATCCTCCATCTTGTGAATGGAACCTGTATGATATGCAGGTTTATCTATCGATACGAAACGCGGACCGCATAAAAGGGCCTGAAGTGAACATGGGCCCGCCATCATGGTCGCAAATGGCATCTAATGGGTGCCTGCCCCTTGGAAAACACTATGCACGACAGGTGTTCCGGGCTTTTCTGAAACCAACAGCGCTACCTTGAGCCCGCAAGGGGCCCTCGGGGCGCCGTTTCGAACGGTATGCACTCAATGTCCGAGAGCCTGGCCACTCGAAAACACCCATTGGATGCCGTTTGCGACCACCTGGCATCAAGAGATTGAATTGAACAACCCCTCTCTATATATCATGAATCAGAATTTAGGATAATTACTACAGATAATTTCAATTCCTGTATTTTGTTGCGGGGCCAAATGTCAGAAGAACCGAGGGCCGTCCACACGCCACGACGACCCATCGAGCGGCGGGCGCACCGCAAGAAACACCTCCGCTCCAACCCCGCACCCCGACCGCACCCCAATGTCGCGATATCTCGCAGTTTCAACCGCAAAAAGGTGGGAGAATAGGTAGACTGTAGCTTACAGACGCAAGGAGGCCTCGTCCCATCATGGAAAGCACCCCAACGCCGCATAACGGCGCCCATCACGGCGATATCGCCAAAACCGTCCTCATGCCCGGCGACCCGCTGCGGGCCCGCTACATCGCGGACAACTACCTGGAAGATGTCAGCTGTTTCAACACCGTTCGCAACATGCTCGGCTACACCGGCACCTACCAGGGCCAGCCCGTCTCGGTCATGGGCGGCGGCATGGGCATGCCCTCGATCGGCATCTACTCCCATGAGCTCTACGAGTTCTACGGCGTCGAGTCCATCATCCGCGTGGGTTCGGCCGGCGGCGTAGCCGAGGGCATCCAGGTGCGCGACGTCGTGGCCGGCATGGGCGCCTGCACCGATTCCAACTACGCCGCGATGTACAACCTGCCCGGCACCTTCGCCCCCATCGCCAGCTTCGATTTGCTTGAGCGCGCCGTGGCCGCCGGTCGTGCGCGGGGCGTCGAGGTCAAGGTGGGCAACATCCTTTCCTCCGACCACTTCTACCTGGACGACCCAACCTCCACCGCCCGCTGGCAGAAGATGGGCGTGCTCGCCGTCGAGATGGAGGCCGCCGCGCTCTATATGAACGCCGCGCGTCTGGGCAAGAAGGCCCTGTGCCTGCTCACCGTCTCCGACCTGCCGCTCACCGGCGAGTCGCTGCCCGCCGACGAGCGTCAGACGAGCTTCACCCAGATGATGGAGATCGCGCTGTCGCTCGCGCTGCCCGCATAGACCTCCCTGCGCCCGCAAGACCGCCTCGGCGGCATGCGGGCGTTTTGTTTCCGCGCGGCATCGCCGTCGCGCAGCCCGGTTCTGCCCGGGGCGGCCCGGCGCGCTCGCGCCCGCCATCGCAGCGTGCGCCGCGCATCCGTTCCATCTCCGCGGCGGCCCAGCCGGGTCGCACGGTGTGGATAGACAGGAGCATCCCATCCGGGATGCATGCTCGCACAAGGGAAAGGAAGAGCATGAAAAAGAAGCGTTTCATGGGCCTCGCCACCGCTGCCGCGGCAGGCGTCCTCGCGCTGACGATCGCCGGCTGCGGCGGGTCGCCGGCCACGAGCGGGTCGACCGCCGGGTCGGCCGAGGCCTCCAGCAGCTTCAAGGTCAAGATGGTCACCGACATGGGCGGCGTGAACGACCAGTCGTTTAACCAGCTCGCCTGGGAGGGCCTGCAGGAGCTCCAGGACCAGACCGGCATCAAGGTCGGCTACACCGAGTCCAAGCAGGAGGCCGACTACGCCACCAACCTGGACAAGGCCGTCGACGATGAGAACAACCTCATCTGGGGCATCGGCTTCGCCATGGCAAGCTCCATCCGCGACGCCGCCAAGACCAACCCCGACGTCAACTTCGCCATCATCGACAACGCCTTCCCCGAGAAAGGTCACGTGAACGAGGAGACCGGCGAGGAGGACGGCCTGCTGGACAACCTCACCGGCGTGACCTTCCGCACCCAGGAGCCCTCTTTCGTGGCAGGCTACATCGCGGCCATGACCACCACAACCGGCAAGGTCGGCTTCGTGGGCGGCATGAAGTCCGACGTGCTGAACACCTTCGAGTGGGGCTATAAGGCCGGCGTCGCCTACGCCAACAAGGAGGCCGGCAAGAACGTCGAGGTCACGACCCAGTACCTCGAGACCTTCACCGACGCCGCCAAGGGCAAGGCCGCCGGTCAGAAGATGTACTCCGACGGCTGCGACATCGTGTTCGCCTGCGCCGGCAACGCCGGCAACGGCGTGATCGACGCCGCCAAGGACGCCAACAAGCTCGTCATCGGCGTGGACAAGGACCAGTACGAGCAGGCTCCCGACAACATGCTCACCTCCGTCATGAAGAACGTCGACACCGCCGTGATCGAGATCTCCGAGAAGGCCTCCAAGGGCGAGAAAATCGGCGGCGAGAACATCGAGCTCGGCTCCAGCGACGACGCCGTCTCGATCTCCGAGCACCACGACCTCATGAGCGATGACGTCTACACCGCCGCGACCGACCTGTTCGCGCAGATCAAAGACGGCAAGATCACGCCGCCCGCGACCGAGGACGCGTACAACGAGTTCGTCGCCGGCCTGTAGGCTGCACGAACCGATGGGGGCGGCGCGCCGCGGGTGGCCGCCCCCTTCTTCGTTTGCCGGCTCGCCGCACGCGAGCCGTCCCGCGCCCGCCCATGCCAAAGCGTCGGCACCGCCGTCGGCGCACCCGGGCAGGGCGGGCGCGGGACGACATCCCGACACACTCACGAGAGGAGAAGCACCTATGGAGCCAGACGCGCGCTATGCGGTGCAGATGCGCGGCATCGTCAAGACGTTCGGCACGTTTCGCGCGCTCGACCAGGTGGACCTGACCGTCAAGGCCGGAACGATCCACGCGGTCCTGGGCGAGAACGGCGCTGGCAAGAGCACCCTCATGAACGTGCTCTACGGCCTGTATCAAGCCGATGAGGGAGAGATCCTCATCGGCGGCAAGCCGGTTCGCATCAACGACCCCAACGACGCCATCGCCCACGGCATCGGCATGGTTCATCAGCACTTCATGCTGGTGGACAACTTCACGGTGACCCAGAACATCGTGCTGGGCGACGAGGTGTGTCGCGGCGGCGGCATCCTCGACATGAAGCGCGCCCGCCGCAACGTCGAGCAGATCATCGCCCAATACGGCCTCGAGGTCGACCCCGATGCGAAGATCGAGGACATCTCGGTGGGCATGCAACAGCGCGTGGAAATCTTGAAGGCCCTGTATCGCGGCGCCGAGATTCTCATCCTCGACGAGCCCACCGCCGTGCTCACTCCGCAGGAGATCGAGCGCCTGATCCAGATCATGCGCGACCTGGCGGCGGCCGGCAAGACGATCATCGTCATCACCCATAAGCTCAAGGAGATCAAGGCCTCCTCGAACACCTGCACCATCATCCGGCGCGGGCGCTACGTGGGCGAGGTGAACGTCGCCGATGTGACCGAGGAGCAGCTCGCCGACATGATGGTGGGCCACCACGTCAACCTCACCGTGGACAAGGCACCCGCCCGCCCCGGCGAGCCAATCTTCGAGATCTGCGACCTGCATGTGAACGACGAGCGCGGCATCGAGACCGTCCGCGGCCTCAACCTGAGCGTGCGCGCCGGCGAGATCGTGGGCCTGGCCGGCATCGACGGCAACGGCCAAAAGGAGCTCGTGGAGGCCATCACCTGCCTGACGCGCGCCACCGCCGGCACCGTGCGCGCGCGCGGCACCGAGATCCAGAACACCAGCCCGCGCTGCGTGCTCGACCACAAGGTCGCCACCATCCACGAGGACCGCCAGCGCCGCGGCCTGGTGCTGCCCTTCACGGTGGCCGAGAACACCGTGCTGGAGAACTACCGCACACCCGAGTTCGGACGCCGCGGCGTCCTCGACCGCGCGCGCATGCACGAGTACGCCGAGCAGCTCATCGGCGACTACGACATCCGCCCCGCCGACTGCGCCGACAAGAGCGCCGCGGGCCTGTCCGGCGGCAACCAGCAGAAGGTCATCATCGCGCGCGAGGTCTCGAGCAACCCGGACGTGCTCATCGCCGTCCAACCCACCCGTGGCCTGGACGTGGGCGCGATCGAGTACGTGCACCGCGCGCTCGTGGCCGAGCGCGACCGCGGCACCGCCATCCTGCTGATCTCGCTGGAGCTCGACGAGATCATGAGCGTGGCCGACACCGTGTGCGTCATCGCCGGCGGCAAAATCGCGGGCACGTTCAAGCAAGGCGAGGCCGATGAGGGACAGATCGGCCTGCTCATGGCAGGAGGCGAGGCATAGCATGACAACCGCTACCGCACCCCAGGCAACCGCGCGCACCTGGCACCGCATCTTGAGAAAGCCCATCACGGCCACGTTCATCGCCATCGCGCTGGGCTTCGTCGTGGCGGCGATCCTGCTCGCCGTGGCCGGCTACGACCCGGCCGCCTCGTTCGCCGCGCTGTTTGAGGGCGTCTTCTCCAAGCCCAAGTACATCTCGAACACCATCATCAAGGCCGCGCCCATCATCCTGACGGGCATCTCGGTGGCCTTCGCGTTCAAGACGGGCATGTTCAACATCGGCGCCGAGGGTCAGTACATCGCCGGCACCGTGTGCGCCGTGCTCGTGGGCGCCAAGCTCGACCTGCCCATGCCGATCCAGATCCCCGTGGTGGTGCTCGCCGGCGTGGCCGGCGGCGCACTGATCGGTGCCATCACCGGCGCGTTGAAATCAAAGTTCGGCATCCATGAGGTCATCACCGCCATCATGCTCAACTGGACGATGCTCTACCTCAACAACTTCGTGGTGAACTCCAGCCTCTACCATCGCGTGAGCTCCACCTCGTCGCTGCCGGTCAACGCCTCAAGCTACACCATGATCTTGCCCCAGTGGAAGCTGTCCGACCAGGGCCTGGAGACGCTGCGCGGCATCCCGTGGCTCTACGACTTTCTGGTCAAGACCGACGTCAACATCGCCTTCATCGCGGCGGTGGCGGTGGCCGTCCTCATCTGGTTCGTACTTTACCGCTCCAAGCTGGGCTTCGAGCTGCGCGCCGTGGGCTTCAACCGCGACGCCGCCGAGTTCGCCGGCATGCCGGTGGGCCGCAACACCGTGCTTGCCATGACCATCGCCGGCGCCATCTCGGGGCTGGCTGGAGCGCTCATGATCACCGGTATCGAACCGCACTGCATCTCGACGCTGGCCTCGTTCGAGAACTACGGCTTCAACGGCTTCTCGGTCGCGCTGATCGCCGGCTCCTCCCCGATCGGCTGCATCTTCGCCGGCCTGCTGTTCGGCGGCCTGCTCTACGGCGGCCAATCGGTACAGATCGCCGTGGGCGCACCCACCGACATCATCAACATCATGATCGGCACCATCGTGTTCTTCGTGGCGATCGCCCGCGTGGTGACGCTTCTGGCGAATCACCTGGAGAAGCGCGCCGCCGAGAAAGCAGCCGCGAACCCGAGCGGTCCCGGCGGCAGCGGCCCCGGCACCAGCGGAACCGGCGCCCCCGATGGCGTCGCGGCAACAGAGCAGGAGGCAACCCATGCTTAACTCGCTCGTGCTCCTTGTGGGCATCACCCTCATGTACGCCACCCCGCTGGTCTTCGGCGCGCTGGGCGGCGTGATCTCGGAGCGCTCCGGCGTGGTCAACATCGGCATCGAGGGCATGATGACCATCGGCGCGCTGGCCGGCGCCGCCGTGTCGTACTACACCGGCAATCCCTGGCTGGGCTTTCTGCTCGCCGGCGTGGCGGGCGGTGCCTTCGCCCTGCTCCACGCCGTGGCCTCGGTGACCTTCAAGGCAGACCAGAACGTCTCGGGCATCGCCCTCAACCTGCTGGGACCGGGCATCGCCCTGTTCCTGGCACGCCTCATGTGGAACGGCGGCACGCAGAGCCCCACCATCGAGACGCTGCCGAAGATCTTCGGCAAGGGCGCCTTCTCCGGCACCGTTTGGGCGAACCTGAACGTGGACGCCACCGTGGTTTTGGGCATCATCGCCGCCGTGGCGGTATGGTTCGTGCTCTACAAGACCAAATGGGGCCTGCGGGTGCGCGCGGTGGGCGAGCATCCAGCCGCGGCCGACACCCTCGGCATCAACGTCAACCGCACGCGCTTTATCTGCGTGGTGCTTTCCGGCGTGATGGCGGGCTTCGGCGGTGCCTCGATCACGCTGGCCATCATCTCGCAGTTCACCCAAACCGCCGTGGCGGGTCAGGGATTCATCGCGCTGGCGGCCGTGATCTTCGGCAAGTGGACGCCGCACGGCGCGTTTGGCGCCTGCCTGCTGTTCGGCTGCGCCCAGGCGCTCGTGATCATCCTGGGAGGCGGCGTGGTGCCCATCCCCAGCGAGATCTTGGCCATCCTGCCCTACGTGCTCACCCTCGTGGTGCTCGTGCTGTTCGTGGGCCGCTCGGTGGCCCCGAAGGCCGACGGCGTGCCCTACGAAAAGGGTAGCCGCGGGTAGCAGCGACCGCGGTCACAACAGCTGCCATGACACCTGGGCGGCCCCGTGCGCTGCGGGACCGCCCTCCTCTTTGCTCCGCCGCGCCCTTTTGGTCGCGTTCGCGTTTGTCGAAACGCGCAGGGAACGGGACGGGTAGGATTAGGGGCATCGTCCTTGAAGCCAAAGGAGGTTCGCATGACCGATTCCGAACTCGTGCAGGCAGCAATCGAGGCCCGCGAGCACGCCTACACCCCTTATTCGAACTTCGCCGTGGGCGCCGCGCTGCTGTGCGCCGACGGCACCGTATACGGCGGCTGCAACATAGAGAATGCCGCCTACAGCCCCGGCAACTGCGCCGAGCGCACCGCGATCTTCCGCGCCGTCTTCGACGGTCACCGCGACTTTGCCGCCATTGCGGTGGTAGGTGGCCCGGCCGGTCAACCCATCTCGGAGCTCTGTGCGCCGTGCGGCGTGTGTCGCCAGGTCATGCGCGAGTTCTGCGACCCCGCCACGTTCCGCATCATCCTGGCCGCCGACCCTGCCCAGCCCGTCAGCCGCACCCTCGCTGAGATGCTGCCGCTCGGGTTCGGCCCCGAGAACCTCGGGAAGTAGGCGACCCGCATGCACATGTATGACATCATTGAGCACAAGCGCGACGGCGGCGAGCTCACCGACGAGCACATCGCCTTCGCCGTGGACGGCTACACGCGCGGCGCCATCCCCGACTACCAGATGTCGGCCCTGCTCATGGCCATCTACCTGCGCGGCATGACGCCTGCCGAGACCACGAGCCTCACCCTGCACATGATGCGCTCCGGCGACTGCGTGGACCTCTCCGGGCTGCCCGGCGCCACCGTGGACAAGCACTCCACCGGCGGCGTGGGTGACAAAACCTCCATCGCGGTGGTGCCCATGCTCGCCGCCATGGACCCCGGCGGCACCTTCGTGGCCAAGATGAGCGGCCGCGGGCTGGGCCACACCGGCGGTACCCTCGACAAGCTCGAGAGCATCCCCGGGTTCACCTGCGAGCTCTCCCAGCAGGACTTCCTCGCCTGCGTGGAGGCGCACGGCGGCGCCATCGTGGGACAGACCGGCAACCTGGTACCCGCCGACAAGCTCATGTACGCCCTGCGCGACGTGACGGCCACCGTGGGTTCCATCCCGCTGATCGCCAGTTCCATCATGAGCAAGAAGCTCGCCGCAGGTTCCAGCTGCATCCTGCTGGACGTGAAGGTGGGCTCCGGCGCGTTCATGAAAACCGTGCCCGACGCCGTCGATCTCGCGCAAACCATGGTGCGGATCGGCTGCGACATGGGGCGGCGCGTGGAGGCGCTCATCACCAACATGGACCGTCCGCTGGGGCACGCGATCGGCAACGCGCTTGAGGTGGCCGAGGTGGTGGACACCCTCAAGGGCCGCGGTCCGGCCGACCTCACGCATGAGGCCATCATGCTCGCCTCGACGCTGCTGGCGCTCACTGGACGCGTTGAGGAGGCCGAGGCGTACCGCCGCGCACGCGCCGTCATCGACGACGGCTCGGCCTTCGCCAAGCTCCTCGAGATCGTGGCCGCGCAGGGCGGCGACACCCGCGCGCTGCACGACACCGCGCTGCTGCCCGGGGCCTCCCTCACGCGGCTCGTGCAAGCTCCGGTCGACGGCTACGTATCCCATATCGATACCGAGCAGGTGGGCCTGGCCGCAGCCCAGCTGGGCGCGGGGCGCGTCAAGCTGGGCGACGCCATCGACCACGGCTGCGGTATCCTGCTGTTCAAGAACTACGGCGACGCGGTGCGCGCGGGCGAGACGGTGGCCGAGCTGCGCGCCAACGACGCCGGCAAGCTCGCTGCAGGCACCGAGGCGCTCACGGCGGCGATCTCCTATGCGGTCGCGGCACCGGCAGAGGAGCCGCTGCTGTACGCCACCGTCACCGCCGACGGCGTGACGTACGCCTAGCGCCCAGGTGGCGCGGGCGGGCCCGCGGCCGCCCGCTCGAGCACATGCCTGCACACCCTGGATGAGGTCCGATCGGCCCGCATCCAGCCAGCCGCACCCGCTCGCCCGTACCCACCCACGACCCCCGTTTATCTAGCAACATCCTCAGAAAGGACCTGTCATGACCCTCACCCGCTCCGAACTTGCCCGCTACATGGACCACACCCTGCTCAAAGCCGACGCCGACGCCGCGGGCATCGACCGCGTGATCGACGAGGCGCGCGCCTTCGGCTGCGCCAGCGTGTGCGTGAACGGCTACTGGGTGCCGCGCGTGGCCGCGGGCCTGGCCGGCACGGACGTCAAGACCTGCGCGGTTATCGGCTTCCCGCTGGGTGCCATGTCGACCGCGGCCAAGGCAGCTGAAACCGCCGACGTGGTGGCCGCCGGGGCAGATGAGGTGGATATGGTCATCAACATCGGTGCCCTCAAGGACGGCGCCGACGACATCGTGCGCGACGACATCGCCGCCGTGGTCAAGGCGGCTCACGACGGCGGGGCGCATCTCAAGGTGATCATCGAGTGCTGCCTGCTCACCGACGAGGAAAAGCGCCGCGCCTGCAAGCTGTCCGTAGAGGCCGGGGCCGACTTCGTGAAGACCTCGACCGGCTTCTCCACGCACGGCGCCACCGCGGATGACGTGCGTCTCATGCGCGAGACCGTGGGCGACGCCTGCGGTGTCAAAGCCGCCGGCGGCATCCGCACGCTTAAAGCCGCGCTCGCCATGATCGAGGCCGGCGCCAATCGCCTGGGCGTTTCCGCAGCTCCCGCCATCCTGCAGGAGCTGGACGCCGAGTAACGCACCCCAAGAGCAAGGAGCAGATCCGTGAGATTCAACCGCGTGCTGGCCATCGTTATCGACTCCATCGGGGTGGGCGGTGCCCCAGACGCCGCCCACTACAACTCCGAGGGCGCCGACACCCTGGGCCACATGGCCCAGTGGTGGCTCGACACCCAAGGCCAGCCCCTGCAACTGCCGAACATGGAGCGCTTGGGCCTCAACCTGGTGCGACCCGGCAAGCCCTTCGCCGGCCTCACCTCGCCCGCCGAGCCCGCCGGCGCCTACGGGCGCATGCAGATCACGAGCTTCGGCAACGACTCGCTCGACGGCCATTGGGAGATGATGTGCCTGCCGGCGCGTTTCCATGTGGACTACTTCCCACAGGGGTTCCCCAACAGCCTGCTTGATAAGATCCGCGCATTTTCCGGGCGCGGCATCGTGTGCAACAAGCCCTACTCGGGCACCGAGGTCATCCGCGATTACGGCGAGCATCACCTGGCAACAGGCGACCTGATCGTCTATACCTCCGGTGACTCCGTGCTGCAGATCGCCGCGCACGAGGAGGTCGTGCCGCTGGATGAGCTCTACCGCATCTGCGAATATGCGCGCACGCTCATCAACGGGCCTGAAATCACCATGGGACGCGTAATCGCGCGCCCGTTCGTGGGGACCTGCGCGGACGATTTCACGCGCACCGCCAACCGGCACGACTACGGCCTCACGCCCACCGGCCCCACTGTGGTCGACTTCCTGCACGAGGCGGGCTTCGACACCATCGCCGTGGGCAAGACCTACGACCTGCTGTGCGGGCACGGCTTCGACCGCAGCTACCACAACGAGAGCAACACCGACGGCATGGACCACGTGGACGAGGTCATGGCGCAGGACTGGCGCGGCCTGTGCTTCACCAACCTCGTGGACTTCGATGCAGTGTACGGGCATCGCCGCGACCCCCTCGGCGACGGGCGGGCGCTCATGGAGTTCGACGAGCGCCTGGGGCAGGTCATGGAGCGCATGCGCGACGACGACCTGGTGCTCGTCACGGCCGATCACGGCAACGACCCCACCTACCGCGGCACCGATCACACCCGCGAGCTCGTGCCGCTGCTGGCCTGGTCTCCCTCGCTGGCGGTGCCCGGCACCGACCTGGGCCTGCGCGCAACCGCCAGCGACCTGGGCGCTACGATCCTGGAGAACTTCGGCGTTGCCGGCAACGGCGAGGGCGCAAGCTTCCTCGACCAGCTCGGGTAGACCCGCCGACCCGGATGCCGGCGGCCAATGCGGAGTGGTGCTTGCGCGGGACGTCGTGCCGATGCGGGCCGTCGTATGCGTGACGCACCGCGCGTGGGCCGGTGCCTGCGAGGGACGTCGCGCGCGGGGCGCTTCGCGGGTGTGAGTCGCTGCCATTAGGGGCTGCCGGAGGCCGATTTCGGGTTCGCGGGCCGGCCATCGGCGGCTCCCGGGTTCGGATTTTGGCCGTCCGCTCACTTCCGGGTTCGGATTTTGGCCGTCCGCTCACTTCCGGGTTCGGATTTTGGCCATTGGCAAAACGAGGGTTCGGCTTCTGTCCATCCAGGCACTAAAAACCGCTCTGAATAGCCAAAAGCCGAACCCTTGTTGCGTACATGGACAAAAGGCGAACCCTCGTCTGGGAAGATGACACTAAGCGCGCAGAGAGTGGCGGCGAAGGGTGACCCCCGCAGCTAGCAGCAGCGCGGAAGCGATACCAAGCACCATCAGAAGCAGCGTAGACGCATCCGAGGTCGGCGCGAGGCCCTGACCACCCTGCGTCGATGCGCCGGACTTGTGCGGGCGCGCGGCAGCATCAGAGCCGGACTGTCCTAAAGCAGACCAGCCCGTGCCCTGAGAACCGTCATTCGCAGCACCGTCGGCGCCAGGATTGTGGTCGCCGCCGTTACCCTGGCTGTTACCAGACCCCTGGCCGGCATTGCCGCTACCGTGTCCGCTGCTGTCACCCTGGCCACCTTGGCCGCCTGCTGCGCCGTGACTGCCGCCACTTCCGCCTTGGTCCCCGGTGCCGTCGCTGCCGCCGTGGTCCCCGCCGGCTCCGTCATCGCCCGTGCCGTGGTCGCCGCTGCCGTTGCTGCCCTGGTCGCCGGTGCCGGCGCCGTGGCTGCCGCTGCCGTCCTGATCCCCACCGGCGCCACCCTGGTCGCCGTGGTCCCCGCCGCCGCTGCCGTGGTCGCCGTCGGAACCATCCGAATCGCCGCCGCTGCCGCCATGGTCCCCGCCGCCGCTGCCGTGGTCGCCGTCGGAACCATCCGAATCACCGCCGCTGCCGCCCTGGTCGCCGCCCGCGTTCCGCTTCGTGAAGCGGGCCTCGATCGAGGCATCCGCGTAGACCACCCACGTGCGGTCCGCCTCCTCGCCCAGCACCTCACCGGTCGCCGCATTGAACCAGCCGGCAAACACATAACTGTCCTGCGCCGCGGCATGCGCGGTCACCGTCGAGGCAACCTCCGCGGTACCGTCGGCGTCCACGCCCTCCAGCGTCACCGACCCTGCCTGCTCCTCAGCGGAGACCGCCTGCACCGTATAGCGCCGCGCCTCGAACGGCTTGGAGAGCTTCGCGTCGGCCCAATCGGCATGCGCACTGTAGATGCTGTCCTTCCCGCGCGCCACGAGCTTGAGCGTGGAGGCGCCGGCCACGTCGATCTCGCCCGTCGAGACGGACGCATCGCCCGTGTGCATCACCGGGCTCTCGAAGCGCCTGCGCCCATCGACGTAGACCTCGAACACCACGTTCGCCTCGTTCGGCTTCACGTTCGTCTCGAAGTCCACGCCCACCTGCGCGGTAAACGTCGTGAACCCGCGGCCCGCCAGGTCGAACACGATCTCCGAGTTCGCGTGCGTGCCCAGGCCCTTCTTGAACGCCTGCGCGCGCTGGCCATCCCACAGGCTCAAGGCCGCACCGTCCACGCTCGCGTCGCGGGCCGGTGCGCGGCCGTCGCCGGCCGTCGCGCTCGTCCACGCCATGTCGGACAGATACACCTCGCCGCTCGCCCGCACCTGAACCGTATAGGTGCGCACCACCGATGCGTCGGGCGACGTCACGCGGATGCGCACCGGGGTCTCCCCCGCCCGCACCGCGAACGGCGCGGCAAAGCCCCCCGTTCCCCGCGCGACCACCGTATTCCCCATCACGAGCTCCACGATGGCCGACGGCTCCTGGGCCTGCGCCGTGAGCTGCATGTCGGAGGTGTCCGTGATCGCGCGATACTCGAGCGCCTCAGGGGCAAACGCCGCATCGAGCGTGGCACCGTCGAGCGCGAGCTGCTCCAATGCGGCGTTTTCCGGCTGCGGAACCTTGATGATGAGCTCGTAGCGCGTCGGCGCGGCGCCCGTCTCGGGCACGACCAGCATCGATACGGTGTTGACGCCGGTGTGCAGCGGCACGCGACCGTCGGCAACCGCCACCCCGTTCGTGTTCATCAGCACGCGGCTCGCCGCCGAGGCCGCCCGCGCGACCACCACCGCCTCGCCCGGTGCATCCTTGCGCACGGTGTAGGCGTAGCGCCCCTCTTCGAGCGGCACCGCATCCCCGTCCACCGCAAGTGACGCGAGCCCCGTCGAGGAATCGCCCGCGCGAAGCACAACGAAACGATACGTCCGCGTCGTTGTGCCGTCGGGAGCCGTCACCCTGACTTCGAGCACGTTGAGGCCCGCGCCCAGACGAGCCGTGCCCGCAGCTTCGGCCTCCGCACCGTTGAAGGTGGCCGCCAGGCGCGCGTGTGCGTCGCGCGCAACGAACCGATACGCCACCGTGCGCTCCTGCGCGGTGGCGCAGACGAAGTAGCCGGTTGTCTCCGGTGTGAAGGCGATGTTCGCAGCAAGCCCCGTTACCGAGGAGCCCTCGGCGAGAAATGCATCCGAGGACGCCATGGCTTTCGGGGCGAATGCTTCCACGGCAGCAGGGGTCGCCGCCCCGGCGCCCGTACCGCCGTCCGCCATATCGCCGGCGGCGGTCGCCAGCGGGCCGCCCGGCGCGTCATCGGCCGCGCGCACCGCAGGGCCCGCCAGGCCGGCTGCCACGGCGCCTTCACCTGCCGTCGCGCCGGCTGCCACGGCGCCCTCGCCTGCCGTCGGGCCGGCTACCACAGCATCCTCGCCTGCCGTCGCGCCAACCACCGAGCCGTCCGGCACAAGACCGGTCGCGTCATCAGCTGCCGTCGTCTCGGCGGTCGCGCCATCGGCCGCAGCCGCGCCCCCGTCTGCCACCGCGCCATCGGCCGCGCGCACCTCAAACATCTGCGACCCGCCGTATACGAGCCGCGCACCGCTGCGCACCCGCATCGTCACGGTCGCCTCACCTGGTGCCTTCGCGCTCACCGTTCCATCCGGCGCCACCGTAAGCACCGCCGGATCGCTCGACTCGTACGCCACCTCATCGCCAGCCGGCAGCTTCGCATCCGCATTCAGCTTGACCGCATCATCACTCACCATCACATCCGACGCCTGCATGCCCGCCATCGACACACGCGCGTTCAGCCCGCCATCGTACTCATTACCCGCAAGCACCACGTTGCGACACCAGCCCATCCAATACAGCTGCCCGTCGATGGCGGCCGAGGTTGCCGTCGCCTCCATCCGCGTCTGCTGCCCCACCGCAAGCTCACGCGAGCCCTCAGGAAGCTGCACCTGGACGCCGGGGTCGCCGCGCCAGATCCGGTTGTGCTCGATCCGCAGCCCGTCCACGCTCTTCGCGTCCACCGCCATGCACGTCTGCGCGCCGGCGGCCGTAAAAAACGTGTTGTTCTTCACCGTGATGTTGCGATGCACCGTCTGCGTGTCGCTCGTCGGGTACTTTGTGGGGTCGATGAGGATAGCCTGCGCACCGCCGCGCTCAAACACGTTGTCGGCAATCGTGACATCCTCGACGCGACCCGATTCGTACCAGCTGTTGTTGTCGTTCGAGATGTAGATGGCCGCCATGCCCATCCCGTCGAAGCGGTTGTGCTCGATGCGCACCCGCCCGCGCGTGGTCACCAGAATCCCGCGCGTGGGCGTTTCCTTGAACACGTTGTCGTGGATGCTCACCTGCGGCGCGTACGTCACGTTCTCCGCCACGCAGCTGCCCGGCTGCACCTCCTGGGGAAGCGCTTTGTCGAAGGTCAGCACGATCTTCGTCAGGCTGCCCGTGCCCTCCCCCATCGAGCCGCCGCGGCCGTCGGGCCCGTCGACCGCCGTGACGTTGAAGCGCCCCGGTGCCGCCTGCAACAGGTCGCTTTTCCGGAAGAACTCAACCTCGTCGCCCACGAAGAAGCTCGGGAAACCCGCCGTCTCGGGATGCTGGTAGCTCACCTCGATCTTGTTGTCGCCCAGGCGCCGCGTAACCTGCAGGTAAGTGCCGTGGACGTTGATGGGGTCATCGTGCGGATTCGAGAACAGGCAGTTCTTCACCTCGATGGCGCCTTTGCACCCCGACATCTGGACGAAATCGGCATAGCCGGCGGTGGTGTGCCCGCGCGTCATGTCGGCCTGGAAGTCCACGTCGTCGAGCGTGATGTTCTCCGAGGACTGCCCCACCATGCCGAAACCGTGCAGGAAGCGGATATCGAGGTTGCTCAGCACCACATCCTTGCATTTCCAGAGAAGCGTACCCGGATGGTCGCGCTTGGTGGGACGCATCTGATAGCACATGCCGGGGCGCACCTCGTCGGGCTTGCTGGCCCACGTGACCTTCAGGCGATGCGCGCCGGCCTCGGTGATGGTCGAATTGCGGAACA
The DNA here is from genome assembly GCA_902470695.1 of uncultured Collinsella sp. Classification (GTDB taxonomy): domain Bacteria; phylum Actinomycetota; class Coriobacteriia; order Coriobacteriales; family Coriobacteriaceae; genus Collinsella. The sequence goes on from CABRHH010000001.1 coordinate 130,679, forward strand.
GCGGGTTGTTCGTGGTGTCGCCGCGCCAGGTCAGGCCGCGCACCGCATCGAAGCGCTGCGTGTAGTCCATGGCGTTGCGCGCGGTCCAGTATACGGCGCCGGTGTAGGGGCTCGCATCGCTCGACCAGGTGACCCCACCGTCCTCAACCCGGTAGTTGTAGCACTCGGGCACGTAGACGATGGCGGAATTGCCCTCAACCGACTCAACGGTCACGTCCACCACCGTGGGCACCTGGAAGTCCACCGAGAAGTTGCGGAAGGAGATGTTTTCGCTCTCGATGGCGGCGAAGGTCGTCATCTTGCCGTGGAACATGAACTGCGAGCCGCCGCCGTCGACCGTGACGTTGCGCATGCCCTCGACAAGGATGCCGATGCGCTTTTCCGCCACCGAGGCGTCCGCGCCCGTGGTGTTCGACACGAAGAGCGTGCGCTTGAAGGCCTGGTCGGGATAGATGTCGTAGCGTCCCTGGGGAAAGGTGACGACGACCGATTTGCCGGCATCCGATGCGCGCTTGGCCGCCTCGAGCGCACGAACGATGCCGGGCGCGGCGTCGGAGCCGGTGTTAGCGAAGGCGCCATAATCGCGCACGTTCACCACGACGGCGTTCGCCGGGATATCGGATCCGGTAGAGGTATCCGCAGCCCCGGGTGCTGCAGAAGGCGCAGCGGCGGTTCCGGCACCGTCGGCATAGACGCAGATGGGCCGAGCAATCGGTGCCGCCACCAGCGCAAGCGCAAGCGCAAGAGCAACGCCTGCCAGGGCGCGCACCGGCCGGGCGCACAGCGGCAAAACCGAGCCGAACAGGGTGCGCGCCCGCTGCCGGCGGCGACCGTCGCAGATCGACGGCTGGTCGGCAAGCGGATGCACATCGCCGCCGCCAACCGGACCCGCCGCAACCGACCGCGAGGCCCCATGGACGGCTGACGCCCGGCCTGCGTGCGCCAGACCACCCGCTCGGCGTCGGAGCATACGCCTTAACCGCTTGGGCGAGATCGTCCGCGTGTCCCCGGGACAGTCCCTCCCATCCACTCGAACCCCACGCGCCCCAACACGGTCGACCATAGCGCCCGCCTCTCATGATGTGCCGCGCGCCGTCCATGCGATGCGCGGCGCGCGGGCTCTTCCTTCCCTACCTCCATCATGAGTATGCGACGTGCGTACGTGAACATAAAACCGGCAAGCGGTCACTTTTCGCAAGCGAGCGGACGGCATCCCGCGCTTCTCAATGCGCGGTTGAAGGCGGCGGGCCGGCCGCAGAACCGCGCCCCGCGGCACTCGGCGGTGCGGCCGCAGTCGACCTAGGACCAGGACGCCCAGGTATCGGGCTCATAGCCCACCGTGGCCGCGCGGCCGTTGCGCACGATGGGCTCGCGCAGGACCTGCTGGTTCTCCAGCAGCTTGTCGAATTTCTGGCTGTCCGCCAGATACGAGATGAGCGCCACCGTGTCCTGGTCTTTGGCCTTGGGGTCGACGATTGCCTCGATACCGCCCGCCGCCTGCAGCACGCTGCGGAGCTCGCCTTTGCTCATCTCCTTTTCACGCAGGTCGATGAACTGGAACGGGATCCGGCGCTCCTTAAAGTAACGTTGGGCTTTCTTGGTGTCGAAGCTCTTCTTGGTTCCAAAGATCTGAATATTCATGTCAGGGTCCTTTCGTAGAGATATCCGTCGGGTGCGTATGCACCGAGCATTGGGCACCGCGTCTCGACGCGGCCGCGCGACCCGGCGGAACATGCACCCGGCGCGTTTGGGCACCGCGACGGGAGCCTCTGAGCCCTGGACAGCGCGCCAGGGTAGCGCCGCGGGAGCGGTCGAGCAGCACGCCTTGGCAACGCAGCGGGAGCGGTCGAGTAGCACGCCTTGGCAACGCAGCGGACACGATGCACCTTGGTAGCGCAGCGTGACATGGCGTGGGCCGGGCATCGCAGCCAAGCTTGTGCCGTGCCATCGCGGCGGAACATGACGCGCCTGAACAACGCAGCGGGACCCGATGTGACCCGAGCGTCGCAGCGAAACACGACGCGCGCCCCGAGCATCACGACCAGGAATGCGCCGCGGAGCCTCGATGGCAACGCGTCAAGCCCCGATGCTGGCAACGCGACAAGCCTCCTTAATAGTACTTGGGGTTCGGATTTCATCCATCCAGGATTTCCGGGTTCGCGTTTCGTCCATCCAGGGCCGTTTTTCGGCCCCAAACGGCCAAACCACGAACCCGGAATCCGAACGGAGGCCCCAAACGGCCAAGACCCGAACCCGGAATCCGGACGGAGGCCCCAGATGGCTGAAATCCGAACCCAAAACCACTCGGGTTCGGATTCCGTCCATCCATGATTTCCGGGTTCGCGTTTCGTCCATCCAGGGCCGTTTTTCGGCCCCAAACGGCCAAACCACGAACCCGGAGAAGCGCTGATGGCCAAACTACGAACCCAGGATCTGGGTGGCGGGCACCGACGGCTAAATGGCGGGTACCGATGGCCAAATGGCGGGGGCCGATGGCCAAACCACAAATCCGGCATCCGGGCGGCGGGTTCCGACTGCTGGGTGGCGGGCACCGACGGCTGGATGGCGGGTTCCGACTGCTGGACGGCGGGCGCCGGCGGGCGCCGATGGCCAAATTGCGAACCCGGGATCCGGATGGCGGGCGCCGACGGCCGAATTGCGAACCGGGGTCCAGACAACGGTCTTCAGACGGCCAGCGGCTCGACCTCAGCGAGCCCCTCGGCAGACGGCCAGCGGCTCGACCGCAGCAGGCCCCTCGGCAAACGGCCGGGCCTCAATCGCAGGTCGATGGGCATGAAAACACCTCCCATCCCTCGGACTTCCATGTCCAAGGGATGGGAGGTCGTTCGCACGCAGCCGCTGCGGGGTCGTACCTCGCTATCGTTTGCGTCGACGCAGCCACGTGCCGACGCCGACCGCAGCCGCACCGCCAACGGCGGCAAGCGCCACCACACCGAGCGCCTCGTCGCCGGTACCGGGTAGATCACCCGAGCCGGCAGGCACATCGGGCTCCTCGGTATCGCCTGGAGCGGTGGGCTCCTGAGGCGTCGCCGGATCGCCCGGCACCGTCGGCTCATCCGGACCATCCGGATCGACCGGCTCAGACGGCTCAATCGGCACCCACGGCACCGACGGCCGCTCGTAAGCGTTCGTGAACACCGCCAATCCGCCCCAGGCAACCGATGCCCGCAGGCCGCCGGAGCCATCGTCGGACACGGTCACCGTCACAGGACGCGCAACCCCGTCGTAGGTCACGTTGTCCTTCGCAAAGCTACCGGCCGCGCGCTCCGCCTCGCTCGCCTGCGCCCATGTGACCCCATCTGCGTTGACCGCGTCTGCGGGCACCTGCTCGCGCACCGCGTAGGCGAAGGTGCGCGAACGCGACACCGACCCGTCCTGGGAGACCCACGACGCGTCCGCTAGGTCGTCCGAGCCATAAGTCAACGGCGCGAACACCACCTGGCCGTCGGCGGCGTTCTGCACGGTCTGCAGCACCTGGCCGTCAGCATCCACGAGCTCGAAGGTGAACTCGCCGTCCGCCAGGTCGCGACCGGTCAACACCTTGGTGCCCGCAACAACCGCAGCGGCCCCTTGCGGCTCGTAGGCGTTGCTAAACGTCGGCGTCGCACCGGCAACCTCGTTGCCCGCCGCATCGGTCACGCGCACGCTGGCTACGAGCTTACCGGCGCCATCATCGGCCACCGTCACGCGCACGGTGTAGACCGCCGCATCGTAGGCAACCCCATCGGCCGCATCGCCCGCGCCGGGCACCACCTCGGCGAGCGTGCAGACATGCTCCCCCGGCTCGGTGAAGGTCAGCTGGTCGAAGGCCACCGTGCCCGCGGCGTCGCTATCCGCCGTCAGTTCCACGCCGCTACCGCCCTGCTCAACCAACGTGAAGGCAAACTCTCCGTCCCTGAGCGGTCGGCCGGAAAGCTCCTTGCGCGCCGTCACGCCCACGCTTACCGGCGATGCCGTGTAGGTGTTCGTGAAGGTGAAGGCCGGGCCGTCCGCAGGATCGGCCGCCACGCTCAGGCGGCCCGCCCCGTCGTCGCGCAGGATATAGGTAAACTCCTTGCCGGCGCTGGCGGCCGCGTCGTTCTCCACACCCGGTACCTGGCCGGACTCGCGCACCCGGTAGGTAAAGGCCTTCTCGCGCGAACCGTCCGGCCCCGGCGTCACGCCCGCAAGCAGCTCTTGCCCAAAGGAGATGGAGCCGAAGACCACGTTGCCCGCTTCGTCGTTCACCGCCTGCGCACCGGCGCCCTCAGGCATCGGCGCGCCATCGGTCACGGCCTCCAGCGTGAAGGTGAACTTGCCTGCAATCGAGGCGGGGGCGAGCCCCTCGGCATGGGCCAGGACCTTCGCACCGACAGGCGTCACCGCAACCGGATCACCCGCTGAGTAAACGTTCTTGAGCACCGCGCCACCCGCGGGCTCGGCCAGCTCAACGGCAAGCGTGCCGTCGCCGGCATCGCGCACTGTGGCCGCCAACTCCACCGAGGGCACCTGCGCGCTCACGCCCGCCGGCAGCTCGGACGCATCCTCGGACACGCGCAGGCGCAGCTGCCATGCGGCACCGTCCCCGCCGGTCGAAGTTGTCGCGTACCCGTCGGCCACCAGCTGCTTGAGCTCCGCGATGTCGAGCGCGATCGGTTCGAACGAGATCGAGCCGTCGGCGGCGTTGACCGTCTCACCCAGGCGGCGCGCATCCTGCTCGGAGGTGGACATGCTCAGCAGGTCGAGCGCGAAGGTGAACTCGCCCGCCCGCAGATCGCGACCAGTGAGCTCCTTACGCGCCGTCACCGCCAGCGAGCCCGCTGCGGCGTATGCATTCTCGAACGGCAGCTCGACCGCCTGCACCTGCGACGCATCGCCCGTGGTGCACACGGACTGCACTGCGAAGCCGTTGGTGCCCGTGGCGCGCGTCGTGGCCGTCAGCGTACCATCGCCGTTGTCAACGACCGTAATCTCAACGGTGTAGACCGTCTCATCGTTGGTGTAACCCGCGCCGCCACCACGCGTCTCGTGCACGGTGTAGCGATACGTCTTGCCCGCGTCGTCACGCATGAGCGTCACGCCCTCGGCAGGCAGCAGGGAGACCCGCGCCGCCGTGCCGTCTGCGGCCGCCGGCACCGTGACCTCGCGCGTCAGCGAGTCTTCGTCGATGCCGAGCACCTTGGCCGCAGCCGCATCGGCCGCCTGCATCGTGAAGCCAAACTGCCCGGCCGCCATGGCCCGGCCGTCGAGCACCTTGGAGATGCCGAGTGCCTGCGCAGCATCGTAGTCGAGCTCTGCCGTGTAGGTGTTGCTGAACGTCGGCGTGCCGTCCACGGGCTCGGTGCCGTTGAGAACCGTCGTGTCAGCATGCAGCGTGCCCGCGCCGTCATCGGTCACCGCTACGCGCACCGTATACACGGTCGCATCGTAGGTCACGCCCGCCTCGGCACCCGCATCGGGCGCCACCTCGGCCATAGTGTAGATATGCTCGCCCGGCTCGCTGAACACCAACTCATCGAAGGCCACCCGACCCTGAGCGTCGTTGACGGCCGTGAGCACGGAAGCATCCGCGCCCTGCTCGGTGAGTGCGAACGTGAACTCGCCGGCCCGCAGGTCGCGGCCGGAAAGCTCCTTGCGAGCCCCGAGCTCAACGGAGACGGGCGCCGCCGCGTAGGCGTTCTCGAACGTCGGTGTCGCATCCGCGACCTCGTTGCCCGCGGCATCGGTCACGCGCACGTTGGCGTGGAGCGCGCCCGCACCGTCGTCGCTCACCGCAACATGCACGGTGTAGACCGCCGCATCGTAGGTCACCCCGCCCTCATCGCCGGCAACCTCGGCGAGCGTGTAGACATGCTCGCCCGCGGCCCGGTACTCGATGGCATCGAAGGCCACCTGGCCCGCAGCGTCATTTTCCGCCGTGAGCTCCACGCCGTCGCCGCCCTGCTCGGTGAGCTTGAATGCGAACTCGCCGGCCCGCAGGCCGCGACCGGAGAGCTCCTTGCGCGCCCCGAGTTCAACGGAGACGGGCGTCGCCGTGTAGGCGTTCTCGAACACCGGCGCGCCGTCCACGGGCTCGCCCGCCTCGTCCAGATACACCACACGCGCCGCCAGCGCGCCGGTACCCTCGTCGGTCACCAGGATGTGCACGGTGTACACCGCGTCATCGTAGGCCACGCCACCGGCATCCCCGGGCAGCTCGCGCAGGCTATAGCGGTAGATGCCCGGCGTCGTGAAGGTCAGCCCGTCGAACACCACCGAGCCGTCGGCGGCGTTGTCCGCCGTGAGCACCGCACCCGAGCCATCCTGCGCGGCCAGCACGAAGGAGAACTCACCTGCCTGTAGGTTGCGACCGGTCAGGGCCTTGGTGGCGCGCACCTGCGCGGTCACCGCAGAGGCTCGATAGGTGTTCACGAACTTGAACTGCGGGCCGTCCGCAGGATCAGCCGTCACGCTCAAGTGGCCTGCCCCATCGTCGGTCAGGGTGTAGGAGAACTCCTTGCCAGTCGCTGCCGCCGCGTCGTTCTCCACGCCCGGCACCTGGCCGGACTCGGTCACACGATAGGTAAACGTCCTCTCACGCGAGCCATCCGGCCCCGGCTTCACGCCCGCGAGCAGGTCCTCGCCGAAGGAGATCGCGCCGAACTGCACGCGGCCCTCGGCATCGTTGGCCGCCGTCGCGCCGTCGCCGGCGGGCATCGGCGCGCCATCGGTCACCGCCGCGAGCTTAAAGGTGAACGCGCCCGTGATGTCAGGCGGATTCATGCCGTCTGCGCGCACAAGCTGCTTCACGCCGGCCGGCTGAACCGTAACCGGGCCGCCCGCCGAGTACTCGTTCACGATCTCCGCACCGCTATCCGGATAGAGGCAGTCGGTCGATAGCGTGCCGTCACCGTTATCGGTAATAGTCACCACCACGTTGAAGTAGTTCTTCTCCGCGCTCACGCCGCCCGGCAGGCTCGAGGTGTCCTCGGCCACGCGCAGGCGCATCTTGTGCACGGTGGAGGCGCCGCCGTCCACGTGCACCGCATAGCCCTGCTGAGCCCATTCGTGCAGCTGCGCCAACGTGACCGGCACCGCATCGAAGGCAAACGAGCCGTCGGCCTTGTTGGTAGCGGTGCCCAGCGGCAGCAGCACCTCGGACGCACCTTCGGCCGCATCCACGGCATCGGGCGTCACGGGCACGGCGCTCAGGTTGAACGTGAACTGCCCCGCCTTCAGGTCGGCTCCCGTGAAGCGCTTGGTGCCGGCCACCTCGATCGAGCCGGATGCGGCATAGGCGTTCTCGAACGCCTGCGGTGTGCCCTCCCCCTCGAAGGTCGGCGCGCTCGCCTGCAGCGCACCGGCGCCGTCGTCGGTCACCGTCACGGCGAAGATCGCCTCGTGCGCATCGTAGGTCATACCGTCCTTGGCAAAGCCGCCAGCCGCACGCTGGCTGGCATCCGCGTCCTTCCAGCGCACCCCGTCGGCGTTCACCGCGTCATCGGGCACGCGCTCGCTCACGGCGTAGCGGAACGTGCGCGAGGTGGCGCCCGCCATATCCTTCGCACCGAACGCAATCGAGCCGAACCCGAACGCGCCCGCGTTGTCGGCGCCCACCTTCACCGAGGCCACACCGTCGACAGCACCTGCCGGCAGCGGGGCATCGGCCGGATCGAGCGCGCGCATATCGAAGGTGAACGTCTCGTTCTCATGCCAGGCGCGCCCGGCAAGCGTCTTGGAGAAGAGGCCGTCGGTGGACACCGCGGCCTCCTGCGGCGTATAGACGTTGGTAAAGTGCGCGTCGCGCCCGTCCTCGATGTCGGAGGCCTGCGGGAACGCGAGCAGACGCCCGCGGCCCAGGTCGACCACGGTCACCGTCACGCGCGCCACCTCGTCGGAGTAGGCAACGCCCGGCAGGCCACCATCGGTCGGCTTGTTCTCGCGCACCGTGTAGGTGTAGACGCCCGGCTCGCTATACACCACGTCGGCAAAACCGAAGCGGCGCACGCCCTCGGTGCCCGTGCCCTCGCTCGAGGCATCCACCACGGAATCGGGGATATCCACACCCACGTACCCGGCGTCGCCCGGCTTCATGGTCACACCGTCCGCCTGATAGGACTCCTGCGTATACCGGAAGTTGAACGTATCGTCCGCTTGCCAGTCACGCCCCTCGAGCTTCTTGGTGAGCATGGCGCCGCGCACCGTCACCGGCGCGGCCTTGTAGCTGTTCTCGAACGCCAGCTCGGGCACCGTGCCGTCACGGCTGTCGAACGTTGCCACCGGCGTGTCGGGGAACCACTGGTCGCGCAGGCCCTGGTACACCTCGGTGATGGTATAGAGCGCGCCGGTCTGCTCGTCCAAGCGCGGCGAGATGTCCACGCGGTACGCGGTCTCGTCAAAGGTCACGCCGTGCTGCTGGATGCCGGCGGTGGCGGCATCGTCATCATGGCTGGGTAAGCTCTCCACATAGTAATAGGAGTACCAGTTGTCGCCATCGCGCACATCGTCCTGTGTAAAGGTGAGCCCGCGCAGCTTCTCCATGCGCACCGTGGCCCCATCGTCGGCCGCCGGTGCGCCGAACTCCTGCTCCGCGGCATACTCCTCGGGCGACTTCTGGTAGAGCTCGAACAGCTTCAGCTCCGACTGGTAGTCGACACCCACGGCCCTGAACTGGAACTCGCCGTCGCGCATCTCGCGGCCGGTCATCGTCTTGAGCACATCTACGCCCGTATAGGTCTCCTTCGCCTCGAACACATTGGTGAAGTCCAGCGAGTAGCGCTTGGTGTCGCGGTCGAAGATGATGTCGAGGTTCACCCTGCTGCCGTCGGGCGTGCCGTCGGTGTCGTACATGCGCGTGAGCGTGGGCGTCACCTGGATGGTGCCCTTCTGGTCGTCCACCACGGAGAACTGCAGGCGCAGCTGCTTGCGGTCGTAGGTCACACCGGGCAACTTCTCGTCATCGGACGGGATGCGCTCCGAAATCACCCAGGTGTATACCTTGGGGTTCTGGGCGGTGCCGGCATCGTCCTGCGTGAGGGTGAGCGAGCCAGCCGACATCTTCACCAGCTCGCCGTCGGCGGCGGCACCCGGACGGAACACGAGCTTGGAGCCCTCCATCACGCCGTCACCGCCCGTAAGCGCGGTCTTGAGCAGGCTGGCCGAGGCCTCGTCGGAGCCCTCCGCCACGATCTCGAAACCGTCCTCCGCGGTCATGGCGCGGCCGATCAAGCGCTTGGTCACCTGGATGAGGTTCGTATGGAAGCTGGAGCGGTATTCGTTTTCGAACAGCACGCCGTTCACGCCGTGGTCGGCCGGCACGAACTCCTCATGGCCCGCGCCACCCAGGCCGCTTTGGCCCGTGGCCGGCCAGTCGCCCCGGTAATAGGTGACCGTGGCGGTCATGATGCCGTCGTCGGCGCCGGCGTACTCCAGGTGCACCCACATGATGTAGTGCTGGCTCGTGTAGGTCACGCCGTCCTTGGCAAATCCTCCCGCCGCACGCTCGTGCTCCGAGGCAGCCGCCCATGTCACGCCGTCAGCGTTTACCGCGTCATCGGGCACGATCTCGGACAGCTCGTAGTAATAGTCCACCGACTCGCCGTAGTCGGCATCGGTGAAGGTGATCTGGCCGAAGCTCACCTGAGAGCCGGCGTTAATCGTCGTCACGTAGAGACGGCCCGTCTCGGGGTCGGTCTGCGCGCCGGCCGGCATGGGGAAATGCGCCGCCTGCTCGTCATCGAGCGGCACGGCGTCCATGCGGAAGCCGAACTCGCCGGTTACGATATCGCGGCCGGTCAGGCGCTTGGTGGCAAGAGCCGATACCGTGGCGCTCTGGCGCTGGGCCGTGTTCGTGAACGGCAGCACGAAGGAACCATCGTCCTGTGGCTTGATGACCTCGCTCACCTCGGCGCCCTCATCGGTGTAGATGCGCGTCACGGCCACCGAGGCCTCGAGCCGGCGCTTGGCGGTGTTCTCGGTCACCGTCACGCACACCGTGTAGGACGCATCCGAGTAGGCCACGCCCGGCACGCGGTCCTCGCCCGTGGGCGTGCGCTCGAACACCTCGTACTTGTATTCACCCGGCGTATCGAAGCGTACGGACTGGAAGAACTTGGAGAACGCCGGATCGGCGCCCTTGTCGTCCCGGGTCACCGTGAGCGTGGACTCCAGATGGCCCGAGCCGCTCTCCTGCGCGTCGTCGGGCATGGGCTCGGTGTCGGTGGAGCCCTGCAGCACGAAGGTGAAGCCCTCGCCGTCGTTCAGCAGGTCCCACGGATCGCCGAGGCTGGCATCGGCGGTGAAGATCTTCTGCACGCCCAGCGTATCGACGGGAATCTGCGCCGGCGCCGGCAAGTAGCGGTTCATGAACACGCGGTGTACCGGCGTCTCGCCGGGCGCGGCGATCTGGCCCGTGGCGTCGCAGGCCTCGCCCGCCTCATTGGAGGGCTGCGCCTGCGTGAAGCCCTCGGGCATCGTATCGGTGGGCTCGCTCACCTGGTAGTTCGTACCCTCAGGCAGGCCGTAGACCTTCAGCGTCTCGCCGTTTTTGAGGGTATGGGTGTCGCCGCTCGCCAGCTTGAAATCATGACCCTGCTGCACCTCGACGCCGTCGACGGTCTTGAACACGCGCGCGGTGAAGGAGCCGGGCAGCGTCTTGCCCGCGGCATCCGTGAAGGTGTAGCGCATGGTGAAATCGATGTCATCGAGCCCGTCGGGCGCGGTGTAGCCATCCGGGATACTGACCTTCTTCTCCACCTCGAGCGAGGAGGTGCGCTGGTTCTCCACGCGCACCGCGGTGTAGCCGGAATATAGGTTGTTGAGCAACTGGTCACCCAGGTCATACCAGGTGCCGATGCCGTGATTGTGCTGCATGCCCTCGGTAAGCGAGTCCTGGCGAATCCGCGCGCCCACAATGCCGGTGTCGGCCGTGAAGGTCGTGGCGTCGCTTTGCTGCTTGTCGCGATCGGGCAGGTAGGTCATCGACTCGCTGCCGTCGGTGGCCGCGGCATCGTTGTAGCGCAGGTGCACCTGGTTGTCGACGTCGGTGCCCGCGACCTCGGTCCAGCCGTCGATCTGGTAGACGTTTTGCTGGTCGGCCACCGCGCTCACGCTCGCCAGGGCGCGTTGGGCCTGGATGTCATGCAGGGTCACCTCGATATGGTCGTTGCGACCGAAGTCATCCATTGAATCGACGAGCGTGCCCACGCCTGCCTCGACCGTAACGCCGTCATCGACCTCGCCGGCATCGGCATAGACGCCCGTGCCGTCCACGATCACCCGGGTCACCTGCTCGTTGCGCACATAGCCCGCCGGCGCCGAACGCTCCACCAGGTAATAGGTGCCCTCGGGCAGCGCCTTGAACGCCGCCGCGCCATCCATCCAGGCGGGTGACTCGTGCGTCATATCGGCAGTGGTCTGCGTGCGGTAGGGCACCGCGCCCGGGTTGGGCGCGCTCGCGTCGCTATTCATGTCCGCCGCGCGGTACAGATCGAAGACGGCACCGCGCACCGGCGTCCCCTCGTCGTCCACCTTCTGCACCACGAGCTTGTTCTCCACGTTGGTCACATGCATCTTGGCGTAGCTCGTACGGGTGAAGTTGCCCGCCTTGCCGTCGGATTCAAGCAGGTAGGTATTGGAGTCGGTGATGGGGTTGCCGCCCGCGCGCAGCTGCGCCTCCAGCTCGTCGCGCGGCATGTCCACCAGATAGTAGGCGATGCGGTAGTTCGTGTTGTCCTGGCTTTCGCTCGCCATGAACGGGTACTCCGTCACACGGCCGGGCAGGATGCCCAAGTCCACGCTCCAGGTGTCGTTCTCGAACGTGAACGGCTTGGCGTCACCGTTGCGATACAACTCGTTGAAATGGGTGGCCGAGGTAACGCCGCTCGTATCCACCGACCAGTCACCTGCGCTGCCCAGGATGGGGTACCAAGTGGCACCCGGCGAGGAGGTGGCCGGGTCGCGCTTGTAGAGCACGGCGAACATGGTCTTGGAGTCGTCGACCTTTATCCACTGCTGGGTCTGCCCGAAGAGGTCCGAGGTCGCCACCTCGCCGTTGTGGTTGTTCACGTTGAAGGAGGTCACCTGGGCCGGCGCCATGTAGGTGCCGGTTTGCCACAGGTTGTCGGAGATGAGGAAGCCGTCGCCGTCGCGGCCGTTGCTCGGCACGTAGCGCAACCAGGCGTCGGCCGACTTGTGGTAGCCTTCCGGCGTGGAGACCTCTTTCAAGATGAAGTACTGGGCGTTCTCGCCGTAGAGCTCGGCGAAGTTGAGCGGACGAGTCCCATCCGGCGTCTTGAAGACGAGCTTGCCGTTGTCGTCGGTGGTGCCGGTGGAGATGGGCTTGCTGTACTTGCTGCTCACGGTGTAGGTGCCGTCCGCGGCCTTGTCGGCCAGGTAGAGCTCGAAGCCCACGCCGGGAATCGGCTCGCCGCGCTGGTTGTCCTTCTCCACACTGCTTTCGGTCGCCTGCAGCAGGTTGAAGGTGAGCTTCATGTTGGAGTCGGTGTTGCCCCGCTCGAGGTAGTAGAACTTGAGCGTGTGGTAGGAATCGTCACGCAGGGTGTTCGTACCCTCCTTAAGGTACTCCGCCGCGGCGTCGGCGCCGAGCGCTGCTTCGAACTGGGCGCGGATGGTCGTGGTTGTGCTGCCCCAGGAGGTTGCGGGGTTCGGGCGCGAATCGGCCAGGGTGATCTCGCCGGTCTGGAAGTTGATCGACATCGAGGCGGCGCCGTGGATGCCGCCCAGATCGCCCACAAGCACGCCGTCGATGAACAGCCACACGTCGTCATCGCCCGCGAAGTCGAAGGTCATGGGCGTGCCGCCGATCTTGCCGCCGGCCGGCTGCTTGAAGTCGGCCGTGAGCTCCGCGCCGAAGTAGTGGTTGAGCTTGCCGTTGGTCGACTTGATGTTCTTCGGTTTGATGGTGCCGTCGGCGTTGAGATCGAAGACCTCTGCGCCGGTGTTGAAGGGGAAGAACTGACCGGCCACAGTGCCGGCGTCGTTGTTCACCGCATAGGTGTTGTACAGCAGGAAGTTGCCCGTGTCCTCGTTGTAGGAGGCAAAGTTCTTGGAGCTGTCGTAGGTGTAGTAGCCGTCCTTGAACTGAACCAGGCCGCGCACGTCGCGGTAGGCGGCCTTGCCCTCGATCTGGGAAGAGTCGAACAGGTAGGCCAGCGACTGTCCCGTGGTGGTGGCGCCGGAGGCATAGCGGTTGCCGGCGGCAAGCACCGGGTATCCGTCTGGCCCAAGGGTGTTTTGCACCATGTTGAAATATGGGGCGCCGGTCTTGCCGGTCCAGGCATTGATGGACTTGCTGTCGGGGCCCTCATGCTCGCCGGCATTGCTGAAGCGCAGCTCATGGCCGGCGTTGATGCCCATGTCCTCCCAGCCGGAGGGGTCGGGGCGAACGTCAGTGTAGTCCTGGTCGATCAGCCAGTAGTCGAAAAGGTTGAGCGTGGCGTTGCTGGGGCTTTTCGTGTTGGTGATGAGGTTTTTGTCATCATCGACCGACGGGCCGCCCTCAGTTTCGGAAGACCCCCCCCAGCACCAAAAATCGAGCTCAAGGCCTGACCGAGATCCTCAAGCGGACCGGCCTGCGCGACCGCCGGGGCAGCCAGGCATGCTGTCAGGGCAAGTGCGGCCGCTGCTGTGACGATGCCGCGGCGGGGACGGCGGGTGTAGGCGGGCGCGGGGACGTTGGCAAGCGCAGGGGCGTCGGCTGTCGGGCGGGCGTGGGCGGACGCAGGGGCGCCGGCAGCCGGGGAGTGGGCGGACGTAGCCGTGCGGTCACCGGCTGCCGGGCGGGCGGACGTAGCCGTGCGGTCACCGGACGACGGGCGGGTGCCGGCGACCGGGCCGATACGGTATTCGGACGAGGATGCAAGGGGCTCAGAGCCCGCTATGCCGGCCGGTACTCGATCGGCCCAACACGCGGCAACCGAGCTTTGATCCCGACCGGCCGAATGCGCAGCGGCAACCGAGCTTTGGTTGCAATCGGCCAAATGCGCAGCGGCAACCGAGTTTCGGTCCCGCCCGGCAAGGCGCATGCAGGTAACCGTATGGGCGCGCCGGCTCGATTCAGCTGGATGCCGAAGCCGATTGAAAGCTGCAGTAATCTTGGATGTGAAGTGCGCAGCCTGGTCACGGCTGCCGGTGAGAGCACGTCCCACGCGATCTCCTTTCCCCACGATATGTTGCTGTAACCCTCACTAAGGGCATTCGTTAATCAGCTGAACCCTACCATCATTTTCGGTATATTTCAGCATTTTTTAGTAAATTGCCATACATTGCATGACAAAAGTCACACGAGGTCAGAGCTGGTTTTTTAACACTTCATCGAGATTTGTCGCACTACGATTCATGCGGTTGCAATTGATAGCGTTCATAGACGTTTCATAGAACCTGCGACCGCACGCAGGCGGGCGGTGAGACTCTGGGCCGGGCGAGCGTTGAGACCTTGGCGTAAGTCAAGCGCTGGGGCCCTGGCAAACGGCGGCGCTTGGCCCCAGCGTGCAGCAAGCGAGACCCCGCTTGGCCCCAGCGTGCAGCAAGCGAGACCCCGCTTGGCCCCAGCGCGCAGCAAGCGAGACCCCGCTTGGCCCCAGCGTGCAGCAAGCGAGACCCCGCACAGAACGATTCTTGGGTTCGGGCTCCCACTATCGGGGGATTCCGGGTTCGGATTTCAACCATCGGCTAGCTTACGGGTTCGGCTTCTAACCATCCGAAAAGCGCGGGTTCGGCTTTCGTCCATCCAGAAATCTTGGGTTCGGCTTTCGTCCATTCGGAAAACGCTGGTTCGGTTTTCGTCCATCCAGAAATCTTAGGTTCGGCTTTCGTCCATCCAGGGCCGTTTTTGGCCTCCGGATGGACGATCGCCGCACCCGGAATGCGCCGACGGCCTGGAACCGAACCCGAGATCGCGGCGTAGGCCCCCAACGGCTGACATCCGAACCCGAGATCGCGGCGTAGGCCCCCAACGGCTGACATCCGAACCCGGGATCGCGGCGAGAGCTCCGGATGTCCGAGCCACGAACCCGGAAGCGCGGCACGGACTCCCAATGGCCGCAACCCGAACCCGGAATCGCAGCACATCGAAACACAAACGCCCCCGCACGCCATGCGTCCCAAAACGACCCATAGCATACGGGGGCGACCCATTCGCAGTAGCCCGAAATCCAAACAGCAGCCGAACGCACGGCCAGCTGCACAACATCCAAACAATGGCCGACTACGCAGCCCGCTGCCCGCAGCGCCCGGCGTCCGCGGTACCGCAAACGGCCGTCTACGGCACGCGCACCCCGCCGCTCGCAGGCCCATCGCCCGCAGCGCACGCAACCCGCCGCTCTCAGGCCCTGCGCCCGCAGCCCGCCGTCTGCAGCACGCGCAACCAATCGCCCGCAGGCTCGCCGCGCGCGGCGGCGCAGCCCACTGCCCACCGCGCGCAGCGCCGACCACCTGCGACGCCCGCAGCACCCGCCGCCCGCAGGCCCTGCGCGGAACGCAGCCGCGTATCGTCTAGAGCATCGGCGCCAGCAGCAGGAAGTAGGCCAGCACCACCACGCCGAGCACGATGCGGTACACGCCGAACGCCTTGAAATCGTGCCGACGCACGAAGCCCATCAGCCACTTGATGGCCACCAGCGACACCACAAAGGCAACCGCGCATCCCACCGCCATGATCGCAATCTCGTTGGTGCCGAACGTGCCTCCGTCGAGCACCACGTACTTCACCAGCTTGAGCGCGCTGGCGCCAAACATCACGGGAATGGCTAGGAAGAACGTGAACTTGGAGGCAACCGAGCGCGTGCAGCCCAACAGCAGGCCACCGATGATCGTTGACCCGGAGCGCGAGGTGCCCGGAATCAGCGAGAGCACCTGGAACAAGCCAATCCCCAGCGCCGTCTTCCACGAGAGGTCCTCCAGCGTGGTGATGGCGCCGAAGTCACCGTCCTCCGCAGGCTCGACCGCCGCGGCGGGCTGCGCGAAATGCGCGCCGGCTGGCCGGCTGCCGGGCACCACGCCCTCGGACGCCACGCGCGCCGCCAGGCTGCGGGCGCGCCAGCTTTCGATCACGATGAACGCCACGCCGTAGACGATCAGCGCTGCCGCCACCACAGTCGCGTTGTAGAAATGCTCTTCCATGAAGTTATCCAGCGGGATACCGATCACCGCCGCGGGGATGCAGCCCAGAATGATCTTGCCCCACAGCCGCAGCGTGCCGTCGCGCTCCTCGCGCGTCTTGCCAAACCCGAACGGCAGCAGGTCGCGCAGGAACAGCACGCACACGGCCAAAATGGCACCCAGCTGGATCACCACGAGGAACATGTTCCAGAACTCTTCGGACACGTTCAGCTTGACGAACTCGTCCACCAGGATCATGTGGCCGGTCGAGGAGATGGGCAGCCATTCCGTAATGCCCTCGACCAGGCCCAAAAAGGCGGACTTGAGCAGCTCGATGATGTCCACAGTGCCTCCTTGCGTGTTTGCGGCCCCGTGCGCGCCGCCCCTCTGGATGCGTAGCGCGCACGAGCGCGGTTTTGCAAGCCCCTATTATCCCCCGCCTCAACCGGTTACCCCGAAAATGCACTCCGTTCGCGGATTTGCGAACGGTTCGCCCTCCACACATTCTCCCAAAGGGGTATAACTAGCGTATGGTAAAGCACCATGCGGCGGGCACGGCGCCGGTCGCCCGAGCAAAGGAGGCTCCTATGCACGAGGGTTATACCAAGGTTTTTGTCGCACTCGACGGCACCGAGCAGCAGGATTTCGTGCTGGCGCGCGCCATCAAGGTGGCGGCGAACAACAACGCAAGCCTGGTCATCGGTCATGTGATCGACTCCACGGCACTTGAATCGGCTGGCTCCTATCCGGCCGACCTGGTGCAGGGCCTGCAGGACGCGTTCACCAACTCGATCGCCGACCAGGTCCAGGAGGCCAAGGAGAACCCTGATATCCCCGAGGTCGAGGTCATGATTCGCGCCGGCCGCATTCGCGAGACGCTCAAAGACGAGCTGCTCGACGTGGTGCAGCCCGACCTGGTGCTGTGCGGAGCCCGCGGCCTGTCCTCGATCAAGTACGCGCTGCTCGGCTCCATCTCGACCTTCTTGCTCCGCAATACGGAGTGCGATATTCTTGTAGTCAAGTAGGGTTTCCCTGCTTCTTTGCCCCGGCCGCACCACCCATCCGGACTTCATTCCGGCTTCCCCCTATCGCGGCCGGGGCATTGTTGTGCCGAAAGGCGGTACAGCGCGGTTGGGCGGCGTGCACGGTAGCATCGGGGGCCATGCAGTGGCGCCGGCGGCTACCGCAGCGATGCGGCAACGGCATCAGCGGCTGCTGCACCAACGCGGTGACAGCGTTGGTGACTACTGCGGCAACGCAGTAACAGCATCAGCAGCTGCTGCAACGGATTTACGGCCACCACAGCCGCTGCCGCAGCGGGCTGACGGCTACCGCAGCGGCGCCACGCTGTCGTTTTCAACCAGGCGCGGAGCGAGCACGCGGTCGATGAACGCCGGGGACGCAGAAGCGGCCGCGACATCCTCTGCGTCGGCATCGGCCATGGTTGCAGTGCCCTCGCCTGCACTTGTGGCACGGCCCAAACACGTTTCGTCGGCAGCGGCTGCGGCACCCTCGACTGCACCGCAGCTTCCCGCAACCTCCTCCACATCAGCAGCTTCGGCCAGACCCTGGTCCCCCACCGCACCGCGTGTGCCCAAACGGGCCAGCAGCAGCTCGAGCGCATGGTCGGCAAGCTCAGAGACGTTTTGCTCGATGGCAGTCAGCGCCGGTTCGAACAGGGCGTCGGCGGCGGAGTTGTCATAGCTCACCAGCGAATAGTCGCGCGGCACGCGCTTGCCGGCAGCGTACAGGCATTTGAGGGCACCCAGCGCGATATTGTCCGAACTGGCAAACAAGGCGGTAGCATCGCTTTCCAGCACCCGGGCGGCCGCACGGGCACCATCGGCGATGTAGTAGTCGCTCTCGAACACATAGGTATCGCCCGCCGCGATGCCGCGCTCGCCGAGCGCCCGACGATACCCCGCCAAGCGCGCCCGCCCGGTGTGCGAAGACGTGTTCACCAAACAGGCAATGCGCCGGTGCCCCGCCTCGATCAGGCGGCGCGTAGCCAGATACCCGCCCAGCTCGCTGTCGAAGCGCACCCGGTCGCACGGCACCGCATCGATGAAGCGGTCCACCATCACCAGCGGCACCGGCAGCGTGGACAGGCTCTCCACCAGGCGCGCATCGGCATCGAGCTCATGGGCGGTCACCAAAAACAGGCCGTCGACCCCGCGGTTGATGAGCAGGCGCACCAGCTCGTCCTCGTGCTCGGAGCTCACGTCGGAATTCAGGATGAACAGAACGTAGCCATGCTCGCGGCACCGGACCTCGAGGTTTTTGGCGAGTGAGGAGAAAAAGCGGCTCTCGATATTCGGCACAATCAGGCCGAGGGTGCGGGACCGCTGCATGACCAGGCTGCGCGCGATCTGGTTGGGCACATAGCGCAGGCGAGCGGCAGCCTCCTTGATGCGGCGCCGATTCTCCTCCGAGATGCGGCACGGGCGGTCGTTCAGCACGAGCGATACCGCCGAGGGGGACAATCCCACCTCGCGCGCGATCTCTTTCAGCGTGACCTTCGCCGCCATGCCCGCTCCTCACCCGCCTGTTTTCGGCGCAACCGTATCTCAGGTATCGTGCCGCAGGCCGCCAGAAAGGTCAACCGGGGGCAGATGCCGCCGAGGGCCACCGCCAGAAGGTGCACCGACGGCGCGGACGATCACGAGCACAGTATGGTTTGCGTTCCGTTCATCGAGCACCAGCGGGTGCGAGTTCTGTCCATCCAACAGAGACGGGTTCGCGTATCGTCCATCCAGAGCTGTTTTTTGTCTCCAGATGGACGAAATCCGAACCCGGGATGCGTCAATGGCAGGAATGCGAACCCGGGATTCGTCAATGGCAGGAAGGCGAACCCGGGATTCGTCAATGGCAGGAAGGCGAACCCGGGATGCGTCAATGGCAGGAAGGCGAACCCGGGATTCGCCAACCGACGAAACGCGAACCCGGAAGCCCCCGATAGGCAGGACCCGAACTTCCGCGGCGAACCGACGCCGATCCGCAGGCAGCCCACGCCCGCAGCCGCCCCGCAGGTAGCCCATGCCCGCAGCCACACCGCAGGTACCCCCCACGCTCGCTGCCCTGCAGGCAGCCCGCCGCGAACCAGACCAGGCAAGCCCGGTCAGGAAGAACCGGGCTGCACGGGGTTGCCCGCCTCTGCATGCGCACACACAGCCCAACCCTACAGCTCGAGCACCACTAGGGCATCGTGGGCGAAGGGGTGCTGCGGCACGACCACGCGTCCGTCCGCACCAAGCTGCGCCGTCAGGTGCGCCACCCGACGCTGCTCCAGGTCGAGCGCGTAGGCGCGACAGGTGCCGAAGGACGACTCCGCACCGGCCCCATCGGCCCCGCCAGCCCCATCGGCCTGCGGGGTCGGGCTGCATTCGAGCCGCGCCGCGGCCCCGTCCTGCGTCGCAGCGCCGACCCTGGCCTGCTCCGCGTTCTCGCACCCGCGCAGGCGCAGGCGCGTCGCGTGGGGCAGATACGCCACGATGCGCGATCCGGCACGCGCCACACGAATGCCCTCGCGGTCGTCATCCAGCAGCTCCTGCGCCGGCATGAGCGGCGCGGCGACGCATATGCGCTCCAGTATCTCAGGAATCGCCCCGAAGTCCCACGCACCCGCAAACTGCAGGCACTCCTGCCACCGGTACGGCGCGTCGAACCCCTCGCCCAGCGCCGAGGCATCGCTTGCCGCCGTCTGCCAATTCCAGACGCCATGCGCGCCGTAGGTCACGCCGGCCGACGCGCCCGACAGGATGCTCGACCAGGCACTCGCCCGGCAATCCCGCGCCGAAAACCGCCAGTACACATTGCGGCTGGCGCCCATCTGCTCATAGCACGGCTCGGCGTTCACCAGCGGCTTTTTGGGGTAGCGCGCACGGAAATCCTCCGGCAACCGCCATGCCTCGTCCTGCGCCGCATAGTTATGGCCCGGCTGAAACATGTAGAAGTCCAAACGATCCAGGAACTGCTCGGGCAGCGTCCGGTTCGCCCGGTTGATGTGCATGCAGCGCAGTTGCTCGGGAGCCTCGGCGCAGATCGCGTCCAGCGCCTCCTCGTAATAGCGCACGGCCTCCTCGCTCGAAAAGTCCGTGTCGCCCGAGACCACGTACACCGGGTCGAACGCGCCCAGCTCCTCAACCACGCGATGCACGTGCGCGCGCACCTCCTGCAGGGGCATACAGGGTGCACCCAGGCGCTGGGCGATGGCGCTGCCCCAGGTTCCCGGCACGTAGTTGCACCACAGCAGCACGAGCGCCGGCCGCAGACCGTGCGCCTGCGCGCGGCGGCACATCTCGCGGGCGCGCTCCCACCACTGCGGATTCGGAGCCGTCCAATCGAACACCGTGCCGTCGTCGCTGGCATAGGGGTAGATGCCCAAATCGGGCCGGCAGCGATCCCATTGGGGCAGCGTATTGATCTGCAGAACGTTCATCCCCTGCTCCGCGCGGCGGGCGAGGTAGTACTCCCAATCGTCGAGCGCGATGTTCGAAAATGCGCTCCAGCAGGTATCGGCCAGCCAGAACCAGGGCGCACCATCGCAGGTAAAGCCGTCTCCGCGCTCGTTGACGGCCAACGCACCGAGCGGGTGACGGGCTCGCGCCGCTCCCGTGGCCCGCGCGGCCTCCGCAACCTGCTCGCCAACCGCAGCTCGCACGGCATGTGCATCCTGCGTGGCGCCCGCGGCTCGCGCGGCGGTCGCACCCGGTGCGCCGTCCACGGCTCGCGCCGCTCCGGTGGCCCGCACGGCCTCTGCAACCTGCGCTCCACCAAACGGTGACGTGGCCCCGTTCCCACGCTGCTCCCGTGTCCTATCCGTATCGTTCATGGCGCTCATCGCACGCCCCTTTCACTCTTCCGCATCACCTAACACGCACCGGCACCGCACACGCACCTCGCTCGCCAATGCACGCGCCCACCGTTGCAGCGGGCACCCGTGCCAGCGAACGCACGCATGCCCACCGAAAACGATGGGCACGCCGCGTGCGCCTTGTTATGCAGCCGCGGTCGACGTCCTTCGCCCGCGCAAGCACGCGGGAATACAGGATGCGTCGCCCCCGCAGCTCAGCCCGTGCAATGAGGACGTCTACTCCTCCATCGCGGCGAGCTCCTCGGCGGTAAAGCCGGTAAAGAACACCACGGCCGCGGCGATCACGAAAGCCACCGCCATGCCCAGCACAGCAAAGATGGTGTTCATCTGGCCACCCTGGAAGTAATTGAGCACCACCATGAAGTTCGCGGCACCGCCAGCCAGATAATACGTCACGCCCAGCAGACCCGACACCACCGCGCCGATAGACCCGCCGATGAACATGCCCAGCATCGTGCGACGGAAGCGCATGATCACGCCGAACAGCGCCGGCTCGGTCACGCCGCCTGCGATCGCCGAGATCACGTAGCCCAGCGCCATGCCCTTCTCATCCTTGTTCTTCAGGCGCAGGAAGGCGCCGAACGCGCAACCCCACACCGCGGTCATGGCGCAGTTGGTGGCAACGAAGACGAACGGATCGTACCCCACCTGAATGATCTGCATCTGAGCCAGCAGGATGACCGGCATGTGCATACCGGCGACCACGAACAGCTGCCAGAACGCCCCCAGGACCGCCATGACCACCAGGATGCCGAGCGTGCCCCAGTCGGCAACGGCGAACAGCGCGTTGGCGATGAGGTTGCCGAGCTCGTTGCCGATGGGGGCGAGCACGATCAGGGCAATCGGCACCGTCACGATCATGGTGCAAAACGGCGTGAACACCGTGGACAGCACGTCAGGCATGCGCTTTTTGAAGAACCGCTCGACCACGTAGAGCACCGGGATGGTCAGGATGATGGGCAGCACGCTTTGCGCGTAGTTGGCCGCAGCGATGTGCAGGCCGTATACGCTCACGATGCCGCTGCCGCCCTCGGCCGCCGCCGACACGATGGACGGGGCCATGAGCACGCCGCCGGTGAGCATGCCGAGCACCGGGCTTGCGCCGAGCTTTTTGGCCGCGGCGTAGCCCAGGTAGATGGGCAGGAAGTAGAACGTTGCCTCGTAGAGCGTGGTGTAGAAGAAGGTGTAGGTGGGGTCGGTGTCCGCCACCAGGTTGAGCATCTGCGGGCCCAAGATCACCGCGAAGGTGCGGAACAGACCGCCGGCCATGAGCAGCGGGATGAGCTGGGTCATGGAACCCGACAGATAGTCGAGGATGCGGTTGCCTACGAGCGCCGGCGTGAGCTTCTGCTTGGGCGCGTCGAGATTCTCGTCAACCGGAGCGCCCTTCGCCACGCCGCTGATCGCCACGAACTCGTCGAGCACCTTCGGCACGTTCTGGCCGATGATCACCTGCAGTTGCGTGCCCGAGAACTGGCATCCCAGCACGCCCTTGACCTTCTTGATGCCCTCAAGATCGGCACGCGCGTTGTCGGCAAGCGTCAGACGCAGGCGCGTCATGCAATTCGTCGCCGCGCGCACGTTTTCGGCACCGCCTACCAGTGCCAGCACATCGGTGGCGATCTGTTTGTTGTCAACGGCCATGGGACCCCTCCCTGTGGTTCTGCGGGCCATGCGGTCTGCCGTTCGCGTGGCCCTTGCCTGATGTAAACATGTTTAGTTACTGTTTACGCTTGATACTGTAGTTGTTCTGATCGTGCCGTGCGCAACAATCCGGTGAACGGTATCAAATCGGAGGGTGAGCGTGCACATGTGGGGCGCCGCGCCTCGTTGTTTGCGATGACAGAGTCCGGAAACGTTGCCGTGAGGGAGATGCGAAGTCATGACAAGGCGTTCACCATTATCTTTCGCTATGCGGCCACGCAGCGACAGCACGTGCGGCTGCGCTTACGCACCGGCGCGAACCTGCGCGCGCCACCGTCGCGGCACACCGTTCGCGCGCGGCCGGCAACCGTTTGCCGACAGGCTTGGGAGCGCTCGTCGCACTGGCCCTATACTAAACATGTTTATTTTTGTCTATGCAGAAAGGAAGCGCAATGCCACACCAAGCAAGCTATGCAACCGTCACCCGTATGGGCGATTTCGGGCCGTGGATCTCCCGTCTCATCCTCACCCTGCCCGCACCCGTGCGTACGAGCGAGGTCACCCCGGCGCTCTTCAACGTGTTCTGCGCCCGCTGCGAGCGCGCCGACGGAAGCGTCGTGATGCACGCGCCGCGCGACGGCAGCGCCCCGGCCGCGCCGTCCCAGGGCTTCATCCCCGTCCTGGCGGCCCGGCCGTGCACCGAGGACGGAGCGCCCGCCAACGTCAGCACGCACGTTGCGCTCGACCTGCCCGAATGCCCGCTCACCAAGACCATCGAGGGCGATGTGCTGCAATCGCGCTTCGTGGACTGTCGCTTCCGCGTGACCCAGCTTGCCGACCTGCCGGGCACGGACGGTCCGGCAACCGGCCTGGTTTTCGACACCTGCGCGCGCAACCTCTCCCCGCAGCTCGTCGGCTGGCACCGCGCGCAGATGTCCCAGCCCGTTGACGGCATCCAACTCGCCTACGGTTACTACGAGCCCAGCTTCGAGACCGCGCCGTCCGCGGCCGGCCACTTCGCCCCCAAGCGCGAGGTCCCGCGCAAAGCCGCTCTTATCGTATGGCTCCACGGGGCCGGAGAGGGCGGCCAGGAAGTCGAGCGCGCCTACACCGGCAACCGCGTGACGGCACTCTCCCAGCCCCATATCCAGAACTTCTTCGGCGGGGCGGCCTGGGTCGTGGTCCCGCAGACGCCGACGTTTTGGATGGACGACGGGCATGAGCAGCTCGGACGTTCGAACAAGAGCATCTACGCCGCCCCGCTCAAGGCGCTGATCGACGAGTTTGTTGCCGCGCACGCCGACCGCATCGACCCGGAGCGCATCGTGATCGGCGGCCTGTCCAACGGCGGCTTCATGACCGTGCGCATGTGCGCCGATTACCCCGGGTTCTTCTGCGCCGGCATCCCCGTATGCGCACCGTTTTTCGCCGCCAACCAAACGCCCCCAGTGGCAGCGGCGCTGGCGCGCACGCCGCTGTGGTTCGTCCACAGCAAGGGTGACGAGCTGGTCGACCCCGCCGATACCGTGCTGCCGCTCTACCGGCGGCTGCGCGAGCAGGGGTCGGAGGTGCATATGACCTATTTCGACCATGTCGAGGATCTCACGGGCGTCTATCGCGAGGCCGACGGCTCACCCAAGAAGACCTTCAACCATGGCGTGTGGATCCATGTGTATAACGACTTTTGCCACACCGACTTGGACGGAACGAACGTGCTGGTAGACGGCGAACCTGTCGGCGTGTGGGAATGGGCGGCGCATATGCGGCAGAAGCGGAGCTAGAGCGCACCGGGGGGATGCGGCGAAAGCAAGACCGGGCACAGCGATGGGCGGATGGGAGCAAGGTCGGGGCGCGGCAGTGGGCGGATACGACCGAATTCGGGCAGATGTGGCGCGCACGGCCCGACCCGGCACCCCTTCGCCGCCGCCCAGTGCCGCATCGGGGCGGCAGGAAGCCGCAATGGATGTACACCGCTTTGCACCACCGCAGCCCACCGACCGGTTTCTTTGTCGCCAGGGACCTCCACCGGAAGGTGAGCCGACGGGCCGACGGCAGCGCTGCCGGCGGCGCGCAGTATGATACGGAGGTATATCACCCAACAACCACACGGAGGTCCCATGACGCGCCCTGCCCCGCATTCTGTCGAATCCGGCCATCTCGCCCAGCGATATTGCTGGCTGTTGGTGGGCATCGCGCTCAATTCGTTCGCCATCGCGCTCATCACCAAAAGCGCGCTGGGCACCTCCCCCATATCGAGCCTGCCGTATGTGTGCAGCCTTGCCTTTCCCTCCATCAGCTTCGGCGCGGCGACGTTTGCACTCAATATGCTGTTCATCGTGGCGCAAATCGTGCTGCTGCGCCACGATTTTGAACCGGTGCAGCTGCTCCAGATAGCGGTTAACGTGGTGTTCAGCTACCTGATCGATTTCAGCGGAGACGTGTTGCTGAGCTGGTACGCTCCCTCTATGCTTGCCATGCAGCTTGTCGGCCTTGTTGCGGGATGCGCGCTGCTGGCCTTGGGAATCGTCATCGAGATCGCACCGCACGTTATCGTGGTGCCCGGCGAGGGCATCGTCCGCGCGCTGGCCGCCGTCACGCAGAGGCCCTTCGGCTCGATCAAGGTGGTGTTCGACGTCACGCTCGTGGTTCTGGCCGCGCTGCTAGCGCTTGCCAGCATGGGGACGATCACCGGGCTCGGAGCGGGGACCGTTATCTCGGCGCTGCTGGTAGGGCGCTTCTGCAACCTGTGGACGCGCTTCTGCACCCCTATCGAGCGAATTCGCGACCTCACGCGCTAGGGGCGCCGACACCCGACAACAGCAACGGGTTCGCCCGCCGCCCATCGGGCGGCAGCTGGGTTCGGGTTCCGTCCATCGGGCGGCAGCTGGGTTCGGGTTCCGTCCATCGGGCGGCAGCTGGGTTCGGGCTCCGTCCATCGGCAAATCGAGGGTTCGCGCCCCAGCCATCCGGGGCTGTTTTTCACCTCCAGATGGACGAGACGCGAACCCGGAATGCGTCAATGGCCAGAACACGAACCCGGCTGCCGCCCGATGGCCAAAAAGCGAACCCGAAATCCACCGATGGCCGAGAATCGAACCCAGCAAGCTTCCGACGGGCAGGATGGGAACCCGAAGCACGCCCACGGCCAGAAAACGAACCCGGAACGGCCGCCGATGGCGGGGTGCGGACCCAGAAGTCCACCGATGGCCGAAACGTGAACCCAAGCTCCGCTGCGGCCTCCTGGCACCGACAGACCCGCACCGGCAGCCGCACCACCGACCGCCCCGCACAGGTCTCCCCGCGCCACCGACCACCCCGCGCCAACCATCCGGACCAGTCGCGCCGTCGGCCCACGGCTCCGGCGCAGCGGCCGGCGAATCAGCTAGTCCAAATCCTCGCCGTTGCTCGCGATGACCTTCTTGTACCAGCCAAAACTCTTCTTCTTGGACCGCGCCAGCGTGCCCGCACCAGCATCGTCGCGGTCCACGTAGATGAATCCGTAGCGCTTGGACATCTCGCCCGTGCCCGCGCTCACCAGATCGATCGGCCCCCACGTGGTGTATCCGAGCAGGTCCACACCATCCTCGGTCACCGCATCGCGCATGGCCTGGATATGCTGGCGCAGGTAATCGATGCGATAGTCGTCGTTGATGGAGCCGTCCGCCTCGACCTCATCGCGCGCTCCCAGACCGTTTTCCACCACGAACAGCGGCTTCTGATAGCGGTCGTACAGGTCATTTAGCGTGATGCGGAAGCCCAGCGGATCGATCGCCCAACCCCACTGGCTCTCCTCCAGATACGGATTCTTCGCGCCAGCGAACGCGTTGCCCTGGGTGCGCTCGGCATCCGACCCCTCCCCTGCCGTGCATCGCGAGGAGTAGTAGCTGAACGAGATGAAATCGACCGTATTCTCGGCCAGGATCCGACGGTCCTGATCGGTCATGCCCACGTCGATGCCCGCGCGCTCCAGCTTCTTGAGCGCATAGGCCGGGTAATACCCGCGGCTCTGCACGTCGACGAAGAAGTAGTTGTCCTGGTTCTGGAGCTGCGCCGCGCGGACGTCGGCAGGCCGGCAGCTGTAGGGGTAATACGTGCCGGCGGCCAGCATGCAGCCGATCTTGACCTCGGGATCGATCTCGTGCGCGATCTTGATGGCCCAGGCGCTCGCCACGAGCTCGTTGTGAGCAGCCAGATACTCGACGGCGGTCTTGTTCTCGCCCTCCTCGAACACCAGGCCCGCGCCCATGAACGGCAGATGCAAGATCATGTTGATCTCGTTGAAGGTGAGCCAGTACTTCACCAGGCCCTTGTAGCGGGTGAACAGCACGCGCGCGAGGTTCTTGTAAAACTCGATGAGCTTGCGATTGCGCCAGCCGCCGTATTCCTTGATGAGATGGATGGGGCAGTCGAAGTGCGTGATGGTGACGAGCGGTTCGATGCCGTACTGCTGGCAGGTACGGAACACGTCCTCGTAAAACGCCAGACCCGCCTCGCAGGGCTCGGCCTCATCACCGTTCGGAAAGATCCGTGTCCAAGCCAAAGACATGCGAAAGGTCTTGAAGCCCATCTCGGCAAAGAGGGCGATGTCCTCCTTGTAACGATGGTAGAAGTCGATGCCGGTCTGCGCCGGGTAGTAGTAGCCGTCCTCGAAGGCGAGCATGCGCCGCTCGCCCGCGCCCACAGCAAAGCGCTCGGGACCGTGCGGCATCACATCGACGTTGGCCAGGCCGCGCCCATCAACGTCGTACGCACCCTCACATTGATTCGCAGCCGTAGCGCCGCCCCATAGGAAGTCTTTGCGAAATGCCATTGTTGTCCCTTCTCTCGCAGCTTCACGCATGCAGCGCCGGCGGCAGCAGGGCGTCACCGACAGAAAGCCGGGATGCACCCTGGAGGCCCGCGGGCGTTCCCCGCGCTCCTAGGCGCCGCTTTTGTCTTGAGTATGCCGCGCCCGGACGAAGCGCTCAAGATAGCAGGGGATTTTCGACACTTCTTTTCGGACTTGCGAACGATTGGGCAGCCTCCGTTGATGCGTTTTGATACGCAGGGGTCGGAAGGGAGGTCGCCGCTGTGGTAAGGACCGGCGCGCGGATGTTGCTGTCCCTTCGACCGGGGCCATACGGCCCTCCACGGGTGCCAGCGCCGCGGGCTGTCGTGCGGTCCTCTGAGGGTATCAGGACCATAGGCTCCCGCACGGCCCTTCGCGGGCGCCAGGGCCGCGGGTTGCCACGCAACCCTCCCCGAACGTCAGCGCTACGATCCGTCATGCCCCCTGCGAGCGCCAGCGCTGCGGACGACGCACAGTCCTTCGTGGGCGCCAGCACCATGGGTTGCCGCGCAATTTGTTACGAACGTCAACGCCGCGGATCGCCATGCGGCCCTTCGCGGATGCCGGCGCCGCGGACTCCCGGATGCCCTTCAGATTGGAATACCTATGAACGGATATTTGTATAAGATAATGCACATTGCTGGATTGTAGTTAAAAATAGGGGGTCAGTCAGAAAAAGAGGGCTGACGATGTGGTCGCAAATGGCATCTAATGGGTTTTTCCTCGCGTCCGAATCGGCCGGGCAGCCCCATTTCAGCCCCGCGAAGCCCTTCATTGGCTTCAATTGAGCGTCTACGAGGTGCCTGGAGTCACAAAAACGCGTTATACGTCCCCTATGCAGGGCCGCAAACACCCATTAGATGCCATTTGCGACCACGCAACTTCTCCAGCCTATTTTAACAACCCCTTTTTAGCCGATTGAGCGAGCAAAACCCATTCCGCATCGCCCAGCCGGCGCGCTCGCGACCCGACGACCGCCGTCTGTGCCGCCGCATGCGACACAGACGTCGTGGGACGGGCCTCAGCAATAGTGACCGCGATCAACATCAGAGGCCTCGGGGCGCATCGCCCCAGCGGCGACGCTGCCGCCGTCACCGTGCTCAACCTGCGGGGCCACGGCGCTGCCGTCGGCGCTGCGCTCAGCCCCCAGGGGCGCATCGCCGCCGCACCGCCGACGACGCAGCTCCCTCATGCTCAACCTGCGAGACTGCAATGCCGGCGCGATGTCTCCGTCACCGTGCTCGACCTGCAGGGTCATATCCCTGTCACCACCGCACTCAACCAGCGAAGACCGCATCGCCGCCACGCAGACGTCCGCACAGCCCCCTCATGCCCAACTCACAGGAGCCGCAGTACCGCTGCGGCCCCATCACATCCAGACCTCGAAAGCGCCTCGCCCCCGCACTCAGCTCACAACCACCGCGCCAGACCTCGACTGCTCCTCGCAAACACGGCGGCACTCATACACCGCGCCATACAGGTTCGCATCGTTGCCGAGCTCGGCGGCGCGCACGCACGGCCGCGGCATACCGGCGATGCCGCCCACATATCCCTTGAGCACCTCGTCCATCTGCTCATCCATGCAGGCAATTAGCTCGGGATGGCAGCTGATGCCACCGGCGATCGCAAACACATCCGGATCGAGCACCGCTTGCAGGTTCACCAGCCATCCGTCAAACAGGCGGCAATAGCGCTCCAGCCCGCGATGGGCCGCGGCGTCCCCCGCCGCGATCCACTCGAAGATCACGCGGCCATCAACCTCGGGCGCATCCCGCCCCACCAGGCCCTTTTCCGCAAGCACCATCGCGCGCAGGCCGCGCCAGCCGCTCGTTCCGGCGAACACCCGCTCGATACTCGGCGTCTGCGATACGTCGTTGTTCAAGAAGCTGAACTCGCCCGCAAAGCAATGCGCACCGCGAAGCACACGACCGTCAATCACGATACCGCCGCCGACGCCCGTCCCGATGGCCACAACCACACCGCAGCGCGTACCCCGCAGAGCGCCGGCCGCGTATTCTCCCAGCGCGCAGCACTTGCCGTCGTTGTTTACCACCACCGGGACCCCAAGCGCCTCGCGCAGGCGACGGCCCAGCGGCACGCCGTCCATGTAGAGCAGGGCCCCGCCGCGATGAATCGTGCCGTCGGGGTCGTCCTCGAAGATGCCGCCCGGCGCGCTCACCCCGACGCCGGCCACGCGGTCGCGAAACGGCCGCGCGACCTCGACCAAGGCTCGTATCAGCTCATCGGAGCAGGTAAACGTCGTGGGCACCTGCCCGCGTTCCGCGATCGCGCCAGCCTTGTCCATAAGCGCCCACTTCACGCTCGTGCCGCCGATATCGATCGCGACATACCCCTTGGTCATGGCAGAACCCCCTACTCCGACGCAGCTGCGCGCAAACGAACCATCATGTACGGACGCCCGGGCAGCTCGACACGGAACGACCCCGTGCGCACGCCCGGCAGCGCATCGACCGTCATGTTCCACGTGTCGATGACCTCCACGGTATACCCCATCCCCTCAGGCGCCGCAAACTCCCGATACGCCGGAGCAAAGAATCCGAAGTAGACGAGGATATCGTCCTCGCCCGCGCCGCGATCGTTGGCCATGCAGGTCACATCCCAGGTCAGCGTGCCTGCAAGCATCCCCTTTTCATCGGGCACCCAATCCATGTCGCGCGGCAGCGCCTCCATGAACTCACGGCAAAACCCAATGCGCGCGGGCGACTCACCGGTGAGCGTGCCGCCATGCGCCCACCAGATCTGCGGGCCGCGATCCACAAACGTCTCGCCATGCGACAGATACCCGCCGCGCAGCACGCCCTCCCAGAAGCGACGCACCATCTCCTCGCCCGAGATGTTGCCCCACCCCCAGTTGATGTTTCCCTCATAGGCGCACTCATCGACCACCACCGGCTTGCCGTAGGCCGCCCGCAGTTCGCTTACGCACTCCGCCGTGCGCGCCAGGTCGCACCGCTGCCAGCTCACGTGGGTGATCCAGGGATGGCTGTGATCGAACACCTCGCGGCAGTTATGGATGCTGCGCAGATGCCCATAGGGATCGTTGGCCATGACCACACGCGCGTAGCGATCCCAGTCCTCAACCGTCTTCCATGGCATGAGGTCGAACTCGTTTGCCATGCTCCACCATACGTTCTTGTAGGCGGAAAGGCGGCGCACCGCATAGGTCAGGTAGAAGATGTCCTGCTCGCGCGTCATGCGGGAGAAGCCCCACTCCGGCTTGTCGTACGGATGCAGCAAGATGATGTCGGCCTGGATGCCCAAATCGTCGAGCTGGGCCACGCGATGCTCCAAGTTCTGCCAAAACGGTTCGCACATCCGCTCGTGGTCGAAGCCCTCCTCAATCGAGCCCGCGAAGGCGTAGAGCTCGGGGTTGGCGTGGTTGTAATCGTAGAACTTGGGGAAGATGCACATGCGCACCTTGTTGAACGGCGCCTCGGCGAGCGTTGCGAGCGTCTGCTCCTGCACCGATGCCGGCTGATTGGTCCATGCGTAGCAGGTTGTGCCAAACGGCAGGAACGCCGTGCCGTCTTCATAGGAGAACGTGAAATCGTGCTCGGTGCCAAACGGGGTCTCGCGAGGCAGCACGTCGCGCGACCGCAGCACGCGCCCATGGTTGCCCGCGGATACCGGCGTGCACGCAAACGCACCGGTAAGCCCGTCGAGTGCCGGGTCGTTCGAGCTCGTCTCGAAGCTCCACGTCCCCGCATGGCTCGGCATGAATCGCACGCCGTAGGTGCCATTACCCTGGTAGAAGCCGTGTACCGTGTAGCTGTCACCCGCATCGCCGCCGTCTGCCTCGCAATCGAAGCGCACCTGCAGTCGCACCTCGGTATAGGGGTTGCCCGTCGCTCGTCCTGCAAGCGTGAGGGAACACACACGGTACTGCTCCACGCACTCCGGCGCATCAATCTTCACGGTCATGTCAATCTCCCTACTTTGCGCTCTTGATGAGCATGATGAACACCATGCCGGACGCCACCAGCGCAATCGCGATGGGGAACGTCAGGAAATACGATCCGGTGGCCACAACGACCGCCGACGTCACGTTGGGCCCGAGCACCTGGCCGATCGTGTTGGCGATATTCAGAATGCCCAGGTCTTTGCCGGCGTTCTCCTTCGACGGCAGCACGTCGACGTTCAGCGCCTGGTCAACCGAGGAGTAAATGCCGTACCCGAAGCCGCCCACCAACGCGAACACGTACATGCCCGCCACGGACTTGAGCAGCCACGGCCCCGCGATGCCGATGCACAGCATGATCGAGGCCACCATGATGATGGGCTTGCGCCGACCGATCTTATCCGAGATCGCGCCCGAGCTCACCGACGCCACCAGCGAGACCACCATGATCACTACCGAGATCGACGACAGCACGGCACCGGCCTGCGCGGTGCCAAGCCCCATATACTTCTCCAGAATGTAGAGCTGATAGCCGTTGATGCAGAAGTATCCGAAGACCAGCATGAGCCGGCCCACAAGAGCGAGGTAGAAATCGCGACAGTTCTCGAGCGGCGGAACGAACATCTTGAGGAGCTGGACGATGCTGAACGGCTCACGCTCACCGCCGACGGCCGAGCGCTCGCGCGGCCAGATGACGACCGCCAGGATGCCCGTGAGTACCCACGCCACCGTGCCGATCACGAAGCCCGGCACGGGGTTGCTCAAGAACTGCGTGCCGATGATCGTGCCGATGGACTGGCCCGCCGTTGCCCCGCCGCCGTAGAACGCCGAAATGGTGCCGCGGCGGTTGGCCGGTACGCGATCGGACAGCACGGCGATAGCGGGGGCCAGCATGCAGTTCAGACCGATCTGCAGCGCGCACCACGAGCCCACGATCCACGGCAGGGTGGTGGCGTTCGCCGTGCTCCAGAACGCCGCGCCGCAGATGATGCCGCCCACCACGATGAACGGCGTGCGGCGGCCGAACCGCGAATGGCAGTGGTCGGACAGCGCGCCGAAGATCAAGTTGGCGAACAGGGCGAAGATGCTGCCCGTTGAGGTCATGGCGGCCAGCACCGCCTCGGGCTGGCCGATGCCGAGCGTGTTGAAGCGCTCGGGGAACAGCACGTTCGACCCGATGGTGCCCGACATCATCCACATGATGCCGAAGATGATGAATCCCACCATGAAGCGCCAGGATTCAATCGTGGTCAAAGGCTTTCCGGTGTCGGGGGCCAATGCGTTCGCATCGACCGGCTGGGCTGCATGTCCGCTCATGGATGTCAAGCTCCTCTCGCTTGCGTTGCGGTCCACACAACGGCGCAGCGGGCGAGCAGGTGGCACGCAAGGGGTCCCAGGCTGTATGGCCCGCTCGTCTCGCACGACCCGGCACGGCAGATGCTCGGTGCGCCGTCGTGTTCGTACGTTACTTACTAAGTAGTAAGTAACTGTTTTGAGTATGGGAACTAAAGGGCTTGATATCAATATTCAACTGGGTGAACGGTAGTAAACATCGTTTGAACGGTCGATTGCGTTCGGTAAACGGTCAGCGGAAGCCGGCACGACCCGACTCTGCGAACGGCCGAGTAGCGCCACGCCATCCCGTAGCCGGACCCCATCGCCTGCAATCGAGCTCGCAGGCAGCCGAGCTGTGTCACCGTCGGCTGGACCTCGCGGGCAGCTGAATCCTGTCGTCGTCGGTCGGGCTCGCGGGCAGCCGGACCCCATCGCCTGCGGTTGGGCTCACAGACAGCCAAGCCCTGTCGCGGTCGGCTGGCTCCTGCGAACGACTGGGAAGCACCGGCACGGCCCGATGCGAAACGGCCCTATAATCATGGCGTCGCACCGTTCGCACCATCGACCTGTTGAAGGACCGTCATGCCCGCCGCCTCGAACAAACAATCCAGCCAGCGCCGCAGCTCCGAGCCCGCTTCCGCCGCGTCAGCACACGTCTCGGCCGAGGAGCGCGATGAGCCGCGCTCCAAAGGAGCCACGCAGCACACGCATGGCGCACAGGATACGCGCCCTCGCACCGCCGCTGCGCAGAACGCGCGCCCTCGCACCGCTGCCGCGCAGGCGCGACTCGACCAGATCGTTTCCGCCGCCGTGCAGATTGTGAATGAGCGGGGCATGACCGGGCTCACCCTGCAGGCGGTCGCGCAGCGCGTGGGCATCACGCAGGCCGGCGTCATCCACTACGTGGGCGACAAACACGGCCTGCTCATCGAGATCATCAAGCATTATTACGATCGGAGCAGCCAGGCGCGCGATTACATCGCGCTGTTTGAGCCCGGCGGAGTGTTTGAGGGAGGCAAGCCGCGCATTCCGGAGTACTGTCGGCTCATCGTGGCGGAAAACGCCCATCAGCCCGAGCTGGTCATGCTGTTCCAGGCGCTCAACACCGAGAGCATGTCGCAGGACAGCCCGACGCACGACTATTTCGCCGAGCGCTCCAAGTCCATTTCGGAATCGCACAACGTGACGGCTTGGCATGTGCCCGACGGGGTGGACGGGGCGCTCGCCTTCTCGGTTGCGATGGCGGCCATGTACGGCCTCGAGGGTCGCTGGCTCGCACGCCCCGACGAGATCGACTACGAGCGCGAATGGGCACGCTTCGAGGACATCCTCTTCCCCCTACCGCTGTGGGAGGGCTATCGCTAGACCCGTCTCCTCGACCATCCCAGCCCGTTTACCTGCTACTATAGAAAAGAGCAAAAAAAGAAAAAAAGAGCAAAAAAGAAAAAACCCGCATACGCACGAGAGGCAGAAACAATGTCTGGAAATCCCTTCACTCCCAGCTTCGGCAAAATACCAGCCATCATGGCAGGACGCAGCCGCATCATCCAGGAAATGGAGCAGGCTCTACTCTCAAACGGCGGTGACCCTAATCTCTGCAGCCTGTTTTCAGGCCCCCGTGGTGTCGGAAAAACCGTCCTGCTTTCGTATCTTTCGAATCATGCCACCAAACTCGGCTGGATTTCGGCAAACGTAACAGCGCGGCCCGGCATGCTGGAAGACATCATCGAACGGGCAACCGAGGCGGCAAACGAGCTCGCCTCCTCGAAGCGAGAAGCCCGCATCACGTCGCTCAGCGTTCCGACGCTTTTCAGCATCTCATGGGAGTATCGCGATCCCGCCTCAGGCAATTGGCGCACGCGCATGAACAAGCTACTTGACGTTCTTGAGGCCCACGATATCGGTCTTCTCATCACCATAGACGAGATCGACCCGGAGCTTGATGAGCTCATCGACTTCTCCGCAACCTACCAGCATTTCGTACGCGAAGACCGACGTGTCGCCCTGCTCATGGCAGGATTGCCCGCGCGCATTTCGTCTCTGCTCTCGGACAAATCCGTCTCGTTTTTACGCCGCGCCTCGCAACACCACATCGGACGCATTGCCGACCACGACGTGCGTGACGCCTTCCGAGCAACCATCGCAGAAGCCGGCAAGGGCATCGATAACGATGCCCTTGCCATCCTCGTACGTGCCACGGACGGATTCGCCTACATGATGCAGCTTGCAGGATTCAGAACCTGGGGATGTTCTCATGAAGGCACCATTCACGCTGATGAGGCAAGCCGGGGTGCTGAGTTAGCCCGCCAAGACTTTATCAACGGCGTGATTGTAAAAACCATTCGCGAACTCTCTGCAGGGGACCTCGCCTTCCTCGAAGCGATGCTTCCCGATGAAAGCGGGCTGAGCGCTATGTCGGACATCGCAGAGCGCATGGGTAAAACAGCCGGCTACGCGCGCGTGTATCGGACGCGCCTCGTCGAACAAGGTGTTATCGACACCCCGACACGCGGACACGTGGCGTTTTCCATGCCGCTTTTGCGCGATTACCTGCTGCGAGACATCGACTGACAGCGAATTTCCGCGGGCAGGACACCCCAGCAAGCAACACACAGCACGGCTGAGGCGCTCATGACACACCCGTCGTGAGCGCCTCAGCCGTCTACCTACCGTTCGCAAACGCCTTCGTGGCGGCGACAGCGCGCTCCCAGCCTGCCAGGCGCTCGGCGCGCTCGCCCTCGCCCATCTGCGGGGCCACCACATCGCGCGCACCGTAGACCTCGCACACGTCGCGGCCGTACAGCCCCAGCGCCACACCGCATGCCCAGGCGGCTCCCAGCCCGCTCATCTCGTCGTTAGCCGCTATCCGGACCGGAGCGGCGCACAGGTCGGCAAGCGTCTGCATGAGAAAGCCGTCGCGCGTGGGGCCGCCGTCCACACGCACCTCGGCAAGCGGCGCGGCTGCGTCGAGCGCCATGGCGGCCACCACATCGCGCACCTGGAACGCGATGCTTTCCACCGCCGCCCGCACGAACTCGGCACGACCGTCGGCGCGCGTCAGCCCGAACACCGCGCCGGTTGCCTCGACGCACCAATGCGGCGCCCCCAGGCCGGAAAACGCCGGCACCACGTACACGCGGCTCTCCGGTCGCGCGGCGCGCGCCAGCTGGGTCGCCTCTTCCGGCGACACGATCATGCCCATATCGTCGCGCAACCAGGTCTTGACCGCGCCGGCGTAGTTGATGTTTCCCTCTAGCACGTACTCGGTCGCGCCGCCCAGCCGCCACGCGAGCGAAACCGACAGCCCGTGCGCGCTGACGGGCGCCGTGCCGCCCGCGTGCATCATGACCGACGAGCCCGTCCCCAGTGTTGCCTTCGCCATGCCGCGCGTATGGCAGCCCTGCGCGAACAGGGCCGCGTGCGAATCCCCCAGCACCCCGTGGATCGGCACGGGCGCCGGCAACAGGCCGTCCAGGTCTGTAAACCCAAAGCAGGCATCGGAGTCGCGCACCTCGGGCAGACTCGCGATGGACACGCCGAACAGCGCGCACAGCTCGTGGGACCACCTCTGCTCGCGAATATCGAACAGTTGCGTCCGGCTGGCATTCGAGTAGTCGCACGCGAACACCGTGCCGTGCGTCAGGTGCCACACCAGCCAGGCGTCGATGGTGCCCAAACGCAGGCTGCCCGCTGCCGCCGCCCGGACAGCGGCGGGCACCTCCTCCATGAGCCACGCCATCTTGGCCGCCGGGTAATACGGGGAGAGCGCCAGGCCGCTGCGCGCCCGCACGCGCTGGGCGGCCTCGGGCCTCTCTCGCCCCAGACGCTCGCAGATTCCGCGCGCACGGGCACACTGCCACACGATCGCCGGAGCCAGGGGCTCTCCCGTTTCGGCATCCCAGGCCACCGTGGTCTCACGCTGGTTGGAGATGCCGATGCCCGCCACCGTGCCCGCGTCCACACCGGAGGCTTCCAGCACGCGTCGACACGCCTCCACGGTGTTGCGTGCGATCTCTATCGGGTCATGGCTCACCCAGCCGGCGTCGTTCACCAGCTGCCGGTGCGCGCGATCCGCCCGGGCCACCAGACGGCCCCGCTCGTCCACCAGCAGGGCCTTCGTCCCCTGCGTGGATTGGTCGATTCCGATGATGTAGCGAGCCATGGTCGCTTCCTTCCACTTCGTATCAACGGCGGTGCGGTAGCCGTCTCGCGCTCCCGGCCCCGCGCCCGCTCTACGCAAGCCGCTTCCCTACCGGCCCAGTAGTTCCTCAGCCGCCTGCGCAATCCCTGGCCCCGTCAACCCCAGGTGGGCGAACACCTCAGCCGACGTTCCGGCGGGCACCGGAGCGTCGGGCAGGGACAGACAGCGCAGCGGACGCGGGCAACGCTCGCCGAGCACCTGCGCCACCTGCGAGCCCAGGCCTCCGAACGGCGCGTGCTCCTCGACCGTCACCACGACGCGTGCCCCGCGGGCCGCCTGCTCGACCGCATCAGCATCGAGCGGCTTGATGCAATACATGTCGAGCACCGCGGCCTCGATGCCGCGCTCCGCCAGCACCGCCGCGGCGTCGAGCGTCGGACGGACCATTTCGCCCGCAGCGATCAGCGCCACATCCGAGCCGCGGCGCAGCCACGTTGCCCGGTCCATCTCGAACGGGCACGCCCCCTCTTCGTACACGTCCTCCACCGGGTTGCGCCCCACGCGCACATAGGCGGGAGCGTTGTCGGCAAGCAGCGCGCGCATCAGGTGCGCCGTCTGATGCCGGTCACTCGGTGCGTAGACGCGCATGTTCGGGATGGCGCTCATGGCGGCGAAATCCTGCGCGGAATGGTGGCTCATGCCCAGCGCCCCGTACGAGATGCCACCCGAAATGCCGATGAGTTTCACGTTCGTATTCGAGTACGCCACGTCGACCTTGCACTGCTCGTAGCTGCGCGTGGTCAGAAAGCACGCCGGACTTGCCGCGAATGCGCGCTTCCCGCTCGCCGCTAGGCCGGCTGCGATGCCCACCAGATCCTGCTCGGCGATACCCACCTCGACCGCCTGCGCGGGGAACCGCTCGAAAAACGGCGTCAGCGAAGCCGACCCGCGCGAGTCGGAGCACAGCACCACCACGTTGCGGTCCCGCTCAGCAGCGTGCGTGAGCTCCTCGCAGATCACCGCTCGGTTCGCGATCTTATTCGACATGGCAGGCCTCCTTGTGCGCCTCGAGATCGGCAACGATCTGCAGATACTCCTCCTGCGTGGGCAGATGATGGTGCCACCCCGCCTTGTTCTCCATCAAAGAAGAGCCGAAGCCCTTCACCGTGTTGGCGACGATCACCGTCGGTTTTCCCGGCGTGCGCGCCGCCAGGCTGAACGCGGCATCGAGCGCGGCGATGTCGTTGCCGCAAACGCTCAGCACGTTCCAGCCGAAGGCGGCCCAGCGCTCCCCCTGCGCGTCCTGCCTCATCACGTCCTCCGTGTTGCCCGAAATCTGCAGGCGGTTGCGGTCCACGACAGCGCACAGGTTATCCAGCCCATACGTTGCCGCGGCCATCGCTGCCTCCCATACCGAGCCCTCGGCAAGCTCGCCGTCGCCCATCACCGTATAGACGCGACTCGATCGGCCGTCCATGCGCGCAGCCAGCGCCATGCCCACCGCCACGGGCAGGCCGTGCCCCAGCGAGCCCGAATTCATCTCGATGCCGGGAAGCTTGTTGTTCGGATGCCCGATATAGGGACTGTCGAAGCGCGAGAACCGCGCCTTGACCTCGCCCAGGTCGAGAAAGCCCATCTGCGCGAGCACCGCGTAGTAGGCCTCCATGGCGTGCCCTTTGGACAGAACGAACCGGTCGCGGTCCGGGTCGCTCACCGTATCGGGCGTGATGCGCAGGTGGCGTGCGTACAGCACCAGCAGCGCATCGATCACGCTCATGTCGCCGCCGATGTGGCCACCGCCCCCCGCCATGATGATGTCCACGCAGTCGCGCCGCAAATCCCAGCGCAGCCGCTCCAATTCCTCAATCCTGTTCATATCGCTCCTTCAGCATTCCCGTTCGATGGATATTCCCCGCAAGCCGCCAGGCAGCCTTGCCTGCGGCGCATGCGGCCCCGCAGCGCCCACGCGCACACGCGGCGCGCGCCGATAGGCGGCGCCATCCGACTGACCAACGCGCATGGGCCGTCGGCGTGCGCAGGCAGACCGGCACACGCCGCCCCTCATCGCGGACCGTCGCCTCGCCTGCCGACCGGCGCATGCGGCCCCGCAGCGCCCACGCGCACACGCGGCGTGCGCCACACCCGCCAGCACCCGGCGACGCGCGCGCCGTCCGGACGGCACCGCGCCGCTACTCGCCACGCAGATACGCCCGGACCTCTTCCTCGATGGGGTCGTACAGGTCGGGTGCGATGCCGAGATATTTGCATGCCTCATACAGGACGGGCACCACATCGGCGTGAATGGCCACGCAGTGGTGGATGTAGGGCCCCTCCACGAGCTTCGCCTCCAAGCGCTTGAGGTTGTCCACCTCAACCCACAGGTAGGTGCCCATGCCGGTGGGCCCATCGATAGCGCGGGCACGACCAAGCAGCAGCGAGTAGGACCCGTTGTCGCCGTCGAAACGCGCAAGGGTCAGGTCGCCGTGCTTGGCCTCGGCGGTCAGGGCACCCGGATGGTCGAACGCCAGCGGATAGGTTAGGCGTGGCTTCTCCCGCGCCACCGAGCAGGGCCATGGACCGCAGTGCTGCAGCAGCTCGCCGTTTTCGTTATCCGGATGGCGCACGGTCCAGTCGGCAAACATCCCGCGATGCCGCCCCAAGTCGGCCGCCTCCACAAGCAGGGCGGTAATGGCGCCGTGGATATCGGTCTCGCACACGATGGGGATACCCATCTCGTTCAAGATCGCGTTGGCAGCACACGGCATGATGCCCAGCTCCGCCTGCAGCGCGTTCCAGCACTGGATGGCACCGGCGCTGCATCCATAGCGATCAACCAAGCGCTTCATCGCGATAGCAAGCGCCGCCACCGCCTCCACCTTGTCGTCGGGCACGCAGATCTCGAACGACGTGCGGACCTGCTCCAACATCGCACCGAGTGCGTCGGCGTCTTGCCGCGCGGCCTGCACCTCTTGGACAAGCTCGGTCATGGGCACCGGCGCAAGCTGAATCCCGAAGCGCTCGAGCAGCTCGCCTTCGTTGCACATGGTGGACCAGAAGTCGAACGGGCGGGTGGATATCTGCAAGATGCGCATGTGGGAGAAGGTGCGCACCACGTTGCACACCGCCAGGAAATCGCGCACGCCGCGCTCGAATTCCGGGTCGGTGAGGCGGCAGTTCGTGAGATAGGTGAAGGGCACCTGGAAGCGGCGCAGCACCTTGCCGGTGGCAAACAGCCCACACTGGGAATCGCGCAGACGCGTGCCGTCGGGCTCGGGCCGCTCGTCGCGCGGACCCCAGAGCAGCACCGGTTTGCCCAGCTCACGGGCCAGGCGAGCACAAAGGTACTCGGTGCCGAAGTTCGCATGGCACAGCATGATGCCGTCCACGCCCGCTGCGGTGAACTTGTCAACGATAGGCTGGACGTGGCTGTCATCGAACAGCAGGCCCTCGCTATTGATGTCGTCGATATCCACCACATCAACGCCCAGCTCGCGCAGGCGCTCGACCGTCAGCCCCCGATACTTGATCGCGTCCGGGGCGCTGAACACGCTGCGTCTGGTGGGCACGAATCCCAACTTGATATGATCCATCAAAGTCCCTCCTCAAGGTGTGCACGTTAGCCGCCCGGCCAACTGGTCGAGCATTACGGACAGATGCCCGGGAAGCGCCGTGCTCTGCAAACGTCCTGTTTGGCAAACACTGTAGTACAAGTTTAGGTATTTTCCCTATATTTAGCCGTAAACGGTCTATATATCTCGGTAAACGGTTTTAAACATGTTTAGTTTAGCTAGCGACGAGAAGGTCAGCACAATCGACCTCCCGGCATCTACGACCGGCTTTATCTGAGTGCATTGCATACTGCAAGTCTCGGACCTGCCGCGCCTCAATCGCGCGTTGCCCTTGAAGACAAGACTCGTAATTCTATATTTTTGTCATCTGATACTCGAATTTTCGCATGACACTTTTTTATAGGGGGTCAGTCTGAAAAACACCGCCGCTTCAGTGGTCGCAAAAGGCATCTAATGGGTGTTCCCTCACTCGCAGCGTGCCTGGATGAACCCGTTTTCAGCCCCGCAGGGTCCCCCATCAGCTCAAATCAGGCGATTGGAGTGCGTTCGAAACCATGAAACCTCGCTATTCATCCCCTATGCACGAACCGAAACACCCATTAGACGCCATTTGCGACCACACCACGCTGTCGAACCTTTTAAGCGACCCCCTTTTCCCAGTTTTCACCGGGTTCCGGCCCCTCCAGGCTCAGCAAAAGCACGACGCAGCCGCCTGCCCGCCCTATCGGCGGCACACGCTCTTGCGCTCCACAAAATACGTGCTCACCTGCGTTTTACAGGTGAACTTCTTCGGGTTGACAACATTGCCCACCAAGCGCCGCACGGCAAGCTCGCCCACCTCGTGCTTCAGCACGTGGATCGTCGTCAGCGGAGGATTTGAAAACGCGCTCACCGACAGGTCGTCAAACCCGATGACCGACACGTCCTGCGGAACGCGCACGCCCGCTTCCGCAAACGCCCGAAGCGCCCCCACGGCGAGCACATCGTTATCGGCGAAAAACGCCGTCGGGAGCTTATCGACCGGCACAGACTTCAGCCAAGCCGCCATATCGCGATACGCGCTCTCAAGCGTTGTCCCCAGCTCAACGCGCCACGCCGGATCCAACTCGATGCCCGCCTCGACGCACGCACGGATATACCCGCGCTCGCGCTCCTTGAAGTTCTGGATTCTAAACGAGCCGACCAGGTAGCCGATCTTGCGATGCCCGCGCTCGATCAGGTACCTCGCCGCGCGCCAGGACGACTCCCCATTCGACATCACCACGGCATCGAAGTCAAATCGGTCGCTCCAGCTATCGAGCACCACCAGGTGTGCCGGGCGCGATGCAAACAGCTCGTAATCCTGCTCGTCAAGCTCGGTCCCAAGCAAGACGACCGCCGAGGCGGGGTCGTCCATGAGGGCATCGACCTCCGGGCGCACCACCTCGAGATCGGAAAAATCGAGGGTCAAAAACTTCGTGCTCATGCCGTGCCGACGCGCCTGGCGCTCCACACCCTCGATCACCGCCGGGTGAAAGGTGCTCTCGTCCACGATCTGCCCCGTCTTGCGCGCCAGCACAAACGTGATGGTCTCCGAATCCGAGTCCTGCTGGATACCCATCTCCTCGGCTGCGTCGAGAATAATCCGCACCGTCTCCTCGCTGACGTTGCGCTTCCCGTTGAGCGCATTGGAGACGGTGGCAGGCGAAAAGCCCGTTGCACGGCTGATCTCGCGAACCCCGACCTTTGCCATGGCATACCCCTAAACACGTACACAATTGTTTTCCCTCTTGTATATGTACACCATTTTCTCTCGATGCGCGTCGACTTTCCCGTCAACGGTCGCATTGGGACCGTGTACGTTCACAATTGCGCGAAAAACGCAGCCACACAACAAGCGCTATCATGGGGCGAAAGCAACGCCTCGCGAAAGGAACCTCATGCCGAACATGTCGGGCACGTCGAACACCCCCTCCGCTGACCAGACAGCCACCCTCACTGACCAGACGACGGCCTCCCCCACCGAACAGGCGGCCGCCCTCACCGACCAAACGGCGGCCTCCACCGGCCAGACGGCCCCCACCCCTCAGGCAAGCGGCCTCTCCCCCGCCCAGGACAGCGCAGCGGCGGCGGGCGCCGCGAGCCAAACCAGCACGGCCGCCAACCAGCTCATCTGGCTCGAGCCGGTCTTTCACGGCAAGATCTGGGGCGGCCGCCGGCTCGAGGCTGCCTATGGCTACCACATCCCCGCAGGCCCCGTGGGCGAATGCTGGGCGATCTCGGCGCATCCCAACGGCGTGTGCCGCATCGCCGAGGGCCCCTTCGCCGGCCAGACCCTCGCCTGGCTGTGGGACAACCACCGCGAGCTGTTCGGCAACCTGGAGGGCGACGTCTTCCCGCTGCTGATCAAGATTCTCGACGCCGAGGGTGACCTGTCCATTCAGGTCCACCCCGACGACACCTACGCCGCCGAGCACGAGCACGGCAGCCTGGGCAAGAAAGAGTGCTGGTACGTGCTGGATGCTGCCCCCAACGGCACCATCATCGTTGGGCAGCGAGCCCACGACCGCGCCGAGTTCGCCCAGATGGTCGAAGAGGGGCGCTGGGATGACCTGCTGAACGAGGTCCCTATCAAGGCGGGCGATTTCTTCCAGATTGATCCGGGCACCGTACACGCCATCAAGGCCGGAACGCTGATCCTGGAAACCCAGCAGTCCAGTGACATCACCTACCGCGTCTACGATTACGACCGCACCGGCGATGACGGCAAGCCCCGCCCGCTGCACATCGCCCAGTCGATCGACGTGGTGAACTACGAGGCCGAGGCCCCCACCTCCGGTACCGTCACCGCCCCGGAGGTCGACGGCATCACGCGCCTGGCAACCACCGACCGCTACACCGTGGAGCGCGTGCGCGTGAACGGCCCGCGCACGCTGGCGCAAACGCACCCGTTCTACTGCATCTCGGTCATCGACGGCGCCGGCGCCATCTGCGGACGCGCCGTCCACGCGGGCTCGCATCTGCTCGCGCCCTCCACCGTCGAGGCTCTGGAGCTCGACGGCGAGATGACCCTCATCTGCAGCTGGGTCTAGCGCGCAACATCGCGGGCCGCGGCCCTCGGCCGGCGCCGCGGCCCGTGCGGCGCATCACGGTCTCGGCCGACGTCGCGACCCGCGAGCGGCGCTCGACGTTCGGCCTGCGGCGTCGCGACCCGCGGGCGTCATTCGGCATTCGGCATGCGGCATGCGGCCTTCGGCGCTCGGTGTTCGGCGTTCGACATGCACCGTTCGGCGTTTGGCGTGCGACGTTTGGCATGCGACGCTCGGCGTGCAGCGTTCGGTGCAGCATCAAACCGAACGCTGCACGCCGCAGCCGCCCGCGCCCGCGCGGCCCTACGCCTCGAAGTAGTGCATCTTGTTGGTGGCGAACGCGATCGTTACGCAGAACCCCGCGCCCTCCTCGGAGCTCGCGGCAACCTCCAGCCCCATCTTGGCGCACAGCCGCTGCACCAGATACAGACCGATGCCCGTACTGCGCTTGGCCTGCCGTCCGTTCGCCCCGGTAAACCCACGGTCGAACACGCGCGGCAGGTCGGCCGCCGACACGCCGCATCCGTTGTCGCGCACCGCCAACTCGATGCGCTCGCGCGCCAACCCCTCATCCACGAGCCGCGACGAGAACTCGATCTGCCCGCCCTCGAGCGGCGCATACTTCACGCTGTT
Organism: uncultured Collinsella sp.; assembly: GCA_902470695.1. Taxonomy (GTDB): domain Bacteria; phylum Actinomycetota; class Coriobacteriia; order Coriobacteriales; family Coriobacteriaceae; genus Collinsella. Next base: position 174,787 of record CABRHH010000001.1, read on the forward strand.
CTGAATCAGCTGCCCCAAGATGAACGCCATCCACTTTTCGTCCGTGAACACCACCCGGTCCAGGTCGCCCAGCACCGGCACCACATGCGCGCCGATCAACAGGCGCGCATTCGCCTTCACGGCCTCCGTCACCAGCGCACGCAGCCCGTACGAGCGAATGAGGTAGTCGCGATCGAGCGACTCGGAACGCGCGAAATAGAGCGCCTGCTCGATAAAGCCCTCCACGCGCCCCAGCTCCTCACCGAGCGCCTCCGTCTTTGCTACCAGCACCTCACCCGACACCTCGGCCCCGCTCACCGCCGCCTCCTCGGCCAGGTTGTCGAGCATGAGATGGGCCGCGGCCAGCGGGCTTTTGGCCTCGTGCACCCAGGTCTCCACGTATTCGCGATAGTCGAGCGTCTGCCGGCGGGCAAGCGCCACGTCGTCGTTGGCCGCCTTGGCCACCACCCGCAGCGCGTCGAACGCGATCTGCCCCTCAAGATAGTCGGGCTCGGCCACCATCTCGGTGATCCATAGCGGATGCTCGACGTCCTCGGCGCACTCGACCAGGCGGGAGAGAAACGGGCGCCGGCGTCGATAGTCAACAACGAGCGCCAGCGCGCCGCACAGCAGCAGCGTGATCGTCACCAACAGCACCAGCTCGCCGCTGGCCGCCGTGGTGTTCAGCATGATATTGCACATGAGGATGGCGAACCCCATGATGCTCACCTGCGGCCAGCAGGAGCGCACGTACCGCCCGAACGTCATACGCGCCCCCTACACCGAATAGCCGCGGCCGCGATGCGTGGTGAGATAGCCCGTCACGCTGATCTTCTCCAGGGTGCCGCGCAGGCGGTTGATGTTCACCGTCAGGGTGTTGTCGTCCACGAAGGCGTCCGAATCCCACAGGTCGCGCATGATGGCCTCGCGGCTCACGATCGCACCGGCGCGGCTCATGAGCAGCGCCAAGATCCGCATCTCGTTCTTCGTGAGCTCGACTTGCTTGTCACCTGCGCTGGCAACCGAGCGGGAGAGGTCGAGCGAAAGACCGTTGTACTCCAGCACGCGGCCGGCATCCGAGCCGCCCTGCGCACGGCGCAGCAGCGCCTGGATGCGCGCCACGAGCACGCAAGCGCTGTATGGTTTGGAGATGAAGTCATCGGCGCCCATGGTCATGCTCATGACCTCATCAACCTCGGTCACGCGCGAGGTCAGCACCACGATCGGCACCTCCGAGCGCTGGCGCAGCTCACGGCAGATGAGCTGGCCGTCGGTACCCGGCAAGGTGAGGTCGAGCAGTACCAGATCGGGAGCGGCCCGCTCGACATCCTCCGCAACCTGGTCGAACGTCAGGCAGTAGGTGACCTCGAAACCCTGGCGCTCCAGCACTTCGATCACCTCGTTGCGAATCGCCGCGTCGTCCTCGACGACGAAAATGCGCGCCATGGCACCCCTCGCTCCCGCCGGCATCCCGCACGCCGGCCCTTTGATTCAACCTGGTACAGCATGGTAGCACGCACATCGGCATGCAATCCGAACAGAACGGTAAGGTAGCGAGGCGAGAAGGCGTGGAGTGGGGGCGCCTGACCCGCGCGGGACGAACCAAGCGGCGTGCGGGAACCTCCCTCAGTCGGCAACCCCCGGCGCAGGCCCACCAGGCGTGCCCGGCCTTAGGCGAAGAGCTTGGCGCAGTCGGCAGCGAGGCTCTCGAGGGCGGCAGCGTCATCTTCTGCCGGGGCGCCGTCGGTCGCCGGAACCACACCGTGCTCATCCGACACCAAAAACAGCGCCGGGGCGGGCACGCGCGCGGGGATCGCATCCGCATCCAGCGCCACAGCGCCAGCTGCCGGCGCCGCGGACCCGTCTTGGCGCGCAGGCGCAGATACTGTCGCGGCGCTCGCTACATTTCCGCAGGCAGCCAATACCGCCGCCGAATCCGCCCCAGGCGCCACTGCCGAGACGAGCTCCGTCGCCGGCACGCGTCCAACGTCCACGCCGCGCGTCTGCGCCAGCTGCACCAAAAGATCCGCCGCGGCGCACAGCGGCTCATCGGCCCCAGCCGCCAACAGCATGCGCCCGGCCTGCACCGCACCGAGTAGCTCGGGTGCCACGCCCGTCTCGCCTGCCTCGGCGCGCGCATGCTCGGCGCGCGCCAGCAGCGCGGCGGAGGCGGTGTCGGACAGCGGCTCATAGGCGCCCACCGTCATGGCGGCGTTGCCGTTCACGTCGATCACCAGCATGAGCACGCCGTCGTGCTCGGCATACGACCCTTCCGCCAGCGACCATTCCACATGCTGCTTGACCCAGGAGAGCATGTTGTGGGTCAGCGGCGCACCTTGCACGCGGCGCGCCGCCAGCGCACGGATATGCCGGTTGAGCAGCGGCACCCGCTTGCGAGCCATGCGCCAGCGACACACGAGCGCCGGCTCGTCGAGCGAGAAGCCCGCCGCCGCGCGCTCCTGCTCGGCGCAGAACGTCTCATACGCCCGTAGCTCGTCGTCGTTTTCGAAATATGCCTCAAGCCCCTCGGCCATGGCTGCCCTCTCTCGTGGCTAGTGGCGGAAGTGGCGGGTGCCGGTGAACACCATCGCGATGCCCAAATCGTCGCACGCCTGGATGGACTCGTCATCACGCACCGAGCCGCCGGGCTGGATGATCGCCGTCACGCCGTGCTCGGCGAGCACCTCGACGTTGTCGCGGAAGGGGAAGAACGCGTCGCTGGCGCAGGCGAAGCCGCCGGCCTGCTTGCTCAGGCGCCGGCAAACCTCCTCGGCACGCTGACAGGCCAGAAGCGCGGAGTCCACGCGGTTCGGCTGCCCCGGACCCATGCCGATGCCCATGCTGTCCTTCGCGATGAGAATCGCGTTGCTCTTCACGGTCTTGCACACGCGCCAGGCAAACAGCAGGTCGGCCATCTCGGCGTCCGTGGGCTTGCGCACGGTGGGGTAGGTGAAGGTGGCCACGTCCTCGTCCACGGTGTCCACGCACTGGACGAGCATGCCACCGTCGACCGTGCGGGCCTCGAGCTTGGCGTGCGCAGCGGCCTCGCCGCAGGCGAGCACGCGCAGGTTGGTGCGGCGCGACAGGCGCTCAAGCGCCTCGGGCGTGAACGACGGGGCGATCAACACCTCGACGAACAGCTTATCGCGGTCGGCGAAGTGCTCCACAAGCGACAACGGCACCTCGCGGTTCACGGCCACGATGCCGCCGAACGCGCTCTTGGGATCGCAGGCGAAGGCGCGGTCGTAGGCCTCGGTCACATCCTGGGCCACCGCCGAGCCGCAGGGGTTCTGGTGCTTCAAGATCACCACGGCGGGCTCGTCGAACTCGCGCACCGCGTTCCAGGCGGCGTCCGCATCCAGGAAGTTGTTGTAGGACAGCGGCTTGCCCTGGATCTGCTCGGCACCCACCAGCGGGCTTGCCGAGGAGGCCAGCTGGACGAAGTCATCGGTGAAACGGTACACGGCCGCCGTCTGATGCGGGTTCTCGCCGTAGCGCAGGTCCTGGGTTTTCTCCAGATGCAGGCTGAACTGCGTCGGCGGCACGAAGGCGGCACCGTCCGCAGCGCCCGCAGCACCGGCCTTTTCGGCGGCACCCTCGCCCGCCAGGTAGTCGTTCAGCCAGGTGGAGATGGCAGTGTCGTAAGCGGCGGTACGCGTGTAGACCTTCGCGGCCAGCAGGCGACGCGTGCCCAACGTCGTGGCGCCCTCATGGGCGGCCATCTCGGCGAGCACCCGCTCGTAATCGGCCGGGTCGCACACCACGGTCACCGAATCGTTGTTCTTGGCGGCCGAGCGCAGCATGGAGGGGCCGCCGATGTCGATGTGCTCGATAGCGTCGACGAAGGTCACGTCGGGGTTCGCCACGGTCTTCTCGAACTCGTAGAGGTTGACCGCCACCAGGTCGATCATGCCGATCCCATGCTCGGCCGCCTGCGCCATGTGCTCGGCGGAGTCGCGGCGGGCAAGCAGGCCGCCGTGGACCTTGGGGTGAAGGGTCTTCACACGGCCGTCCATCATCTCGGGGAACCCGGTGAACTCCTCGATGGGCACCACGGGGACGCCCGCCTCCTCAAGCACGCGCGCCGTGCCGCCGGTCGAGATGATCTCGACCCCGTAATCCTCGACCAGACGCTGGGCAAACGCCACCACGCCCGTCTTGTCCGTCACCGAGATCAGCGCACGCGAGATCTTCCCCTCGGAAGCCATGCCGCCCCTCCTTCACACCAAGGCAGCGCCGCACGACGCGATGGTCGGCGCGCTGCGTTTCACGTACTCGTCTAATGTAGCGCAACAGGTGTCCTCGAACCCTCTCCGCCAGCCCGCTTTTGGAGAACCTGCCAAGAAAACATGGGGGTTGCGCGTAGAATTCGCGGCGCTCACCAGGCTACACATGCGCACCATACAAAAGCACCCTTGAGGTGGTAGAAACAAACAAGACCGAGGAGGGTGCATGGTTTCGCGTGTCACGTACAGACCGTTCGATGAGAACGACTTCAACGAGCTTGCCACGATCTTGCAAGACGCATGGCACACGCACGTCCCCTCTCCCGGGTACGGCTTTCTGGAAGCCTGCTGCGACCTTGCCCATTCCTTGGCCATTTCCACGTTTTCTCAAGTTGCGCTCATCGATGAGGCGCCGCGCGGCATCGTGCTTGCACGTCCGGGAAGCCGTCACACGATCATGAACGAACGCTGGCATCGGGCCTGGGCCGACTACTGCCATCAGATGCAGCTCGCCGAGCCGCAGGCAGCGGCCGCATACGGCTCCAGCGTCGAGATGATGGACCGCACCAACGCGCGCCTGCTGCAAAGCAGCGGCCTGGCGGGCTCGACCGAGATCACGCTGCTCGCCGTAGACAAGACGGCGCGCGGGCTGGGCATCGGCGGCGTGCTGCTCGACGCCGTGACCACCTATCTGGCCTCGCACGGCGCCGACCGGGCATTTCTGTACACCGACACCGATTGCACCTGGCCGTTCTACGAGCACCACGGCTTCAAGCGCGCCGGGGCCTACCGCGCCAAGCGCGAGGAGCGCAAGCTCATCCCCAAGGAGATGTACATCTACGGGCTCGATCTGAGCGCGTAGGGCGCCAGCAGTCCTGAGCCGAGCGCACGTTCCTGCCAGCGTCTGAGCGCGCTACGCCACGGGCACGGCGAAGGGCGCGAGCTGGCGGCACCGCAGGCACCATCAGGGCGCAAGGCCCAAACCGTCCACAACACAATGCGCCCGGCTCGGAAATCGCTTCCGAGCCGGGCGCATTCGCATGCGAGCAGGCCGCGACCCCGAACGGGGTCCCGCCAGCCAGCTCGGCGCAGCGCGAGCCGTGCCCGCTGACAGGGCGGGCGACTGACGGGCCCACTGCCGGCGCAGGTGTCCGCCTGCCAGCTAGAACGTGCCGCCGCCTCCGCCGCCGACGCCGCCTCCGCCGCCACCCGAGAAGCCGCCGCCAAAACCGCCACCCGAGCTCGACGCGCTGCTGGCGAGCTCCGAGACGCTCGCGTGGTAGGCCGTGTGCATCTCGCTGGCGGGCGTGCCCAGGCTGCCGTGCGGGTAGCACCACCAGTAGATCGGGTAGTAGTAGCCCATGTCCTCGTCCCCGCGCAGGTCGTGGGGCACCGCGTCGGCCAGACGACGCAGCACCTCGTCGGACACGCCGAGCGCCACCGCCATGACCAGCAGCTTGTTCCACAAGATCAAATCGCTCGGCACGGCCTCATCCAGGTTCGTGAAATCCTCCAGCCAGCGCTTGAGCGCCGCGCAGCGCTCGCGCAGCTCGGTGGCCTCCTGCGTGTAGCAGGTCGTGGTCGACACCACGAGCATCGCCGCCGCGAGCAGCACCGCCGAGGCGATGAAGGCGGGCATGTTCGCGAAATCCATCGCGATCGAGAAGAAAAGCGAGCCCGCGGCAGCCAGCACGATCAGCACCATCGCGCCAACGGTATACCCGGCGCTCACCAGGCTCACCAGGCTACGTCGCTCCAGCTCGGCGCTGATGTCGGTCTTGAAATCGTCGATGCGCTCGCCCATGCGTTTGGGATCATCTTCGGCCGCCTCGTGCAGGCCGTCGAACGCCACGCGCGCACCTGCCTCGGCATCGGCGCCGAAGTATAGATCGAGCGCGCGCCGGTCGATCTCGCCCTCGGCGCGGGTGGGATCGAGCAGCACGAGCGTGTAGGCCTCCCGCTGCTTGCTGCCGAACAGGCCGCGCTTCTCCTCCACCGTGCGCTCCAGGGCGACGGCGCGGTTATCGGTGAGGCGCATGAGGGTCGCCACGAACGCGCGGTCCTCGACCACGCCGCTGTTCATGAACGCCGAAAGCACGGCCGGATGGTCGGCAGACGGCACGTCACGGAAATAGGTCTCCTGGAACACCGGGCGGCGCGTGCGGTATTTGGTTGCACGCACGAACAGCACGCCCGCCAGCAGCAGGGCCGGCAGGACCACCTGCACGACCGAGCCTGCCGCGAGCAAGACACGCGCACGCTCACGCTGCGCGTTGGCCTCATCGGCCCATGCCTGCTCCTCCTGCAAAATCGTGGGCAGCCGCTCGCCGCCGGCTACCGCAAGCCCGGGCACCCAGGCGGCCGGGAACGCGATGCGGGCCTCGGCGAACTGGCCCGACTCGACCTTCGGCGCCTCGAAGGTGACCTGGGAGGTGGTGCCCACGTCGATGGACACGGCACCGTCGAGCGGCCCGTGCGCCCATGCACGCAGGTTGGGGTCGCTGGCCTGGGCGCCGGCAGACGCCGCCACGCCCGAGGCGGCCTCGTCGGCAAACGTCACCGTGAGATGTACCTGCTCGGAGTTCTCCTCCCACGCGGGCCCGATGAACTTCCAGTACAGCTCGGCCGTGTCCGGCCAGGCCATGACCGCACCGGACAGCACGTAGGACACGGTCACGCGCGCCTCGCTATCGGAGTCCGACGGCATGAAGACCTGGATGCGTTCGGTACCGTCCTCCTGGGAGACCGTGAACACGCCGTCTTGCCCCGCCTGCGCGCTCGAGGCCTGCGAGAAGGCCCGCTCGCCATCGCCGCGGTCGACGCTCACGCCCTGCACCCGCACGCTCGATGCCGCGCCCTGCTGGTTGTCCCCCTCAGGGATCTCCCAGAACACGCCGTTCACATCGTCGTCGAAGGCAAAGGTGCGCGACTCGCGCACCGCCAAGGTGCCGTCCGCCTCAACGACCGCTTGAATGTCCACGCCCGTCATGCTGTAGTCGCCGGCACGGGCCGCTTGCGGTGCAAGCATCACCGCGCATAGGGCAAACGCGAGCGCGGCAAGCAGCCGCACGCGAACGCGAAAACCATTCGAACCCATGAGATTTCCTTCCTCGCAGGTACTGTTGTGCGCCTATTGTACCTGCTGTGGCTGCCGCCGACACCGGGCTCCGTGCGCGCGCCAGCCGCAAGGCCGCACCGGCTGAGAGTCCTCAGCGGCTGCCAACCCGCACCCGCGCGGGCCGGCGGCGCGGGCACGGGCCATAGGTGTCCGCGCCGCCGGGTATACTGAGCCGCAAGGCGGCACCACCGATGTGCCGCGCAGGCAAGCGACGCGCAGCGCCGGGAAAGAGGTTCGTATGGCTATCAACAAGAAGGTTGCCGACATTCTGGAACAGCAGATCAACAAGGAGCTCTACTCCGCGTATCTGTATCTCACCTTCGCCGATTACTACGAGGACCGTGGCCTGAAGGGCTTCGCCAACTGGTACATGATCCAGGTCCGCGAGGAGACCGACCACGCCCTGGCACTCCGCCGCTATCTGCTCGACAACGAATACACGCCCACCATGATGGCCATCGAGCAGCCCACCATGACCTTCGACAACGACCTCGCCCCGCTCGAGGCTGGTCTTGAGCACGAGCAGTACATCACCGAGAACATCCACCGCTGCTACGAGACGGCCATCGAGGCGCACGACATCCGCGCCATGCGCATGCTCGACTGGTTCGTGCGGGAGCAGGGCGAGGAAGAGGCGAACGCGCGCGACATGATCACGAACATGAAGCTGTTCGGCTCCGACCCCAAGGGCCTGTTCGACCTCGATCGCGAGTACCAGGCCCGCGTGTACAACCAGCAGACCGCGCTGCCCATGTAGCCCCGCCCGTAGCCTTACCTGCAGCCCACCGCAGCGAGCGCGGGGCCGTCAACGCGGGCGCATCCGGGAATCAGATTCCATCCTGTGGGCCATAGGACAAAACGTGTGTCTCGCATTGGGCCGTCTGCGCAGGTGGACGGCCCTTTCTCCCATCCAAGGGATCGGAAGCGCGCGCTTCGAGCTCCGCTCCCCGCGGAAGCAGCGAGCCCCTCGGACCATGAATAAGCCGCCCTCCATTCTCTCGATATCGAGGAACGGAGGGCGGCTCAAACGGTTCTTGGGGGCGAGGCGTCGCGCTATGGGCTACTCGGCGTCCGTCTTCAGCGGGAAGGTGCGCAGGCGAGAAGGAGCCACCGTGAGCTCGACTGGGAGCTTCGGCCCCTCGTCGCCGTCCATGCCGCAGGTGAGCTCCCCGTCCAGGCACTCGATCTTGATGCTCTTGCCGTGCAGGAACAAGACGTGCTCGCTCTCATCCACCGAGCGCGTGAGGACGTTCGGGATGATCGAGACGAGCGCCGGGAGCGAGGCGTCCTTGAGAGCGAGCAGATGGATGAGGCCCTCATCGGTCTGCGTGTCCTCGGCGGCAGAGAACTCGTTCACCATCACGTTCGCGGAGAAGCCGATGAACGAGTTGATATCCTCCTCGATCGCATCCCCGTCGACGGTGATGCGCAAACGATGGGACTCGTCCCCGCCGATGCTCTTGAGCTCGCTCGCAACATAGGCCGCGAACCCGAAGCGAGACTTGTCCTCAGAGGAGACCTCGCGGATGCCCTCGGGGAGCGCCCCGCCCGTAAGCGTGTAGGTGAACGGGTCGCCGTTCGCGAAGGCCAGATCGAGCGGCACGGTACGGGAGCAGTCGATGGCCTCCAGGACCCCGGGCACATCGCGCGGGTAGCCGAGGGTGCGAGCGAGGCCGTTGCCGGTACCGCCGGGGAGGATACCGAGCGCGGGGAGCTCCTCGGTCTCGTCTGCACCGTCGAGAAGACCGCGGACCGCGGTGCCCACCGTGCCGTCGCCACCTACCACGAACAGGGCGTCCACCTCGTTCTCACGGCCCTCGCGCGCGAGCCTCTTGACATCCTCCGCATCCTCGCTCACGCAAATCTCCACCTCATCGAAACAGGCGGAGAGGCTCGTCTTGATGTCCTCGGCGAGGTCCTTCCCGCTTTCATCGCCGGAATTGGGATTGATGATGACGCGTGCGATGCTCATGGCAGAACCTTTCTCGCGAGCGACGTTCGTACGAGATTATTCTATCTGCCTTGTGACCTTATACGGCAGGAAACGCCAGGCAGGCGGCGTGTCAGCGCCTTCTTTCCCAGTTCGGAAGCATAGCTCCACCCTCGGGGTAAACCTTTCTTTTATATAGGCAGCCTGCGGGCAGCGACCTGCGCCTTGGCCTTACGCGCGCACGTCTCGCGCCTGCAACAGGACGGGCATAAAGCGAGCGCCCGCTCAACCCGAAGGGAGCAGGCGCTCGTATACATTTCACCTGGCGGAGAGAGGGGGATTCGAACCCCCGAGACGCTTGCGCGCCTAACGGTTTTCAAGACCGCCGCATTCAACCGCTCTGCCATCTCTCCGTGAGTGGCTATCATAGCACCCCACGCGCCGAATGCCGCCGAGAGTCGGCGTCTACACGCCCAGCACGCGCCACACCAGCTGATTGGCCGTAAGCGTCAGCTCGGTTTCGCCCTGCTTGCTGTGACCCGAGACCCACCACTTCTCCAGCAGGCGCACCAGGCCGCCCGCCGCGAACTCGGACGCGGAGGCCAGCGTGGGCAGTTCCCCCTCCTCGCCGCGATAGACGTTGCGATAGCGCTCCCGGATGGTCTCGGCAACTTTGTCCACCATCATGAGCATCAGCATACCGCTCATCGAGCTTTCGAAGATGTTGTCGACCAAGGTCTCGTGCTCGAGCATGAAGCTCACCATGCCGTGCAGGATGGCGACACCCTCCTCATCGACCGTGGGGTCCTGCGGACAGCTCAGGCGGGCCAGTTCGTCGTCAACCGACTCCTCGCCGTGCTTGAGCAGCTCAAGGCGCAGGTTGTCAACGAAGAAGGCGAAGAACTCGGATTTGTCGGCGAAATGCTTGTAGAACGTCGTGCGGCGGATCACCGCCTCGTTGCACAGCATGGCGACCGTGATCTCTTCATAGCGGTGCGTCTCCAGCAGGCGCGTGAACGCGGTGAGGAGCGCGCGATAGGTTTTCTCGATTCGCAGGTCCAACGGACTCACTTCCTTGGCGCAGCGGAGGACATATAGAGACGCATAAGGTATTTGCGCACGTTATCTGCCAACCGCACATTGAACATCGGCTGTATCTTACCGCAATGACATGCCGCTGATACGCGAATTAACTGTTCTTTGTCCGTTATGGGACAATTGTTTGTTTTTTGTACAAAAGCGTTGCGGCGTCTCGAAACGGTCGGCACGAGTTCCGAGCGGGCGTCGACCGATGCGCATATCTTGCGCACAGCGCCATGCGCCCTCGAACACATGGGTATACTGATAGGCAACTGACGCGAGGCGCGCTGAGGCACGCCGCAGAAAGGGAGTTTTCCATGATCCCCATCATTATCGGCATCGTGGTTGTCATTGTGATCGTCATGGTGGTCGCCGGCATCTACAACAACCTCGTCACGCTGCGCAACCGCGTTGACAACGCGTGGCAGAACATCGATACGCAGCTGCAGCGCCGCAACGACCTGGTTCCGAACCTGGTCGAGACGGTCAAGGGCTACGCCGCACACGAGAAGGAGACCCTGGACGCGGTCATCAGCGCGCGCAACAGCGCCGCGAGCGCCCACACGCCCGAGGAGAAGATGGCCGCCGACAACGTGCTGACCGGTGCGCTGCGCCAGCTGTTCGCCGTTGCCGAGGCCTACCCCGATCTGAAGGCGAACACGAACTTCATGCAGCTGCAGGGCACCCTCGAGGACACCGAGAACAAGGTTTCCTACGCGCGCCAGAGCTATAACGACTGCGTGCTGAACTACAACAACGGCATCCAGACCTTCCCCGGCAACATCTTCGCCGGCATCTTCCAGTTCAAGGAGCGCGCCGGCTTCGAGGCCGCCGAAGCCGCCCGCAGCGTGCCGCAGGTCAAGTTCTAGCGCTGCAGCCCACGCAGCCGGCGCTCGTCGCGCATCCGGCCCCGTGCCCGGAGCCTGCCGTTGTGCGCGGCGCCGCGCCCGACGCGGCCGGCACCCGTCGCGGCCCCGCGTCCCGGCGCCCGTCGC
>CABRHH010000002.1 GCA_902470695.1 uncultured Collinsella sp.
ATGCGCACCTCCTGTCCGGACGCCCTGCAGCGTCCAACTTTTTGTCCGCAGTCCCAAAACCGCCCCGAATGGACACGGCGCGAACCCTATTTCCTCAGATGGATTAAAACCGCACCCAAGATTCGAGAAGCGTGCGGGGCCTTCCCGTCCCGGGTGCGCGTTTCGACCGTCGATGCAACCCGGGTTCGGATTCCGGCCATCGACACATTCCGGGTTCGGATTTCGTCCATCGGTGAGGGCTGGCCAGCGCGTTTCGTGTTCACCTTGGATTCGTCGAAGTGTCCAGGGTTCGGATTCCAGTCGTCGGCGCATTCCGGGTTCGGATTTGAGCCGTCGGTGCGTTCTGGGTTCGGATGCCGGCCATTGGCAAATCTCGGGTTCGGGTTTGAGCCTTTGGTGCATCCCGGGTTCGTGTTTCGTCCGTCTGGAGGCGAAAAACCGCTCTGGATGGACACGGCGCGAACCCAATTTTCTCAGATGGACGGAATCCGCACCCGGGATTTGGGGAACGGACGGAATCCGCACCCGGAATCTGGGGAACGGACGGAATCTGCACCCGGATTGGCCGAACAGCCGAGGACTGCACCTGGATCTCCCCAACAGCAGAGGGGTGCACCCGGATGGACCGAGCAATCGGGGCTGTGCCTGGATTGCCCAAACAGCCGCGGGCTGAACCCGGATTGCGCAGATGACCGCGCCCTGATGACCACGGCGCGAACCAAAAAGCCGCCCCGCATGCGAACGGCGATGCGGAGCGGCCGAGAGGGGTCGATTCTCAAGGGGACTGTGCCGTGTGGGTGGTCGCTAGGATGTGGTTTCGGCGCTGCCGACGGTTGTGGCATCGACCACGGCCACCGTGCTGGTTCTGCATCGGCAACCGGGCGCAACTCTGCGTTTACGTCGGCCGGCCCCACCATCAGCCCCGGCGCCAGCGTCAGCGCCATGCCGGCAACGCCGCAGCAACACCGCGCCGCCGCTGGCCCCTGGACCCGCGCACGGCCGCAACGCTCGTCGTCGGCCAGCGCCAGCACCGGCACCGCCAGCCACCAGCCACCAGCCGCCGACCCTACACCTACTTGATCTTGGTCGTGCCGGGGGCGAGGTTCGGGTCGGTTTCGTTCGCCTCGGTTTGGGCGTGCTTGGTGTAGACGTCCTTCCCATTGCGGAACAGCTCGTAGTACTGCATCTTGGCGTAGTCGCTGCGCGCCTGGAGCGCGGCGGCCAGAGAGGAATCCTCGTCGCTGGAAGTGCTCGCGTTCGACAGATGCCAGCGCTTGCTCGCGTCCTCGTAACCGGTTGAGTTGATGGCCGGCATGGCGTTGCGCAGGGAGATCTGGGCCTTCTGGTAGTTGGTCAGCGGCGCGCCGATCAGGTTCATGAGCGTAGCGCCCAGGTAGTTGGTGGATAGGTCGTCCACCTGGCTTGTCTGGCTGTTGCCCGCCACATCGTAGTTCGCCCAGATGATGTAGTCGGTCTGCCACAGGCGCATGGCGTGCGTGGTCTCGTCCTCGCCGCCGAACCAGCGGTCGTTGTACTCGGACGGGAAGAAGGGCTGGTGGTCGCCGAAGAACACCAGGATCACCTTGCGGTCGAGCTTGCGGAGCTTGTCGATGAAGCTCTTGAGCGCGCGGTCGGACTCCTGGATCAGCGAGACGTACTCGTTGACCTCCGGGTTGCTCGTGCCGTCGATGGACAGGTTCACCTGCTTGTCGGCCGGGATGAGCCCCGTGTCGTAGCCGGAGTGGTTCTGCATGGTCACGTCGAAGATGAACTGCGGATTGCTGTTGGTGTCCAGCAGCTCGAGGATCTTGTCGTAGGTGGCCTCGTCGGTCACCATGCCGCGCAGCTTGTCGGCGTTCTGGAAGTCCTGGATGGTGAGGAACTGGTCGAAGCCGAAGTCCTGGTAGACGTTCTCGCGGTTCCAGTTGGTGCCGTGGTTGGGGTGCATGGCGGTGGTGGTGTAGCCGAGCTTCTTAAACTGGGCGGCCAGGTTGTCGGTGTTGGTGAGGTTGTAGATCGTGTAGGGGTACACGCCGGCGCCGAGGTTGGCCATGGAGTTGCCGGTGAGGTACTCGAACTCGGTGTTGCAGGTGCCGCCGCCGTAGGCCGAGACGTACAGCACGCCACGGGAGAGGGCGTCGGGCAGGCTCTTGAAGAATTCGGGCCCGTTGTAGTTGGCGTGCATCTGCTGGTAGATGGACAGGTCGGAGAAGGTCTCGTTCATGATGGTGATGACCGTGGGCTTCTCGGCGTCGAACTGGGCGGTTGCCTCGGCGCGCTCGGTGGAGACGCCCTCGTTCTCGTCGTAGCTGGCGGCGTAGTCGTCGATGAGCTTTTCGGCCTCATCCACACTGTAGCCCGCCGGCACGGGCGGTTTGATGGTCTGCGCACCGCTGATGAAGGTGGGCAGGAAGCCCTGGCGGTAGTAGCTCTCGAGCGGTCGCCAGGTGTAGACCGTGATGTTGAGCGTGTGGTAGTAGTCGATCATGGTGACATGCGCGCCCACGCCCGCCAGGCACAGCACGCCCACCAGCAGGTTGATGAGCAGGGCGCGGCGTGTGCGCTGTTCGCGCGCCGGGCGCAGGCAGCCGGCCAGATGGCAGAGCAAAAAGGCGATGGCCAGCAACGCCATGCCGTAGAGGCAAAAAGCGCTCAGCTCATAGGTGTAGCCGGTGCCCGCCACGGCCATGGCGGTGGAGAGGGCGGAGATGTCGCCCGGCTGGATGGGCATGGACTTGAAGGTGATGACGAAATACTCGGCCACGCCCAGGCCGTACAGGGCGAATGCCACCACGGCGGAGGCGGCGCCGCGGCGCTGGAAGATGAGGTACAGGCCCACCATGACGGCGGCGATCAGCGCCCATTCAAGCAGCAGGCACAGCGGATAGCCCCACAGCAGGTTGTGGTTGCTGGGCACCTCGAGCGCCAGGCCGGCGAAGAGCGCGGCCACAAGGACGATGACGATGCCCGCGATGGGCGGGTGCGAAAAGCGGCCCGTAGGCGAGGTGAACGTGCGCAGGCGCTCGACGAGGACCTGCGGGGTGCTCACGGCCCAGGTGCAGGCGCAGAGCACGGCGTTGGCAATGAGGCCGGCGAGCACGTCGTTCTGCACAAGGCCGATGGCGGCGTAGATGCCGAGGAACGCCTGGAAGGCCATGAAGACGATGCTCCAGGCGAGCGCAGATGCCGACAGGGTTGTGCCCGCGGCGCGCATCGCCCGGAAGGAGCGTACCGTGAGCACGGCGCTCACGGCAAGCCCCACAAAGGAGATGGCGGAAACGATCATAGATAACCTCTTTATCCTGCCTGTGTTCCAGGGATAACGACATGCTGACACGGAGCTGATGCACACGTGTTAGCAAAGACGAGCATTCATAGTACTCGCAGATTGTCGAGATTCAATCAATGCGCGCGGTTGGATGAAAAAAGCAACCGACACGCTTGGGATGGGCGAGGGCGGCGCGCACGAGGTGGCGCGGGTGCGGCTGGGCGCCGGGCCGCGGGCGCGGGTGCGGCTGGGCGCACCTGGAATGGCAGACGGCCGGGCCCCGTTTGCGTTCGGGACCCGGCCGTCTGGGAAGGGATGGGGTGGAGGCTCCTGCCGCCTGCCGTCATGCGACGGGCTCCCGCGGTTGCAGGTCTGGCGCCTACCGCTCGCCAGCCTCGATGCGCCGCATGCGGTCGACCGGCTTGAACTTGGTGAACAGCGGCACGTACTCGTAAAAGACGTTGGAGTTCTCCAAACCAAACCATTGCACCGGGGAGCCGGCGAAGCGGCGGATGGTGTACTTGAGGGCGATGGCCGAGCGCTCCTGCGGATCCACGTCCGATTCGGGCGCGAGCGTCTTGCGCACCAGGCAGAACTTGAACGAGCCGATGTTGCCCGGCTCCTTGTAGACCGAGTAGGCGTGCTTTTGCGGCGGCAGCTCGCCGGAGGCGGACAGGTCGGAGACGATCTGACGCAGGTAGGCGTTCACTCGCTGGTTGACCTTGTAGCCCAGGTACAGGTGGACGCGGAACACATAGTCGGTCCCGTAGTTCTCCACCGAGTAGTCGAAGGTGTGCGGCTGGTCGGTCACCTCGACATTGAGGAACCAGTAAGCGCGCGCCCGCTTGGGGTGGCGGTCGAAGATCGAGTAGAGAATGTCGCGGTCGAGCATGGTGGTGCTCGTGTTGTTGGTGAGGTAGACCAGGTTGTCGCAGAGCGTCTCGTAGTGCGGGTCGTCGCGCAGGCGGGCGAGCTGCGGCAGGTAGTCGCGCACGGGCAGCATTGTGTACTGGCGGCGCTCGACGCGGCTACCGTTGTACCAGCTCACCATGATGCCCATGATGAGGGCGGCCATGAGGATGGTGAAGTAGCCGCCGTGGAAGAACTTGGTGAGCGAGGACACGAAGAAGAAGCCCTCAAGCGCCACGAAGAACACCACGAAGCCCCAAGGGAACACCTTGAGCCTGCGGATGCCGTGCAGGTAGAAGAACAGCAGCACCGAAGTGCAGATCATAGTGATGGTGATGGCCAGGCCGTAGGCCGCCTCCATGTGCGCCGAGCTCTGGAACAGCAGCACGACGATCACGCAGCCGACCCACATGACGTTGTTGACCATGGGGATGTAGAGCTGGCCTTTGGTCTCGGCGGGATAGAAGATCTGCATGTGGGGCATGAGGTCCAGACGGCTCGCCTCGGACACCAGGGAGAACGCGCCGGTGACGAGCGCCTGGCTGGCGATGATGGCCGCGCAGGTGGATAGCACCACGCCGAAGGGGCGCACGGCGTCGGGCAGCATCTGGAAGAAGGGATTGAGGTCCTCGATGAGCATGAGGTTGGTGTTGCCGGCGTTGGCCAGCAGCCAGGCGCCCTGGCCCAGGTAGGACAGGATGAGGCAGATCTTCACGAACGGCCAGGTGGCGTAGATGTTGCCGCGGCCCACGTGGCCCATGTCGGAGTAGAGGGCCTCGGCGCCGGTGGTGGCAAGAAAGCAGCTGCCCAAGATCATGATGCCGGCGTGGTTGTGCGGCGACAGCAGGAACGAGATGCCGCGCAGGGGGTTGAAGGCCTTGAGGACCACCGGGTCGCCCAGGATGTTGATGAGGCCGGCGCCGCCCAGAAAGAGGAACCAGAAGGTCATGACCGGGCCGAACGCGCGGCCGATCTTGGACGTGCCCGCCCGCTGCACGGCGAACAGGAGGCACACGATGATGAGAGTGATGACCACGACGTTCATCTGGTTGTCGCCCATGAGCTGGTGGACGGCCGGGATGGTGCGCAGGCCCTCGATGGCGGTGGTGATGGTCACGGCCGGGGTGAGGACGCCATCGGCCAGCAGCGCCGCGCCGCCGAGCATGGCCGGGACGATGAGCCAGCGGCCGTAGCGCCGCACGATGCTGTAGAGCGCGAAGATGCCGCCCTCGCCGTGGTTGTCGGCCTTGAGGGAGATGAGCACGTACTTCACGGTGGTGAGCAGCGTCACGGTCCAGATGACGAGCGACAGGGCGCCGAGGATGAACTCCTCGGTGACGGACATGATGCCGCCTTGGCCCGCCAGCAGCGCCTTGGTGACGTACATGGGCGAGGTGCCGATGTCGCCGTAGACCACGCCGAGCGTGACCAGCATGGCGCCGATGCTCACCGGGATGGCGTGCGAGCTCTTTGACGGCGCGGGTGATTCAGTTGGTTGTGCCATGGTCGTGCTTGCTCCTTGACGACGGTAGGTCCGCCCGTCCGTGCGGGCGGGGCGGAAGGCGTCTTCATGCCTTCGTAACGTGGTGCCATTATAGAGGTTGTGCAGGGGAAAGGCTACGAGGAGGATGCTGGGTTGAAGCCGGCGGGGATGCGGCCGCCGCGAGGGGGTGGCGGGCGGTGCGGGTCCGCCCGACGTACAGGGCGGTGGCGTGGGGCGCTTGCTGCGGCGGCGGGCGGTGCGGGTCCGTCCGGCGAGCGATACGGCGGCGGCGTGCTGGGCGGCGGGCGGCGTCGCCGTCGAGACGGGCAGTGTGCTGGGCGGCGTGTGACGTCGCCGTCGAGACGGGCAGCGCATCTGGGCTGCACCCCTCCCGGCGGGTCTTCGCCGTGCCGGGAGGCCTGCTCGGGAGGCCTCGCGCTTTCGCCCGGCAGCGCATCCCGGGTTCGGATTCCGTCCGTCGGCGCAACGTGGGTTCGGCCTTTGGCCGTCGGCGCATCCCGGGTTCGGATTCCGACCATCGACGCAACGCGGGTTCGAGTTTCATCCATCGACGCAACGCGGGTTCGAGTTTCATCCATCGGCGCAACGCGGGTTCGCGCTTCGTCCATCCAGGGCCGAAAAACCGCTTCGGATGGACGCGGCGCGAACCCTGTTTTCTCAGATGGATGAAAACCGCACCCGAGATTCGAGGAGCGGGCGGGGCCTTCCCGTCCCGGTTCGCGCTTCGTCCACCGGCGCATATCGGGTTCGGATTCAAGCCGTCGGCGCATCCCGGGTTCGGATTCCGGCCATTGGCGCATCCCGGGTTCGCGCTTCGTCCATCCAGGGCCGAAAAACCGCTCCAGATGGACACGGCGCGAACCCTGTTTCCTCAGATGGACGGAATCCGCACCCGAGATGCGAGAAGCGTGCGGGGCCTTCCCGTCCCGGTTCGCGCTTCGTCCACCGGCGCATACCGGGTTCGGATTCCGACCATCGACGCAACGCGGGTTCGAGTTTCATCCATCGACACATCCCGGGTTCGTGCTTCGTCCGTCTGGGGGGCGGAAAACCGCTCCAGATGGACGCGGCGCGAACCCTGTTTTCTCAGACGGACAGAATCCGCACCCGAGATGCGAGAAGCGTGCGGGGCCTGCCCGTCCCGGGCGCACACTTCGTCCATCGGCGCATCCCGGGTTCGGATTCAAGCCATCGGCGCATCCCGGGCGCACACTTCGTCCGGCAGCGCATCCCGGGTTCGGCTTTCGTCCGGCGCCGCTACCGACGTCCGCGACGGGAGGATTCCCGCAGCTCTCGGGAGCGCTCCCGAATCTCGGCCTCAGATTTGCCGATTAGGCGCATGGCCTCTTCCGGCGTGCGGCGGTAAACCAGGTAGCAGCGATGGATACGCGGGTTGCGGGCGAAATCCTCCGGGATGGTCTGGGCCGAGATGTCCTCCAGGATCACGCCGGCGCGCGCCAGCGCCTCGACATCCGGCCGGAACGTGCGCAGATTGCAGCTGAAGATCGCCTCGCCGTCGCGGGTGAGCAGGCGCGACAGGCCGATGAGCAGCTCCACGTGGTCGCGTTGCACGTCCCAGGTGCGCCTGCCCATCTTCGAGGAGTTGGAGAAGGTGGGCGGGTCGCAGAAGATGAGGTCCCAGCGGTTGCGGGTTTGGCGCATCTCCGAGATCCAGCTCATAACGTCGGCGCGGACGTAGTGGTGCTCGCGCCCGGTGAAGCCGTTCTGGCGCATGTTGCGCTCGGCCCAGTCCAGGTAGGTGTTGGAGAGGTCGACGGTGACGGTTTCCTCCACACCGGCGTCGGCGGCGTAGCAGGTGGCGGTGCCGGTGTAGGCGAACAGGTTGAGGAAGTAGCGCCGGGAGCGGGCGTGCTCGCGCACCAGGTCGCGCGTGAGGCGGTGGTCTAGGAAGATACCGGTGTCCAGGTAGTCGTCGAAGTTGACGGCGAAGGTGAGGCCGCCCTCCTCGATGAGGGGCAAAACGCGCTCGGGGGCACTTGGGCCGTGCGCGCCGGTGCCGTTCGCGCGCGCCGGGCCGCGCTGGTTGCCGGGGCGGGAGGGACGGGAGCCAGGCGCGCCACCTGTGCTGCCGGGATGCGTGCCGCCGGCGCTCGCGGCCTGTGCCCCCTTGCCGGTGCGATCGGTGCGCTGGGCGTACTGCGAGCCGCCGCGGGAGCGCATGCGCGCCTTGGCATAGACGCGCTCAGGGTCGACCTGCAGGATGCGCGGGGCGATGGCGAGGATGTCGAGGAGGCGGGCCTGCGCCAGGCCGGCGTCGACCGAGGCGGGCGCGGCGTATTCGGCAATCACCAGCCAGCGGCCCGGGGTGGAGGCGCTGCCCTCGTACAGGTCGATGGCAGCGGAGTAGTCGGGCAGGTCGGCGTCGTAGACGCGGTAGCAGGTGACACCGGTGCGCGCCGTCCATTTGCGGCGCTGCTTGGCAACCTTGCGCAGGCGGTTGGCGAACTGTTCCGACTCGGGAACCAGGAGGGGCAGCGGCTCGCCGTTGCCCATGTCGAGGAAGGTGGGCGGGGCGGGGTGCGGGTGCGCAGGGCCGGTGCCGCGGCGGCCGTGTTGGGATGCGGCGTGGTCGGCGGGCGCGGCGTCGCCGGCGTGGTCTGCCCGCTGGCCTGCGTTTGCGAGAGTTGACTGGGTTTCGTTATGAGGAGTGCCCGCGCGTGGGGCTTCGCCGCGCGCGGCTGCCGGATGGGTCGTTGCGGTTTGCGCTGCAGACGCCGCGCCTGTGGGGGCAGCGACTGTGGCGTTCGCCGTGCCTGTTTGCGCGGGTGCGGCGGTGTTTTCGCCTGTGCGGGCAGTTGCGCGGGCTCCTGTACGGGCGTGGACCGCGTCCTCACGGGGCACGTGCGCGCTGGCATCGGCGGTGGCTTCCGGCGCCTGGCAGGCTGGGTCGTTGGGTGCCGGGAAGCTGATGAGCTGGGCATCCTCGTTGTTCGGCTTGATGGCGAGGAGGTTGGCCGCGGGCGCGAAGGTGCGCTCGATGATGCTGTCGCGCGTGAGGGCCACCAGCGGCATGGACGCCGCCGCGCCGTCGGTGCCATCGAGTGCGGTGTCGGTGCGTCGCAGGTCAGCGACGAGGCCGAGCACGCGCGGCAGGCGCGCAAGCGCGACCTCGGTGGTGTCGATGGTGCATGCGCCGACGATGTGCGCGTGCGAGCTGGGCCGGGGAAGCTTGCGGGCAATCGCTTCGGCGGAAGGCTGGACGAATATGACGCGGTTGGCGAGGCCGGCGGCACGGATGATGCGGCGCGCGCAAGCCACGGCGTCGCCGGAGACATCGGTGGCGATGATGCGACCTGCGCACGCACTGGCCTGTTCAGCGCGGGTGCGCGCCTCGGCAAGCTGGTCTTGCCAGGCCGGCTCGTCAAAAGAGGCCCATCCGCGGAAGCCCCAGCGCTCGCGGTCGAGGCCCGGCGCGCGCTGCGCGAGGATCTGCGCGGCTTCGAGGGCGATGCCGCCACCGGCGCAGCAGGCGTCGATGAGGGTGGGGATGGCGGTTGCGCGCGGGGCGTCGGCGGCGGGAGCGTCGCCTGCGGCGGCTGCTGCGGTGTTGAGGTCGCTGGTGGTCAAGCCGTCGGCGACGTTCGTGCTTGCGTTGCCGGATTCGGCTGGGGTGGCGGAAGGGCTGCTGTCCGCGGCGTGCGGGGCGGCATCAGATGCGGTGTTCGGTTCCTTCGATGTGTTCGCCGGCACGCTTGTGCCGCTCGACCCTTCTTCGGGCGCGTTGCCGGTGCTCTCGCAGATGGTCTGCCAGCCGGCCTGAGCGAGGGCGAGGGCTGCGTAGTCGGGCCGCAGGACGTGCGCGGCCTTTTCACGCGTTGCCTCGGCGGGCAGGCGCTTGAAGAGGGCCTCGCCCGAGAGATCGAGCTGCAGGCTGGCGCGGTCGGTGCGGATGGTGAGCGAGATGCGGGCGTCGGGGCGCTCGGTGTCCACGTTCGGGCGCGAGCCGCGGGTGCGCGCGAGCCGGTTGCAGATGGCGTCTTTCACGCGCAGGGCGGCGAAGTGCGCGTTGCGCAGCTCAGCGTTGGTGCCGTGCGCGGAGACGGCGATCGTGGCCTCGGGGCGCAGGATGTCCTCCCAGGCGAGGGCGGCGGCGTTCTCGTAGAGGTCGTCGGCGTCGAGGCAGCCGATGCGGGCGACGACGCAGAAGACGCGGCTGGCCAGACGCGACCATAGGCAGGCGCGCTGCGCGTCGGCGGGCGCGCCGGCGAAGGCGACACGTCCCTTGAGGCGGCGAATGCTCTGCAGGCCGAGGGTGCGAAGCTCGTCGGCGAGGGCGATCTCGAACCCTTCAGGGCAGCTGGCGTAAAACTCCATCGTGGGGCCTTTCTAGGGGGAGGGCTGTTGGCCGTTGCCGGCCTGGGGTGCATGTGATGACCTTTCATTATGGCAGGTTGTATGTGCCGCGGTGTGCGCGGGCTGTGGCGGGTTTTTCGCATTGCGTCCCGTTTGCGCGGCGCTTGAAGGCTCGTCGTGCTTACTCGCCGGCGACCGGGTTGCGCTTCGGACGGATCGGTCGCATGCTGCGCCGGGGCGGGCAGGGGCGGCGCATACGAGGCGGGCCGGGGGTGCATGCCGGAGCGGGTGGGGCTGCGGCTGGACTTTGCGAGGCAGGCTGTGGTTGATGGCGTGGGGTCGCGTTGGGGCGGCCGTTGGGGCGGCCTGTGCTACCGTAGCTGTTTTCGAGCGCGACTGTCGGTTGCGCACAGCTATCGGTCATACGAGATGGTCGGCCCCGCGAGGCTTCTGGCAGTGCACGGCTATCAACCGTGCGGGGCTGCTTGCCGTGCGCGATTGCCGGCCATGCGGGGTCGCCTGCGCACGGCCGGCAGCCATGCGAGCTTGCCGGTCGCGTGCGGCTGTCAAGCATGCGCGATTGCCGGCCATATGTGACTGTCAGCTGTGCACGATTGTCAGCTGTGTACGATTGGCTGGAGGCCAAATGTATACCGTGCTTTCGCAGCTTGAAAAATAGCTGGTAGAAGCTCTGCTGCTTTAAATGGTATGTATCAACAATCATATGATAGCGCTGCCAAATCGTGCACGGCTGACAGTCGTACATATCTGACAGTGGATTCGCACACAGATGACAGTCGCGCACAGCCGACAGCGGGTTCATGCACAGCGGACAGTGGCCCGCGCGCGTGTTCTGCTACAGCCTGCTGGCGACAAAGGAGAAGGTGGTGTGTTCGCCCCGATACGTGGAGATGGAGTACTCGGCGGCCTCCCCACGCTCGTTCCGGCCCAGCGTATGCAGTACGAGGAGCGGCTCGCCGGCCTCTATGTCGAGCACGGCGGCCGTGGCGCTATCGGCACGGGCCCCTTCCAGCGAGTATTCCGCATTCACAACGGGCCTACCGGTGCTGGCCAGCACATCGTACAGGCGGTTTTCCCGAAAGTCGACGGTCTCGATCTCGGGGTAGCGGCTGCAGGCGATATAGCTTTCGGAAAAGACGTTGGGCTCGCCGTCAACGTAGCGGATGCGCACCAGGCGGAACACCTCGTCGTGCACGGAGACGGCAAGACGGCTGGCCACCTCCTCGTTTGCCTTCGTCCGCCTGAACACCAGCACCGTGGTCTCGACCTTCGCGCCGGCGGTGTTCGCCTCATCCTCATAGCTCCGGATGCCCAGCGAGAACGACTGGCGCACCTTGGGGTGGCAGACCACGGTGCCTCTGCGTCGGCGTTTTTCGAGGTAGCCTTCGTTGACGAGAATCTGGACGGCCTGCCGCACGGTGGGGCGACTCACGTTGTAGAGGCTCGCGAGCTCCATTTCGGACGGGATGATCTCGCCCTCGGCGTAGGTGCCGTCTTTGATTTTATTGAGAAGGTCTTCCTTGATGTGGACGTACAAAGCCGGCATGGACGTGCTCCCAAACTAGACATAACGCGCCGTCCGTTCTGCTCGATCTGGCGCGAACCTGCGAGTAAGTTGCTATAGGGCCATGATATATCATGATGAATGATTCATTTTCTCTAAATGAAGGTAATACAGAAGTATTAAAGATTAATTTGTAATGAATATGTTATATTGCCCGCAAGAATCGCTGAGCGAAAGGAGCACCATGCCCAAGTCTGCCTACAATCTGAGGCCGTCTATCGACGTGCATGCTTTTGGGACGGCATGTTCTGGATACGAAGCGATTGCCCAGCGCCTGCACTCTGCTTTCGCTGCGGGCGGCGAGGAGGCCGATCGCGCAACCAGCCAGGTGTGCGCAGCTTTAGGGGGCGAGGCCGATCGCGCAACCAGCCAGGTGTGCGCAACTTCGGGGGGCGAGGCCGACCGGGCGGCCAGCCAGGCGTGCGCGGCTTCGGGGAGAGAAGGCGGCTGTGTGGCTACCCGACCGCGCGTCCTCGTGTTCGAATGCTATCCGGGCACGGACTATCAGGAGCTGTGTGATTGCCTGTTCGAGCGACTGCATCCGTCCGCGCTCATCTGCGCTGACGACTACGCGTGGGGTATCGATCGCGTGCAGGAGCGCATCAAGGACACGGTGACCGACGACCGGATTTTCGGTGTGATGTCGCACTATCACGTGGAGGACTTCTACGACGAGGCGGACCTCGCGCGCGCCCGGCAGATCGTGGCGGACGCGGCCGCGAAGGCGGCGGGCGTAGCCGCACAGCCGGCCGAAGCGGATACGCAGGCGGCCAACGCGACCGCGAAGGCGGCAGAGGATCGTGCTCGGGCGGCGGGCATAACCGTGCAGGCTCGTACCGGGCAGCTCACGGTGGAGCCGACGGCGACCGCACGACAAGCCGACGTGACCGTCCAGCTGGCCGAAGCGACGGCGCAGCCAGCTGCCGCGACCGTACGGCTGGCCGACGCGACCGCGCAGCCAGCTGCCGTGACTGCGCAGCCGGCCCTTGCGAACGCCGACAACGCGCCTGCCGGCCCCGTCATCGTCTATGGCGTGGGCGCATCGCTGATCGCGCCGGAAGGGCTGCTCGTCTACGCTGATCTGACTCGCTGGGAAATCATGCTGCGCTTCCGCGCGGGCATGCGCAATTGGAAGACGGACAATGCCGGCGAGGACCCGCTGCGCAAGATCAAGCGCGGGTATTTCTTCGAGTGGCGCATCGCGGACCGCCTGAAGCGCAGCCTGCATGAGCGCATCGACTTCCTCATGGAAACCAATGTGCCGGGCAGCCCCAAGATGGTCGGCGGCGACGCCTATCGCGCGGGCCTGGCTCACGCCGCACGCCGTCCGTTTCGCCTGGTGCCCTATTTCGACGAGAGCGTGTGGGGCGGCCAGTGGATGAAGGAACGGTTCGGCCTGGACCCCTCCAAGCGCAACTACGGGTGGTCCTTCGACGGCGTGCCGGAGGAGAACAGCATCATCCTCGCGTTCGACGGCGCCGAGGTTGAGGTCCCCGCCATCAACCTGGTCCTCACGCAGCCCGACGAGTTGCTGGGGCCCAAGGTCCGCGCCCGCTACGGCGCGGAGTTCCCCATTCGCTTCGACTTCTTGGACACGATGGGTGGGGGCAATCTGAGCCTGCAGGTGCATCCGCGAACCGAGTACATCCAAGACGCGTTCGGCATGCCCTACACCCAGGACGAGAGCTACTACATCCTGGACGCCACGGACTCGTCCGAGGTCTTTTTGGGCGTGCGCGAGGACACCACCAAGGAGGCGCTGGTCGCCGATCTCCGAAAAGCGGCGGCAGGCGAGGTACTGTTCCCGGCGGAGCGGCACGTCAACGTGTTCCCCGTGAAGAAGCACGACCACGTGCTGATTCCGGCCGGTACGATCCACTGCTCCGGTGCCGACACTGTCGTGCTCGAGATCAGCGCGACGCCGTACAACTTCACCTTCAAGCTGTGGGATTGGGGCCGCGTGGGCCTGGACGGGAAGCCCCGCCCCATCAGCATCGCGCACGGCAAGCCCAACATCATGATGGAGCGCGATACCGAATTCTGCCAGCGCGAGCTGGTGGTGCGGGCAGATGAGGAGCGCGAAAACCTGTCCGACCAGCCCGGTGTGATGTGCGAGCGCACCGGCCTGCATGAACTTGAGTCCATCGAGACGCGGCGCCACTGGTTTACCGACTGCGTGGACATCGCGTGCCACGAGAGCGTGAACATGCTCAACCTGGTGGAGGGCACCGAGGTGGAGGTGCAGAGCGTGGATGGCTCGTTTGCGCCGATGCCGGTGCATTACGCCGAGACCTTTATCGTGCCCGAGAGCGTGGGGCACTATCGGATCGTCAACAAGCATTCGGGTACGCGGGTCGCCGTGCTGCAGGCCTTCATCCGCAACCTTGAGGGGTAGGGGAGGCTCCGCACGTGCGTGCGGGGCCCGTGTGGACGTTCGGCCCCAGGGCCGTTGCGGGGCCCCGCGCGGGCGTTCGGCTCAGGGCCGTTGCGGGGACGCTGCGCGCTGCTTCGGGTCGGTGTCGTGCTGGCGGGACGCGCTGCCCGCGGGGTTGCCTGCGTGCGGCTGCCGGTTATGTATGGCTGTCCGCTGTGTGGCGGCCCGCTGCGCGGCGATCGCTGCTGAGGCAGGGCGCCGGTATCGGCATCGTGCTGGCGGGTCGTGTGCGGATGTCGGCCATGTGCGGCCTTCGGCCGGGCGCGGTTGACTGTCAGCTGTGTGCGACTGTCAGCTGTGCACGATTGTCGGCTGTGCACGGTTGTCGGCCTCATGCGAGGTTATCAGCCGCGTACGACTGTCGGTCATGCGAGATGGTCGGCCCTGCGAGTCTGTCGGCTGTGCACGGCTATTGGCCATGCGGGACTGCTGGTTGTACGCGATTGTCGGCCATATGTGACTGTCAGCTGTGCACGACTGTCAGCCATGTACGACTGTCAGCTGTGTGCGATTGTCAGCTGTGCACGATTGGGCGTGGAGCAAATGTATACCGTGGCTTCTCAGGTGAAGAAAGCTACTGGTAGATGATGTGTCTCTTCAAATGTTATGTATCAACAATCATATGAGAGCGTTATCAAATCGTACATAGCTGACAGTCGTGCACAGCTGACAGTGGAGTTGTCGTACACAGCTGACAGTGGAGTTGTCGTACACGGCTGACAGCGGAATCGCGCGTAGCGGACCGTCTCGCATGGCCAACGGCGGAATCCTGGCAATCAGACACCTCCGCTGTCCGCATCGCGCATGCCTGGCCGCCGCGCCGCCGCCGGTGCGCACGCGCTCTCGACCCCGGCTCGCTGGCACCAGGGATGCAGGATCACCTCGCATCGCGCGCGCCGCGCTGCTGCCGGTGCGCACGCGTTCTTGGTCCGGGTTCGCTGTCGCCGGCGACCCGTGAATCGCTGGCACCGGCGACCCGGGAACCGCTGACGCCGGCGAACGCGGCCGCGTCCCTCACGGTCATGCCGTCCCCGCGCGCGAGCAGGAACAGCTCGACCTCCTCCTTGGCGTGCATGCGAACCTCCGGTCCGGACACCGACGAGGTGTCCAACTTTTCGTCCGCAGCCCCGTGCGGAATTGTTTCTGGGAAAATCGTCCAAGGCTTGTATATATGCGCGCCAACGGGTTATAAAATCTAAGTCTGAATGTAGCAGGTCTGCCATTCGCGCCGCGTGCGGGTAGTTGCGCCCGTACGCGGCGCGGTGTCGACGGGCCCATCGCCCCTGTGGGATCAATCGGAAAGGAAGCGGTACGCGCATGCGCCAGTTCAAAACGGAGAGCAAAAAGCTGCTCGACCTGATGATCAACTCGATCTACACCAACAAGGAGATCTTCCTGCGCGAGCTCATCTCCAATGCCTCGGACGCCGTGGACAAGCTCAACTTCAAGAGCCTGTCCGACTCCACCATCAAGCTCGGCGACGAGGACCTCGCCATCCGCTTGACCGTCGACAAGGACGCCCGCACGCTCACCATCTCCGACAACGGCATCGGCATGGGCGCCGAGGAGCTCGAGCGCAACCTGGGCACGATCGCCCACTCCGGCAGCCAGGAGTTCAAGCAGGCCAACGCCGAGCACCAGGGCGGCGATGTGGACATCATCGGCCAGTTCGGCGTCGGCTTCTACTCCGCCTTCATGGTGGCCTCCAAGGTCCGCGTGGTCAGCCGTGCGTTCGGCGAGGACGTCGCGCACGCCTGGGAGTCCGACGGCCTGGAGGGCTACACCATCGAGGATGCCGAGCGCGCCGGTCACGGCACCGACATCATCTTGACCCTGCGCGCCTCCGAGCAGGGCGCCAGCGAGGTCGAGGGCGAGGACTACGACCGCTACCTCACCGAGTGGGGCCTGCGCGACCTTGTGACCCGTTACAGCAACTACGTGCGCTACCCCGTCCAGATGCTGGTGACCAAGAGCCGCCAGAAGCCCAAGCCGGAGGACGCCGGTGACGACTACACGCCCGAGTATGAGGACTACACCGAGCTCGAGACGCTGAACTCGATGACCCCGATCTGGAAGAAGCGCTCCTCCGACGTTTCGGACGAGGACTACAACGAGTTCTATAAGACGACCTTCCACGATTTCGAGGATCCGGCGCGCACCGTCTCCTTCCACGCCGAAGGCACGCTCGAGTACGACGCCCTGCTGTTCGTGCCCGCCCGCGCGCCGTTCGACCTCTACAGCAAGGACTACCAGAAGGGCCTGGCGCTCTACAGCTCCAACGTGCTGATCATGGAGAAGTGCGCTGACCTGCTGCCCGACTACTACAACTTCGTGCGCGGCGTGATCGACTCCGCCGACGTCTCGCTCAACATCAGCCGCGAGACCCTGCAGCACGACCGCCAGCTCAAGGCGATTGCCAAGCGCGTGGAGAAGCGCATCACCTCTGAGCTCACGAAGATGCGCGATGAGGATCGCCCGACCTACGAGACCTTCTTCGAGAACTTCGGCCGCGGCCTGAAGTTCGGCATCTACTCCAGCTACGGCATGAAGGCCGACGAGCTCGCCGACCTGCTGCTGTTCTGGAGTGCGCGCGAGGAGAAGTTCGTGACGCTGGCCGAGTATGCCGCCGCCATGCCCGAGGGCCAGAAGGCCGTCTACTACGCCGCCGGCGACGACCGCGAGCGCCTGGCCAAGATGCCGGTGGTGCGCGGCGTGCTCGATCGCGGGTTCGACGTCCTGCTGTGCACGACCGACGTGGACGAGTTCACCTTCCAGGCCATGCGCAGCTATACCGCCAAGAACATGCCCAAGGTCTACGAGGACGAGGCTGCCCGCGAGGCGGCCGCCAAGGCGGTGGCCGACGGTGCCGAGCCCGAGGTCGAGAACCGTCAGCTCGAGCTGAAAAACGTCGCCTCCGGCGATTTGGATCTGGCGTCTGAGGACGAGAAGAAGGACGCCGAGGAGGCCACGCGCGAGCACGAGGACCTGTTCGCGGCCATGAAGGAGGCGCTGGGCGACAAGGTCGAGAAGGTCGCGGCCTCCGCGCGCCTGACCGATGCACCGGCCTGCATCACCACCGAGGGCCCGCTGTCGCTCGAGATGGAGAAGGTACTGGCACGCGGTCCCGAGGCCGACGCCGGGCAGGCCCCCAAGAGCCAGCGGGTGCTCGAGCTCAACGCCAAGCATCCGGTGTTCGCCAAGCTCACCGCGGCGCAGGAGGCGGGTGACACCGAGAAGCTGTCCCTGTATGCGGGCCTGCTCTACGACCAGGCGCTGCTGGTCGAGGGCATCCTACCGGCCGACCCGGTGGCCTTCGCGCAGTCGGTGTGCGAGCTGATGTAGCCCGCTCGCGTAGGTTGTCGCGTGCGGCTTCAGAGGCGGGCGGTTCGCTCGGTGCGCGTTTTGGGCGGTTCGTCCGGTACGCGCTGCGCTCGTTGAGGCCGTAGCGCGCGCCAGCGCTCGCCCCGGGCGCAGCTTTCCGCCTCGGGGCGTGGTTTTCCGCCGCGGGTGCGGCTTTCCGCCCCGGGCCCGCCCGCCTGGCTGCCGCGCCTGCGCCCATCCACTTTCCGCCCCGGGCCCGCCCGGCCGCCGCGCTCGCCTGCGGCTCCATATCCTGCACCAGGACGGCGGCTGTCGGTGTCAACCCGGCGGCCGCCGTCCTCAATTATGGACAGTCTACGGGCCTTTCTGTCCGTTAAGCGTACACATGTATCTTTTCTTGCTTACGTAGTATATTTTTGCTCGGAAAAACGAGCCGATGCCCCGCCCGGCGGTCCTGCGGCGGCGCTCGGCGGGCGCATATGAACAGGACAGGTGAGCCGAACGTGAACAAAGCGTTCCAGATTTTCAAACGTGACCTGCGGCGGTTGCTGCACAACCCCGTTGCCATGGTC
This sequence comes from uncultured Collinsella sp., assembly GCA_902470695.1. Classification (GTDB taxonomy): domain Bacteria; phylum Actinomycetota; class Coriobacteriia; order Coriobacteriales; family Coriobacteriaceae; genus Collinsella. The sequence goes on from CABRHH010000002.1 coordinate 17,908, forward strand.
ATCACCGTCGGCATCTGCATCATCCCGTCGTTGTACGCATGGTACAACATCGTGGCGAACTGGGATCCGTACGGCAACACCGCAGGCGTGAAGATCGCCGTCGCCAACGAGGACGCCGGCACCGAGAACGAGTACGTGGGCTCGCTAAACGCCGGCGAGCAAACGGTGGAGAAGCTGCGGGAGAACCACGACCTCGGCTGGGTGTTCACCAGCGCCGAGGAGGCGCGCGAGGGCGTCGAGCGCGGCGACTACTACGCCGCCATCGTCATCCCGAAGGATTTCAGCGAGAAGCTCACCAGCATGCTGACCGGCACCTTCGAGCAACCCAAGCTCACCTATTACGTGAACGAGAAGAAAAACGCCATCGCGCCGAAGGTGACCGACACCGGCGCTGAGACCATTGAGGACCAGCTCAACGAGACGTTTGTCGCCACGGTGAGCGAGACCCTGGCGGAGAAGGCGGCCGAGGCGGGCACCGACCTGTCCGCCGCCGTGGACCGTGCGCACACCGGCTTGCTTGCCAACGTGGAGGACGCGTCCTCGGCCATCCAGAAGGTGCGCGATGCTCTCGGCGGCTCCACGGGCACGATCGATACCACCAAACAGGCGGTCGCCTCGGCCGACAAGACGCTCAAGAGCCTGTCGGAGCAGACTCCGGCGCTCACCGACGCGCTGGCCCAGGGCAATACGCTGCTGGCGAGCACCCGCGCGAGCGCGAGCGCCTTCGGGACCTCGCTGTCATCGGTGCTGTCGGGCGGGGCCACCAAGTTGGCGTCGGCTTCGAGCAAAGCGAACGGGGCCGTGGGCGCCATCACCGGGGCGGTGGCCGGCGCGCAGACCAAAGTCGACCTCATGCTCGGCGATGTCCAGGCGGTCATCGACCTCAATACCGATCTGCTCAAGAAGCTCGGCGAGCTGAACGACGCAGGCTTGAATATCGATGCGGTCACCACGCTCATCAACGAGCTGACCGCGCAAAACGCGAGCCTGCAGAAGGTCAAGGACGGCCTGCAGGCGCAAAGCGACGCCATCAAGAACGACGCCGATGCGCTTGCGAGCGCGTCTTCGTCCGTGAACACCGCGGTGCAGGGCGGTGTCGACACACTCAACACCGCGCAGCAAAACGTCAGCAGCCAGGTGATGCCGGGCTTGACCAGCGGGCTCGATGCGTTCTCGAGTGTCTCGGGCGACCTTGCGGGCGTTGTGGCGGGGCTCGATCCCACCATCACCCAGGCGCGCGGCATGCTCGGCCAGCTGACCTCGGTGCTCGACCAGGCCAAATCCGCCATCTCGAGCGCAGATACCTCGCTGCAGAAGCTCCAGGACTCCCTGTTGAACGCGGCGACCGACATCGCGGCGCTGCGCGGCACCGAGGCGCTCGGCGAGCTGTCCGACCTCTCCTCGCTCGACGCGGACGAGATCGCGGACTTCATGGCGTCGCCGGTGACGCTTGCCACCAAGGCGGTGTACCCGGTGGCCAACTACGGCTCCGGCGTGGCGCCGTTCTACACGAACCTCGCCCTGTGGGTGGGCGGCTTCGTGCTGATCGCCATCATCAAGCTTGAGGTCGACACCGAGGGCGTGGGCGCCTTCACGGCCGCGCAGGGTTACTTCGGCCGTTGGATGCTGCTGGTGCTGCTGGGCGTGGTGCAGGCCCTCATCGTGTGCGCAGGCGACCTTGCGCTTGGTATACAATGCGCCCAGCCGGCGCTGTTCGTGCTGGCAGGCGTGCTGATATCCTTCGTGTACGTGAATATCATCTACGCGCTGGCCATCGCCTTCAAGCACATCGGCAAGGCCATCGCGGTCATCCTGGTCATCATGCAGATCCCGGGTTCCTCGGGTCTGTATCCCATCGAGATGATGCCGACGTTTTTCCAGGGCCTGCACCCGCTGCTGCCCTTCACCTACGGCATCGCCGCCATGCGCGAGACCGTGGGCGGCATGTACGGTGCGGCCTACGCCGCCAACCTGGGTGTGCTGCTTATATATGTGGTGCTGGCGCTTGTGGTGGGCGTGGCGCTGCGCCCGCTGCTGCTCAACCTCAACCTGCTGTTCGACCGGCACCTGAGCCGAACCGGCGTGATGATCTGCGAGGAGAACGACCTGCCGCGCGAGCGCTTCTCCCTGCGCACCACGGTGCGCGCCCTGCTCGACGCCAAGAGCTTCCGCGCCGATCTGGTGGAGCGCGCCGCGCGCTTCGAGCATCGGTATCCGTACCTGATCAAGGTGGGCTTTGCGCTGGTGTTCGGTCTGCCGGTGCTGCTATTCATCCTCACGGCGGCGCTCGATCTGGACATCGACGGCAAGATCGTGCTGCTGGTGCTGTGGATCGCGGCGATCATCGTGGCCGATGCGTACATGATCGTGGTCGAGTACATCCGCGAGAGCCTCAACGCCCAGATGGCGGCTGCCGCGCTCGACGACGAGGCGCTGTGTGCTCAGATGGCCGAGCGCTCAGCGCTGCTGCGGGGCGCCGTTCGGAAGCCGCGGGCTGCGAAGTGCGGCGCCAAGGCTGTGGACGCGGGGCGTGGGTCCGGACCGCGCGAGGCTGCGGGAGCGCAACGCGGGACGGAGGCTGCTCAGCATGGGCCCGCGGCGGCGTCGCACGAAGCTACGGGAGCGCATGAGGCCGAGGACGCGCGTACCCCTGCGCCCGTGCGCGATGTTGCGCCCGCAGCCCACGCGCCCGCATCCACGACCCATGAAGCCGAGTCTGCGAAAGGGGGCGATGAGGCATGAGGAACATCATCCGCATTTTCCGTGATGACCTGCGCCGGTGCGCGCGAAGCACCATCGGCATCATCGTGCTGGTCGGTCTGGTGATCGTGCCGGTGCTGTACGCGTGGTTCAACATCGCGGGCAGCTGGGACCCGTATGGCAACACCGGCAACCTCAAGGTCGCGGTGGCGAACTCCGACGAAGGTTACAAAAGCGACCTGGTGCCCATCGACGTGAACCTGGGTGATTCGGTGGTGTCGGCCCTGCGCGAGAACGACCAGCTCGGTTGGGTGTTCGTGAGCGAAGACGAGGCGATCGAGGGCGTGAAATCGGGCGCGTACTACGCCGCCGTGGTGATCCCGAAGGATTTCAGCGCGGACATGATGACGCTGTTTTCCTCCGAGGTGAAGCACTCCAGCATCGTGTATTACGAGAACCAGAAGGCCAGCGCTATCGCTCCGCGCGTCACCGACAAGGGTGCCAGCACGGTGCGCAAGCAGATTGATGAGACATTCACCAAGACGGTGGGGGATATCGGCCTGGCCACTACCTCCAGCTTGCTTGACTTCATGAGCAGCGACCAGGTTGCCAACTACGCGGCGCACCTGAGCAGCACGCTCGGCACGAGCGTGAGCGGGCTGCGGGACGCCGCGACGAACGCGACCTCGTTCTCGAGCCTGCTGTCCTCCTCGTCCAGCCTGCTCGATTCCACCGGGAGCCTGCTGAAGCAGGCCGGCTCGGGCAACGACGAAGGCAGCAGCCTGCTTGCCGATGCGAAAAGCGGGCTGTCGGGTCTGCGTGACGCGCTGGACGGTGCGGTGAGCACAGTCAACACGGCGGTGGGCGATAGCTCCTCGAGCTTCGAAGCGGCGTCGTCGGCCATCGACCAGGCGTTCTCAACCGCCGGCGATCACGTGGACACCACGGTGTCGCAGCTCAACGGCATATCCGCCTCGGTGAGCGAGGATGCGCAGAACATGCGGGCGCGTGAGCAGCGGGTGCGCGCGCTCAAGGACAAGGTCAACGAGGGCTCCTTCTCCGATGCGGTCAAGGAGCGCCTGAACGCCAAGATCGACGCGATCGCCGACGGGGTGGGCAACGTCGCCTCGCAGCAGGAGCAGATCGCGGCGCGGCTGAGCGCGGCGGCAGCCGACCTGTCGTCGGGCAAGGCGAGCGCGGAGAAGAGTCACCAGGAGGTCAAGGACCTCATCGCACAGGCGAAAGACAGCCTCGCTACCGTGCAAAACGACTACGATTCAACCTTGAAGGGCCAGATCGAAAGCCTGTCCACCTCAGCGTCGAGCATCGCCGACGCCAGCTCAGACATCGCCAGCAGCCTGGATGCCACGATGACGGAGTTGGGCGGTGCTACGTCGTCGTTGGCGGGCGACCTCACCAAGGTCGGCGGCGTGATGCAGGATGCTGCGGGCACGCTCGGCCAGGCGGCCGACGACCTGCAGCAGCTCAAGGACACGCTCGACACGGCGGTGTCGAGCGGGGATGTGGAGCAGATCCGCTCGCTGATCGGATCGGACCCGCAGGCGCTTGCCGAGGCGCTGGCGGCCCCCGTGGCGCTCGACCGCCAGGCGGTCTATCCCATCAGGAACTACGGCAGCGCCATGGCCCCGTTCTACACGGTGCTGTCCCTGTGGGTGGGTGGCATCGTGCTGGCGGCCATGCTCAAGACAGGCGTGGACGATGCGCGCCTGCGCCAGCTGGCCCCGGTGCGCCTGCACGAGCTGTACTTTGGGCGCTTCGCGCTGTTCGCGCTGTTGGCTCTGTGCCAGGCGACGCTGGTGTGCGCCGGCGACCTGCTGTTCTTCCAGATCCAATGCCAGCAACCCTGGCAGTTCATGCTGGTGGGCTGGCTGACGGCGTTCGTGTTCTGCAACATCACCTATACGCTCACGGTGAGCTTCGGCGACATCGGCAAGGCGCTTGCGGTGGTCCTGCTCGTGATGCAGGTAGCCGGCTCCGGCGGCACGTTCCCCATCGAGATGACGGCCGACTTCTTCCAGGCGGTCTATCCGTTTCTGCCGTTCACGCACGCCATCAACGCCATGCATGCCGCCATGGCCGGCGCCTGGGGCGCGGAGTACTGGATTGAGCTGGGAACCTTGGCGAGCTACCTGATCCCGTCACTGGCGCTGGGCCTGGTGCTACGGCGGCCGGTGGTGCGCGCCAACGAGTGGATCATCGAGCACCTGGAGCAGACCAAGCTCATGTAGAACAGATTGCGGGCCTTCGGTGGCAGTAGGGTGTCGCCGAAGGCCCGGTCGCGCATCGGCCACAGAGGGCGTGGGCTCCGTAATCGAGTGCGTTCGTTGCCCTGACGGCTGACTTCTGCAGCTGTTGGGGGCTTCTGTTGTTGCGGCCGCTGGGGTCACCGCCGTTATTGCTTGCTCCGATATTCTGCCAGCCGCTCGTTGAGCGCGCGCTCCTCGCGTTTGTGCTTTATGGCGAACACGGCGACGAGCATTGCAAAGATGGCCAGGTAGATACTGGTAAACAGTATCCATGCACCCGTGAGGCCCGTCGGGAACCACTGCATGGCCACGGCAATTGCGGCCAGTCCCGCATAGAGGCAGATGCCGAACGCGGTCGTGCGCAGTGCGTAGCTCATATGCTTGATGAGGGTCGGTGTGAAGAACACGAATTGCAGCGCCGCCGACAGGGCGCAGGCGCCGAAGAGCGACCAGCAGTAGCCGATGCCCTGTTGGGCCTCGGCACCCGCATAGATGGTGCCGAGCGCGAGAAGCACCAAAGTGTACACGGTGAAGGTGGCGCATAGCGTATGCAGGCATGCCTTGATGTTTTCCGCGGGCGTTGTGCGCTCGGTGTCGATAAGCGTGCGTTTTGTCATGGTGCGATCTCCGTTTCTAAAGCAGGCCCAACTTGCGTTTGATGTCGGGCGCATATTGACGTGAGGCCATCACGCGGTCGCCGCCCTCCAGTGTGGCTACGATGCGTCCGTTGAGCTCTGGTTTCAGTGCGACGATCTTGCGAAAGTTGACCACGCAGCCGCGGCTGACGCGCATGAAGTCGCAGTCGGCCAGGCGCTCCTCCATTTCATATAGCCGCAGGGGCGTCTCATAGGTGCCGTCGGCGGTGTAGAAATACGTGCGCTTATCGACGGATTCGATATAGAGCACGTCTTCGGCGTTGACCACATGCGTGCTGCCGTCCCAGGCTCCGGTGATTTTGCGGTCGAACATGCGCAGCCTGGCTACGATGCCCAGCACGGTTCGGTCGACCTTGCGGCAGGTGATGGCGACGCCGATCGTTTGCGCGGACGGCTGCTCTTCGATGGTGATGTTCATCGGTCCCCTTTCCTTGGCACCCATGATACGGGGCGAGTCCCGGCTGTGCGCTGCGCGTTGCCTGAGATGCATGACAGCGCGCCTGAGTTGCACGCCGAGGGCGTGAATTCGCGCGCATCTTAGCCCGGTATAAAAAAGTGAGTAGAAAAATGCAACTAAAATGCTATTAATACCTGCGCGAGAGCGGGGGGGGGGCGAGTATCTTAGCAAACAACACCGTATGGATGTTCAAGTGGGCGCAAAGGGACGTTTTCGATGTATAGGGCGAGCGAAAAGAGCAACAGCATGGCGCCGCGCCAGCAGCGGCCGCTTGCGGCGGATATTGCCTCGCTGCTCTTCAAGGTGGCGCTCTTTGCCGCCTTGTTCGTGGCCCTGTTCTCCTTTGTATTCGGAGCCTACCGGTGCGGCGATATCTCGATGTCACCGAACATGAAGGACGGTGACATGGTGCTGGACTATCGCCTCGACAAGAACTTCCATCTCCACGACGTTGCCGCGTTTACCTACAAGGACCAGCGCATGGCGGCGCGGGTTGTGGCCCGGGAGGGTGACAAGGTTGACATCACGGCGGACGGCCTGGTGGTCAACGGGTCGGTGCAGCAGGAGTCAGGTGTTTACGGCGCCACCACGCAGGTGGCCGGCGGCGTCACGTTCCCCCTAACGGTTGGAAAAGGTCAGATATTCGTGCTCGGCGACAACCGGGAGCAGGCTATCGACAGCCGCACCTTCGGGTGCGTGGACGTGGCGAGCTCCGAAGGCAAGGTGCTCGCCGTCCTGCGAACGCGCGGTGTTTGATCGCGGGGCGGTGCCCGGCGGTCGACATATGGTCACAGCGTCTGCTTGACAGGCGTCAGACATACCAGAGCGAGCATCAACGGGAGGCTCGCGAGGCAGAAAGAGAGGTCTGCATATGAAGATAACGGAACAGGCGAAGCGCGGAGCGGCAGCGTTTGTTGCAGCGTGCGCGCTCGCAGCTACGACGGTGTTCGGCGCCGCCGCGCCCGCGCTGGCGGATCCGGTCGTCCCCATCTCGGGGGACAATACGGTGACACTCACCAAGACGCTCAAGGGCGCCGACGCCACGCTGCCAGCTGCCCAGGAGTTCACCTTCCATTTTGAGAAGACCATGCTCACCGAGGCGGGTGCGGCGGGTGTTGCCGAGACGCCCACCATCAACGATGCGAAGATCACGATCGGCACGGCGGATGGGAACAACCTGTTCAAGGAGACGGACGGTACCACCGCAACGCTGACGCAGAACCTTGTGATCGACATCTCGAACATCACCTTCCCGCACGCGGGCCTGTATGCCTGGACCGTTACCGAGACGGGCACGGTTGCCGATGTCACCATGTCCCAGGCCTCCTACGTGCTCAGGATCTATCACAAAAACGACGGCAAGAACGTCATCACGGTTGAGAAGACCAAGGACGACGCGGGTGCGGCTCCGGCCGACAAGACCAAGGTCGACCCCAACCCGGTGGACCCCAACGAGCCGGACAAGCCGGTCAATCCGAACGATCCCGATAGCCACAAGTCGGGCTTCATCTTCAACAACGTGATGGTGGCGGGTGTTATCGACGGCACCAATAACCTGAAGATCTCCAAGACCGTCGGCGGCGACCTGGGCGATAAGACCCGTGCGTTCCAGTTCCACCTGACGCTCACGAAGCCCGCAAATGCTGCTGCTACGACCGTTGTGGCCAAGATCTACGACGCGAAGAACCAGCAGGTTGGCAACGAGATCACCTTCACCTATGGTCAGACCGCCGACTTCACCCTGACGCACGGTCAGTATCTGAAGTTCGACGACGGCATGGTCGACGGTACCACCTACGTGCTTGTCGAGGACGGCGCGGCGAACTACACGGCCGCCGCTAAGACCGTCATGGGCGGCGGCACTCCGGTCGATGCGAGCAAGGCTGCCGACGGCCAAGCTGCCATCGCCGAGGGCAATGGTGTGCAGGCGGCCGCCGGCGCCACGAGCAAGGGCGTGAACACCAGCGACGTGACCAACACGTTTGCCGAGGTGAGCCCCACCGGCATCGCCATCAGCGTGCTGCCCTACGCCGTGATGGTCCTCGTCCCCGTGGCGGGTGCCGCGGCGTGGATCGTCTCGCGTCGCCGCAACGGCATGAGCGCCTAGCGTCTCCGGCGGAGCATCGTGAGAGCGCGGCAACATAGCGCGGCGATTCTGCAGGCCGCTCCCCCGCCCCGCGCGGGGGAGCGGGTGGCGCGGGCGCTGGTCAACGGAGCTTCGAGGCTCTTTGGCGCAGTCGTGTTCGCCGCACTCTTCTTGATGCTCATAATCGGCCTCTATGCCATCTGGGATGCCAACGCCGTCTACCGTGCGGCCGACGCAACCCGATGGCAGGCCTACGTTCCGGAGAAGGATGATCACGGCAGCTACGATGAGCTGGTTGCGATCAACCCCGATGTGGTGGGGTGGCTCGATATCTACGGGACGCATATCAGCTATCCGATGGTGCAGGGGGGCAACGATTCCGAGTACCTGAATAAGGACGCTTCGGGCTCGTACTCCCTGTCGGGTTCGATTTTCCTCGACGCGCGCAACGCGGCGGATTTCACGGATTTCAACACCATCATCTACGGTCACCATATGGACCACGATGCGATGTTTGGCGAGATAGGCAACTTCGCGGACGCGGAGTACTTCAACGCGCGGGAATACGGTTCCCTGTACGTGGGCAAAGGCCCCGATGCTGGCACGACGTTCGGTCTGCGCATCGTGGCGTTCATCCACGCAGACGCTTACGACGGCACGATTTACCGCCCGGGCGTTGAAGGTGCTGCAGAGCAGCAAGCCTACCTTGCGCATCTTCTTGCGCAGGCGACCAATAAGCGCGCGCTGGATGCGGGCGCGGCGGGCGGAGAACGGATCGTGCTGCTCTCCACGTGCTCGGATGCGAGCACCAACGCGCGCTCCATTGTGGTGGCGGCAGTTGAGCGCACAGTGCATGCGAACACCTTCACCGAGCCGGTAGAGCTGGGCGCAGGCGTCGACATCCCCGAGGGGTGGCTCGACTTCCCCTGGCTGGGATGGGCAGCGCTGCTTGCCCTGCTGGCACTGCTGCTGGGGCTGATGCTGCGCCGCCTGGCTGCGCGGCGTCAGCGACGCGCGCGGGTGGCGTCGCGCACAAGGGCTTCCGGGCGCCATATGGCGCATGGGGGCGAAGCGGGAACGCGGAACGACTAGAGACGGAGACGAGGGCAGGATATGGAAAAGGCAATGCAAGGACAGGCTCGATGGGTTCGGGTGGCTGCCGCGGTGCTGCTGTGCTCGGCGCTATCCTGGATGGTTCTGTTTACGCCGGCGCGCCCGGCCTATGCGGCGGAGTCGGGCACGCTTGCTGTCAAGGTGCAGCAGCGGCTCGAGTACCCGGCCGGTGAGAGCGGCTTGCGGCAAACGTGGGGGTACCGCCTTGAACGTGTGTCGGAGGGCGCCCCGCTTCCTGAGGGTGCGCAGGGCGATGCGTATAGCTGGTCCATGACCGGTGACGATACGACGAGCGTATCGCTTGTCGCTCCTGAGAGTGCCGGTGACTATTGGTACTGGATGCATCAGGTGGTGCCGAAGGGCCTTGACGCGGCTTATGCGCCTGACGATACCGTTTACGATGTGCGAATCCACGTTGATGCCGAGGGTGCGGCATCGCTACTTGTCTACGAGGGCGGTGTGAAGAAGGCCGATCCGGGCTGGACGGTCTTCTATCAACCGCCTGCGCCTGCTCCTCAAAAGCCTTCGGGAATCATCGGCGCGATCGCGTCGGCGCTTCCCAAGACGGGCGATATGTCGTACCTGATCATGGGCGCCGCCGTGCTAATCGCCGTGGTGGGTACGTGTTCGATTGCGGCGGGCCGGGCGCTGTCCGGTCAGCGGGCGGAGTCTGCAGCGGGAAAGGGAATGAGCGACGATGAGCAGTAGGAAGAACAACCGTTGGGCGCGAGCATTTCTTGCCGGCGTCCTGTCTGCATCGCTCGCGCTTTCGCACGTGATGCCCGCTGCGTCGGTGGCGTTCGCCGCATCGGTCGATACGATTGATCGTCCGTTTGCTGTGGCGGACGGGGCGGTGAATGAGGAGGCCGCAGGCAAGTCGTCCGCCGACAATGCCGCGCAGGATTCTGCTGGCGCAGCGGCGCAGAACGGCGCCTCTCTCGCTGGCGGTGTCCGCGCCAGCGGGTCGGATGATTCCGATGCCGCCGCCACGCCTCGCTCCGATGCTTCTGCATCCGGCGAAGCCCTGCCCGTTTCCCGCGCCGCCGCGGCCGATCCAGACCAGGGTACGCCGTCGCCGCATGCGGCCTCGGCGGTCGCTGCTCCACCGAGCTCGTCGGTGACGAGCGGGTGCTTTCTCGGCAGCGCTCCGGACACGCGGTATACCTCGCTTGCCGATGCCGTCGATGCCGCGCAGGATGGCGATACCATCTACGTGGTGTCCGATAACTTGGATGCGGGCAGGAGGGCTGTTCGCTGTGACAAAAACCTGACAATCGCAAGTGCGGGCGCCACGCGCACGGTGGACGTGCGCTTCGATTTCGCATACACGCAGGGCGCGAAGAAGCTCGCGCTCGAGAACATCGTATTTGCAACGAAGTACGACGGCGTTCTGTGGCATAAGCGCACAGCTCCCCTGTTTACCCTCGATGGCGGCGAGATGGTGCTGAGCAAGGATGCGTCGGTGCTGTATGCCAATCTGAATATCATGGACTGCCCCTTAGCCGATGGTGACGGGCTCACCTGCCCGGTGCGCGTAGGGAGGGACGGCAGCCTTACGATGCTTGACGGCTCGTCTCTGCGTGCCGATGCGACCTATGCGATCGGCGGCAACGGCTCTGCCCCTGTGCGCGGCGGGGCGATCTACATTGGGACCGGGGGCCATATGGGCATGCTTGGCGGCACCATTTCCGGGTTCGCGAAGTTCACGACGAATCTCCAGGGCGGTGCCATCTATAACTCAGGTGAGCTTAGAATCGAAGGGGGCACCATCAGCGACTGTCGCGCTACGCGGGGCGGAGCTATTTTTAACGACGGTGGGGGCACAGGCCTTGGTTTTGAGGGTGGAGTCATCGCGAATTGTGCGTCCGAAGAGGCAGGCGGCGCTGTTTACAATGAGGATTACTGCGGGGCAGGTTTCCACGGCGGGGCCATTACGGGGTGCACCTCTGCTCGAGGAGGCGCTATTTATAATAGTGTTTTCACCGACATAGGGGTGGCCGATATGCGCATCACGGACTGCTCAGCCGAAGAGGGCGGTGCGGTCTATCTTGCGTCGGGGCCCGGGGATGTTGGTCTTCTGGGACATGCTTCTATTAGCAACTGCACGGCCTCATCTCGAGGCGGTGCCGTTTGGTGCGGGGGCATGCTAAGGGTTGAAGGCGCCTCCATTCAAGGGTGCTCGGCAGAGAGCGGGGGCGCCATCTACCTGGCTGGACAGCAAGTATCCGATCTGCGGGATGGCACCATCACGAATAACACGGCCGCGACGGCGGGCAGCGCGATCGCCATGGATGGTGGTCACGAGTTGTGGTTCAGTGGCGAAAACACGATCACGGGTAACAAGGTGTCGCAGACCTCGACCAGCGCGGCGGCCGCTGCAACGGATTGCGCCATCGCCTCGGTGGACGCCGGCCATCCTTCCCGCCTGACTCTCGAGGGAACGGTCAAGATTTACGACAACGAGGGCGTCGGCGGCATGGACGCGAACCTGTCGGCTAGGATCGCCATCACGGTGAGGAGGGAGCTCGATGCGTCCTCGCACATCAATATTCACGATGGCGGCAGCGAAGCATATAAACCCGCCAAGAAGGTGGCGACGTACGACGTGGAAGATTATGCCACGATGGCGCAGGCGCAGCTGTTCCGCGCCGACGGTGGCAACGCCGTCACTGCGTTGGACGGCCAGGATGTCGTGTGGGCGGGTATGTGCCGCATCAACTGGGAAACCGGGTCCGCGCAGCAGGCGGCGGGTGGCTGGAAGAACTACAGCTCGCTGCAGGCGGCCCTCGACGATATCGAGGCGAACCAGCAGGAGAAGACCATCGAGATGCTGGTCGATCACTACGAGATTAGGGAATCGACGACGTTCTACACCTACACGATTCCCCAGAACAAGTATGTTCGCATCACCACCTCTTCTACGAGTGAGTTCGCCAACGCAACGTGCACCTTCTCCTTCCCCCATACCGCGCAAACGAGCGGGGGCGGCAATACGCAGAACGACGCCTACTGCATCTTCAAGGTCGAGAGTGGCGGGCAGCTCACGCTCGACGGCACCAACGGCTCGGACGGCGCCGCGGCAAACGGCCTCGTGTTCGACGGAGGGGCTGCTGGTACCGCTGCCGAGATGAGGAAGTCGGGAGCGGTCAAGCAGGCGGTCATCAAGAACGAGGGCCGCTGCATCGTGAATGACGTCACGTTTACGGGTTTCAACTCCCGATGCGACTCCAACAACAACCGCATCTACGGCCTGATCACCTCGTATGCGGGGACCAGCGGCAACAAGGAAACGGATAGCCACTACCTGGAGCTGTCTGGAACGACGCTGATCGAGCACGTGAAGATGTTCGGCGGGGCGGTGCACGAGATCGCGGGCGGTGTCGGCGTGTTCGGCGGCGGCTTCAAGATTGGATCCGACGTCGTGATCAGCGACTGCTACGGCCCTACCGGCGGTCTTGCGGTTAGCGAGGGAGCTGTCGGCTCGTTTGCGGGCACGATCAAGGGCTGCTCTACGCTCGGCGACAACGACAGCACCTCGCTTTCAAACCAGGGCGGTGGCGGCATCTTCATGTCGAACGATAAGCCCGGAACAACCGGGGACACCACCCTCACCATCGAGGGGGGCAGGATTCTGGACTGCGTGGGCAATACCGATACGAAAAATGTGTCTGCTGCAGCCGGAGGTATTTATTGTATCGGCGGCGCCCTCAAGATCCACGGCATCACCGTCACCGGATGCTCGACGAACTCTTCGTTCCGCAATGCGGGTGGCGCTATAGCCTTCAACACGTCGAAGGGCCAGCATACGTCCATCAGCATGGACGGGCTGTGCATCGTGAAGGACAACAGCTCCCCGCACGCTAGCGGGCCGCGCAACCTCAACTTGAGCTCGGATACCTCGGCTGCGTTCACGACCCTCTACATCAATGTTACGGGCGATATGGATCCGAACAGCGACGTGCACGTGTGGGCGCAGTACTCCGGCGATGTCCTCGGTTCGTATGAGGACCGCAACGGTGCCGGCACGCCCTTTGCCTACGCCGGGGGCGGCGATGCCTCCAAGCTCGCGAACCTCAATACGTTCGTGAACGACCTCCATGGCGAGCTGCGTGGCACGGCCTCCTATGAGACTTGGAAGAGCAAGCTCAACCAGTCGTCTCCCTACCCGGCCGCCATCATCTGGAACAGCTACACGAGCGTGAAGGCGACGAAGCGGGTGACGGCGGGGGATGGCTCCGACGTTGCGAGGCGCTTCACCTTCAAGGCGACGTCGTCCACGCAGGGATTCAGGGGCAAAGTGTTCTCGAAGGATGGGGCCGAGATCGACTCACTGGTTACCGCCTATCCCGCAGGACACGAGACAAGCGATTCGACCTTCACGCTTGCCGACGGTGACTATGTGCTCTTCGACAACATTCCGAACGAGTTCGACGGCTCCTCGCTGAACCAGATCACGATCGCGGAGATGGATGGTCAGGCCGGTCTGTCTTCGGATCCAACGGAGCCCTATGCCTGCACCGTCACGGAGCGCAGCGGTTTGGGCAAGATCGCCACCTCGGGCGCTCCGGCATGGACGAGGCCCGCAGGCGCGGGGCAGTCCTATGAGGTGGTGTTCGACAATGCGCTCAGAAGCTCATCGCTTGCGATCGGCAAGGCCGTAACGGGGGATTTTGCCGATCCGGCCAAGGCGTTTACGTTCCATCTCACCTTGCATCTGCCCGAGGGTCTTGCGCCTGCAGCTCAGGGCTACCAGGCAACGCTCTACGATGCAGACGGCTCTGCTACGGCTACGCGGTATTCGTTCACGCCCGGTGTGGCGGGGTCGTTTACGCTTGCTCATAATCAGCGTATCGTGCTGGATAACCTGCCGGTGGGCACCACCTACGACCTTACCGAGGACGGCGTCACGGGCTATGTTGCATCCGCTGCGGTGAAGACGCTTGCCAAGGACGGGTCGGTTGCCGCGGGCGGCGTTGCCGAGGGTGCGGCGGGTACGGGACTTGCGCTTGCCGCTGCCGATGTGGATGCGGCCCGCGTTGCGTACGCGCCGAGCGGGGAGCCCAACTCTGTGCAGGTGGTCAACAGGATGCCCGATATTGCATACACGGATGTCGAGGACGATAGCCCTACGTGGACCGTTTGGCTGGCCGTTGCCGGCGCGCTGACGGCCGGAGTCTCTGCTGCCGCGTTGGCTGTTGCCCGTAGGCGCGCATAAGTACGTGCGGGACGGTTGTGGCGGATGGCTTTGCTGCAAAATCGAGGTTTTGCGAAATGTCACCATGCTAAGAGCATCTCCCACGCCGTCCAGCATCAATAAAACCGCAGGTCGCATTCGGCTGGAAACGGTCGTAATATGGCACCGGGAGAATGCATTTCGCAAAACCTCGGTTTTGCAGCAGCGGATCATCGGGGCCTGTGGTCGCGCGATAGTCGCATCGCTGCTGCCATGGCGGTGCGTCGCAGCATCGCAAAAGCCGGACGGGCCCCGTGGGGCCCGTCCGGCTGAGTCGCATATGTTGGAACTGCGCGTTTAGGCAATCGCGTGTTGCAAGGCTGGCATGTTGAGCGCATCGAGCAGTTTGCGATACGAGCGCTCAAGGTTCTTGCGCTGATTGCTGGAACGCTTGGAGGTGGGGGTGGAGCCGAGGAGGCCAAATCTCTGTGTTGGGGGGAAGGAGAAATGGTTCGCACGTTGAGATTGCTGACGTGGTGACCACGTGCAAGCTGCGTCTTTGGAAGAATGCATGCGCGGCCTCCTCGTTCGTCCACCGGTACTAGCGCCGGGTGTCGCTGCAATTCCCGTGCGCTGCAACCATTATTGCCCGAAAGCGGGCCAATGTTGCTGAAGAAACTCTTACGAGATATTGCCACAATCATGAAATCGCAGGTAAATGAGGTAGTCTCACAAAAACTGCAATCGATTTCTTACGTGTATCATAAGAAAGATACCAGTTGTTGTGACGCTTTTGTGATGGGTTCGTTCATATCGCCGTCATGATTCGGCACCTACGGAGTCCTTTCGGTCCGTGTTGAGCGCCTATACTGGTGCCCAGAACGGTGGGCGAGGTGCGCCCCGGCTTGGGAAGAGGGACCGGCAATGCAAACAATCTACCAAAAGATGGACGACGTCGCGCTTGCGCAGGCGATCGCGGAGCTCGAGCGCCAAGCTGAGCAGGTGAAGGCCTGCGGCCTTGCGCTCGACATGGCACGCGGCAAGCCCTCTCCCGCGCAGGTGGATATCTCGCGCCCCATGCTCGACATCCTGAACGCAACCGCCGACCTGCACGACGGCGCGGTGGATTGCAGCAACTACGGCTGCTTCGAGGGCATCCCTTCGGCGCGCGCCCTGGCCGGGGCCTTTTTGGGCGTCGAGCCCGAGCAGACGCTGGTGCTGGGGTCCTCCAGCCTGCTGATCGAGCACGACGCCATCGCCATGCACTGGATCAAGGGCAGCTGCGGCTGCGCCCCCTGGAGTGCGTTTGCCGCGGCGCATGGCGGCGAGCAGGTGAAGTTCCTCTGCCCGTCGCCCGGCTACGATCGCCATTTCGGCATCACTGCCGATTTGGGCATCGAAAACGTGCCGGTTGCCATGACGGCAGCCGGGCCCGATATGGACGAGGTCGAGCGCCTGGTGGCGGCCGATCCCGCCATCAAGGGTATCTGGTGCGTGCCCAAGTACTCCAACCCCACAGGCATCACCTATTCCAACGAGACGGTTCGGCGCCTGGCCGCGATGCCGGCGGCTGCCGAGGACTTCCGCATCTTCTGGGACAACGCCTATTGCGTGCATGACCTGTACGACGAGGGTGACGAGCTGTTGAATATCTTCGAGGTGGCGCGCGAGGCGGGGACCGAAGACCGCGTGATCGCGTTTGCCTCCACCTCCAAGATCACCTTCCCGGGGGCGGGCGTCGGATTCATGGCGGCCTCACCGCGCGTGGTCGGCGAGCTGGCGTGTCACCTCAAGGCGGGGCTCATCAGCGCCGACAAGATGAACCAGCTGCGCCATGTACGCTTTCTGCCCACCATGGACGCCGTGCGCGAGCACATGCGCAAGCACGCTGAGCACCTGCGCCCGCGTTTCGAGGTCGTGGAGAAAAAGCTGCACGAGGGGCTGGACGGCACCGGGTGCGCCACCTGGACGCATCCGCGTGGCGGCTATTTCGTGAGTTTCGACGGCCCGGCTGGCTCGGCCCGACATGTGGGTGCGCTGTGCGCCGAGCTCGGGGTCACGCTCACGCCTGCGGGGGCAACCTGGCCGGGCGGCCATGATCCGCGCGATACCAATATCCGCATCGCGCCGAGCTATCCGAGTGTGGAAGAGCTCGGGCAGGCGCTCGAGGTGCTCGTGCTTGCGGTCAAGCTGGTGTCGGCGCGCCTGGCACAGGAGGAGCGTGCGGCATAGCCGGTGCATGGCACAGGCTGGGGAACGGCGCGACTGTCTGGGGTGTCGTTTGGGATGCGGTTGCCGGTTCGGATTGATACGTGCTGTCTGGTCACGTCTGTTCAGGTTGATACGTGCTATCTGCTTGGGCGTCGGCCCGGTCGATCCGACCTGCTGGCCAGCGTCGGCGCCGCCGGGAGGATCGAGCCGTTGCTCAGGTGGCCGTTTCGGATGGTCGGTGCGGATGCGTGTGCCAGGATGGCTCGCGCCGATGGCTCGAAGCGATGGTGAAAGCCTGCAAATCGTGTAACGGTTTTGCCCCGACCTGCGTATGGCGGCTAAAATAAGCACCATATGTGTGTATTTGTGCGCATGGCCGAGCCCCGCTCCGTGTGCGCCGCCACTTGCCAGCAGAGCCGTGCATGCGCCTGTCGGCGGGCGTGCCGGCGAGCGACACACCCTGCGCGGGCGACAAGCGGGGCCCATGCGCGATGAAGTCAGGAAAGGGAGCGGCCGCTATGGAGCTCAGCATCAACACCACCCCGAACCCGGAGCGCTACGTCATCGCCGTGGGCGGCGAGATCGACATCTCGAATGCCTCCAAGCTGCGCGACGCGATCGATCTGGCGCTTGAGCAGCCCACCGAGCTCGTGAGCCTCGACTTCGCCGACGTCGCCTACATCGATTCGACCGGTATCGGCGTGCTGGTGGGTGCGGCCCACCATGCCGAGGAGCACGGGAAGCGCTTCGAGGTCGTGAACGCCCAGCCCAACGTCCAGCGCGTGGCTCAGCTGCTAGGCGTTGCCACCGAGATCGGCATCGTGTCCGCGTAAATAGCGCGTAAAGCTTGCCGGTGCCGCCGGCGGCCCTGCGGCCGGACGGTATACTTTTGCAGTTCTGCATATATGCGTATCCGCGCGCCGCATCAGCGGGCTCGGGCGTGAACATATCAGGGAGGTCGCCGTGTTTGGAATTGGCTCGACAGAGCTGGCGATTATTTTGGTCTTCGGCTTTCTGCTGTTTGGGCCCGACAAGCTGCCCCAGATGGGGCGCACCATCGGTCGCGCGCTGCGTCAGTTCCGTGAGACGCAGGAGAAGCTGACGGCCGTGGTCCAGACCGAGGTGGTCGACCCCATGGCCGCGGCCGCGCAGGCGCCAGCGGCCAAGAAGCCGGCGAGCGCGGCTGCCGCGGACACCGATGCCGACGCCGACGCGCCCACCGCAGCTGCTGCGCCGGCGCGTACGGAGACCTTTGCCGAGCGTCGAGCCCGCCTGGCCGCGGAGCGCGCGGCGGCAGCCGAGCAAGACGGGCCGGCCGAGGGTGCGGCAGCAGCGGGCACGAACGAGCCGCAGCCCGAGCAGGCAGCGACCTCCGAGGCGGCTGCAGCGGCGCCTGCCGCGGGGCAACCGGCGCCGGATGCCGTCTCCGAACAGGAGGCAGCCGAGGCTGCAACCGCCGACCTCTACGCACGCCGACCCCGCAAGCGCCGTGCCGCCGAGGCCGACATGACGGCCGACGAAGCCGATGCTGCTGCGACGGATGCGACGGACGCTGGGGCCGAGACTGACTCCGAGACCGGCGCCGTCCCCGCTACCGCCGATGACGCCTACACCGCATCCGAGGCGGGCGCTTCTGCGACTGCCGCGACCGCGACCACGGTGAGCCAGCCTGACGCCGCTGCTGATGACACCCAGGAAGGGGGCAACCGATAATGCCCATCGGACCCGCACGCATGCCCTTGCTCGACCACCTTGGCGAGCTGCGCCGGCGCCTGACGATCATCGTGGTGTCGGTGATCGTGGCCACGGTGGTCATGTACTTTGCCACCCCGGTGCTCGTGGACATCTTGAAGGACCCCATCGAGCCCTTCCTCAACGGTCGCGACTTCGTGATCACCTCCTCGCTTGGTGGCTTCTCCATCAAGTTCGGCATCGCCATCAAGGTGGCGGTGGTCATGTGCACCCCCATGATCGTGTGGCAGATCCTCGGCTTCTTCCTGCCGGCCCTCAAGCCCAACGAGCGCAAATGGGTGGTGCCCACGGTCCTCACCGCCACGGTCCTGTTCTTCGTGGGCGCGATCTTCTGCTATTTCCTGATCGTGCCGGCAGGTTTCGAATGGATGATCGCGGAGACGCAGACGATCGCCGAGGCCCTGCCCGAGCTGCAGGATTACATCAATATCGAGATCTTGCTCATGATCGGCTTCGGCGTGGCCTTCGAGCTGCCGCTGATCGTGTTCTACCTGGCCGTATTCCACATCGTGCCCTACGCCAGCTTCCGTGCGGCGTGGCGCTACATCTATGTCATCATGCTCGTGGTGTCGGCCTCCATCACGCCCGACGCCTCGCCGGTGACGCTCATGTTCATGTACGCGGCTATGCTGTCGCTCTACGAGATCGCGCTGGCGGTCACGCGCGTGGTCATCCTGGCGCGCGACGGCAAGGCGGGCCTCAGCCAGAGTCGCCTGGGCCTGTTCGGCGATGACGACGACGAGGACGAGGAGGCATAGGCACAGCCATGCACGAGATGGGAATTGTCTCGGGTATCCTACAGGTTGCAGCTGATTCGGCGCGCAGGGCCCAGGCTCTGCGCGTCGTTGCCGTTTCGGTGCGCATCGGCGACATGTGCGAGGTCGTGCCCGAGTCGCTCGACTTCGCCTGGGAGGTTCTGCGCGATGAGGATCCGCTGACCGCTCGCGCCGAGCTGCGATGCGAGCGGGTGCGCCCGGCGAGCGTGTGCATGGCATGCGGGCACGCCTTCGAGCACGATCGCTTCCACCTGCGGTGCCCGCAGTGCGGCAGCGCCGAGACTCGCCTCGAGCACGGGCGCGAGCTCGACATCGTGTCGCTGGACATCGAGACGCCCGACGACGAGACGCCCGATGATGAGACGGGCGCCGGGGTCGCTATGTAGCGGATGGTTGCCGCACGCGATGCGGGTGCCCACGACGGCTGCAGCCAGCTCGGCGGCGAGAGGCCTGTTGGGGAGCGGCCGTCCTTGCGGCGCATGGTCCTTTCGGCAGCGGGACCGCCACAGGTATCGAGCGCGTCTCCGGTGCCGTTCGCGCCGTCGAGGTGGAGGGCTATCATGGAGCAACATCCCATGTGATATGTGCGGAAGGGGAGAGGGGATTCTTCATGGCAGAGCAGACGATCGAGGTTTCGCAGCCGGTGCTATCGCGCAACGAGCGCATGGCGGCTGGGCTGCGCGAACGGTTCCGGGCGAGCGGCACCTTTGTGGTCAACGTGCTGTCGAGCCCTGGGTCGGGAAAGACCACCACCATTCTTGCCACGAACGAGCGCCTGCGCGCGCATGGCCTGACCTGCGCGGTTATCGAGGGCGACATCGCCTCGGATGTGGATGCGCGCGCGTGCAAGGAGGCGGGCATGCCGTCCATCCAAATCAACACGGGCGGCCTGTGCCACCTGGAGGGCAACATGATCTCCCAGGCGGTGGACGCCTTCGATGCCAGCGTGGGCCTGGACAGCATCGACGTCATCTTCATCGAGAACGTGGGCAACCTGGTGTGCCCGGTCGATTTCGACCTGGGCGAGAACCTCTCCATCATGATCTTGTCGGTGCCCGAGGGCGACGACAAGCCGCTCAAGTACCCGGGCATCTTCCAGCACGCGGGCGCGCTGCTGCTGAACAAGGTCGACGTGGCCTCGGCGTTCGATTTCGACCTTACGGCCTACAACGCGGTGCTCGACGACCTGAACCCGCGCGCGCCGCGCTTTTCGGTGAGCGCCCGGCATGGCACGGGCATGGACGCCTGGTGCACGTGGCTGCGCGCCCAGATCGAGCGCGAGAAGGGCGTCGGTGTGGCGTAGCGCTGCATCTCGGCGGTGGAGTGCGCCCAGCAGGGCGGTTGAACCCGGCGGGGAGTTGCGGGCCGGTTGAACCCGGCGGGCCGGCTGCGCTCGGTGAGGTGCCGTGGGCCGCCCGCGCCTGGCGGGGCACCTCGTCCTGCGGGGAAGGCATGCTGCGGCGGGGCGCATCGGGTCCTGTTGCCGCCCTCTGCAGCGTAGCGCGGCTCCCCGTTACCCGCTCCGCCAGCGCGCACTTCAGCCCCAGATCGTGCACCCGCGCTTCGTGCCGGTTTCGCGAACGGCGGGTGTCTCGCGTATACTGAGCGACACATGCACAGATGATACGCAGACGAAGGAGCCGATCGGTGAAGCTGGTTGTCGCTGAGAAGAATATCGCCGCGCAGAAGATTGCACAGCTGCTATCCGACGCCGGCAAGCCCCGTGCCGACAAGGTGTACAACACGCAGGTCTACCGCTTCACGGTGGGCGGCGAGGACTGGGTGTCCATGGGTCTGGCCGGCCACATCCTGGCCCCCGACTTCCCCGACGAGGTGCTGTTCGACAAGAAGATGGGCTGGTACAGCCTGAGCGAGGAGGGCGAGGTCCTGCCGGCCGAGGTGCCCGAGGGGCTGGCGCGTCCGCCGTATGACACCAAACGCAAGCCCTATCTCGCCAACGGTATCTCCATCAAGGGCTGGAAGGTCGAGAGTCTGCCGTACCTCACCTGGGCTCCCATCGTGAAGACGCCGGCGGAAAAAGAGATTATCCGCGTGCTCAAGAACCTGGCGAAGAAGGCCGACGAGGTCATCATCGCCACCGACTTCGACCGCGAGGGCGAGCTGATCGGCTCGGACGCCCTGAACATGGTGCGCGAGGTTGCCCCGGAGCTGCCGGCATCGCGCGCCCGCTACTCGGCGCTCATCAAAGGCGAGGTGACCGAGGCGTTCGCCAACCTCGTCAAGCTCGACCAGGACTTGGCCGACGCCGGCGAGAGTCGTCAGTATATCGACCTGATCTGGGGTGCGGTGCTCACGCGCTACCTCACGCTCGCCAAGTTCGGCGGCTTCGGCAACGTGCGCTCCGCCGGTCGCGTGCAAACACCCACGTTGGCGCTGGTGGTGGAGCGCGAGCGCGAGCGCATGGCGTTCGTGCCCGAGGACTACTGGCAGATCCGCGGCATGGGCGAGGCGAGCGCGCAGGAGTTCAAGATCGCCCACACCACGGCCCGCTTCACGGACAAGGCGGCGGCTGAGGCGGCGTTTGCCCATGTGAAGGGTGCCACCACCGGCACCGTTTCCTCGGTGGCCAAGCGCAGCCGCAAGCAGCAGCCCCCGGTGCCGTTCAACACCACGGCTCTGCAGGCGGCGGCCGCGTCCGAGGGCATCAGCCCGGCGCGCACCATGCGCATCGCCGAGTCCCTCTATATGAGCGGCCTGATCTCGTACCCGCGTGTGGACAACACCGTCTACCCGCGCAGCCTCGACATTGCCGGCATCGTGCAGGGCCTGGCTGCAGGCACCCCGGCGCTCGCGCCCGTGTGCAAGAAGATCCTGGCGGGACCGCTCACGCCTACGCGCGGCAAGGTGGAGACCACCGACCACCCGCCCATCCATCCCACCGGCCAGGGCGACCCCTCCACGCTCGACGGCGGCCAGCTCAAGCTCTACAACCTCATCGCGCGGCGCTTCCTGGCCACGCTCATGGGGCCGGCCACCATCGAGAACACCAAGCTGGTGATCGACGTGGCGGGCGAGCCGTTCGCCGCGAGCGGCGACGTGCTGGTGGAGGCGGGTTTCCGCGAGGCCTATCCATACGGTCTCAAGCGCGACGAGCAGCTGCCCGCGCTGGCCGAGGGCGATGCGGTGGCGGTGCGCGACATCAAGCTGGAGGCCAAGCAGACCGAGCCACCGGCGCGCTACTCGCAGGGCAAGCTGGTGCAGGAGATGGAGAAGCGCGGTCTGGGCACCAAGTCCACGCGCGCGAGCATCATCGAGCGCCTCTACACCGTGCGCTATCTCAAGAACGACCCCATCGAGCCCAGTCAGCTCGGCATGGCGATCGTGGATGCGCTGTCGCAGTTTGCGCCGCGCATCACCACGCCCGAGATGACCGCCGAGCTCGACGAGGATATGACGAAGGTGGCTGAGGGCAAGGACACGCAGGGCCATGTGGTCGAGCATTCGCGGGCGCTGCTCGCCGGCATGCTGGACGCGCTGATCGAGCACAAGGACGATTTGGGAGAGGCCATCTCCGATGCCGTGACCGCCGACGCGCGCGTGGGCGCGTGCCCCAAGTGCGGCAAGGACCTGGTGATGAAGACGAGCGCCAAGACGCGCGGCAGCTTCATCGGGTGCATGGGATGGCCGGAGTGCGACGTGACCTATCCGGTGCCGAGCGGCGTGAAGGTGAGTCCGCTGGAGGGTGAGGCCGCCGTGTGCCCGGAGTGCGGGGCGCCGCGTATCAAGTGCCAGCCGTTCCGCCAGAAGGCCTACGAGCAGTGCGTGAACCCTACGTGCCCCACCAACTACGAGCCCGATCTCAAGGTGGGCGAGTGCCCGGTGTGCGCCGAGGCCGGGCGCCATGGCGACCTGATCGCGCATAAGAGCGAGAAGAGCGGCAAGCGGTTTATCCGCTGCGAGAACTACGACGAGTGCGGCGTGAGCTATCCGCTGCCCGCCCGTGGCAAGCTTTCCGCCACCGGCGAGGTGTGCGAGCACTGCGGCGCGCCCGTGGTGGTGGTCGAGACGGCGCGCGGTCCGTGGCGCATCTGCGTGAACATGGATTGCCCGGGCAAGGAGAAGAAGCCTGCCCGCGGCAAGGCGGGCTCTGCGAAGAAGACCCCGGCTGCGGGGAAGAAGACCTCGGCTGCGGCCAAGAAGGGCGCGAAGAGCGCCGCGGGGAAGAAGGCTGCAGCTGGGAAGGCTGCGGCTGCGGCGAAGGGCGCGGCTGGGAAGGCTGCGGCTGCGGCGAAGGGCGCGGCTGGGAAGAGCTCGGCCGGGAAGGCTGCGGCTGGGAAGAGCTCGGCGGCGAAGGGAACGGTCGGGAAGAAGGCTGCTGGCAAGTAGCCGACGACTGCATAGAAGGCCGCTGGCGAGAGGCCGACGACTGCGCAGAAGCCCGCTGGCGAGAGGCCGACGACTGCGCAGGTTGTGACGTCAAAGAGGGCCGTTGCCAAGATGCCCCGCATCCTGGTCGTTCGTAGAAGCGCGGCTCGCGCGCCGGCGAGCAGTACAGCCCCTCGCATCCATGCCCTTGTCGTTCGCGAGGGCATGGACCCATGTGTCTTTGCCGTCCGCAAGGTCCGGGTTCATGCACCCTTGGTCGTCTGTGAGGGCATGGGCCCGTGTGTCCTTGCTGTCCGCAAGAGCACGGGTTCGCGTTTTGGTCGTCTGGGAATCTCGGGTTCGGCTTTCGTCCATTCAGGCGTGAAAATCGACCTCAGATGGCCAAAAGCCGAACCCGGAACGCGCCGATGGCCGAAAACCGAACCCGGATTATATCGACGGCCGAAATCCGAACCCGGAACGCCTCAAATGGACGAAACTCGCACCCGGGACGCATCGATGGACAAAACCCGAACCCGACGCGTGCTGTCGAACGGGATGCGGCCCCGAAGGCGCGGCGCTTGGAATACAGCAACCAGGGGCTCCGTCTCGTCCGGCGTGTTCTCGCCCCGCTCACGCTGAGTGTCTTCAGGCGCACGGTATGACACCTTGCACCTTACATGAGCCGTATGCCCCTCTTTCTGCTGATATGTTCGGAAGACATGCATCAACATATTCGGAAAAACTACATTGAGTCTTTCGGAAAACATACATCATCATCTATGATGGTGATGTCGAAGGGAGCTATAGATGGCGGAATCAAGCGGTAAGCCGCAAGGATATCGTCCTCGTATCGTTGATGCGCAAGTCGAGCGATATCTCAAGATCTTCGGCGCGGTGGAAATCGCGGGCACCAAATGGTGCGGCAAAACATGGACCTCGCTTGAGCACGGCGCGAGCGTGAGCTACGTGGACGAGGATCTTGCGCAGGCCCAGGCAGACCCCTTCTTAATGACGCTTGGCGACCGTCCACATGTCATCGACGAGTGGCAGCTTGCCCCACGCATCTGGGACGCCGTGCGTCGGAGCGTCGACCGCGAGCGCGGGCTCCGAGGAGGTTGGATACTTACGGGTTCGTCGACACCGGTGTCGCGGGATGACGAGCCCTCGGGCGCGCCGAGCCATAGTGGAGCTGGCCGCATCGGGCGCATCCGCATGTACCCTATGTCATTGTTTGAGAGCGGGGATTCAACAGGCGCCGTATCACTGGCCGGTTTGTTCGCAGGAGCATTTGAGCCCTGCATAGCTCCTGACGATACCGTGCGGCTCATTGAGCTGTGCTGCCGAGGGGGATGGCCGGAGGCGATAGGCATGCAGGTGCCCGACGCCCAGGTCCTTGCGAGGGAGTATCTGCGTATCTTCTATTCCGAGAGCGCACCCAGGGCAAGGAAGAGCGGGGAGATTGCTGCCAGAATGGTTGCGTCACTGGCGCGTAACCTTGGTCAGGCGGCAACATATGGGACTATCATGCAAGACATGTATGGCGAGGAAGATGACCCGGTCGCGCTGCTTGATAGCCGAACGGTGAGCGCGTACCTTGCTTTTCTAAAATCTGCCTATCTTGTTGAGGAGGTGCCCGGATGGGTGCCGCCCATGCGCTCGCGCAAACGGCTTGCAACAAAGCCGAAGCGCTATCTGTCCGATCCGTCCCTGGCGGCGGCGCAGCTCGGCATGAACTTCGATGCGCTGTTGCACGACTGTCAGACCTTTGGCTTACTGTTCGAATCGCTTTGCATGAGGGATTTGGTGGTCTATGCTCGCGCGCTGCCCGATATTGGTTTTGAGCCGGTCCGTTATTATCGCGATGATTCCGGTCTCGAGGCGGATGCCATCGTCGAGTTGGCCGACGGGCGCTGGGCTGCATTTGAGTTCAAGGTGAGTGAAGACAAGGTTCAGGGCGCAGTGGACGGCTTGCTGCGTCTCAAGAACAAGCTGTGCGCGAACGAGCATGCACGTGCTCGCGAACCCGAGTTCCTTGCGGTCCTGACTGGAAACTCGCGCTATGCGCGCAGAACGCCGGAAGGCGTGTACGTGATTCCCCTTCGGGCGCTTACGGCGTAGGTCGAGCGGCGGGGCTGTCTGCGGGCGAGGTCTAGGTTCGGATGGCACCGCTTGCTCGGCGCGAACTCGTTTTCCGGCTGTTTGGAGAAGCTTGAGGAGAGGTTCGGGGAGAGGACCGGGGAGGGGTTCAGGAAAAGGTTCGGGGAGAGAATCGGGTTCGCGCTCTGGTTAGTGTGCACGAGCTTCGGTCCATGCGTCGGTCGTTCCACGGGAACGCGGGCTTGTGCTTCGGCCGCTTGCAGCGGCTCGAATCCGTGCCTTGACCGTCTGCGGGAGTTCGGGCTCGCATTCCGATTACTTGGCACGAGCTTTGGTCCACGCGTTGGTCATTCCACAAAATCCCGGGTTCGCGTTTTGGTCGCCTGGGAATCCCGGGTTCGGCTTTCGTCCATTCAGGCGTGAAAATCGGCCCCGGATGGCCGAAATCCGCACCCGGAACGCGCCGATGGCCAAAAGCCGAACCCGGATTATATCGACGGCCGAAACCCGCACCCGGAACGCATCGACGGCCGAAAACCGAACCCGGGATATGCCAACGTCCAGGACTCGGGCTCCGGAAACCGGGCGATGGACACGATTCGCACCCGGACTGTGCTGACGGCAAAAATCCGCACCCGGAGGCCCGCGCCGATGGCCGAAAACCGAACCCAGAAGGTCGTCTGGAGGGTTGGGTTGAACGCCCGATCGCGCCCTTCGGCCATGCTGGGCTGTTCACCGGCTCAGGCTGTCGGCGCGCCCCGGGTGCGACCCTTCCACCCGTGCTGACCCCATCTCGTCGCGACTTGTCATGCCCCTACATGCCGTCGATTGCCTCGCGCAACATTGTCACGGTCTTCTCTGCCGTGAAGGTCGTATACATGGAGGGAACGTCGCCAATGCTCAGGACCGCCGCCCGCAGCTCATCGGCACCCGGCCCCGCCATCTGTTGCGCATCGGCCTCCGGCGTCACCGCCCGCGGTATGTCGGCATCCAGTGCCGCCGCCTGCCCCTCCGTCCGCAGCGCATCGGCATCCAGCGGTCCCGCCGCCTGCACCGTACCGCCGTCCGGCATCGCCGTCTGCGGCGCATCGGTGCGCTCGCCCTGCTTGGCGACCTGGGAAAAGGACGTGGGAAATCCGAACTCGCGATAAAGGTCGAACAGCGCGCGTAGCCCCTCTTCGAGCACCTGCTCGTCGCCCTTGCCGGTCGGGTCGATGCCGAAGGCCTGCTCGAAATAATCCTTGAAGACCTGCTGCCCGCTGAAGCACTGCTTCAGCCAGTAGGGGAACAGCACCGTGATCGCGTGTTTGTAGCCCACGCCGCAGGCGCGCTGGGCAATTGTCTGTAGCGGATAGAGGCTCCAGTCGCCGCTTTTGCCCAGCGACGTGAGGCCGTTGACGTTGAGCGCGCTGGCAAGCATCAGGTCGGCGCGTGCGCGCGGGGATGCCGGCTCCGCCATCAGCCTCCGCAAGCCTTCCCGCAGCAGGTCCATCAAGCTGAGCGCCATGCGCTCCGCCACATGCGACCGCTCCAGCCCCAGATAGGCGATGGAAACCTGGACGAACGCCGTCAGCTGGCCCTCGATGAAGCTGCTGAGGGGCAGCGATGCAACGTAGGACGGATTCAGCCAGGCGAAGTTCGGGAAGACCCCGGACAGGCCGGCCTGTTCACCCGTTTCGTCATGGGTGATCTGCGTCGAGCCGTTCATGTCCGACCCCGAGGAGGGGAAGGTGGGGATGGTGCCGACGGGGAGATGGTCGCCGGTTTCCGGCTGCACCTGGCCCGTCAGGTAATCCCAGATGTCTGCGGGCTGCTTGGCCCCGAACGCGATCGTTTTGGCGATGTCCATGCAGCAACCGCCTCCGATGCCGAGCACGCAATCGATATGCTGGCTGCGGCACAGCTCGATACCGTCTCGAACGGTCGAGAGGAGCGGCGCGCGATTGCCACTCAGCTCGTGGCGCTCCACGCCGGCTTGGTCCATGGCGCGCGTCAGGCGGGCGTAGTTGCCGTTGCGCACGAAGCTCTCTCCTCCCAAGATGGGCAGCACCTTGCTGCCGTATTGCTTGATCTGGCTTATGACGGCTTCGGTGTGCGTTTCGCCGAAGAACATCTTGACGGGGTTGTGGTAGATGAAGTCGTTCATGCTGGCTTGTCCTCTCGGATGCCGTGCAGGTGTGTTGGGGTGACGGGGGGATTGGCGTTGTGAAAACTTGCTTCGGTCCGTAAGGCCGGGCACCCTGTTGCTACGACATCCCGTACCCAAGCTGGTAGGCCTGCCGGGTCGCATCGGAGCCATCCACGTCGCCCGGGGCGTTGACGCCGAGCCCGAACACGTGACCTCCCTCCGCGTTGCCGCCAGCGCGGAAGCAGCCTACATAGCTCCGGAAGCTCTCCAGCATATGCTGCATATAGCGCTCTTCGGGCGCCGCTCCGGCCGCGATAAGGCAAAACGTGGTGTCTTGCACGCGCTGCTCGATGGCGAAAGTGCGGTCCAAAACCGCTTTCATCTGGGAGGTCCAGGTGTAGAAGTAGACCGGGGAAGCCAGCACCACGGCGTCGGCCGCCAGCCACTGCTCATAGATGCTGTCCATGTCGTCGTGCTGCACGCAGGTCCCGCCGTTGCGCTGGCACGCTCCGCAGCCCAAGCAACCGTGCACCGTAAGCGCGGTCACATCGATTGTCTCCACGCGGTGCCCGGCGTCCTGCGCGCCGCGGACGAATTCCTCCGCCAGCCGGTTGGTGTTTCCCCGCTTTCGCGGGCTGCCGGTTAGTACCAAGATGGTTTTGGTCATGGATGTCTCCTGTCGTGGTGCGACGAGCTTGCCTCCATAAAAGGCCATTTCTCGTACTGTACTAAAATAGGACAAAACTGAGTCAAAAAATGCCCGGGTCTGCCGGTCACCTCTTTTCGCCGGGCAGCATGGTTGTACGGAATGCGCTGAGATAGATGCGGATGCCTTCCAGCAAGCCGGCGCGCTGCTCGTCGGAAAGACGGTTCATGGCGTCGAGCTCTGCCTGGTGAATTTGCGGAATGATGCGGTCGGCGTAGGCCCGCCCCGCCTCGGAAAGGTGGATGGTCTTCACTCGACGGTCCTCGGGGAGCTCCCGCAGGGTGATCCATTGCTTCTTATAGAATCCGGTGATGATGGTGTTGACGGTTTGGCGAGGTAGAAAGGTTTTTTCGCAGATGGTCTTCTGCGTGCAGCCGTCGACGGTCGAAATCAGGTTGAGGATATACAGGGTGGTGTAGGGCACACCGACGCTTCGAGCGTAGTCCTCGTAGATCATATTCAGCTCTTGCCAGGCATCGCAAAACTGTCGCGCCTGCTCCTCGGTGTTTTCGTGCATAGGGCAACTCCTTACCGACTGTCTGACTATCGGACTATTCTAGCCGAATGACATAAGAGCGCAAGGGCCGTCCGCAGAAATGCGGGTTCGCGCCCAGGACGTTTGGAGCTTCCGGGTTCGGCTTTCATCCATCTGGCGCCGATTTTCGTGTCTGAATGGATGGAATTCGAACCCGGAAAGCGTCGATGGCCAAAATCTGAACCCGGAACGTCACGAAGCCCAAGTCCGAAGTCCGTCGATGTCCGGAATCCGAACCCCAAACGCCCCGATGGGAGAAGCTCGCATTCGGCACGCCTCGCCCTTGCCCGTCGCTTGTTTCCGGCGCACCTCAGCAGCCGTTCTCGAGACAGAAAAACGGCCGCGCGGGGAGATGAGCGCGGCCGTCCAGGGAAGGCGGATATGATGTTGCGCTTCGAAGCGCAAGGGCACCTTACAGGTTGCCCTCGATCTGCTTGAGCAGGACCGGCTTGGGAGAGGCGCCCACGATGCGGTCGACCTCCTGGCCGCCCTTGAGCAGCACGAGCGTGGGGATGGACATGACGCCGTAGGTCATGGCGAGGTCCTGGTTCTCGTCTACGTTGCATTTGGCAACGGCCAGGCGGCCCTCAAGCTCTCCGGCGATCTCGTCCACAACGGGCGCCAGCGCACGGCACGGGCCACACCACGGTGCCCAGAAGTCGATGAGGACGGGCAGGTCGTTGTCGAGGACGGACTGGATGTTGTCGGGCGTGACTTCGGTGATGGTAGCCATAGTGCGCTCCTATATAAGATGTCCTGCGTATGCAGGGAACTATCGGGTCGAGACGCTTATACCCAGGAGGGCCGCTGTGTTGCATACGCGCCGCGGTGCGTGAAGACGCGGTGAATGCGCAGGCGAGGACGGGTGGAATGCGCAGGCGAGGACGGGTGGAATGCGCGGACGAGGGCCGGCGCGGCGCGCGGGCAAGGCACCGGCGCGAGCCGCGGCGAGACCGGAAGCGCTGCGAAGGGCGGTCGCGCGGTAGAATGGGGGCACACTTCGGGCTGAGATGAGGTTGGCATGGCGGTTTCTGCAACCGAGAAAAAAGAGGCGCTCGCGGCGGCGGCCAATGAGGAGCTGGCGAGCCTGCAGGCGCGCGGCGTGCGCATCGCGGGCAATGCGTTTTCGCCAATCGTGCTGGTGAAAGGTGAGTTGAACGCGACCGAGCGGGACGGCGGGGAGCTGCTGTCGGAGGCTGACGGCCGCGCGCTGCGCTCGGCGCTGTCGGCCATCGGATGGGAGCCCGAGGATTTTTGCGCGCTGGCGGCGGTGCATGGGCCGGGAGACCCGGGTGTCGTCGATGCGCCTGAGCCGGGGTCGCCCGTGTCGTGCGAGCTGTTCCGCGAGGCGCTCGAGGCCCTCGACCCCGAAGCGGTCGTCCTGCTGGACGAGGCCGCAGCCGATCTCATGCGCGAAACCTATGCCGATGCGCTGTCGCTCATCGAGGATTTCGACACGGCCATGCTGAAGCCCGGGCTGGTGGCCCACGTGCTGGGCCGTCGCACGCTCGCACTCGGCGGATTCGAGGCGGCGCTGGCCGATGCCCGCAGCAAACAGCAGGTCTGGGCATATCTCAAGCAGCTTCCACCGCTGGGCGCTCCGTACTAGGGCCGCGGGCGGCGGGCTGGGCTGCACCCGGCGGGCTGTGAGGGCCGCGGGCGGTGCAAGGCAGATGGCGCCGCTCGGACTCGCGACGGGCGTCGATCGGGCCCGCTGTTAGCGCCTTCGAGCGGGCCGCGTGTGCGCCATCTCGCCAGCGCGCACGCAGCCTTCCTGCTCGCGTTCGGCATTCAGACACCCCGGCATGCCCACGTGCCCGCAGTTCGCCGCGCGTGCAGCCTTGGCACCCCTGCCCTCTTCGCGTGTGAAACGTGAGCATTTACATCTGTCTTGTCAGTTGTCTTGTCATCAACAAGCCGGAGTGCCATACTGTCCCGCAATGTGAGTGAACCTGCTGAGAGGGGTCAGGATGGCACGAGCGGAGACAGCCGAGATGCGGCGAGAAGGGCTGCAGCATGCCGGGTTGCCGGATGATTTCGAGGCGATTCGGGCTCGCATCGCCGAGCTCAAGGCCGCGCGCGATGCGGTGATCTTGGCCCATTACTACGTGGCGCCCGAAGTCCAGGCCATCGCCGATTACGTGGGAGATTCCTTCTACCTCGCCAAACTTGCTGTGGAGCTGCCGCAGCAGACCATCGTGCTGGCGGGCGTTGAGTTCATGGGTGAGAGTGCCAAGCTGCTCAACCCGTCCAAAACGGTGCTGCTGCCTGAGCCGGCGGCCGATTGCCCCATGGCCCACATGGTGCAGCGCCGCACGGTGGAGGCCGCGCGCGAGCGCTACGGCGACGACCTTGCGGTGGTGTGCTACGTCAACTCCACCGTGGAGATCAAAAGCTGGAGCGACGTGTGCGTGACGTCCTCAAACGCCGTCAAGATCGTGGCCGGGCTGCCGCAGCATCACATCCTGTTCATCCCCGATCGCAACCTCGGCCGCTTTGTGGCCGAGCAGGTTCCCAGCAAGCACATCATTCTCAACCAGGGGTACTGCCCGCGGCATGAGGCCATCAGCCTGCAGGAGCTCATCGACCTGGAAGAGGAGCATCCCGAGGCCCTGGTGCTGGCTCACCCGGAGTGTACCGAGGAGGTTCTGGCCGAGGCGGACTACATCGGCTCCACGGCGGGCATCATCGCGTACGCGGAGCAAAGCGAGGCGCGTGAGTTCATCATCGCCACGGTGCGTGGCGTGCGCTATGAGTTGGAGCGGCGCTGCCAAGGGGCGCGCAAGTCGTTCTACTTCACCAAGACGCCTCCCACCTGCATCAACATGGACCAGGTGACGCTGGAGAAGGTGGCGCGCTGCCTGGTGGGCGGCACGGGTGAGGTGGAGATGCCGCCGGCGGCGCTTGCCGAGCCTGCGAAGGCGACGCTCGACCGCATGCTGGAGGCTGCCGCACGGTAGCGGGGGCGCAGAGCGGTGCGAACGGGATGCAGGCCGAATGCGGCTGCAGATGTGCGGGATGAGCGGACGAACGCCGAACGCGGCTGCAGATGCGCGGAGCGAGCGGGGGGAAGCCGAACACGGCTGCAGGCGCGTGGGTGCGAGCGGGCCGTCGTTCGCCGTCGCAGGCGGCTCGAGACGGGCGGCGTCAAAGACGCCGAGCGGGGACATTGTCGTTCGCGGCGCGCGGCGCTGGCGAGGCGTCGCCGCGAACAAGGCGTGCTGCTGGCAAGGCGTGCCGTTGGCAGGGCGCGGTGCCGCACGTGGAATCGAGAAGGGGAGACACGATGACGGATACGGATGGCGCAAACGCTCCGGTGGCATGCAGCTGCGACGTGGTGATCGTGGGCTGCGGCGTAGCGGGGCTCTACGCGGCGCTCAACCTGCCAGCGGATACGCAGGTGGTGATGCTGTCCAAAGGCGCGCTGGAGGAATGCGACTCGATGCTGGCGCAAGGCGGCATCTGCGTGCTGCCCGAGGCGGGCGACTACGGCGCGTTCGTGGCCGACACGCTGCGCGCGGGCCACGGGGAGAACCGGCGTGAGAGCGTGGACATCATGGTGCGTTCGAGCCGGTCGGTCATCAACGACCTGCTGGCGCTGGGCGTGGCCTTCGAGCGCGAAGAGGACGGCAGCCTGGCGTTTACGCGCGAAGGGGCCCATTCCCGTCC
Source organism: uncultured Collinsella sp. (assembly GCA_902470695.1). Taxonomy (GTDB): domain Bacteria; phylum Actinomycetota; class Coriobacteriia; order Coriobacteriales; family Coriobacteriaceae; genus Collinsella. Next base: position 50,563 of record CABRHH010000002.1, read on the forward strand.
GCGCATCGCCTACCACGCCGATATCACAGGCAAGGAGATCACCACCCGTCTGCTCGAAGCGGTCCGTCGGCTGCCGAACGTGCGGATACTCGAGCACGTGGCCATGATCGATCTGGTGGTGGGGCCCGATGGCGCCTGCTGCGGCATCGAGGCGCTGCGGGTGCCCGAGGAGCATTCGGCCTGCACGGTCGAGGAGCTGCGCGCGCTGGCTGCTGCGGGTGCGGCGGGCGATGCGCGGGGAGGCAAGCCCGGTGCGGCATCGGATGGGCTCGACGCCGGCGTGGAGATGGGTGCCGCTGCGGATCCGGCGTCCAGCACGGCTGGGAACCTCGATTCCGTCGCGGCCGTCGAACCGATCGCGCCAGCGCCTCTGGCCCCGTTCGCCATCCGCGCGTGCGATGTGCTGCTCGCCACGGGCGGCATCGGCGGCGTCTACGAGCATTCGACCAACTATCCGCAGCTCACCGGCGATGCCTGCCTGCTGGCAAGCGAGCACGGCATCGCGCAGGAGCATCTCGACTACGTGCAGATCCACCCCACGGGGCTCTACTCGTCCGAGCCGGGGCGCACCTTCCTCATCTCCGAGAGCTGCCGCGGCGAGGGAGCGGTGCTGCTGAATGCGGCCCGCAAGCGCTTCACCGACGAGCTGCAGCCGCGCGACGTGGTGGCCCGCGCGATTCAAGATCAGATGCGCGCCGATGGGACCGAGTTCGAGTGGCTGTCGTTTGGGCCGGTGCCCCGCGCCACGGTGCTCGACCACTTCGCCAACATCCGGGCGCATTGCCTGGAGTGCGGACGGGACATCCTGGACGAGCCCATTCCCGTGGTGCCCACGCAGCACTACTTCATGGGCGGCGTGCACGTGGACCGCGATTCGGCCACCACGATGCCGCACCTGTACGCTGCGGGCGAGGCGTCGTGCAACGGCGTGCACGGCAAGAACCGCCTGGCGAGCAACAGCCTGCTCGAGGCGCTCGTGTTCGCGCGCCGTGCAGCTTGGCGCATGGCGACGGGGGAGGGCCTGCCGGTCGAGCCGGTGGGGACCCCGGCGCTCGACGGGAGCCATCGGCGGCTGGGGGCGCCGGAGTTGGGGATCGATACGTTGGTGTGTGCCTGCGGCGGCATGGACGGAGAGGAAGCGGCATGAATCCTATCACGATGAGCCTTATGGGCGACGATAGTATCCGGGCGGCCCTGCGCGAGGATATGAACGCGGGCGATCTGTCGTGCGAGGCGGTGTGTCCCGAGGCGCGCGCGGCCACGGTGCAGCTGATCGCCAAGGCGCCGGGCACGATTGCCGGTCTCGACGTGTTCGAGCGCACGTTTTGCCTGCTCGATGCATCCACGCGGTTCGAGGCGTTCGTTGCCGATGGCGACGAGGTGAGCTGCGGACAGTTGCTGGGGCATGTGCGAGGCGACGCCCGCGTGCTGCTTTCGGGCGAGCGGGTGGCGCTCAACTTCCTGCAGCGGATGAGCGGTATTGCCACGTATACGCGGAGCATGGTGCGCCTGCTCGAGGGCACCGGGATCCAGCTGGTGGACACGCGCAAGACAACGCCGGGCCTGCGCCTGTTCGAGAAGGCCGCCGTGGTGGCGGGCGGCGGCGGGAACCATCGGTACAACCTGTCGCAAGCGGTGATGCTCAAGGACAACCATATCGACGCCGCCGGCGGCGTGGCGCGTGCAGTGGCGGCGGCGCGGGCGCATGCGCCGTTCGTGTGCACGGTCGAGGTTGAGTGCGAGAGCCTGGACATGGTGCACGAGGCGCTGCAGGCCGGTGCCGATATCATCATGCTGGACAACATGGAGCATGCGCAGATGGCAGAGGCGGTCGAGCTGATCGCGGGGCGCGCCAAGGTGGAGGTGTCGGGCAACGTGGACGCCGCGCGCGTGCGCGAGCTGGTTGATCTGGGCATCGACTATGTGTCGTCCGGCGCGCTGACGCATTCGGCCCCGATTCTCGACCTGTCGTTGAAGCACCTGCGGCTGTTGTAGGATGGGCGGGGCGAGCGGGCTGCCGCATGGGGCGGTTGCACGGCGCCGCGGCGCTGGAGATGCAGGATGAGAAAGGGGCGATGAGGCCATGCCGATGACGGGGCACGAACGTAGGATGGGGCTGCTCGAGCAGCTGCGCGGGGCGTCGATGCCGGTTTCCGGTACGGAGCTGGCACGGCGGCTCGGGGTGAGCCGTCAGGTCATCGTGCAGGATATCGCCCTGCTGCGGGCCGACGGGCGCGATATCGTCGCCACCAACCGTGGCTACGTTTTGCGCGAGCGCGGTGCGGAGCCTACGGTGCCCACGCGCCTGCTCAAGGTTCGCCATACGGTGGAGGAGCTGGAGGAGGAGCTGACGGCGATCGTCGACTTGGGCGGCGCGGTCCTCAACGTGATGGTGAACCACCGGGCTTACGGGAAGATCACCGCCGATTTGGACATTCGCAGCCGCCGGGACATCGCGCACTACCTGGAGGATATTCAGAGCGGCAAGAGCACGCCGCTCATGACGGTGACCAGCGGCTACCATTTCCATCGGGTGGCGGCCGACAGCGAGGAGGCGCTCGACGAGATCGAGCAGGCGCTCGCCGCCCGAGGCTTTTTGGCCGAGGTCCTGCCATACGAAAAGGACGGCTTCCGGTAGCGCTGCGCGGTGCACCGGGCTCGGCGGGCGTTGGGCGCGCCGGGTTCCGGGCGTTGCGGGCGCGACGGGCGCTGTCATATATGCGCGCGGGACGCGTCTCGCTACTGTCAGCTGTGTACGACTGTCAGCTATGCACGGGCTCATGCAGAAATATGGAAATCCTGCTCGCATTCTCAAAGGTAGATTGGCCAAAGGGATATGAACAATGTATCAGCTCTTCCTGGTAACGCTGCCAAATCGTGCACAGCTGACAGTCGTACACAGCTGACAGTGCCCGGGTGCCGCCCACACACAGCTGACAGTCGCACGCGGCCGGCGACGGTGTACATCCGGCATCGGCTGCGCTGGCAATCGTGGGCGGGGCAGGCAGACCGCACGCAGCCAAGTGGCCCCGTCAACAAAAGAGGCCTCCGGCGCAATGCCGAAGGCCTCTGGGCGTCGCAAGTGAAAGCGCGGGCGAAAGACCGGCTCGTTACTCCTCGACGATCTCGGTGATGGCGCCGGCGGGGCAGGCGTCCTGGCAGGCGCCACAGGCCACGCAGGAGTCCTCGTCGGTCACGGTGGCGACGTCGGTCACCTCGAGCACGCCGGCCGGGCAAGCGTCGACGCAGACGCCGCAGGCGATGCACTCATCGGCCTCGATAACGGGATGTGCCATGATAATCCTCCTCTGTTGCGCCCGATGCCACAGGCGAAGAAGGCAGCGGGTCTTTACGGGATTCAAAATACCACGCCATGCCGGCAATGCAAGACCTTCGAACGGCTTTTTACTACCGTTCGCCGAGTCAGCCACAGGTAACCTGACGTGCTCTTTGTCGAAGAACCCACCGCACGAAGTCGGTGGTCTGCGGTGTCAAAGAGGCGGATGGGGTCGCTGCCGGTCTGCCGCACGGCACGCCCATGGCCGGGTCAGGTCGGGGGTCGCCCTGGTGCCGCGTCGATGGCGTTTGCTTTGGTCGAAGAAGTTTCAGGTATACCTGAAACTATGCATCCACAACCCCAAAAATCTCAGATATACCTGAAACTTTTTGCTATGATGTGATTGACCGTTCAGATTGCTCAGCGAAAAGGCGGTATGTGATGGCGCTGGAAGCACCCCTCGTAAAACGTCCTCGCTACCAGCGAGTTATCGATTCGTATCGCGACACCGAGCAGGTCAAGGTGCTTCAGGGCGTCCGTCGCTGTGGCAAGTCGGCGCTGATGCAGATGACGCGTGCCGGCTTGATTGCGCGCGGCGTCGAGGGGCGCAACATATACTATCGGCGCTTCGACTCGTTCGACACGCCGCTCGATTATTCGGCGCACGACCTTATGGACGATCTCGCGCGCGCCTTTGAGGGCTCCGATTCATCGAAAACCATGTATGTGTTCCTCGATGAGATTCAGGAGATCGCGGGATGGGAACGCGTTGTTCGGCGTCTGCACACACGCGCGCAGACGGACGTGTACATCACCGGATCGAACGCGCACATCCTGTCCTCGGACCTGACGACGCAGCTGTCTGGCCGCTATGTGAGCATCATGGTCTATCCGCTTTCGTTCTCGGAATTCCTGACGTTCAAAGCGGCGCAGGAAGAGGCCGTTGCTGAGCCCTTTGACCAAGCATTTGCTGAGTTCTTGCGCTATGGTGGCATGCCGAGTTTGTTTGCCCTGCGCGAGCGTGACGACGAGCAGGTTGTGCGTGAGCTCTCGGCGATCCAGGACACCGTGATCCTGAACGATGTGGCTCGGCGGCTTGGGCTTCGCGACATAGCCTTGCTCCAGCGCCTGGTTACCTATCTGTTTTCCACGTCGGGCAATCGGTTTTCCACAAACAAAATCGTTGGAGCCCTCGCAAATGCCCGGCGCAAAACATCCGCCGAGACCATAGACGGCTATATCGACGGTTTGGAAAAGGCATATATCGTGCACGAGGTCGTGCAAGAGGGATTGCAAGGCAAGGAGATCCTTTCGCCGCTTAGAAAGTTCTATCCGGTTGACCCGGGGTTGCGGAGTCTGGTTGCGGGTGCGGCGGCGGGAGAGAACACCGGCTTTCAACTTGAGGCGGCGGTGCACGGAGAGCTGGTGCGCAGGGGGTATGCGCTTACCGTCGGATCGTTGCGCGCTGGAGAGGTCGACTTTGTGGCGCGGCGCGGCCTGGAGCGACTGTACGTTCAGGTGAGCGAGAGTATCCTCAACGAAGTGACGCGCGAGCGCGAGCTGGGCCCGCTCCGAGCCGTGGGAAATTCGTTTCCCAAGGTGGTGCTCACGCTCGACCGCGTGGGGCTGGGGACCACAAGCGACGGCATTACGGTCGCGAACGTTATAGATTGGCTGTTGGACGAGGCGTAAGTGCGGACAGGCGCGTGGGCTCATGCATCGGGTGGGGCTTTGCCTGCGGATGGCCGAGGCGCTGAGCCATGCGGACGGGGTTCCGCACGCGAACGTGACGCCCAAGCCTGAGCGCCTGATGCGTGCCGTCGGCGCGGACGTGCTGCGCATCTCCGCCGCCATTGAGAGCGGCATGGACACGGTGCTTGTGACGGCAGAGGCCGCGGGGGCGTAAGCGCTGCCGCGTGCGATGCGGTCTCCCTTGCATCTCGCTGGACGCCTGAACGATGCTCGGCACATCGAACGCCATTTCGAGTCCCTCGGCGTGCCAAAAATCGCTCGAATACTCATCGAAGGGCCGCAGCATGGCGCGCCCTTACCGCCGCGCACCACCTTGCTGTCGTGGAGAACAAGAAATCTTATATGAATTGACTTAGATTTTGTATATCACGCGCCATAAGAGGATATAGTACTTCCTGAACGAAAAGCACCGACGCCGCCCGCCTCGCGCAACGGCGAGCGGGCACCCCAATCAGAAGGGACTCCACTATGGGCAAGATTCTCGGTATCGACCTGGGTACCACCAACTCCGCCATGGCTGTGCTCGAGGGCGGCACCCCCACCACGATCGTGAACGCCGAGGGCGACCGCACCACCCCGTCGGTCGTCGGCTTCCGCGCCGAGGGCGACCGCATCGTGGGCAAGGCGGCCAAGAACCAGGCGGTCACCAACCCCAAGAACACCGTCTTCTCCATCAAACGCTTCATGGGCCGCAAGTTCTCCGAGGTCTCCGAGGAGATCAAGACGGTTCCCTACGAGGTCAAGGAGGGCAGCAACGGCCGTTGCGTCGTCGTGATCGACGGCGAGGAGTTCACGCCCGAGCAGATCTCGGCCATGACGCTTTCCAAGATGAAGGCCGACGCCGAGAAGTACCTGGGCGAGACCATCACCGAGGCCGTCATCACCGTGCCGGCCTACTTCAACGACGCCCAGCGTCAGGCCACCAAGGACGCCGGCCGCATCGCCGGTCTCGACGTCAAGCGCATCGTCAACGAGCCCACCGCCTCCGCGCTCGCCTACGGCCTGGACAAGCAGAACCAGGAGCAGAAGGTCCTCGTCTTCGACCTGGGCGGCGGCACCTTCGATGTGTCCCTGCTCGATCTGGCCGACGGCGTGTTCGAGGTGCTGGCCACCAACGGTGACAACCACCTGGGCGGCGACGACTGGGACCAGCGCATCATCGACTGGATGGCCGACAAGTTCAAGTCGGAGAACGGCGTGGACCTGCGTCAGGACCCCATGGCCCTGCAGCGCCTGAAGGAGGCTGCCGAGAACGCCAAGAAGGAGCTCTCCGCCGCTCAGCAGGCCGTCATCAACCTGCCGTTCATCACCATGAACCAGTCCGGCCCGCTGCACCTCAACTACACCCTCACCCGCGCTGAGTTCGAGAAGATCACCCGTGATCTGCTCGAGCGCTGCAAGGCCCCGGTCACCAAGGCCCTGAACGACGCCGGCGTGTCCCTCTCCGAGGTCGACGAGGTCATCCTCGTGGGCGGCTCCACCCGTATGCCCGCCGTGCAGGAGCTCGTCAAGACCATGACCGGCAAGCAGCCGAACATGTCCGTGAACCCCGACGAGGTCGTGGCCAACGGCGCAGCGGTCCAGGGCGGCGTGCTCACCGGCGACGTCGAGGGCATCCTGCTGCTCGACGTGACCCCGCTGTCGCTGGGCGTGGAGACCATGGGCGGCATCATGACCAAGATGATCGACCGCAACACCACCATCCCCACCTCCAAGACCGAGGTGTACTCCACCGCCGCCGACAACCAGACCTCCGTTGAGATCAACGTCCTGCAGGGCGAGCGCGAGCTGGCCCGCGACAACAAGAGCCTCGGCAAGTTCCAGCTCTCCGGCATCCCGGCGGCCCGTCGCGGCGTGCCCCAGATCGAGGTCACCTTCGACATCGACGCCAACGGCATCGTGAAAGTCTCGGCTAAGGACAAGGGTACCGGCAAGGAGCAGTCCATCACCATCTCCGGCTCCACCGCTCTGTCCGACGAGGAAGTCGACCGCATGGTGAAGGACGCCGAGTCCCACGCTGAGGAGGACAAGAAGCAGAAGGAGGAGGTCGAGGCCCGCAACCAGACCGACAGCCTCTGCTACTCCACCGAGCAGACCCTCTCCGAGCTGGGCGACAAGGTCCCGGCCGACGTGAAGGGCGAGGCCGACACCGCGATCGCCGACGCCAAGAAGGCGCTCGAGGGCAGCGATGTCGACGCCATCAAGGCCGCCGGCGACAAGCTCCAGGAGGTTGCCTACAAGCTCGCGCAGATGGTGTACGCCGACGCGCAGCAGGCTGCTCCGGGAGCCGACGGCGCTGCCGCTGCCTCCGATGACGACGTGGTCGACGCCGACTACGAGGTCGTTGACGACGAGGATAACAAGTAGGCATGTCCAGCCATTCAGACCGAACCGGGGCGGCAGCAAGCGCCGCCCCGCACGATCCCAAGGAGACGGACGTGAAGATTCCCGTAGAGGACGCCCGCGATCGCGCCGCCGATGCGGCCGATGACGAGGCGACTGAGGCGACGTCTGCGTCGGCCTCCCCGGATGTTGAGGATATGCCGGCTGGTGAGGAGGGTTCGACCATGACGGAAGAGGAGATGGTCGAGGCTGCTATCCGCGCAGGCGAGCAGGCAGCCGACGATGATTTCAAGCTCAAGTTCGAGCAGGCCCAGCAGGACCTGGCGAGCGCCCGCGCGGAGCTCGAAGCGGCTTCCGAGGCCCAGAAGGCCGCTGAGGAGCAGGCCGCCGATGCGGTTGCCCGCCACGCGCGCCTGCAGGCCGACTGGGAGAACTACCGCCGTCGCACGGCCCAGGAGCGCCTGGACGAGCGCGAGCGCGCCACCGAGAAGCTCGTGGAGGCGCTGCTGCCGGTGGTGGACGACATGGAGCGCGCCCTCGATCACGCGCGCACCCAGGAGCTCGCAGAGGACTTTCAGCAGTTCGTCGATGGCGTGGACGCGGTGCGCTCCAAGCTGCTGAGCGTCTTCGACCGCGAGGGCGTCGAGGCGATCGATCCGGCGGGCGAGGCGTTCGATCCGAACATCCACCAGGCGGTGGGTCGTGTTGAGGACGCCGAGAAGTTCGACGAGACGGTCAACGACGTGTACCAGAAGGGGTACCGCATGGGCGGCAAGATCTTGCGCCCGGCCATGGTGACGGTGACCTACGGTGGCGCCAAGCGCCCTGCTCCCGAGCCAGCTGAGCCCGAGGCGAGCGAGAGCGAACCGGCGGCATCCGACAAGTAGCGCGCAAGGGCTCCGGGATAGGCACCCGGGGCCCTTTTCAACAGGACGTATCGATGAGAGGGGGCCACGATGGCTGCGGCAAAAACGTTCTACGATGTCCTCGGCGTGTCGAAGGATGCCTCCGATGACGACATCAAGAAGGCGTTTCGCAAGCTCGCGGTGAAATACCATCCCGATCGCGGCGGCGACGAGCAGAAGTTCAAGGAGATCAGCGAGGCGTACGACACGCTCTCGAATCCCGAGAAGCGGCGCGAGTACGATCAGATGCTCATGTTCGGCGGCGCGCCGGGCCAGGGCGGGTCGTATGCCGGCGGCGCAGGCGGCGCCTGGGCCGACATCTTCGACAGCGTGATGCGCGGAGAAGGCGTGGGCGGCTCCAATTGGGCGCAGGGATTCAGCGGCTTCAACGGGTTCGGCGGATTTGGCGGCGGCCAGGGCCGTGCGGCTCGCCCGCGCCGCGGCGGCGACCTGTCGCTGTCGATCGACGTGTCGTTCGAGGATGCCTTCCGCGGCTCGTCCCAGCAGGTCACCTATCGCGTGCCGTCCACCGGCGAGCAGCAGACGGTGGCCGTGACCATCCCGGCGGGCACCTACGACGGCAGCAAGCTGCGGTTCAAGCGCCGCGGCGAGTACGGGGCCGCCGGCGGGGAGCGCGGCGACTTGCTGGTGACGTTCCATGTGGCGGAGCACCCGCTGTTCAAGCGCATGGGCAAGACGGCCGACATGAGCCTGGAGGTGCCGATCTCCATCTACGAGGCAGCGCTGGGCTGCACCGTCGATGTCCCAACGCCGGGCGGCGCCACCGTGCGCATGAAGGTGCCCGCCGGCACCCAATCGGGCAAGACCTTCCGCTTCAAGGAGATGGGCGCGCCCGACATGAAAAACCGCGGGCGCACCGGCGCGCTGATGGTGAAGGTCGCCGTGCAGGTCCCCACCTCGCTGGGCGATAAGGAGCGCACGGCGCTGGAAAAGCTGCGGGACGCCGATGCGCGTGCGTACCGCTCGAAGGTGGAGCGCTACCGGGCGGTTGTGTAGCGCCGCGGTGCCGGCGCGCGGCGCGTGCGGGTAGCGGCGCCATGCGAGTAAGATGGAAGAGCCGTCGAATGGGTCGGCGGCAGCTGGGCAAGGAGGATGACGATGTCCAAGGATGGGCGCGATAAGCCGTTGTACATGATTTCCGTTGCGGCGGAGCTCACGGGCATGCATCCTCAGACCCTGCGCGTATACGAGTCGAAGGGTCTGGTGAATCCCAAGCGATCGGGCGGCAACACGCGCCTGTACTCGCAGGCCGACATCGAGCGGCTCGAGCTGATCAACCAGCTCACCGACGAGGGCATCAACCTTGCCGGCGTGGTGCGTATCCTCGACATGAAGGAGCGTGCCGAGGACCGCGAGCGGGAAAACGAGAAGCTCCGCGCGCGCGTGCGCCAGCTTGAGGAAGAGCTGCACGAGTTCAAGATGCAGAAGCGGATCACGGCGCTGGCGCCGCGCGATGGCTCGGCCGATCCCGAGAAGGTCTTGCGCGGTTTGCTGGGCGGCGGCGGGCTGTAGCGTTTGGCCATCGTGCGATCTGGACCGGTGCATTCGGTGCCGCGTGGCGGCGCATGGATCCGCCGTTGCCGTGTGGAACGTTGCGTTCGGGATGCGCTTCAGGCTTATGTGCGCCGCCTTTCTGCGCCGGCGTTGCTATATGCACGGCGCAGTGCGTGCCCCGTTAGGGCGATCTGCTCCCCCGTTTTGATAAGACGCGTCCAGGTCGAGGCGTGTCCGGATTCGTACATTTGCGTACAAAAACCTACCGTTGAGGGTTCTTGTGAACATCTGTCCTCGCGGTCTGCGACAATACCTGTCAAGCGCATGAAGCGACGTGCGCACGGACCGAGGAGGAAGATATGGCTGAGTGCAAGCAGTGCGGGGGCGCGGTCCCCGATGATGCTTCGTTCTGTCCGTCGTGCGGAGCGCCGCAGCTCGATGGTGCTGCGGTAACGCCGACGGGCGCTGTGGAGCAGGGAAGCGAGGGCGACGGCGCAGCCGAGGCGGCAGGGTCGCCGGCTGTCGAGCGGGCCGAGGTTGTCGAGAAATCCCAGGATACCGAGAGGCCTGTGGCCGCAGACGCTGCCGCTGCCGATGGGCCGGTCGCCGAGGCCACAGATGCCTCCATGGTCAGCGAGGGCGCCGGGGTAGCAGACGCTACCGTTGCCGGCGAGCCGCTTGCCGAGGCCACATCGGCCGACAGCGCCGCTGAGACGGTTTCCGAGGAGTCGGCTACGGGCACGCGCGATGCAGCGTCGCCCGAGTCCGCTGCGGAGCCCGTTGGCGCCGCAGCCGAGCCGACGGACGTCCCGGGTGCCGCTCAACCGGCCGCTCCCGTGCCACCCGCCGCACCCGAGGCGGCGTCGTCCGCCGGGGCGGTCCCAGCAGCCGCTCCCGCCGCGCCGCAGACCGCACCTGTGCCTGCGCCGGCCCCTGCGCCCGGCGGCCCTGCTCCTGCCCCCGCGCCGGCGCCCGAGCCCGAGCCGAACACGCCGCCGGTTGACTGGAGCTACGGCAACCAATCCCCGGCCACGCCCGATGCGGGCCTGATGCCCCAGGGGCAGCCCCGCGATCCGCGCAGCCCGCTCAAGCGCGCCTGGGCCGATTTCAAGACCTCCCCGGGCCACTGGTCGATGCCCGCGAAGCTTGCCCTGCTGCAGCTCGTCCCTGTTGCGGGCGTCGTTGCCGCAACGGGCTACATCCAGCAGTGGGGCGCCGAGCAGGCATTCGGCCGTCGCGAGCCGCTGCCCACCAGGATCGTGCGCCCCGGCGTGCTCGAGGCCGGCTTCAACGCGGTGCTCACCAGCTGTGTGCTGGGAGCGGTCATGTTCTGCATCAACTTCGTGCTCGATGGGTTGACAGGCGGTGAGGGCGCCGGCGAGTTCATCTCCATCGCGCTGGGCCTGCTGGTGAGCCCGCTGTTCGCCATCATGACGCTGCGTTCGGCCATCTGCTGGCGCGTGAAGCCCGGCCTGTCGGTTTCGCGCGCGTGGAAGATGCTCACCACGCAGGGCAAGACCGGTCCGTTGTTCACCGCCGTGCTGGTTCCCTCGTTGATCATGGGGGTCATCGTGGGGGTCGCGGCATTCGTTCTGGTCAGCATCGTCACGATGCGGCTGAGTGCCTCGATGGCGGCTTACTCGATGGTCTATGACTACTATTACGGGGACTTGTATGTGGTGCTGCTGAATGAGCTGCCGGTCATCCTGTTCAACATCGTGGTGTTCGTCCTTATCTTCTTGTTCTTCGCCAACGTCGCCGGCCTGGTGTCCACGCGCGCCGTCGGTTACTGGATGCGCGACTTTGCGCCCGAGACCTGGCAGGAGTACCAGGAGGGCGCCAAGGCCGACATCGCGAACCACCCGTTCGGTCGATAGCCGCCCCGCGTTGCATATCGGTTGCGCCCTCGGCTCGGGAGTGGAGGTGCGCACCTGCATGCCGGCAGGTCCGTTGCCCTCTGTTGGGGGTCGCGGGCCTGCCGGCGTCTTGCCGGGGTATGATGGAGGTTCACGACGAGAGGGAAGCGAGTTCACATGACCGCAGACAGCGCCGCAGGCAATGCGGGGAGCCGCCGGTCCACAACCGGACTGTTCATCACGTGCGAGGGCATCGACGGGTGCGGTAAGTCGACCCAGGCGTCGCTTCTGGCGGACGCTCTGCGCGCGGCGGGCCGCAGTGTGCGGATGCTGCGCGAGCCCGGCGGCACCGCGATCTCAGAGCAGATTCGCGCGCTGGTGCTCGACCCCGCGAACGCCGAGATGGGTACGGTGTGCGAGCTGCTGTTGTACGAGGCGGCCCGCGCACAGCTCGTGCACGAGGTGATCGCGCCGGCGCTGGCGGCCGGCGAGGTGGTGGTGTGCGACCGCTTCTTCGACTCGACAACCGCCTACCAGGCCCACGCCGGCGGCCTCGACGCCGCGATGGTGCGCCGCGCGAACGAGCTGGCGGTGGCCGGTGTGGTGCCGCAGCTCACCCTCGTGTTCGACATCGATGCACGCCGGGCGCTCGAGCGCCGCGCGGGCCGTGCCGAGGCGGACCGCATGGAGCTCAAAGGCCTGGCGTTCCAGGAGCGCGTGGCCGAGGGGTTCCGCGCTGTCGCGGCGGCGGAGCCCGAGCGGGTGCGCCTCATCGACGCATCCGGCACCGTCGAGGAGGTCTTTGACCAGGTGGCATCGGCGCTCGACGGCTGCATGCCGGGCCTTCTGCCCGCCACGCCGTCCGTGCGCAGGCCGGCTCGGCAGCTATGATGGAGATGCTTGTGGCCTGCAGGGGCAGAGAGGGGATGGCATGAGCGCACGCGCGCAGCATACGGTCGAATCCGAGGCGGCTCTTGCCGAGAGCGCGCTGTTGGCGCAGCTCGACACGCAGCCGCGGGTGCGCGACTTTTTGGTGCGCGCGCTTGCGCAGGGACGCGCGAGCCACGCCTATCTGTTTCTGGGCGCGCCCGGTTCGGGCAAGCTCGATGCCGCTTGGGCGCTGGCGCAGGCGCTGCTATGCGAGGACGGGGGATGCGGAACCTGCGACGCATGCGGTCGCGTGGCGCGCCACACCCATCCGGACGTGCACTTCTTTTCGCCCGAGTCGGCCACCGGCTACCTCATCGCCCAGATACGCGACCTGCTGGAGGATGTTTCCCTGGCGCCGATCCGCGCCGCCTCGAAGGTGTATATCGTCGACCGCGCCGAGCAGCTGCGCGCCAACTCGGCCAACGCCTTACTCAAAACTCTGGAGGAGCCGCCGGCGGGCGTGACCTTCATCCTGCTGGGCACATCCGCGGACGCCATCCTGCCCACGATCGTCTCGCGCTGCCAGTGCGTGCCATTCCGGCTGCTCCCGGTCGAGGAGTCGGCCCAGGCGGTGCAGCGGGCGTGTGGCACGTCGCTCGAGCGCTGCCGCGTGGCCGTGGCGATCGCCGGCAGCCCGTCGCGCGCCGTGGCGTTTCTCAAGAGCGCCGAGCGTCAGGAGGCCCGCCGTGCCATGGTTCGCGCGATCGACGCGCTGGGTTCGGCCGACGAGGCCGATATCCTGGCGTCGGCAAAAGAGCTCATGGTGAGCGTGCACGCGCCACTCGCCGAGGTGAAGTCGACCCAGAAGGCGGTGCTCGAGCAAAACGCCGACTATCTTTCCCGCGGTGCCCTAAAGCAGCTCGAAGACCGCAACAAGCGCGAGCTTTCGGCCCGCGAGCGTTCGGGTATCATGGAAGCGCTGGCAAGCGCTCGTACGCTGCTGCGCGACGCCCTGCTTGCGGCCGAGCAGGCGGGGCCCATCGTCAACGAGGACGTCGCCGACGTGGTTGCGCGCATCGCCGACCGCGCGAGCAGCGCCCAGATCGCCTGTGCGCTCGACGCCGTGGCCCGTACCGAGTCCCGCATCGCCCGCAATGTCACCCCTCAGCTGGCCATCGAGGTCATGCTCTTCGATATCAGGAAGGCCCTGCAATGCCCGTAGTCGTACCTGTGAAATTTGCCTTTGCCGCCCGTGAGCTGTGGTTCGATCCGCAGGCGCTCGATATCCTCGAGGGCGATTACGCCATCTGCCAAACCGAGCGAGGGCGCGAGATCGGCCTGGTCACCGCCGACCCCTTCGAGGTTGAGCCCTCTGAGCTCGCCGCTCCGCTCAAGCCGGTGCTGCGCCTGGCCGACGATGCCGACCTCGACCGCGCCGACGAGCTGGCCGACGCCGGTGAGGACGCGATGTCGGATTTCCGCCGGCTCATCGCTAAAAACGACCTGGACATGAAGCCGGTGGGCGTCGAGTTCCTGTTCGGCGGGGAGAAGGCCGTGTTCTACTTCGCGGCCGAGGACCGCGTGGACTTCCGCCAGCTGGTGAAGGACCTCTCCTCGTTTTTCCACATCCGCGTGGACATGCGCCAGATCGGCGTGCGCGACGAGACGCGCCTGCAGGGCGGTTTTGCCACCTGCGGCCAGGAGCTGTGCTGCACGCGGTTCGGCGGCAACTTCGAGCCGGTGTCAATCCGCATGGCCAAGGAGCAGGACCTGCCGCTCAACTCCGCGAAGATCTCGGGCATGTGCGGGCGCCTCATGTGCTGCCTGCGCTATGAGTTCGAGGCCTACAAGGACTTCAAGAGCCGGGCGCCGAAGAAGAAAACCCTGATCGACACGCCGCTGGGCAAGGCGCGGATCATGGAATACAACACGCCGCGCGAGCAGCTGGTGCTGCGCTTGGAGAGCGGCAAGGTGTTCCGCGTGAACCTGTCCGACATGGGCTGCACGAGCGAGAACAAGAAGCGCTGCGAAAGCCAGGGGTGCCATGCGCGCCCGGACTGCGTGAGTCGCAGCGTACTAGAGCGCCTGGAATCCCCCGATCTGCAGCTTGCGCTCATGGAGCTCGACCGCCAAAACGGCGTGGACGTGGGCGACGGTCTGGACGTGGCCGACCGCATCGTGGCGTCGGGCCCCACGCCGCGTCGGCGCCGTATGCGCGAGGAGGAGGCGGCGCGTGCGGAGGGCGCTACGACTCGCTCACGCGGTCGCGGCAAGGGCGCGCCCGCCGATCGCCGCGGCAAGGATGGCGCGGATGCTCCCGAGGCGAGCGGCTCAAATCGGCGCCGCCGCCGTCGCGGCACCGACGGTGTGACTCCGGGGCCTGCCGCGGGCGCCCCGGCACCTGCGAGCCGCCGCGGGCAGGGGTCCGATTCGGCTGAGCAGGCTCCGACGCGTCGCCGTCGCCATCGGGCGGGGGAGGCCGCGTCGTCTCAGGGCGAGGTGGCCTCGCGCGATCGCAAGGCGCCCCAGGGTGACGCGGATGCCCCGTCGCGTTCGCGCCGTCGGCGTCATACCGCGGCGGGCGAGGGGGGCTCGCGCGACGCTGCGCCCAAAAAGCGCGGCGGCAAGCCCGAGACCCCGTCGGTGGCCGAGCAGCTCGCTTCGGGCGAAGTGAAGGTGTCCCGTCGCCGTCCGGGCGATGGGGGCGGCTCTGCCTCCGGTGCCGCCGGCGAGGCCGGCCCCGATGCGGCGCCGAAGAAGCGCCGTCGCCGCCGCTCGCGCAAGCCGCGCCAGGACGGTGGCGCCGACGCCGGGCAGGGCTCGTCCGCTTCCCCGAGCGGTTCGGGCGCGTAGGCCCCTCAGGCCGTTGCGTCACACGCGCCGGTTCGAGCCGCGATGGACGCGCCGCTCGATTCACCGCCCCGTCCATCGAGAGATGGGCGGCGGGCAGCCCGTATCTTGCTTTGCCGACCTGCCTGGCTTGAGAAGCGCATGGCGGGCAGCCATTACTTCGTTGTGGCGACCCGTCCGGTCCGGCTTGCCGCAGCGGTTCCCGGGTCTCGGGACGTGCGCGCGAGCCGCTGGCCCCGCCGGGCCGTATCGGGTACACTGAGTGCATCGTCAGCCCCTCCCCGCACCTGCGGAGGAGGGCTGTTTCATGTGTGTTGGAACTGGGGCAAGGTCGGGCGCGCCTGCGGGGCCAGCGGGCGCGGGATGGCTTCGCCGCGCCGCACATGCTATGGGCGAGGCTGTGCTCGAGGCGTTGTCGCCCACGCGGTGCGTGGGCTGCGAGCGGCCCGGCGAGCTGCTCTGCGCGGCGTGTCGGGACCGCATGGTGCGCATCGACCCGGCCACTGCCTGCCCGCGATGCGGCGCGCCGTTCGGCAGCATGCTGTGCACGGAATGCGACGCCTCCAGCCCGTCGGCGCTGGGATGCTGCCTTGCTGCCTGCGTGTTCGAAGGTCCTGTCGCTCAGCTCGTGCGCGCCTACAAGGACGGCGGGGAGCGTCGTCTGGCATCGGTAATCGCCGGGTACCTGGCCCGGGCGGTGCTGGCGGCATCCGCTGCCGCGCCACGGGCGTACGGGTCGCTGGCCCAGGCGGAGGCGGTGACATTCATCCCGGTCACGGCGGAGGCGTTCTCCCGTCGCGGCTTCGACCATATGGAGCAGGTGGCACGGGCCTGCGCCGAGCTGTTGGGATTGCCGCTGCTCGACACCATGGTGAAGCACGGGCGCGCAGACCAGCGGCGCCTGGACCGCGTCGGCCGCTTGCGGCAGGCGGGCAGCGCCTATGAGGTGGTGGTCCCGGTTGCGGGCAGGCACCTGCTCATGCTCGATGATGTCATCACCACGGGCGCGACGTTGCAGGCTGCAGCGCGTACCCTGCAGGCGGCGGGCGCGTGTCGCGTGGACGCCGCCGCTCTGGCCCGCGTATGGGGCTGAATCGCGTGCCGCGCACCGCGACGCACCTGGCTTGAACAGGGGTTTTGATCCTGCACGCCTGCCTGGGCCTGCGGAGACCTCGGCGCGCACCAGCCGCCTGCGCTTCTCAAGAAAAAACCGCGCAGGCAATCGCCGGGAGCCCCGCCTGCGCCCACCGCGTCTGGGCCCGCCTGCGCCCCGCCTGCGCGCCTTTGCGCCCCGGCATGGGCCCCGTGGTGCCGAATGCGCGTCCGACCTGCTATAATGCGGCACTGTTCCTCCCAGGCTGTGGTTGCGGGCAAGGTCGGGTGCGTCCCGTCGCCCTAGTCCATGACAGACGCGGTCAAAGGGATCCACGTAAGCTGCCGCGTGCGCGCGGCAGCGATCATGGCGCGTCCTAGAAGTCAGACGCACCGTCCGTTCTACATCTGAGGCAATACCGCCTCGCGGGCGAGCGGGTTAGTCGTGAAGCCGCTGCGGCGGCCGAGCAAACGCCCCGGTGCGCAAGTGTGGGGTCAAAGACCAGGTCAGCTGGGGGAACAAAGGAAACAGACGCCCGCGCATCCAACCTGCGCGCGGGCGATGAGGGCGAAAAGGCGGGTTTGGCTATGGGTACAGGTACGAGGGCTGGTCGTTGGGGCGGTATCGCGCGGGCCGCGGGCGGGGCATGCGCGCTGGCGCTGGCGCTCGCGCTCGGCGGCTGCGCCCTCACCACGCCGTCGCGCTCCGAGGTGGCCGCGCCCGAGGCACAGGCCACGATCGATGCCTCGGCGCTCATGGAGGCCGGCGTGCTCACGGTTGCCGTGGACACCTCCGACGCCCCGCAGGCCATGAACGGCAACGACGGCGCGCCGACCGGCTACTACGTCGATGTGGCGCGTGCGCTCGCGCAGCATTTCGGGCTCAACGTGAAGATCGTGTCCGCCGCGAGCGCCCACAGCGCGCTCGACAGCGACGAGGCCGACCTCTACATTGGGTCCAAGCCCTCCGATGCAAGCAGCACGGTGACGGTGCTGGGCACGGTGGGCGAGGATGCCTCGGCGGTTTTCGTGAAGGCATCCGACTCCTCGAGCACCCCGTCTGTCTCGGCGAGCAGCCTGGAGGGGGCCACCATCGGCGTCCAGAGCTCCTCGGCCTCCCAGGACGCGCTCAAGCGCGCGGGCATCTCGGCCACGCAGAAGACCTACGAGAACGTGAACAAGTGCTTCGACGCGCTGGATGCCGGCGAGGTTTCCTATGTTGCCTGCGACGCCACGGCCGGTGGCTACCTGGCGCGCGCGTACCCAGACATCGTGTTCGCGGGGACTATCGGCAGCACGTCGTCCTACGGCATCGGCGTGCTCAAGGCCAACGACGAGCTGGCCGATGCCATCAAGCAGGCGTGCAGCGACCTGGCGGACAACGGCGTGTTCGACGCGCTGCACACCGCGTGGTACGGCAACGTGCCGCTGTCGTTGACCGACACGACGGTGGATGGCGTCACGGTTGCGCAGTCGAGCGGCAACGATTCGGAGGAGTCGGGCACAGCCGACGGTGATCGTGCTGTGGAGACCGATACCCCCATCACGCGGGATATCAACTCGCTCGGATAGTCTGCAGCGCACCTGCGCGCGTCCGTGCGGGAGGGTCGCGCATCGTTCGTGCAGCATGTGGGGTCGCGTGTAGTGGCGCCGGCGTGCTAGCGCTAAACATGGTGCAGTGGCACGACTTTTCGGTGGCCGGCGCGTCCGGGGCGGTCAGCGGGGAAGAAAAAACCTCGGGCGTGAACGGGGCTATCTTGGGTACAACGTAGACACGAAGTCGTTATCCCCGGATAGATTGGAGTCACGTATGGATATCAAGGTTTCTGGGCGCAAGACGACCGTAACCGATGCTCTGCGTGCTCATGTCGACGAGAAGATCGGCGAAGCGCTCAAGGTGTTCGATATCGAACCCATGACCGTCGATGTTGTGTTGCGCTATGAGAAGAACCCCTCCAACCCCAACCCGGCAATCGTCGAGGTGACGGTGCGGGTGCGCGGTTCGGTGATTCGCGTGGCGGAGCACGGTGCGGATATGTACGCCGCGATCGATCTGGCAGCCGTGAAGGTGACGCGCCAACTGCGTAAATTCAAGACCCGCGTGGTCGATAACCGTCAGCAGGGTGCAAGCGCCGCCGAGGTGGTTCCCGTCGAGCCGGTGGCAGATCTGGCCGATCTTCTCATCCCCGAGGAGGAAGACGACCAGCTCGTCCGCGAGAAGGTCATCGAGCTCACGCCGATGACCGAGGAGCAGGCGCTCGTCCAAACCGACCTGCTCGGCCATGATTTCTACGTGTTCGAGAACGCGGTCACCGGTCTTACGAATGTGGTCTATCACCGTAAGAATGGTGGATACGGCATCATCAAGCCGAAGATCGAGGCGCTTGACGAGTAAAATGCGGGGATACGCATGAACCGGATGGCGGCCATCCCGTGCGGGGTGGCCGCCGCTTTGTATGGAGAGATGCCATGGGTTCCACCCCTGCCACAACTGCCCACAGCAACCGGTGCCGCATCGTGATCGACACCTGCGCCGACTTATCGCCCGACATCGCGGCAACCCTCGATGTCGATATCCTCGGTTTTCCCTATATCGTGGATGGCGAGGAGTTCACAGATGACATTTGGACCTCGACCACGCCGCACGAGTTCTATGAGCGCCTGCGCGCCGGGGCCAAGGCATCCACGTCGGCGGTGTCGCTCGGTCGCTACCTCGAGTTCTTCCAGGCGTGCGCCGAGGAGGGGACGCCGACGGTGTACCTGTGCTTCACGAGCGCGCTGTCGTCGAGCTACAACACGGCGTGCCAGGCGGCCGAGCGGGTGCGCGCGGGGCATCCGGGATTTGAGCTGTATGTGGTGGACAATGCGCTTCCCAGTGCGGCGGCCGAGCTGCTGGCCCTCGAGGCCCAGCGCCAGCGCGCCGCCGGGCTCACCGCCGCGCAGCTCGTGCAGTGGGCCGAGGAGGCCAAGGGCTACATTCACGGCTACTTCACCTTGGAGAACCTCGATGCCCTGGCGGCCGGCGGGCGCATCCCGCCTGCGGCGGCGCAGCTGTCCTCCAAGCTCGACATCAAGCCGGAGCTATCGTATGACCTGGCGGGTTCGCTGACGCTCGTGGGCGTGAACCGAGGGCGCAAGAAGGCCCTGAAGGCGCTGGTGAAGGCGTTCCGCGAGAACTGGGAGCCCGATGTGTCGATGCCCGTGGGCATCGTGTCGGCCGACGCGGAGAAGGATGCCGACTGGCTTGAGAGCGCGGTGCGCAAGGAGGAGGGTTGCGCCGAGCTGACGATCATCCGCGGATCGGTGGGCCCGACGCTCGGTGCCCACGTGGGGCCGGGTATGGTGGCGATCGTGTTCTGGGGCGGCAACCGCGCCGACAAGATCTCCCTGTCCGACCGCATCGCCAAGCGCGTGCGCGGCGAGTAGATGTAACCGACGGTGCCTAGCGGTCTGGGTCCTGCGTGTCCGGTTTGGCGCGCGGGACCCGATTCGTCCAGGTTCCCGATAGATAAGGAGAAAAGCAATGGCAGACAGCAAGCTTAAGGTGGCGTTTATCGGCACCGGCATCATGGGGGCGCCGATCGCCGGGCACATCCTGGATGCCGGCTACCCGCTGACGGTATACAACCGCACGGCTGAGAAGGCCGCCGGCCTGATCGAGCGCGGTGCGGTGTGGGCCGACAGCCCCGCTGCGGCGGCGCGCGAGGCCGACGTGGTGTTCACCATGGTGGGCTACCCCACCGACGTTGAGGAGATCTATCTGGCCGGCGACGGCCTGCTGGCGAGCGCCAAGGACGGGGCGTACCTGATCGACCTCACCACGAGCGCGCCCGAGCTGGCGCGCGATATCGCCGAGGCCGCTGAGGTTTCGGGCAAGCACGCCATCGACTGCCCGGTGACGGGTGGCGAGTCCGGCGCCGTCGCCGGCACGCTGACGGCCATCGCTGGTGCCACCGAGCGCGACATCGAGCCGGTTCGCGCCCTGCTTGAGACCTTCACGGCCACGATCTGCTGCTTCGGCGGCGCGGGCAAGGGCCAGGCTGCCAAGCTCGCCAACCAGGTGGCGCTTGCGGGCTCGATGGTGGGCATGGCCGATGCGCTCTCGTTCGCTCAGCAAAACGACCTTGACCTGGAGGCCGTGCGCCGCATGATCTGCAGCGGCACCGGCATGAGCGGCGCGATGCAGCAGCTCGCGCCCAAGAGCCTGGAGGGTGACTATAAGCCTGGCTTCATGGTAGCTCACTTCCTGAAGGACCTGGGGCTGGCGCTGCAGGTGGCTGAGGAGAAGGAGATCGCCCTGCCGGGCGCCGACACCGCCTTCACGCTCTATGACATGCTCGAGGCGATCGGCGGCGGCCGTCTGGGCACCCAGGCGGTGACGCTGCTGTACCAGGAGGAGGCCGAGGCGGTGGCGGCCGGCTTGGACTGGTCGCTGTATACGCAGCAGGCCCATGAGCACGGTGAGGGCTGCGGCTGCGGGCACGAGCACGGCGAGGACCACGAGTGCAGCTGCGGGCACCACCACGAGGACGGGCATGAGTGCGGCTGCGGCGAGGGACACGGCGAAGGCCATGAGTGCCGCTGCGGCCACCACCACGGGGAGTAGCGGCGCATGGAGTGGACGTTCGTCATCCTATTCGCCCTGCTGTTCATCTTCTCGGTGTATATCGGGTTTTTGGCGGGGCAGGCCATCTGCGTGCGCCATGTGGTGACGCGTCGGGATTACTGGGTCGCCAACATCGCCGGCCTGGTGATCGCGGTGCTTGTCTCGGCGCTGCTGGCAGCGCTGCCGCTGCTGTACGCCGTCGCGTTCGGGGCGCTCGCGGGCTACATCGCGGGCCTCAAGATGAGCTTCGGCGAGTCGGTGGGTCCCTGGAAGGCGGCCGACAAGTTCTTCAACGTCAACAAGGCGCATCGGCGCACCGCCGAGCAGGGGACGGGTGAGGCGCGCCGCCGGCGTCGCAAGGAGGGCGGCCCGGCGCCCGACCTCATTTCGGTTGACGAGGCGGGCGCTGCGGGCAAGCCGCAGCCAACAGGTACATCCAAGCAGAAAGGTTCGAGGTAGATATGGCCGAGCAGGAGAATCAAGAGTTGACGGCCGAGGAGGCCGAGCGTCTGGCGAGCGTCGAGAGCAGTGCCGATGCGCTTTCGTCGCTGATCGAGGACCTGGCGGCGCCGAGCCGCCGCGTGCGCCAGCTTTCCGCGCGCGTGGTCTCGCTGCTGGCGGGCCGCGAGCCCGAGCTGCTGGTGCCCTACATCTCGCAGCTGATCGACACGCTCTATCGCCCCGAAGCGCAGACGCGCTGGGAGGTGCTGGATGCGCTGACGCTGCTGGCTCCGGCGCATGCCAAGGAGTGCGGGGCGGCCTACGAGGGCGCCGAGACCGCGCTGTTCGACGAGATCTCGGCCCCGCTGCGCCTGTCGGCGTTCCGGTTCCTCACGGTGTGGGGCTCCACCGAGCGTCGCCGCTCCGAGAAGGTCTGGCCGATCATCGACGAGGCCATCCAGTGCTACCACGGCGACCTTGAGTACCGCGATATGCTGAGCCTGCTGTTCGCGTTCGCGAACGGGCAGATCTCGGGCGCGGTGGCAGAGGAGCTTGCCGGTCGCTTGCAGTTCGACGCTGAGCACGGCAAGGGCAGCTACCTGAAGGTGCGCTCGCGTGAGATTTATGAGATTCTGGTCAAGCGCTTCAAGTTGGAGAGCCCGCAGAAGCGTGCACGCGTGGCGAAGAAGGACGATCTGGAAGACGACGAGGAGTAGAGCTGTGGCACACGAGGTTGCACTCATTCCCGGTGACGGTATCGGGCCCGAGATCTCGCGCGCGATGCGCCGCGTGGTCGAGGCGACCGGCGTCGATATCGTGTGGAAGGTGGTCGACGCCGGTGCGGGCGTGATGGAGGAGTTTGGCACGCCGCTGCCCGAGCACGTGCTCGATGCGATCCGCGCATCCGAGGTGGCCATCAAGGGTCCCATCACCACGCCGGTGGGCACGGGGTTCCGCAGCGTGAACGTGGCACTGCGTCGCGCGTTCGATCTGTACGCCTGCGTGCGCCCCTGCCTGTCGCAGCCGGGCGACGGCTCGCGCTATCGCGACGTTGACCTGGTGATCGTGCGCGAGAATACCGAGGACCTGTACGCCGGGGTCGAGTTTGAGGAGGGCACACCGGCGGTGGCGGAGCTCGCGCAGCTGGTGGAGGCCACCGGGCAGCGCCCCTTCGCCTCGGATGCGGCCATCTCGGTCAAGCCGATCTCGCGTTCCCGGTCGCGCCGGATCGTTGAGTACGCGTTCGAATATGCGCGTGCCTGCGGACGACACAAGGTGACTGCGGTGCACAAGGCGAACATCATGAAGGCCACCGACGGGCTGTTTTTGAGCGTGGCACGCGAGGTGGCGGCCGACTATCCCGATATCGCGTTCGAAGACCGGATCGTCGATGCCACCTGCATGGGCCTGGTGCAGGATCCGCACGCCTTCGATGTGCTCGTGTGCCCGAATCTGTACGGCGACATCGTGAGCGACTTGTGCGCCGGCCTGGTGGGCGGCCTCGGCATGGCGCCGGGCGCCAACATCGGCACGGCCGCGGCGATCTTCGAGGCCACCCACGGCAGCGCGCCCGACATCGCGGGCCGCGACATCGCCAACCCCACGGCGATGATCCTTTCGGCCGCCATGATGCTCGACCACCTGGGCGAGCAGGCGGCTGCCGAGCGCATCCGCGCCGCGGTGCGCGCAACGCTCGCCGAGGGCACCTGCGTGACCGGAGACGTGCGTCGGGCCCTGACGGGCAGCACCGAGGGCGCGGCGGGCACGCAAAGCTATGCGGATGCCGTGATCGCGCACCTTTCATAAGTGAACCCTAAGCAAATGCGCCCGGTTGGCGGCGTATGCTGGTTGGGCTGTGTCGGAACGAACCAAGGAGCAATAAACCCATGGGTTTGATTCAGAAGAAGGATGAGAAGGATGTCGTTGACGGCATCGAAGTGATCGGTCGCGGCGAGGGCCCCGACGATCAGCCCGAGCCGCTGTGCGATCTGGTGGATGGCCAGACGGCCGAGGATATCTCGGGCACGACCGCGGCCAAGGACGCCGGTGCTGAGACCGAGGCCGATCCCGAGCTGCTCGACGGCGTGGAGACGGTTGCCGCTTCTGCAGCGGACGCCGAGGATGCGAAGGGCGCCGAGGCGGATGCGTCCGAGGCGGATGGGCAGACCGACGCCGAGACCGAGGCCGGCGAGCCTGCTGCTGATGCGGACGCCGTGCCTGCCAGCAAGCAGGATGCGGGCAAGAAGGCGCCTGCCGCCAAGAAGTCCAAGGCCGCCAAGAAGGGGAAGAAGCCCGCGGCGGACAAGGCCGTGGCCGAGGTCCCGCCGACGTTCAACGACGGCGACAGCTCCTCCTCGTCGCACAAGGGGGGCACGAAGGCCCTCGTCGCCTTGGTTGCCGTGCTGCTGATTGCCGTGGTGGGCGTGGGCGGCTACTTCCTGGGCTCCGGCGGCTTCGGCGCCAAGGGCGTGGGCAGCTCCACCCTGACCGAGAAGCAGCTGGACAGCACGGTGGCGAGCTGGACCTACAACGGCGCCAAGCACAGCATCTCCGCGCGCGAAGCCATCGAGTCCCAGTACAGCCTGGACTCGGTGAAGGACGACGACGGCAACTACCCCGCCCCCTCGGCCGACAGCATCCTGGCCTACGTGCGCAACCAGGTGATGCTCGCCGACGCTGAGAAGCAGGGCGTTTCCGTTTCCGACGACGATCTGTCCTCGTATGCCGAAAGCGCGCTCGGCTCCTCCGACTTCTCGACCATCGCCTCCCAGTACGGCGTGACGGAGGACCAGGCCAAGAGCATCGTGCGCGAGCAGGCCACCATCAAGAAGCTCTACGAGAAGGTCGTGCCGTCCGTTGACGCGACGATGCCCGAGGCGCCCACCGAGCCGTCCGACGGCAACACTGCCACCGCTTCGAAGGAGTACGCCGACTACATCATCAAGCTGGCCGGCGATGAGTGGGATGCCGACAAGGGCACTTGGGCCTCGACCGACGGCACCATCGCCTCGGCGCTGTCCGGCGAGACCTTCACGGCTGATTCCGCCACCTACGCGCAGGCACAGACGGCGTACTATGCCGCCTACCAGGCGTATGCGCAGGAGGCGTCCAAGGCGAGCTCGAAGTGGACCGAGTACGCCAACAAGCTGTTCGCCAGCGCCAGCATCACGCTCTACGGCATCTTCGCGTAGGCCGGGCGAGGAGCGCTCGTGCCGCTGCATGTTGTCATAAGCGACTGCCTGCTTGGAACCCCTTGTCGGTACGACGGGGGTTCCAAGCCCGTTTTGGCGCCCGCATGCCGGCGTCTGGCCCAGCGTGCGGGCGTGCGCGCGCTGCCGGTGTGCCCGGAGGTCATGGGCGGTTTGCCCACGCCGCGGCCGCCGGCGGAGCGTTTGGGCGAGCGGGTGGTCACCTGCGAAGGCGCCGACGTCACGCGGGAGTATCGGGCGGGTGCCGAGCGCGCGCTCGATTGCGTGCGCGGATCGGGCGCGCGTCTTGCTATCCTGAAGGCAAGAAGCCCGTCGTGCGGCAGCGGCCGCATATACGACGGCACGTTTTCCGGTCGTCTGGTTCCCGGCAGCGGGGTGACGGCGGAACTATTGAGACAGGAGGGGTTCACCGTGGTGGACGAAAAGCTGGTCGAGGCGTGCGAGCCGAGCGTGGAGCATCCGATCGCCATCGTGCTGGGCAGCGGCCTTGGCGCGCTGGCGGGTCGCGTGCAGGTGGTGCGCCATATTCCCTACGAGGATATTGAAGGGTTCCCCACCGAGGCGATCCCTGTTGCCGGGCACCGGTTCGAGGTGCTCGTGGGCACGATCGACGAGGTGCCGGTTGTGGTGTATCCGGGCCGCATCCATATGTACCAGGGATATTCTGCGTTCGAGGTGACGGCGCTCGTGCGTCACGCCCATAAGCTCGGGTGCCGCAGCATCATGCTGAGCTGCGCCTCGGGTTCGGTGCGCGGGATCGCTCCAGGTACGGTGGGTCTGATTACCGACCAGATCAACCTGACGGGGGCGAATCCGCTGGCGTGCCCGGAGGGCGTGGCCGCGGCGGGGCTCGAGGTGCCCTTCGTGCCGATGGCAGGTGCGTATTCGGCCTATCTGGGTGAGCTGGCGCGCGCTGCGGCACAAGATGCCGGCGTCGAGCTCGCCGAGGGAACCTACGCGGGTCTGCTGGGGCCAACCTACGAGACGGCCGCCGAGATTCGCGCGCTGGGCAACCTCGAGGCCGATTACGTGGGCATGTCCACGGTGTGCGAGACGATCATGGCGCGGGCGCTGGGCATGGAGGTGCTCGGGCTGACGCTTGTGACGAACCAGGCAGGGCGTGCGGACAACAACCATGCTGAGGTTCTCGCGGCGGCCGATGCGGCGGCTGCGGCAACCGAGAGCGTGGCGCTTGGCGTGCTGCGACTGCTCGGCGAGGGCCGGTAGCACAGGCGAGCTGCGCGCTCTGGGCACCGGGCGTGCGTGCGGCGCCCGTGCCCGCGGCGGGTGGCTGGCGGTTTGCTCGCGGGTGCGCCCTGCGGGGTGCGAGCCGGTGGCGCAGACAGACAGAAAGCCGGGCGTGCGTGCGGGCTGCGCCGATGCGCGTTCTGGGGACCGGGCGTGCGCCAAGAAATTTTCATCGAGTGGCCCGGCACATCTTGCGCGCAGCGAGGTTTCCACGTACTATTGTCTACCGTTGGCGTGCTTGCTCCGCCAACCTGGTAAAGCCAGCGTAGCTCAGTTGGTAGAGCACCGCTCTCGTAAAGCGGGGGTCACCGGTTCGAGCCCGGTCGCTGGCTCCATTGAATTGAACAGGTCAGATGTCTCGCGCGTCTGACCTGTTTTGCTGTGTGCCTGCGGTCTTCTTCAAAAGGCTCCATTCACGCCTTCGTTACGTTGGCTTTAGTGTTTTAGGGCGGCACCCTTTTGTCAGTTGTAAATCGGGGGAAGCGTTGAAAC
This sequence comes from uncultured Collinsella sp., assembly GCA_902470695.1. Classification (GTDB taxonomy): domain Bacteria; phylum Actinomycetota; class Coriobacteriia; order Coriobacteriales; family Coriobacteriaceae; genus Collinsella. Next base: position 77,019 of record CABRHH010000002.1, read on the forward strand.
TGTTCATTGTGTAGTTCGGAATTACTTGCGCATCCTCCTTCACGATCTTGTCGGCCGCATCGGCCGTTGAAGAGATTTTGTCCGCTCGCTCAATTAGAATAATGTCGGTAAAGAAGAGTGTAGAAAGCAGGAACATGCTTCGATCAATTGAGATATGCGCTGGCGCTGGCGGTCAGGCCCTTGGACTTGAACAGGCTGGATTTGACCATATGGCGCTTGTTGAGATAGAATCTCCGGCCTGCGAAACCTTGAAGCTTAATCGTCCCCGGTGGAACATCATCGAGGGCGATGTCCACTCATTTTCCGCTAAGGAATATGCCGGTACTGTCGACTTGCTTGCCGGTGGAGTTCCCTGCCCTCCCTTTTCGGTCGCGGGCAAGCAACTGGGAGCGGATGATGAGCGCGACTTGTTCCCCGAGGCCTTGCGTTTGGTCGAAGAGTGTCAGCCCAAGGCCGTGATGATTGAGAACGTAAAGGGCATTTTCTACCCGAAGTTTAGCGAGTACCGCAAGCAGGTCACAGATCGGCTGGAAAGCATGGGGTACCAGTGGTGGTGGCAGCTTGTTCAGGCAAGCGACTACGGTGTCTCTCAGCTCAGGCCTCGCGCTATACTCGTAGCGATTCGTGAGCCTTGGGCCTCTAACTTCAAGTGGCCTGAACCGCATGCAGAGGATGCCAAATTTGTCGGTGAGCTGCTACGTGACGAGATGGGTGCAGGCGGCTGGAAGGGCGTAGATGCCTGGGCGGATGCTGCTCAAGGGATCGCGCCGACACTGGTTGGTGGTTCAAAAAAGCACGGTGGCCCCGATCTTGGTCCGACTCGCGCACGGCAGGCTTGGAGGCAATTGGGTGTCAACGGCGGCAGTATTGCCGAGGAGCCACCCGGTGCCGATTTCGAAGGTATGCCAAGGCTTACGGTGAGAATGGCTGCAATGATTCAGGGTTTCCCCGCTTCGTGGGAATTCTCTGGAAGAAAAACCGCTGCATACAGGCAGGTTGGCAATGCCTTCCCGCCCCCGGTTGCAAAAGCGGTTGGGGAATCGATCAAGGAGGCGTTGAATGCCTGATGACAAGGCGTTGATTAGCGCGCAGCGGCAATGGCTTCATGCCGAGATAATTCGTCGTGGGATACTGGCAGTTGGTCTGGACGGTGTTGCGACGAATGCAGACAGGGGTAATAGGCCGTCGAAGGCGATTGCCTTTTCGCTGGCCCAGCGCCTCATGAGCGAGACGCATGAACGTCAAGCGGGTCAAACGTCAGGCTCTGCGTTCGAGGTGCTTATTTCCGAGTTTGTACGCAATACGTTTCCCAGCTTCCAGCACATTAGGCCGGGCGAGTGGGAAATTATGCAGCTTGGAAACCGATCTGCTATGAGTACCTCTTCGTTTACCCAGTACGAGCACCTTGCCTATCTACAAGAGCTTACTGATGAAAATGCTAGGCTCAAAACGATTTTGGGCAATGACTACATGGTCGCCCCCGATATCGTTGTCTATCGCAATCCGCTTGGTGATGACGAGCTGAACAAACCCTTCACGGTTGTTGATGATGAATCTGCCCTGCTGTCGGAGCTGCGGCTGCGGAATAATGAGAAGCCCATTTTGCACGCCTCCATCTCGGCGAAATGGACCATGCGTTCCGATCGTGCTCAAAACAGTAGAACGGAGGCGCTTAACCTCATAAGAAATCGAAAAGGATTGTTGCCGCATATCATGGTGATAACCGGAGAGCCCCTTCCGTCTCGAATCGCATCGCTGGCTCTAGGTACGGGCGATATTGACTGCATGTACCACTTCGCGTTGTACGAGCTTGTGGAAGCAGTCGAGGAGTATGGGCGTGAAGACATCATCGAGCTTCTGGATACCCTTATAGCGGGAAAGCGCCTGAAAGATATTTCTGATCTGCCATTGGATTTGAGCATCTAGTGTTTTGGGAGCAGCGGGTTGCCCATTAGGAATAACTCGCTGCTTCCAGTTTACATAGGGCGACAGACGCCACCTCGGATTTTCCCGACGAACCAGCGCCCGTCCTGATGCCGCATCGTCTTGAGCTCGCCCGTGTGCCCCGTGAAGAGGTCGAACCTCTCGACGAGGTTCCCGAAGACCTCCCGCCTGTGCTTCACATGGCGGGCGGTCGATTTTACGGGCCAGCTCCTGCCGTCGGGCCATATGAGGCGCTTGGGGTTGTCGACGTCATCGTAGAGACCCCTCGGCGGGCACTCAACAGGTAGCCGAGGGTCGATTTCAGCGCGTTGATGCCCTGCCCGGCATTCCTGGCAGGGCGTTAACGCGTTCCGAGGCGGCCGGAAACCGCTTTCGACTGCCCCGGCTTAAGTTTTGCGATACTTGGCGATACTTAGAATCCGGCTAGGACAATGCATCCAATCGGCTGTGACCAGGCGTTTCTCCAGGAAAATAGGATTGCCCACGTCCTTCTGGCTGCTTCGCGATACTTGGCGATACTTAGCCGCGTCATGCCCAGAAGGGCACGTAGCGCATGTAGCGAGGGACGGCATTCTCGTCGACCGGCTTGATGAGCTGGGCCGAAACGGCGTCCTTGATGATACGTGTCGCCTGGGCCTTCTTCTCCCCGAGGCCGAACACGCGGCGCACGTCGGCGTTGCCGATCGACCCGAAGTTGACGTAGGCGAGGCACGCCTGCATGTAGCAGGTTCGGATACGGTCCTCCTTGCTCGTGAGCTCGAAGGGCATCTTTGCGAAGAGGACGGCTTTGGTGAACAGGTCCATCTGGTTTTGGACGATGGGAGCGACAAGCCCGTTCTCGCAGGTCGCGGTGATGACCTTGTCGTAGCCACTGCCGCGTTCCTCGCAGATGCCGCATTTCCTCATGAACCCGGCCATGCGCTCCGAACGTGCTGTGGCATACTTTGAAGGGTCAAAATATTGCGAACGGCGGCTGCGTGCCTCATTCGTGGTGGTAGGGAAAGACGGTGAGTAGCTGTGGCTATGCCGAAGTGGCATGAGTTCATGCGTCCGGTCATGATCGCTTTGAGTGAGACTGAGGGATCCCTCAGCTCCAAAGACCTTTGCAAATGCATGGTCTCACACTTTTCGCTCGCAGAGGAAGAGCAGGCAGAACGGTTGCCGAGCGGCCAGTTGCGTCTCTACAATCGAATGTATTGGGCAATTACAGATCTTGAGAAGGCGGGCCTCCTCTCGTACGGCAATAAGCGCGGCACCTACCACATCACTGCAGAGGGGCGTGAGTTCCTTGCGAGACATAGCGGGCCAATCACTGCCAAAATGCTCATGGCCGAGTGCGAGTCCTTCAAGAAGTGGAGAGATGGCTATCGCACGAATAAGAAGAGCGATGCAATCCGGGCTGAGGACGATGCCGGTTCCGATTCAGAGCAACTTTCTCCGCTGGAGACCATGAATGCCGCGTATGGCGAGCTTCGAGAGGCGCTTGCGGAGGAGCTGCTCGCTGCGATTATGGACAAGGACCCATTTTTCTTTGAGCATCTAGTAGGTAAGGTTCTGTCTGCGATGGGGTACGGCGAGCGAGGCGGATCGGTCGCGGTTACTCAGAAGAGCGGCGATGAGGGAATCGATGGCATCGTAAAGGAAGACAAGCTCGGGTTCGATAGCATCTACTACCAAGCGAAAAGATGGGAACCATCCCGCACGGTTTCTCGTCCCGATATCCAGGCTTTTGTTGGCGCTTTGTCAGGCAAGGGGGCATCGCGCGGTCTGTTTATTACGACGGCGAAGTTTTCCAGCGGGGCCCAATGTTATGTGAGGGAGCTTCATTCGCAAAAAGTCGTGCTGGTGGATGGCCGCATGCTCGCCGATTTGATGATTGACTACGGTGTTGGCGTCAGTGTGAAGTCCACGTTTGACGTAAAGGAAATCGACTCCGACTTTTTTGAGGAAGGGATTTCCTGAAGAAGGGCAGCGGCTGAGGCCACATATGGACATCTGCGCGTGGCGCGTATGGATTGCTGTGCCCCCCCCTATGCACGAGCTGCAGCGCGTGGTGCCTGCGGCGGGCTTGCGTGAAGGGGGGGGGATTCGTTGGTGCTCCGAGGGCGACCTTTCCGGTTATACGACAGTTCCTTCCTGTTTGCTGCAAAATCGAGGTTTTGCGAAATGCGTTTTCCATGTGCCAGTTCGCGTCCGCTTTCGGCTGAGCGCGACCTGCGGTTTTGCTGATGCCGGATGGCCCGGGGCATGCGACCGATGCGGTGCCATTTCGCAAAACCTCGATTTTGCAGCAGCGGGGACTGCTGCGGTGCGTAGACGGGCGCATCGGAGCCAAAAGCCGTGTCTCTCGGCTGCCCGGTTGGGCAGATTGGGCCGAAGGGCCTGCTCCGGGTGAGCTTTGGGGCAGGCCCTTCGGAAGGCAGGGAGATAATGGGCCATTGCGTTCGGGATCCGGGGAACAGCTCGCTGTATGTCGCGGTCTTCGTTCGTGCACCGCGGGCAATCCGTTACATTAGCCGTTGAGAATCTGTCGCTTCTTGGCGTCGAATTCCTCTTGGGTAAGAATGCCCTCATCGAGCAGGACTTTAAACCGGCGAAGTTCAGCAACGGGGTCGTTGCCTGCCCCGAGCAGGTTTGCCTCGCGATCGGAGTCCTGTGAAGGGGTGTTGGCCTGCGGCTCATTTGTAATGGCTTGGAGCTTCGAGAGGATTTCTTGGGCATGCCCGAAGCTCATTCTGTAGCTAAAGCTGTCGGTTTTGGTTTCAGCTGTGATGAGCTTCACGTACAGCGTCGGCCGAGAAGGGTTGCTAAGTGTCAGCTTGATCTGCATCGACTTGCACGTTGACTTGGTTCTCTTTTTTCCTGTTGAGCCACCAACGATGGCACCGACGGGGCCGAACAGCAAGCCGCCGGCCACCGCGCGCCCAAGACCGCCCTTAGAGATGGAGTCTCCGTCTTCAAGTAAGTCAAATGCAACGATTTCGTTATAGCGTACAAGCGTGTAGTGCTCAGGTTTATAGCTCATATGGAATTGGTCGGCAAGCAAAAGCAGTCGATGAACATCGTCGAACAGGGCAAGTTCACTGACGGTAAACGTTTTTTCAAACGATGACCGCAGTTCCGTTATGGTTCGAAGCTCGTGTGTGGCGGTATCGATGTTATTCAAAAGAACAGGGCTAAAGATCGCATTGATATCGGAGAGATGAATTCCGGCATCAAGCGCCTCTTGCACTCCCCATTCGCTTGCGCATGAGAGGCACACGGGGCCGTCTGCAACCGTGAGGTGCTTGGAGAACAGTCCGATTTTGCTGCCGCATACAAGACATTTCTTTGCCATGGGGCCTCCCGGTGTTGTAGGGGGTATATGCGCGAATCATAGCTAAGGGCAGCGATTACTGCATTAGCTCTCAGCTAAACCTGAACGACCGGTTGACAAACGGGCGCCGACTTTGTAAACCTAGCTGCATGAACGCCCGAGGAAGGGAAGCGCCATGCCGGGTAAACGCGAGGATGTCATCAGCTGGGACGAGTTCTTCATGCGCGCCGCCATCGCGGCGAGCCTGCGCAGCAAGGACCCGAACACCCAGGTGGGGGCCTGCATCGCCGACACCAACCAGCGCATCCTCTCGGTGGGGTACAACGGCACGCCCTCGGGCCTCGACGACGACGAGTTCCCCTGGGGCACGGCGGACGACCCGCTGCACGACAAGCACAACTACGTGATCCACGCCGAGGCCAACGCCATCCTCAACTACCGAGGCTCGCTCAAGGACATGGCCCGCGCCACCGTCTACGTCACCCTGTTCCCCTGTCACGAATGCGCCAAAACGCTGGTGCAAGCAGGTATCGGTGAGGTCGTGTACCTGGACGACAAATACAACGGCACCGAGGACAACCTCATTGCGAAAAACATCCTGGATCGCTGCGGGGTCAGCTACCGCCAGGTTCGTCTGGAAGAAGGCCGGTAAGAGCCGGCCCTGCACCGGGTGGGATAAACCGGCCGCCGCCGTCCGCGGCGAAAAACCGACCGTTTGCCGAATGGTGTGCTTTTGCTTGGAAATGTATCAACAACACAATCCATCTGTAGTAATGCTGCCATACATGCATATCGCAGGATATGGGAGTGAAAACCTGCCGGATCGCATACGAGCGCGAGTGGAAAACCGGCAGGCCAGGCCTGTTGTCCCGAGGCGCCCCGCATCTGAGGTATTGAAACAAACATACCAATCTAGCTGGGCATATTCTGCATAAAGACCATTCGGGACTTCCAGAATGACCCAGCGGTCCCATCGCGCGCTTCTTCATCATGGTACGTACGCACCCTTCTGCTGTATGGGGGTGGAGGGGGCGTCCGTATGAAGGAGGGAGAAGCACATGCACAAACGTGCACGGCATGCGCTTGCGGCAACGATGGCTGCGGCGGCGCTTGCATTGAGCTGTTGGGGGGTAGGCTCACCTGCAGCTGCGTACGCTGAGGCAACAAATGTCGCCCTGAATAAAAAGGTGATGGTGAGCCAGGCGCCGTATGACACGCTGCCCGCCACCGCACTGGTCGATGGCGACCACGCAACCCGCTGGTCGGCCGAGGCCAAGCCCACGCAATGGGCCTATGTCGATTTGGGCGCCACCACCGAGGTGTCCCAGGTCAAGCTGTGGTGGGAGAGCGACACCGAGTACGCCACCGATTTCAACATCTACGTATCGGACAGCACCACCGATTGGGGCAAGCCGACGAAAGCCGTGACGGGTGCTAAGGGCGCCACCTCCGAGGTGACACTCGACAAGCCCGTGTCCGGCCGCTATGTGAAGCTGGAGGTCACGAAGGTCTCCAGCTACCCGAGCGTGTCCTGCGGCGAGATGGAGGTCTACGGCGAGGGTAGCGCCGAGCCTGCGCCCGAGCCGCAAAACCTCGCGCTCAAAAAGACCACGAAGGCCAACGTCGACTACAACAAGGGCGAAAGCGGCGACCGCGCGGTCGACGGCAAGAAGGACAACACCAAAACCGACCGCTGGATGACCGAGACCAAGCCCACGGCCGAGAACCCGATGTGGGTGTACGTGGATCTGGGCGCGAGCGAGACCATCAAGTACCTGGATATCTACTGGGAGGGCAACGGCAACCACGCCGTCGACTTCAAAGTCTACGCGTCCGATTCCACCGAGGCATGGGGCGAACCGATCGTTGCCAAGACCGGCAACGATGAGGACCGCAACAGCATCACGCTCGAGACGCCCGCAACGGGCCGCTATGTGAAGCTCGAGATCTCGAAGGAGAGCTCCGGCTGGGGTGCGTCCTGCATGGAGTTCGAGGTCTGGAACGAGGTGCCCCCGACGCCCGACAAGCAACCGGAGGATTATCTCGACGACATCACGGTCGACCCCGTGACGGCGAGCACCAAAACGCTTTCCTACCATCTGCCCGAGGCGCCCGTCGGCTATGAGATCACATACAACGGCACCGACTACGAGCAGGTAATCGATACCGACGGCACGATCTACCACCCCATCTCCACCGTGACGGTGAAGGCATCGTTCAAGATCTCCAACACCGCGGACGCCACCGACTACGCCTTCCGCGAGATCGAGGTTGAGGTTCCGGGCACCATGACCGCCCCGGCGGGCGCGAACCCGGCGCCGAAGATCCTGCCCGAGCTGCGCGAGTGGGTCGGCGGCACCGGCACCTTTGCCAATGCCCGGCGCGTGCTCTATGCCGACACCTCCCTGAAGGAGATGACCGAGCAGTTCGCGAGCGACTACGCCGCGGTGACCGGCAAGACGCTCACGGTTGCCGAGGGCGCCAATGCCGGTGCCGGCGACATCCTGTTCGCCCTGACCGACGACACCTCGCTCGGCCTGAAAGATGAGGGCTATCTGCTCTCCGCAACCGCCCAGAGCATCACCGTGACCGCCGAGGAGGTCGCCGGCGCTAACTGGGGCGGCAAGACCATCCTGCAGGGCATGAAGCAATCGGGCAACGCCACCTTCCCGGTGGGCACCTCGCGCGACTACCCGCTCTACCGCGTGCGCGGCCTGATCCTTGACGTGGGCCGCAAGACCTTCACGCTCGACTGGCTCAAGCAGATGACTCAGGAGATGGCCTGGTACAAGATGAACGACTTCCAGGTTCATCTGAACGACAACCTCATCCCGCTGGAGAACTACACCAACGCGGGTGAGGACGCCATGCAGGCCTACTCGGGCTTCCGCCTGGAGTCCGACATCAAGAAGGGGGGCAACAACGGGCTCAACCAGGCCGACCTCACCTCCACTGACGTGTGGTATTCCAAGGCCGACTTCAAGGAGTTCATCGAGCAGTCCAAGGCCCTGGGCGTCAACATCGTGCCCGAGATCGACACGCCGGCGCATTCGCTGGCCCTCACCAAGGTGCGCCCCGACCTGCGCTACGGCACGAGCGGCCGTCAAAACGACCATCTCGACCTGCGCGGCGACAAGTTCGAGCAGAGCTTGGCGTTCGTGACGAGCATCTTCAACGAGTACGTCAAGGGTGGCGACAGCGCGGTGTTTGCCGACGCCGACGTGATCCACGTGGGCGCCGACGAGTACAACGTGGGCTCCAACGCGGAGTCCAGCCCGCTGTACCGCAAGTTCGTCAACGAGATGTTCGACTACGCCTATGAGAACGGCCACACCCCGCGCGTGTGGGGCTCGCTTTCCCAGTACACCACGGGCGACGCCATCCACACCGGCGGCGAGAACGGTCGGCCCCGCGCCCAGATCAACCTCTGGAACTGGGGCTATGCCAACATGGACAAGATGTACGAGATGGGCTTCGACCTCATCGACTGCAACGACGGCCATTTCTACATCGTGCCCAACGCCGGCTACTACTACGACTACCTGAACGACGACATCTGCTACAACAACGCGCTCAACAACATCGGTTCGGTCACGATTCCCGCGGGCGACCCGCAGATCGCGGGCGGCGCCTTCGCCGTGTGGAACGACATGTGCGACATGCTGGAGAATGGCATGTCCGAGTACGATGTCTACGACCGCATCTCGAATTCCATGGGCCTGTTCGCCGCAAACGGTTGGGGCAAGGGCGCGCTCACCACGGCGCAGGCCAAGGAGCGCGCCGGCGAGCTGGCCGATGCGCCCTCCACGAACTTCGGCTACGAGGCCGAGGCCACCGAGGACGGCGTGTTCGCCCAGTGGAACATGGATGATCTGGCCGACGCCTCCGGCATGGGTCGTGACCTGGTGGCAACCGATGCCGCAATCGAGCAGGTCGACGGGCGCTCTGCGCTCAAGCTCGGCGGCGGCTCCTCCTATGCCGAGGTGAAAGACGGCACCCTCACCACGCTCGGGCTGGGCAACGACCTGCGCGTGAAGGTCAAGCGCACGAGCGCCGCAACCGACGACCAGATCCTGTTCGAGTCGGCGTACGGCACCATCAAGGCCGTGCAGGGCGACACCGGCTGTGTGGGCATTACCCGTGAGAACCACGATTACTCCTTCAACTACACCCTGCCGGTGAACGAGTGGGTGGAGCTGGAGATCAAAAACGAGTTCGAGCTCACGCACCTGTACGTGAACGGCGAGCTAGTGGACACCATCGGGTCGCATGACCTCAAGAGCGTCAAGGCAACCTGCATGCTTCCGGTGGGCCGCATCGGCTCCACCGAGCATGCGTTTGAGGGCTACGTTGACGACGTGCGCCTGACCACGCAGGCTGCCGCGGGCGAGGGATACAACTCCACGATGGAGCTCGACCATGCGGTCGTCTCCGCCGAGGCCGTGCTCGCCGAGCGGGACGTGCCCGGTCTGCGTGCCCTGCTCGACCAGGCATACGAGCTGTTCGACCAGGTCAACCCCGATAAGGACCAGATCGCCGCGCTCACCCGCCAGATCGATGAGCTTTTGCGCGCCACCGATTACGAGAAGGCCGACTACCGTCGCGTGGAGGCCTACTTGCAGCTGCAGCCTGCCGACGACGGTCAGTTTGCCGATCTGTTCACCGACGAGAGCCTTGCCCGTACGCAGGCGGCCGCCGCGATGATCCGTCCCGACCTGCCCGCCGGCATGCAGGACACCGTTGACGGCTACGAGCACGCCCTGGTGGAGGCGCTCGATGCACTTGAGCTCAAGGACGGCGGCGAGCTCGCCTTCGTCGACCCGGCGACGCTTACGGCCACCGCGAGCGACTTCCAGGCCGACGGCTCTGATCCCGCCAACGTGCTCGACGGCGACCTGGACACCATGTGGCACAGCAACTGGAACATCACCTCGGGTGAGCACTGGCTGAGCCTGGCCTCCGAGACGCCCATGAGCGTGAACGGCATCGTCTACACGCCGCGCCAGACGGGCACCAACGGCAATATCCAGCAGTATCGCATCGAGGTCAGCACCGACGGCACCACCTTCAAGCAGGTTGCCGACGGCAAGCTCGAGGTGAAGGGCACCGATCCTATCACGCTGTCGTTCGATCGGCAGGACAACGTGCGGGCCGTGCGCCTGGTGTGGGTGAAGGGCCTGAACGGCAACGCGGCGGCCTCCGAGATCCGCCTGCTCGATGCCGCAGCGGCGCCCGACTACGAGCGCCTGCAGGCTGTGATCGACGCGGCCGAGGCGGTGTCGCGCGGCGAGAAGCCGGCGCGCTTCACCGATGCCACCTGGGATGCCATGAAAAAGAAGCTCGCCGAGGCCAAGGCGTGCGTGAAGGACCAGACCGGCGACATCGAGAGCGTGTATGCACTGAGCGGCGAGCTGGCCATGAGCGTGGTGTCGCTGCGCCTGGACGAGGCGCCTGCGCCCGATCCGGATCCCGACGAGACGACCTTCACAGTCACGATCGACGATCGCGTGCCCGGCCATGAGGACGTGGTGCTTACGGTCAAGAAGGGCGACAAGGTTCCCGCCCAGCCCGATCCCGAGCTTGCCGGCTGGGTGTTCGGCGGCTGGTACACTGACGGTCGCGATGGCGGCTGGCAGCATGCGTGGAACTTCGACGACCCGGTGACCTCCGACCTGCGGCTGACCGCCAAGTGGACGAAGGCCGACGGCGGCTCCGACGGCACCGGCTCGGATAGCAACGGCGGCGGGTCCGGCGTGGAGCCGGACGCCCCGGGCTCCGCGCAGGGGTCCACGGGCGCTCTGCCGCATACCGGTGATGCCGCGCTGGCAACGGTATGTGTGGCGGCTGCCGTGGCGGCAGCAAGCGTGGGCGCCGGCGTGGCCCTGCGCCGTCGCCAGCAGCGCTAAGCGCTTCTTGCAGCATGTGTTGACCGCTGCTGCAACAGGGCGTTGAGCTGCGCCCATCCCCAGGACGCCTCGTCCCGTTCGCGTGCCGCAGGGCCGCGTGCGGGGCGGGGCGTTTCGCTGCGCTGCGGGACCCGCGTGGCAGCGGGACCGCACGCGCTGCACCCCTGCCTTTGGAATCACGAGGAATGCGAGCCAGTTCGCTCTCGAGCCCACAGGCCCATGCAGCTCTCCACTTTAGTGACGGAAAGTGTTCGGCATGCATAGGCATGCACGCATGTCAAGCACATGGAGCCATTTCTGCAATTAAAAGCCGCTGGTGCAGTGGTTGTAACCAGCTATTGCAGCTGGTAGGTACCTCTTTTTAACCCCCACAGTATCCGATACTCACCAGATAAGCTGGGAAAAGGGCTACATACCGTTCACCGACGAAAACCTACCGTTTGCAGACCACTGCACAAGGTGAGCACATTTTTCAAAATTTGTGTCACAATAGGTCACAGCGAACGGGAACGCACTCAGCGCGTGGGTCCCGAATCGCGTGACCTATTGAGCGAATGCAAAGGAGCGGCATGCACACCTTCGAGGTAAAAGATACGTTTTTGCTCGACGGCGAGCCGTTCACCATTCTCTCCGGTGCCATCCACAACACGCGCGTGCACCCCACCGATTGGCACCATTCTCTCTACAACCTGAAGGCCATGGGCTTCAACACGGTTGAAACCTACTTCACCTGGAACACCATCGAGCCCCGTCCGGGCGAGTTCAACTTCACCGGCTTCAACGACATCGCGGCATTCCTCGATGAGGCTGCGTCGTTGGGCCTGTGGGCCATCGTCCGTCCGTCGCCGTTCATTTGCGGCGAGTGGGAGTGGGGCGGCATGCCGTCCTGGCTCATGAAGGACCGTTCCCTGCGTCCGCGCTCGCGCGACCCGAAGTTCCTCGAGCGCGTTGCTGCCTACTACGACCAACTCATGCCGCTGCTCGTGCCCCGTCAGATCACGCACGGCGGCAACATCCTCATGATGCAGATCGAGAACGAGTACGGCTCCTACTGCGAGGACAAGGAGTACCTGCGCGCCATCCGTGACCTCATGGTCGAGCGCGGCATCGACGTCCCGCTGTGCACCTCCGACGGTCCGTGGCGTGGCTGCCTGCGCGCCGGCACCCTCATCGACGACGATGTCCTGGCCACCGGCAACTTCGGTTCCCGCTCCGCGGAGAACCTCGCCGCCCTCAAGGCGTTCCATGAGGAGCACGGCAAGAACTGGCCGCTCATGTGCATGGAGTTCTGGGACGGCTGGTTCAACCGCTATGCCGAGAACGTCATCCGCCGCGACGGCGAGGAGCTGGCCGATTCGGTGCGCGAGTGCCTGGAGATCGGCGACGGCGTGAACCTCTACATGTTCCACGGCGGCACCAACTTCGGCTTCATGAACGGCTGCTCGGCGCGCCACACGCACGACTTGCCGCAGGTCACCTCCTACGACTATGACGCGCCGCTGAACGAGGAGGGCAACCCCACGCCCAAGTACTTCGCCCTGCAGCGCATGATTCACGAGCTGTACCCGGATGCTTGGCAGGCCGAGCCCCTCGTGAAGCAGGCGGTGGCCCAGGATGCCATTCCGGCAACCGGCCATGTGAGCCTCTTCAACGTGCTCGACGCGCTGTCCGAGCCGGTGTCCTCGCAGTATCCTCAAACCATGGAGGATATGGACCAGGCGTTCGGCTACATCCTGTATACCACGCAGATCGAGCGCGACCGCGCCGACGAGGAGCGCATCCGCGTGGTGGACGGGCGCGACCGCGCGCAGGTTTTCGTTGAGGGCGCGCACGTGGCCACGCAGTACCAGGAGCACATCGGCGAGGACATCACGTGCGTCCTGCCCGCCGAGCACAATCGCCTGGACATCCTCGTGGAGAACATGGGGCGCGTGGGCTACGGCCACAAGCTGCTCGCCGACACGCAGCACAAGGGCATCCGCACCGGTGTCTGCGTTGACCTTCACTTCATCACCGGCTGGGACATCCGTTGCCTGCCGCTTGACGATATTTCCCGGATCGATTTCTCCGCGGGCATGGTCGAGGGCCAACCGGCCTTCCACCGCTTCGAGTTCACGCTCGATGAGCCCGCCGATACATTCATCGACACCACGGGCTTTGGCAAGGGCTGCGCGTTCGTGAACGGGGTGAACGTCGGGCGCTATTGGGAGAAGGGTCCCATCATGACGCTCTACGTCCCGCACGGCTTCACGCGTGCCGGCGTCAATGAGCTCGTTATGTTCGAAACCGAGGGCGTGTACGAAAGCACGATCTCCCTGCGATCGGAGCCCCTCATCCATCACCTCGACAAAGAAGGAGTTGAGTAACATGATCGTTGGAGCCCGTATTGACTTCCGCCTGATCCACGGCCAGGTGGCCAACCTCTGGTCCACCGCCCGTCAGGTCAGCCGCATCATGGTCGTTGACGATGAGGCCTCTCAGGATGACACCCAGAAGCAGGTTCTGCGCATGGCTTGCCCGGCTACGGTCAAGCTGTCGGTGCTGCCTGTGGAGAAGGCCGCCAACAACATCAACGCTGGCAAGTATGATGCCCAGCGCCTGTTCATCGTTGCCAAGAAGCCCGAGACCTACGTCCGCCTGCTCAAGGCCGGCGTCAAGCTCGACGAGATCATCCTCGGCAACATGACCACCATGGATTCGGTCAAGAAGTTCAGCCGCAACATCAACTGCGACCAGGGCGACCTGGACGCGTTCGCCGAGATCAAGGCTATGGGCGTGCCCATGGTCGTGCAGCTCACGCCCCAGGACAACCCCGAGAAGTTCGAGGGCTAAATCCCATTTGGCGCTGAGGCCGCGAAGGGAGATGCGCGGCTTGCATATAGCGTGTTCGTATTGTTGGAACTGTAAATCGTTTTAGAAGGAGGAAAACCATGTTTGCTTGGTGGCAGATTCTTCTGTTGACCCTGTACGCAGGCTACCAGATCATGGACGAGCTGCACTGGTACACCAGTGCCGGTTCCGCTGTGTTCGCTGGTATGATCACCGGTCTTATCATGGGCGACCTGACGACTGGCCTCTACATCGGTGGTAGCATGCAGCTCACCATCCTCGGTGTCGGTACCTTCGGCGGTGCTTCCCGCATCGACGCCAACTCCGGTACCCTCATCGCCACGGCCTTCGCCGTGGGCGCCAACATGGACCCCGAGCAGGCTCTGGCCGCCATCGGCGTGCCTGTGGCCGCCATCCTGGTGTACACCGACATCGCCGGTCGTTTCGCCAACACGTTCTTCGGTCACATGTGCGACGCTGACGTCGAGAAGATGAACTGGAGTGCCTACAACGTGCACTACTGGCTCGGCGCCGTGTCCTGGATGCTGTCCCGTATGGTCCCGGTCTTCCTGGCTCTGGCCTTCGGCCAGCCGCTGGTTGAGTCCGTTACCGCTGCTCTGAACGGCGACTTCGCGTGGCTCGGCAAGGGCCTCACGGTTGCCGGCGGCTGCCTGCCTGCGGTCGGCTTCGCCATCCTGCTTCGCTACCTGCCGGTTAAGAAGCACATTGCGTACCTGTTCCTCGGCTTCGTGATCGCTGCTCTCATGGGCACCCTGTTCACGAACGTCGGTACCCTGAACACTGGCCTCGTTGCCATCAACGGTACCCTCGGCGACTCCGCTGTCGAGCTCGGTGGCGTCATCAGCACCATGTCGATGCTGACCATCGCCCTCATCGGCTTCGCGCTGTCCCTGATCTACTACAAGAACAACCAGCGCCCCGTCGCTGCTGCTGACGTGGAGGGAGACGACGACGATGAGCTCTAATCAGAAGCTTGCCAATGGCACCACGGGCTACAAGCTCACCAAGGAAGATCTTCGTCAGATCAACGTGCGCAACCTCCTCGGCTTCCAGGCTGGCTGGAACTACGAGCGTATGCAGCACTCCGGTTATCTGTGGATCATCCTGCCCCAGCTGCGTAAGATCTACGGGGACAACACCCCCGAGCTGCAGCAGGCTGCCCGCACCCACTGCGGTCCGTTCTTCAACACCTCGAACTTCCTCAACACGATCATCACCGGTATCGACCTGGCGATCGAGGAGACCGACGGTGTGGATGGCCTCGACGCTGTCGCTGGCCTGAAGACCGGCCTCATGGGCCCGCTGGCCTCCATCGGCGACTCGATCTTCGGTTCGCTGCTGCCCACCATCTTCGGTGCTCTGGCCGCCAACATGGCCATCGCCGGCAACCCGCTGGGCATCTTCATCTGGGTCGCCGTCAACATCGTTGTTGACTGGTTCCGCTGCAAGCAGACCCACATGGCTTACGAGCAGGGCATGAAGCTCGTCACCACGATGAGCGACAAGCTCAATGCCATCACCGATGCCGCTACCGTCATGGGCGTCTTCATGGTCGGTGCGCTGGTGGCCACGAACGTCGGCATTGTGTTCTCCTGGGCTCCCGAGATTGGCGGCGTTACCGTCAACATCCAGTCCATCTGCAACAACATCTGCCCGAAGCTCGTTCCCGCCGCCCTCGTTGGCTTCGTGTACTGGCTGCTCGGCAAGAAGGGCATGACCTCCACCAAGGCGATCTTCATCGTGCTGGTGCTGGCCATCGGCCTGGGCGCTCTCGGCATCATCGCCAAGGGCTAAGGACCAGATCGGTTCTTCGTGGTGCTCGCGCTTGCGGGCGCGGGCACCACAGCATGTTGTCCGCAAGGACGGTTTGACGCGCGCTTCCAAGACGGTTCGTCCGTCGCATTCTCCCGGAGGCGCGCGTCTTATGCTATCGAGGGGGCCTGTAGGGGTCTGTTGAGGCTCCCGGTGGGTCCGCATGCGGTCCACGCCCTGCTAAGATGTGAGGCTTGAGCATGTAAGGCTTGAGCGCGGAGCCCAAGGCGATCGCGCCGCGGTCGCGCTGCGATGTGGCGCGCTGCGTTGCGCCGCGCTAGGCCGCCGCGCTGCGTTGCGCGAGGCCGCTGCACAGGTCTTGGTAGGGCGAGTGCCGCAACAGAAAGGCAAGATAATCGTGATGAAGCCGGAAGTCGTAGTTTTTATCGTCGTCGTGGTGGTGTACTTCCTGGGCACCGAGGGCCTGAAGAAGTACTTCGACCTGAAGCTGCAGGTCCTCTACGCCGGAGGCCTGTACAAAGAGTGCATCGAACTGCTCGATCGGCGCCTGGCGCGTATCGTCATGACCACCTATAAGCAGTATTACATGCGCTTCGTCATCTACGAGGCCGAGGGCAACACCGTGGCGGCCGAGCGCATGCTGGAGCATGTGCTCAACATGAAGAGCTCCAAGAGCAAACGTGCCGGGCTGGTGGCGCAGGCGTTCAACTTCTACGTGATGGCGGGCAACCGCAAGCAGGCCAAGGTGATGTTGCAGGAGCTCAAGGCCAGCGATCAGAAGGCGGTGGCCGCCGATTGCCAGCTCACCTACGACATCGTGTTCGGCAAGCGCTGCGACGAGATCGAGCGTATGGAGGCCATGCTCGACCGCGCGGACCCGGCCATGAAAACCAAGCTCTATATGCTGCTGTCGCACCAGTACGCCAACGCCGGCGACAAGCAGCGGGCGCGCAAGTACCGTCGTCTGTGCGATGAGCAGGTGGAGAAGAACCGCCCGCACGTGCCGGCGAGCAAGCAGTAGGTGCTCGGGGCGGGAGCGGTCCCGCCCGCGCCGCGCGACGGTGGCAGCGGTCTCGGCGGCGCGCGACGTTTCGGGCGACGCAGGCAGTTCCGACCACGTGGGGCATCGCGGGTGACGACTTCGGTCGCGTCGGTGCCGTGTGCAACGGCGCCTGAACCGCGTGGGGTATCGCGGGTGATGACTTCGGTCCCACCGGTGTCGCGGGCGGATCATGACTGGTTCCACAAGTGATACCAGTCCATAGAAACAACGAAAATAGACCATACGAAATGGGGATGTTGCAAGGCGATTGCGGCATCCCTTTTTGCGCAAACGTGAGTGAACCGTGGATACGATTGCAAGTCTCACAGGTGAACGGTATAAAAACGGCGGTGAACGGTCGAATATGCTCAAGGGTGGTGATTTTTGCGCACGCAAGCCCCCAAGTTGCTATGATGGAAATGCATATTGTGGTTACTACCAGTGAGCGGCGGAACCGACGCCGTCGGAACGCATCGCTCACCAACGCAGAAAGGAGCCCGGCATGATCGGTTTCGTTCTCACGGGTCATGGTCATTTCTCCAATGGTTTGAAGAGCGCGGTGGATATGGTCGCAGGCGAGCAGCCGGCGTTCACCATCGTCCCGTTCGAGGGGTCCGAGGCCGCAACCTACGGTGACTCCCTGCGCGCTGCCATCACCGAGATGCGCACCGAGTGCGAGGGCGTCCTCGTGTTCGTTGACCTGCTGGGCGGCACGCCGTTCAACCAGGCCATGCTCGTCACGGCCGATGTCGACAACGTCGAGGTCGTGACCGGCACCAACCTGCCCATGCTCATCGAGCTCATCATGACCCGCGCTATGGGCGAGCCCACGCTGGCTGAGCTGTCCGAGCGCGCGGTGACGGTGGGCAAGGAGGGCGTTGACTGCAAGCGCCTGGAGCCCGCCGCTGCCGACGATGACGACGAGATGTAATTCGCGGCAACGCATGTAATCACATCGTTTATTTGAAGAGGCTCGCGGTGCCCGGGTAATCCGGATGGGCATCGCGGCCTTTTTCGTATGAACGATGCGGCGCACGGACCAACCAAAGGGGAGCACATCATGGCGATGGGAGCACGCAGGCAGCCGCTGTACGACCAGCTCGTCGACATCCTGACTGAAAAAATCGAGCACGAGTACCGCGCCGGCGATCTCATGCCGTCGGAGCGTGAGCTGTCGGAGCGCTATGGGCTGTCGCGCACGACGGTGCGCCTGGCCCTGCAGGAGCTGGAGCGGCTGGGGCTTGTGGTGCGCCAGCACGGGCGCGGGACGTTCGTGTCGGACCGCTCCGCGCAGACCACGAACCTCATGCAGTCCTACAGCTTCACCGAGCAGATGCGCGCGCTCGGTCGCGATCCGCTTACCACGATCTTGGAGTTCAGCGAGGTCGAGGCCGACAAGAACCTCGCCGAGCACATGAGCACCCGCATTGGCGAGCGTCTGTACAAGCTCAAGCGCCTGCGTTCGGCCGACGGCATGCCTATGATGGTGGAGCGCACCTACCTGCCGGTGCGCAAGTTTCTCACGCTCAAGCGCCCCATGCTGGAGCATAAGCCGCTCTACGACGTGATCGAGGGCGACTATCGTGAGAAGATCAGTGTGGCCGAGGAGGAGTTCTTCGCCAGCATCGCCCGCCCGGCCGACGCGCATCTGCTCGACATCTCCGAGGGTGCGCCGGTGCTCGACCTGATCCGCACCACCTATAACGCGCGCAACGAGATCTTGGAGTACACCCTGTCTGTGGCCCGCGCCGACCAGTTCAAGTACAAGGTTATCCATCGCCGCGGTGAGTGACCGTGTGCGGTTGGGGGTTGAACGGGCGCGCAGTCGCTGGGCGAACCCGCGGTCGTCGGTCGGCTTGGCGTATGGCCGCCCACCGGGGCGTCGGTGTACTGCGAGTGGCCTGCGTGCCGCGAATGGGTGGTTCGCCGTAGGTGGCCTGCGCGCTGCGAATGGGCTGCGTTCTACGGGGCGACGACGCCGTGGGCAGTATGCATGCCGCGGGCGCCGAGATGCCGCGGACAGCCTGCGCGCTGCGAATGGGCGGCATGCCGGTTCGTGTCGAATCTGTGCGCTTACGGAATCGTTTGGGATCAACTGGTTATAACCAGATGACCAATATAGAATGGAAACAGCAAGTAAGAACCGTTATTCGGGAGAGAGGTATTAACGATGTTCGAGAAAGATCAGCAGGAGCTCGCCGCGCTGGGCGCCGACATCACCACGGCTGAGATCAAGCAGCAGCCGGAGCTGTGGCGCGACACGTTCGAGATTTACCGCAGTAACAAGGAGGCCATCGAGACCCTCCTCGCCGAAGCCCGCGCCATGGCCGACGGCCAGCGCGTGTCCGTCATCTTCACCGGTGCCGGCACCTCCGATTACGTGGGCGACACCTGCGCTCCGTACCTGCGTCACGCGGGCGATACCAGCCAGTTCGACTTCAAGCCGATCGCTACCACCGACATCGTGAGCGCTCCGCGCGACTTCCTGCGCCCGGAGGACCCCACGATCCTGGTGTCCTTCGCCCGCTCCGGCAACAGCCCCGAGAGCCTGGCTGCCGTCGAGATCGCCGGCACGTTCGTCAAGAACATCAAGTTCCTGAACATCACCTGCGCCCCCGAGGGCAAGCTCGCCGTCGAGTCCGCTGATGACCCGCGTGCCCTCACGCTGCTGATTCCGCGCGCCAACGATCGCGGTTTCGCCATGACCGGTTCCTACAGCTGTATGACGCTGCTGGCCACCCTGATTTTCGACTCCGCTGCCGACGAGCAGAAGCAGGCGTGGGTCGAGCAGGCTGCCCTCATGGGCGAGGAGGTCGTGTCCCGCGAGGCCGAGGTCGCCGACTACCTCTCCGGCGACTTCAACCGCGTGACCTACCTGGGCTCCGGCTCCTTTGGTGGCCTGGCGCAGGAGGCTCAGCTCAAGATTCTCGAGCTCGCGCATGGCCTGGTTGCCACGTCCTACGACACCTCCATGGGCTACCGTCACGGGCCGAAGTCCTTCGCGGATGACAAGACGCTCGTGTTCGTGTTCATGAACAACGACGCCTACACCCGCCAGTACGACCTGGACATCCTGAACGAGATCGACGGCGACGGCATCGCCCAGAAGACCATCGCCGTGCAGCAGGACGTCGCCCCGGCGTTCGAGCACACCGCCTTCACCTTCGCCGGCCGCGATGCGCTGCCCGAGGGCTATCTGGCGCTGCCGTTTGTCATGGTGGCGCAGGTTGTCTCGCTGCTGAACTCGGTGCGCGTGGGCAACACGCCCGACACCCCGAGCCCCACCGGCACCGTGAACCGCGTGGTGAAGGGCGTGACCATTCACCCCTTCGAGGCGTAAGCGCGTCTCGCTTCCCGTACATCGTGGGCCGCCTGTTGCGGCGGCTCTGAGGCATTTGCGCCCGCCTGGTCGATGTGGACGGGCGGGCGCGCCTTTTTGGGTACACATCAGCTGTGGAAGCTCAGGGCCGCCGCGGCGGCCGTGTTCGTAAAAGGAGAAACGCACATGAGCACCTATGCAATCAAAGCCGATACGTTCTTTATGCCCACCGGCCCGGTGTCCGGCGGTTATCTGCTGGTCGAGGATGGGGTCTTTGGGGCCCACGTGGCTGAGGAGCCCAGCTGCGAGATCGTTGACCTGACCGGCAAGCAGATCGCCCCCGGGTTTGTGGACACGCACATCCACGGGTTCGACGGCTGCGACATCATGGACGGCACGACCGAGAGCGTGGCCACCGTCTCGCGCGGGCTGCTGCGCAACGGCGTGACGTCGTACCTGCCCACCACGCTCACCGCCACGGTTGAGCAGCTGGAGCAGGCATGCTCCAGCGTGGCTGCCTATGTTGAGCGGGGTGACGAGACCGCGCATGCGCGCATTGAGGGCATCTTCTTGGAGGGGCCGTTCTTCACCGAGAAGTTCAAGGGTGCCCAGAACCCTGCGTATCTGTCGGCACCGTCTCTCGAGGCGCTCAAGCGTTGGCAGGACGCTGCCCATGGCCTGGTGAAGAAAATCGCCGTGGCCGCCGAGTATCCCGAGACGCCGGCGTTTATTCGCGAGGCGCGCGAGATGGGCGTTGTGGTGGCACTCGGGCACTCCAACGCGACGGCCCGTCAGGCGCTTGACTGCCTGAACGCGGGCGCGAGTGTGTTCGTGCACACTTATAACGGCATGAGTCCGCTGCATCATCGTGAGCCTGGTATGGTGGGCGCGGCGCTGTATTCCGCCGAGCGCTCCTACTCCGAGATCATCTGCGACGGGCACCATGTGAACCCGATCGCGGCCGGCATCGTGATGAACGCCAAGGGTCACGACCACACGGCGCTCATCACGGACTGCATGTGCGCGGGCGGCATGCCCGATGGCGAGTACAAGCTGGGCGAGCTGCCGGTTGTGGTGAAGGAGGGCACGGCGCGTCTGACCGATTCGGGGTCGCTCGCCGGCTCGATCCTGCGCATGAACAACGCCGTGAAGAACGTGGTCGATTGGGGCATTGCGAGCCAGGCGGAGGCTGTGTACATGGCCACGCAGGCGCCGGCCGAGGCCAACGAGATCGACGACGTGTGTGGTTCCATCCGTGCCGGGCGCAACGCCGACTTCGTGGTGCTCGACCATGCGCTCAACCTCGAGGCAACCTATTTGGGTGGCGAGCAGGTCTATACGGCCTAAGCTGGAATGCGCCGTCGCCAGCATCTCGGCATGCCCGCTCGGTGTGCGCAGGAGCGCGCGAGGATGTGTTTCCGCCTTACGCTAGACGCTTTCGGTGCTCAGGCTCTTTGACGAGGTCGTAGTCCGTTGGGCTGCGACCTTTTCTTATGGGAGACAGAAGTGGTCAGCCGGGATGTGGGTGGTGTTCCGTGTTGCAGCATGGGGTGCTCGTGCCCAAAGGCGGTTGCGCTCCATGGCGCTCGGACATTCGGCTCGCGATGCTTTACGCGCAATGAGACGAATGAAAATAACAAAATATACAGATATCATAATCAGTTTATAGCAGCGTGCGTGCTGTGGGCGAATGCGGACGAGTTTGGTCGATTGTCGTGGTCGCAAATGGCATCTAATGGGTGTCTGCTCCTCGAAAATCGATATGCAGGACACGCAATTCATGCCAATCGAGGCCGTTTTCATCGATGGGGCCGTC
Source organism: uncultured Collinsella sp. (assembly GCA_902470695.1). Taxonomy (GTDB): domain Bacteria; phylum Actinomycetota; class Coriobacteriia; order Coriobacteriales; family Coriobacteriaceae; genus Collinsella. The sequence continues at coordinate 98,985 of CABRHH010000002.1, forward strand.
GGCGAGCCGCGGAGAGGGAGATTTAGGCGGTATGCAGGCAGCCGAGAGCGAAATTGAAAAATCGCGAACACCCATTAGATGCCATTTGCGACCATCCGGTGTCCGATCAATTAATTTAGCAACCCCTCAGTAAAACACTAGAGTCGCAAAAGTACATATCGACGGAATAATATCAGCATTACTGACTATTGCTTCGATTGGGGGCGTCGCAGGCGACCCGCTGCGAGTGGGGGCGGCGGCAGGTTGGGCGGGGGTGCCGGTAGTGGGTCGGGCGATGGCGTCTACATGATGATGAGGAGCAGCGTGAGGGTAGTGCGGGCGACCCGTTGCGAGTGGCGTCGGCACCGGGCCGGACGACAAGGCCGTCGGCAGGTCAGGCGGTGGCGTCGGCGGGGGCTATGATGAGCTGCGTGGCGTCGCCGAGCTGCTGACGTTGCTCGGCGGGTATGGAGTCATCGGTGATGAGCGCATCGACGCGGTCGAGATTATAGAAGTTGTAAAAATCCTGCTTGCCGAGCTTGCTGGCATCGCAGAGCAGGTAGCGCTTGCCACTGCGGTCGCAGGCGAGCGCCTGCAGGCGCCCTTCGTCCAGGTTTGAGGTGAACGCCGTGCCGTCGTTCACGCCGTTAGCCCCGATGAAGCACTTGTCGATGCCGAGTGGCGCGAGCATCTCCTCAGCTACGGCGCCTACGAGCGAACCCGAGCGACTGCGATACTGGCCGCCCAGCACGCAGATCTCGAGCGCGGGGTTGCGCTGCAGGATGCTGAAGGCAATCAGGCTGTTCGTCACCACGCGCAGCGGCACGTTGGGAAGCATGCGCGCAACGGAGGCGCAGGTCGAACCAGGTCCCAGAAACACGGTGTCGTTCGGCTCGATCAGCTCGCATGCGGTCCGCGCAATGCCCTGCTTTTCCTGCGTTCGGATGGTGAGCTTTTCAAAATAAGGGAGTTCGGTGGGAGGGGCCTGCAGGGCGCCGGGCAGGCGAATGCCTCCGTGCTCGCGGATAACGCGGCCTGCCGAGGCGAGCTCGTCGAAGTCGCGCCGGGCGGTCATCTCGGAGATGCCAAAGGAGCGCGCCGCTTGCTTGACCGAGAGCGATCCCTGCTGCTGGCAGAGTTCGAGCAGGTTTTCCGGGCGTTCGGTTTTGAGCATGGGGTCTCTTTCTCTCGGGGCGCGGGGCTGGGGATGGGTGACGTGCCTGGATGGGCAGCGTATCGGGGATGGGTGACGTGCCCGGGTATGCAGCATACCCGGATGGGCGCCGAGCTCGGGCGGCGGACGATGCGCTCGGGTGGGCGGCATGCCCGGGGCGGGCGATGCGCTCGGGTGGGCGCGCGTTCAGGGACGGGCGGCGTCCCCGGAGGCGGCGCGCCCGGGCGGACAACATCCCCGAATCGCGGCGCGACGGGGGCTAAGATCCGGTGATGACCTGGGTCCAGGAGCGCAGTGTTGCGAGCTGCTCGGGGTCGGCATCGGGATTGATGAAGATGGCGTCCATGCGATCGAGCGTGGCGAACGCGTAGTAGTCGCGCCGTCCGATTTTGTGTCCATCGGTGACCAGGTAGCGCTTGCGTGCGCGCGCGAGCGCATCGGACAGGACGGTGGAGGCGTCCATCTGCGAGCCGAACACCTCGTTGCCAAAGATCCCCGTGGTGGACACGAACGCCTTTTCCGCGGTGAGGCCGAAAAAGCCGCTGTTGCTGCTGGGCATGGTGAACACGCGCGTGCTGGCGCGGTAGGTTCCGCCCACCAGGAAAAGCTCGACCTCAGTGTTGTCCGCGAGCAGACTGAACACCGGGGCGCTGTTCGTCAGCACGCGGATGCCGCGCTTGGGCAGATGCTCGCACATGAGCTCGCAGGTCGAGCCGCCGCCGAGGAAGATGGAGTCGCCCGGCTGCACGTTCTGGGCAGCCAAGACCGCGGCGGCGCGCTTCTGCTGCACGTACTGGTGCTGCTTCTCCTCATGCGAGCTCACGCGAGACAGGGTGGTACCGTGCGCGCTATGCGGCAGCTGGGCGCCGCCGTGCACGCGCGTCACGAGCCCTTTGGCCGCCAGGTCGGTGAGGTCGCGGCGGACCGTCATGCTGGAGACGTCGAGCTCGCGCGCGATGTCGTTCACGGTGACCGTATGGTGCTGCTTGAGCAGGTTGAGGATGGCTTGATGCCGCTCGGACTTCACGGTGCCTCCTTGGATGTTATAAAAAATGTTCGCTTTTATTAAACCGAACAACAAACTGTCTGGCAAGTGTCAATCAAGATGAACATACCGCTCAGCGTCAAAAACCGACCGTTGAGCGATAAGGCATAGTGAATATCAAGGTAGGTGACCTATTTGAAGAAAAAGAGCGGAAAATCGTCTTGACAAGAACAGTAACATCGAGAATCATAAAGGAACAAAAACAAACAACAAAGAACTACTCAAACAGCGACTGCGCTGAGGGGGAGAAGGAAGGGGCAAACGTATGCGCATCGGTGTCATTCTGGCCAGTCACGGAACATTCGCCCAGGGCGCCTTGGGTGCCGTCGAGATGATCGCGGGCGCGCAGTCCGATGTGGTTGCGCTGGCGCTGACGGCCGAGAAGAGCCTTGAGGCATTCGAGGACGAGTTCGTTGCGGCCTATGACAAGCTTGCCGACGTCTGCGACCTGGTGGTCGTGCTGTGCGACATCTATGGTGGCACGCCGTTCAACGTTATCGCACGCTGCCAGCTGCGCGGCATGACAATGATCGCCTACACGGGCTTGTCGATGCCGGTGGCGGTGGAGCTGCTGCTCACGCGCGACGGGCTCGACTCGGAGGAGGCGGTGCGCGCACAGCTTGAGGCGGCGCACACCCAGGCGCAGCGGGAAATCGCGCCCGCGGTGGCGCCTGCGACGGAGGATGAGGACGACCTGGACCTGTAAGGGCCTCGGGTGGATGTGATCGATCGCATCGCACGACAGCGCTAGAGAAACAACGCTGGCCATGCGCCGGCTGCAAGAGAACAAGGAGCACACATGGCACTCAAACTCGTGGATATCGACGACCGCCTGATTCACGGCCAGGTTGCCACGACCTGGATTCCCGACTTCGGCATCGAATCGGCCATCATCGTGAGCGACAAGGTGGCCGCGGACCCCGTGCAGAAATCCGTGGCCGGGCTGGCGGTGCCCGAGATCAAGGTCTCGGTGTTCAGCGTGGACAAGTTCATCCACGTCCTCACCAAGACCGAGCTCAAAAAGGCCACGATGGTGCTGTTTACCAACCCCGTCGATGCGCTCAAGCTGCACGACAACGGACTGCCGTTCGACTACCTGAACGTCTCGGGCATGCGGTTCAACGACCAGCGTCACCGCCTGCACAAGAACATGTCGGTTACCGCTGAGGAGAAGACGGCGTTCGAGGAGCTGATCGCGAAGGGCGTCGAGTGCTGGATGCAGACGACGACGCGCGACTCCAAGGAGCCGGTGGCCGAGCTGCTCAAGAACTACTAGACGCGCCCGCGGTCGGTGTGGCGCGCCCCGCGCCCCGCGCACCGGAGCCGGCTGCGTCGCGAGATCGCGCCAGCGTGGGGCTGCGTGCTTTGGGATGCTGCGTCCATGCACATGCACATGCACATGCACATGCACATGCACATGCATACGCACACGCCCACGCACGCGCTCACGCGCTGTGCCACGCGGTCCGAGCGGGCGCCGGTGCGCCTGGCGTCATCGCGCGTGTACCCGCGTTCGAAGCGCCGCATGTCGGCGTGGCATCAACACTGTGGTATCGACCTCAGGCATGAGGGGCCTGAGGCGTCCTGCTCGGTGACGGGCGGGGAAGTATGAGGGAAGGAGCATGTATGCTTCAGGCACTTCTGCTCGCCATCTGGGCGGGTCTGTGCACCTGGGACCAGTACGGTCCGCACCTGGGGTTCCGCAAGCCGCTACTGGCATCGGTGGGCGTCGGCATCATCCTGGGCGACCTGCCCACCGCCATCATGATCGGCGCTACCATGGAGCTCATGTGGCTCGGCGTCAACAACATCGGCGCCTATGTGCCGCCCGATGTCATCTCGGGCACCATCGTGGGCGCCGCGCTCGGCATCATGGGCGGCGGCGACGCGAGCAGCGCCATCGCACTCGCCGTGGCCATCGGCATCCCCACCGCCACGCTCGTCCAGCAGCTCAACATCCTGGTTATGACCACGAACGTCTCGCTGGTGCACGCTGCCGACAAAGCGGTCGAATCGGGCAAGTTCAACGCCGTGAACAAGTACTTCTGGGCCGGTGCCGCCTGCTTCTTCCTCACGCGCGCCGTCCCCGTCTTCATCGCCACGGGCATCGGCTCCTTCGTGATCGAGGACATCATGAACTTCCTGCAGAGCCAGGTCCCCTGGGTGCTCACTGGCTTCTCCACCGCCGGTGGCATGATGCCCGCCGTTGGCCTGGCCATGCTGCTCACCATGATGATGAAGAAGAACATGTGGATCTTCCTGCTGCTGGGCTTCGTGCTTGCCGCCTTTTTGGGCGTGCCCACGGTGGGCATCGCCATCGCCGCGTGCGCCGCCGCCGGCATCTGGGACGTGATCTGCGAGGGCCAGAAAGGTGCCGCCGCGCCTGCGGTGGCCGCATCCACGGCGGCTCCTTCCGACGACGATGACGAGGAGTACGATCTCTAATGGGCAAGATCTCGAAGTCAACCCTGAACAAAGTTCTCCTGCGCACCCAGGGTTGCCAGTTCGCGCATAACTACGAGCGCATGCAGTCACTGTCGCTCACCTACTGCTTCGCCCCGGTGCTCGAGGAGCTCTACCGCGACGCGCCGACCGAGCAGCGCGTCAACGCGATGAAGCGCCACCTTGAGTACTTCAACACGCATCCCATCGCCATCCCGTTCATCCTGGGCATCTCCGCGGCGCTGGAGGAGGCCACCGACGAAGACCAAAAGGACACAGTGGTGGGCATCAAGACGTCGCTCATGGGGCCGTTCGCCGGCCTCGGCGATTCGCTGCTGAACCTCACGTGGTTCCCCATCGCGGGCTCCATCGGCGCCTCGATGTGCGTCGACAACGGCTCCATCGTGGGCCCGATCGTGATGTTCCTCCTCATCAACCTGCTGTACTGGCCGCTCAAGTACTTCGGCCTGCACAAGGGCTATGAGATGGGCATGGACCTGGTCGAGAAGGCGGGCGTGGCCGTATTCGACCGGCTGGGCAACCTTGCCAACGTGCTGGGCGTCATGGTCACCGGCGGTCTGATCGCCACGACGGTCAAGCTGAACCTCGCGCTGCAGTTCACCTTCGGCGAGGGCGATCCGCTCGTGATCCAAGACCAGCTCGACAAGGTGCTGCCCTATGCGCTGCCGTGCCTGCTGACGTTTATCTGCTACCGCCTGCTCAAGCGCGGTCAGGGCAAGAACTCGGCCCAGCTCATCATCGGCTGCATCGTGTTCGCCCTGGTGTTCGCCGCCATCGGCTATTACTTCCCGGCGTTCAAGATCTTCGCCTAGCCGGGTACGCACCGCGCCCGTCGTCGCTGTTGTCGACGGGCGCGGTGCCCGCTTCTGCTTGTTGTTGGGCGCGTCCGAACCCAAGGTCCGCGCCCGCTTTCGATCATTGGGAGGCGCACGATGAAAACCGTTCTCGTGCTCATGGATACCCTGCGCCGCGATGTCTTGTCGTGCTACAACCCGCATACGCGCGTACAGACCCCGCGCCTCGACGCATTCGCCGAGCAGTCGTGCATCTTCGACAACCACTGGATCGGGTCGGCTCCCTGCATGCCGGCCCGGCGCGACCTGCTGTGCGGTCGGCTGAACTTCCTTGAGCGCGCATGGGGTCCCATCGAGCCGTTCGACGTGACGCTGCCCCGCTGCCTGCGCGAGGCGGGGTACTTCACGCATATCACCACCGACCACTGCCATTACATGCGCACCGGCGGCGAGGGGTACCTGCAGCAATTCAACACCTGGGACTACCATCGCGGCCAGGAGGGCGACCCGTGGGTGAGCCGCATCGACGAGCCCGACAACATGCCCGAGACGTTTTACGGTCGGGTGCGCGAGCAGTACCAGAAGAACCGCACGATGTGGCCGCATGAGGAGGAGATGCCCTCGCCGCAGACGTTCTCCTCGGCCTGCGACTGGATTGATGCGAATGCCGGGGCCGATGACTTCTTCCTGATGGTCGAGGCGTTCGACCCGCATGAGCCGTTCGACGTGCCGGAGCGCTATATGGAGCTCAACGGGGGTGCCGAGGGGCTCGACCGCGACTACTTCGAGATTCCGCCCTACGCGCGGGTGAGCGAGGCGGGCATCCCCGAGGCGGCCGTGGATTACGTGCAGCGTCGCTACGCCGCGCTGGTCACCATGGCGGACCGCTGGTTCGGCACGCTCGTGGACAAGCTGGCCGAGCGCGGCATGCTGGACGACACACTCGTCATCGTGACGACCGATCACGGGTATTTCCTGGGCGAACGCGATTTCATGGGCAAGAACTACATGCCGCTCTACAACGAGCTCGCGCATCTGCCGCTGCTCGTGCACTTCCCGGGCGGGGCGCGGGCGGGCGAGCGCGCGCACCAGCTCACGCAGGCGATCGACATCATGCCGACGGTGCTCGACTACGCGGGGGTCGAGGTGCCCGCATGTGTGCAGGGCGTCTCGCTGCGCCCGGTGGCTGCCGACGCGGCGGCGCCCACGCGCCCCTATGCACTGTTCGGCTACCACGGCCTCGATGTGAACGTGACCGATGGCCGCTACACCTACTTCCGCGCGCCGGTGGCGAGCAACAAGCCGTGCTTCGAGTACGCCTGCATTCCCACCACGATCCGGCGCGTGCTGGGCACCGAGATGCCGGAGCGCATCGAGATGGGGCGCTTCCTGCCGCGCACGCAGTATCCTGTCTACAAGATTCCCTGCGAGCGCATCGCGGTGATCGACCAGAGCGACAACCCGCTGCGCGAGGTGGGCACGACGAGGCTGTACGACCTGGAGTGCGACTACGCGCAGGAGCACAACCTGGCGGGCGCGGATGCGCCGGAGGAGGAGCACATGGTGGAGCTGCTGCTGCGCGGGCTGGACGAGTACGAGGCTCCTGCCGAGCAGAAGGAGCGCCTGGGTTTGGTGTAGGGGCCGCAGACGGCGTGGCGGCGCGGCGGCGTGGCGCGACGGGCGGCACGCATCGCTGTGGGGTCGGTCTGCCGGCGGGGTTGTGAGCGTAGCAGGGCGGTTTGCGAGTCGGCGGGGCCCTTTTGGGTGGAGTACGGCCGAGGCTGGCGCCGGTGTGGCGCGGCGGCGGTCTGCGGCTGCGACCGGCGGCGACGTGGTGCGGAGCGGGCACGACGGTGCCGCGCGACGCTGCGGGGTGGACTTGGACCGCCCATAGGGAATGAGACGAGGAAGGGAGGCGCTGCGCATGTGCGCTGCGAAGCACATCGGGTTTCTGGTCAAGCCGGCGTCGAGCGCCTGCAATATGCGCTGCCGGTACTGCTTCTACAGCGATGTGGCGGCGCACCGGGTCCGGCCGTGCGCCCGAGTGATGGATGACGCCGTAACCGACGCCCTCATCGACCGCGCGCTCGCGGTGGCGCCCGACGCGCACGTGTCGTTCTCCTTCCAGGGTGGCGAACCCACGCTGGCAGGGCTGCCGTACTTCCGTTCGTTCATCGAACGCGTCGAGGCGCGCCGCGAGCACCAGCAGGTGAGCTATGCGCTGCAGACCAACGGGCTTGCCATCGACGATGCCTGGGCGGCGTTTTTGGCCGAGCATCGGGTGCTGTGCGGCGTGTCGATAGACGGCTGGCGCGACCTGCACGACAGCTTACGGCCCGATGCGCACGGCGCGGGTACCTACGCGCGCGCCATGGGGGCGGTCCGCAGGTTGCGGCGCGCCGGTGCGGAGGTGAACGTGCTCGCCGTGCTGACGGCGCAGATGGCGCGTCATCCGCAGCGCATGTTCTCCTGGATCGAGCGGGAGCATATCGACTACCTGCAGCTCATTCCCTGCCTGCCGGGCCTGGACGAGGAGGTCGACACGTTCTCGCTCACGCCGCGCGCGTTCGCATCGTTTTACCAGCGCCTGTTCGACCTGTGGTGGCGCTCCTGCGAGCAGGGGCGGTACGTGAGCATCTGGCTGTTCGAGAACCTGATGCAGATGGCGCTCGGCCAGTTTCCCGCGCAGTGCGGCATGCTGGGCCGGTGTGCTCCCCAGTTCGTGGTCGAGAGCGATGGCGCGGTGTACCCGTGCGACTTCTACGCGCTGGACGAATGGCGCGTGGGCAACATCTGCACGGACGGCCTGGAGCGGATGGCGACATGCGAGACGATGCGGGCGTTTTTGGCCGAGCCACGTCGCGCCTGTGCCGCCTGTGCCGACTGCCCGTTCGAGGGCGTGTGCCATCGCAACTGCAAGCGGCTGAATGTGGCCTACTACGACGCCGCGTACTGCGGCCTGAAGGAGTTTTTGACCTACGCGTGGCCGGGGCTCGAGCGCACGGCGCACATGGTGGCGCGCTGGTAGGGATGGCAGGCGCGCGGTCGTGCTCCGGTGCCGTGGGCGTCCGGTTGGATGCGGCTGGAGCGACCGGCGGCGCAAGATTGCGGGCCGGTGATGGCTGCGGGCTGAGGCGCAGGATTGCAGCCCGGCGGCGCGCCGGTGCGTGTTGGCGGTGCGGGCTGCATGTTGGCCCTGCGGGCGGCAAGCGTTCGACATACATGATGGGCACCGTGCGGTGTCGAGAAAGGTACGGCAACCATGTCTTTGCAGATGATCGGGGCGGCGCTCGTGGTGGGTGCCGTAGCGGTGCTCATCTACCTCGAGGTGTGCAAGCGCACGACGTTTGCCAAGCTCGAGGCCTACATGCGGGAGGGGGCCTTCGAAGCGTGCCTCGCCGTGCTGGACCGGCCGATCACGCGCGTGCTCTACCCGCGCTACAATCGGCTGTTCATGCGCCTGAACGCCATGATCGGCCTGGGCGCCATGGACGAGGCGGTGGCGATCATCGAGCGGATGGAGGCGCTTTCCATGAGCGGCGAGCAGCGTTTGGCGCTCGCGGTGAAGGCGTTCAACGTCTATGTGGAGCGGGAGGACGAGCGTCGTGCCGCCGTGGAGCTCGCCCGCATCGAGGCGGACGGGAGCGAGGCGGTGGCGCGGGCGAGCCGGCGCACGTACGAGATCTTCCTCAAAGGCTCGTCTGCCTATACCGATGAGATGGAGGCGCAGCTGAAGGGGGCGTCGGCGGGCGAGGAGGCGATGCTCTGCCAGCTGCTGGCCGTGCAGTACGAGAACCGCGGCGACACCGATCGCGCGGAGGCGTACGCCCGGCGCGCCGCGAAGCTGCTGGGCGTGTAGTGCATGCTGGCGCTTGTGTTCGCGATCGCGCTTGCCGCCTCGACGGTTGGGGCGGTGTGCGGCATCGGGGGCGGTATCGTCATCAAGCCGGTGATGGATGCGGTCGGCGTGGCCGACGTGGCCACCATCAACTTCCTTTCGGGATGCACGGTGCTGTCGATGGCGTGCTACTCGGTGGTGACCTCGAAGTTCGCCGGGACCTCGGCGATCGAGCCGGCACACGACACGCCGCTGGCGCTGGGGGCCGCGGCGGGCGGTGTGGCGGGGCGCGCGCTGTTCGGGGCCGCGGTGGGCGCGCTTGGCAGCGCCGTTATGGCCGGCGCCCTGCAGGCTGCGGTGCTCGCGGCGATCACGGCGGGGACGCTGGTGTACATGCGCAACAAGGAGCGCATCGCCACCCAGCGGTTTTCCGGGGCGGTGCCGTGCACGGCCATCGGCATGGCACTGGGCATCTCCTCGTCGTTTTTGGGAATCGGCGGCGGGCCCATCAACCTCGTGGTGCTGTTCTGGTGCTTCAGCATGTCCACGAAGCGCGCGGCGCAAAGCTCGCTGTATATCATCCTGTTCTCGCAGGCAGCGAGCACGGTGTCGGCGCTTGCGGGTGGGGTTGGCGACGTGGATGCCACGCTGCTTGCGGGCATGGCCGTCTGTGGCATCTTGGGCGGCGTGGCGGGTCGGGCGCTGAACGCCCGGATCGACGAGCGGGCCTGCGACACGCTGTTTTGCGGCCTGATGGTGCTGATCGTGGTGATCTGCATCTACAACGTGGTGCGCTGCCTCGCCTGAGCGATGCTGCTGCCTCTGTTCGGGCAGCAGGTCAAGCCGGCTCGACTGTGCGGCACGGCAACCATTCATCCGGGTTGCCGCGATTCCCTTCGCCTATATGCCGTTGCGGCCACCGAGCCCGGCGTGGCCGGCCTTTTGCGGGCGAGGAAGCCGCGTTTCATCTCTGTGCGTAACTGTCTGTTCGAAAAGAAAGAAAAAGAACAAAAAAGTTCAAATCTGCTTGAACTGGTAGTAGCTTTCTGCTTATATATCGAAATATGAACTAAAACTAACACTACCGAAAAGGAGTGAACATGAGAGTTGTACTTGCGTCGGATGCCGCGGGCATGTCCCTGAAACAGCTCATCAAAGAGATGCTGCAGGAGGACGGCCACGAGATCGTCGATCTTTCCGAGACCCCGGCGCCCGATTTTATCGATGCTGCCACTGCGGCGGCGTGCGACCTGATGGAGCACGAGGGCTCGCTCGGCTTCGCCTTCGATGCCTACGGGGTTGGCAGCTATATGGCAGCCACGCGTGTGAAGGGCATGGTGGCCGCCAACATCTCCGACGAGCGGAGCGCCTACATGACTCGCGAGCACAACAACGCGCGTCTGGTGTGTTTGGGCTCCCAGGTTGTGGGTGCCGAGGTGGCAAAGCGGATTGCGCGCGAGTTCCTGCGGGCGGATTACGCTGCCGGTCGCCATCAGGTGCGCGTCGACATGCTCAACAAGATGGCGTAGGGAGACACGATCATGGCAAAGAAGATCATTGCCCTGGGCTGCGACCATATCGTTACCGATGAGAAGACCTATCTGCACGACCGGCTTGAGCAGGCGGGCTACGAGGTGCTCGACTGCGGCACCTATAGCCATACGCGCACACACTACCCGCTGTTCGGTAAGGCGGTGGGGGAGGCGGTGGCCAGCGGTCGCGCCGATCTGGGCGTGGTGCTGTGCGGTACCGGTATCGGCATCACCAACTCCGTGAACAAGGTGCCCGGCGCCCGTTGCGCGCTGGTGCGCGACATGACGAGCGCCCTGTATGCGCGCCGCGAACTCAACGCGAACGTGGTGGGCTTCGGCGGCAAGATCACCGGCGAGTTCCTCATGGCCGATATCATGCTGGCCTTTCTCGAGGCGGAATACGAGCCCACGCCCGAGCGAGATGCGCTCGTGGCCAAGCTCGATGCCGTCAACCAGGCCGATCCGGCAGCTCAGGCCGACCCGCATTTCTTCGACGAAATTCTGGAGAAGTGGGATCGCGGAGAATACCACGACTAGTTCAGTTTGTCAGTTTGGGGACGGGGTCGTTTCGTTTGCTTGCCGCTTGCGGTTTGGGGACGGGGTCGTTTCGTAGTTCAATTTGGGGACGGGGTCGTTTCGTATTACAACACTGAGTTCCTCTTTCTGGCCGGGCACCGCACCCTCCCTGTGCGGTGCCCGGTTGCAGTTTGCAGTTTTGGGACGGGGTCGTTTCGTGCGCGTAGCGCTAGTCGAGGTGCCTGATGCGTTCATGGTTGCGCCGCCAAGAAGGCGACCCGGCACGCGCCGGGGCTCGATGCTTCCGGCAGCTGCATATGAGCCGGAACCGCACGGGTGAAACACACAGAGCGACGGTCGTTGCCTCATGCGGTTATACGAGGTGCTCGTAGTCACTGCATTGATGAAAGACGCCATGAACGATGACCTGCTGTTTCTCGTCATCCACTTTGTAGAGTATGAGGTAGGCACCAATTGTGAGCTTGCGATAGCCTCGTCGCGCAAGATTGGATGCTCGGGCGACGGGGCCCATTTTCGGAAACGAGGAAAGCCGTGCTATCGCTTTCTCGAAGCAATCCAAGAGGGCAATCGCTGCTTGTGAGCTGCCCGATGCGTCGTGAACGTACCACAAAATCTCGTTCAGGTGCTCAGAGGCTCGATCGGTGCGGAGTACCGTGTAAGGGTTCTCCGTTGTCATAGCGCCGCCGCCTCGGTGTGTATGGCGGCATCCGCGTGTTCCAAACTGGAGCGGAGCTCTGACAACGTACTGCTCAGAGGCGCAACGCGGCCTTCTTCAACATCGCGCTCCGAAATCGCAAGCTCGCGGAGCAGCTCGAGCTCTGCGCGCATCCGGTTGTAATCCTCAAGGCCTAGAAGCACCGTGTCTCCATGTCCGTTAACGGTGAGGATGGTGGGCCGACGGTTGTCCCGACATGATTGGGCTATATCGGCGTAGTGATTTCGTAAATCTGATGAAGGTCGGATGTCGGGTGCCATGGCTCCTCCTGCCGTTCGAGCATATCCTGAGACGCGTATATCAGATAGTCAAATCTTATCATGTATTGACTATTTAGCGCTATGCCGTCCAGCATATGCGGCTGTTTTGCGTCTGCGCTTTCGAGGTACGCGCACACATGCGGGGACTCCTGCCAATGTCGCGCATTGTCGGCGTAGACAGTCTGTCGGCGCTTAACAGCTGCCTGCGCCACAGCGCGTAGGGCTATTGACGCTCATTGCGGACATTGTCTTTAATTACGCGGCTTAAATCCGCTGATGTCATCCAATGTCTCACATAAAAACGCACTGAGCATGTAACGGCAGCCAACGCCGAAGCACTCAGCAGCTAGTTGCGCCCCGCGGGGCCCACCCGTGCCCTTACGCGGCCTTGCGGCGCAGGGACGAGGCGACGGTGCCGATCAGGATGAGGGCGAACACCGCGCCGAGGATGGGGAACGGTGCGGTGAGGGCGTCGGTTCCCAACAGGGTCTGGACACCCTGCATGTACAGCGGAGCGGCGAAGTTGCCCACGTTGCAGCCGATGAAGATCAGCGAGGTCGCCAGCGTGCCGGTGCGCGGGCCGGTGATGGAACCGAGCGTGTTGAAGATATAGGGGAAGCACCACGAGCCCGGCAGGCCGGAGAGCATAAGGCCCAGCAGCGCCAGCGGGAAGCTGTTGCCCGAAAAGCCCACAAGCAGGTCGGAGACGATGTAGATGGCAAGGCCGAGCCACAGTACCTTGATACCCATGCGGCGGTTCAGGAAACCGAACACGAAGCCGGCAAAAATGCCCAGAAGCGGCATGAGCGACAGCAGGAAGCTCGCGTTGAAGCCCTCGCCCATGAGCTGGGTGGCGATGCTGGGGAAACGCACGGTCATGCACAGGGAGTTGAGCACCTGCACCACGGCGAAGGCGGCCAGCGCCCACACGAAGGGGTTGAGGCGCTCGCGGACGTCGTCGGCGGTGGTGGCGGCGTCGCCGGCATCGCGCTCGGCGGCGGCTGAGGCGCCGACTTCGGGCACGAGTTTCCAGAACAGAATGGCGATGGGGAAGGCCAGGAAGTAGATGGCAAAACTCGCGTGCCAGCCGAAGCTCAGCAGCAGACCGGCGATGAGGGTGAGCGCCGCCTGCCCGATGGACTCGGTGGAGTTGCGGAAGCCCAGCAGCGTGGCGCGCTCATCGCCTTCGAACAGGGCATTGATGAGCGAGACGGCGAGCGAGTTGTACAGGCCCAGACCCGCGCCCAGCGCGAGGCGCGAGGCGAAGATGAGCGGATAGCTGGCGGTGAACAGCGGGATGACGCCGCCGCAGCCGGCCAAAAGCAAGCCGAGGCAGATGGTGCGCTTCATGCCCAGGGCACGCTCGACGACGCTCGAGGCCATGATGCAGATGATGACGGCGAAGCTCGGCAGGGTGCTCAGCAGCTCGTTTTGGGCTGTGGTGGTGCCCATCGCCTGTTGCATGAACGGCAGGGCGCCGTTGATGGTGGGTGCGCTGCAGAGCATGAGCGAGATGCTCAGGACGGCTGCGCCGGTAAGCTTGTTAGGATGGGCTCCGGCGACGGTATGCGTGGTTGACATGGAAGGCCTTCTTTCTCACGGGGACGTGGCGAATGGGTGGGGGCGAGCGGACGGATGCCGAGGCGGCGCGCCGGGCGGGCCGATCGCCAAACGGGTCGCGTCGTGTCTGATGGTGCGGTGCCCGCTGGGCGCTGGAAGACGGATCCGACGCCTCCCGATGCGGTGGCAAATCGGCGGGGCGGGGATGCGCTTCGGGATGCCCTGCGCCGCCCGCCGCTGTACTGCCCGCCGCTACTCGACGGCGGCGAGGATGAACAGACGCGAGGCGAAGTCGGACGTGGTGCCCAGCGGGTTTACGCCGCCCAGCTCGCCGCTGGAGGCGTCGGAGTCCACCAGGCCGATGCGCATGAGCTCGGCGCCGGTGAAGATGTCGCCATCAATACCCGAGGTGCCGCCGCGCACCTCAACGCGGTAGCGTATGCACTCGTCCAGGCCCTGCAGGCGCACGGAGCTGTACGGGGCGTTCGGCGTGAGCAGGATCCGGTAATCGCCCACGATGGCGCGCGACCGGTCGGGCGCGACGACCATCCACGTGGTGCGCTCGTTGGTGTAGGGCGCGCGCAGGCGATAGAACGAACCGGTGTGGAACAGGCTGCGGTTCTGCTTGAAGAAGGCAACCTGATCGCGCATGCATTCGAGCTCGTCGGCGGTGAGGGCATCGAGGTCGAGCTCGTAGCCGAAGGTGCCAAACATGGCCACCTGCGCGCGCGTCTCCAGCGGGGTTGTGCGGTTGACCTGGTGGTTCGGCACGCAGGACACATGGGCGCCGATGCTCGAGAGCGGGTAGAACACCGAGGTGCCGTACTGGATCTTCATCCGCTCGACGGCGTCCGAATCATCCGAGCACCAGATCTGCGGGGTGTAGTGCAGCATGCCCATGTCGAAGCGGCCGCCGCCCGAGGCACAGCCTTCGATCAGCAGGTCGGGGAAGGTGGTGAGCAGGCGCTCGAGCAGCGCGTAGACGCCCAGGATGTAGCGGTGGCAGAACTCCCCCTGGTGGCGGGCATCGCGCTGCAGGTCGAAGGCCTCGGAGATATAGCGGTTCATGTCCCACTTGATGTAGGAGATGTTCGCGGTGCTCAGCAAGGCGTACATCTGGTCGTAGATACCGTCGACCACCTCGGCGCGGGTGAAGTCCAGCAGGTACTCGTTGCGGCCGTGGCTTAGGGCGCGGTCGGGCGTGTGGATGAGCCAGTCGGGGTGCGCGCGGCACAGGTTGGAGTCCAGGTTCACGGCCTCCGGCTCGAACCACAGACCGAACTGCATGCCCAGGTCGTTGATGCGGCGGGCAAGCCCGGTGAGGCCGCCGGGTAGGCGGTCCAGGTTGGGCGTCCAGTCGCCCAGGCCGGAGGTGTCGCCGCTGCGGGATCCGAACCAGCCGTCGTCGAGCACGAACAGCTCCACGCCCATCTCTTGGGCGTGCTTGGCGATGCTCACCAGGCGGTCTTCATCGAAGTTGAAGTAGGTGGCCTCCCAGTTGTTGATGAGGATGGGGCGCTCCTGGTGCTTCCAGGGCCCGCGCACGATGTGCTCGCGGACGGTGCGGTGGAACTGGGCGCTGAGCTTGCCGATACCGGCGGTGCTGATGCCGAGGAGCGCCTCGGGGGCTTGGAAGGTCTCGCCGGGGGCAAGATGCCAGCTGAAGCCGAAGTCGTTGATGCCGGCCTGAATGCGGGCCACGTCGAAGGTGTCCACCTCGACGTGCAGGTCGTGGTTGCCGGAGTAGACGAGGGCCACGCCCATCGCGTCTCCGTGCGCCTCGGTGGTGCCGGGGCGGCAGAGCAGCATCGTGGGGTTGAAGGCGTGGCTGGAGGCGCCGCGCGTGGAGCCGATCTGCTGCAGGCCGGGGTGGAGCGGCTGCGTGTGGGGGATGCGCTCGCGAGCCCATGCGCCGGTGAAGGCCGTCATGTCCCAGCGGCAGTCGGGCATGTCCACGCTCAGGCTCATGAGGCGCTCGATCTGGACCGCATGGGCGCCGGCGTTTGCAACCGCCACGCTGCGGGCGATGACGTCCGCGTGGGCAAACACGGTGTAGGACAGGGTCGCCTCGACGCCGGTAAGCTCGTCTGCCAGCGTGATCTGTAGGGTACACGCGTCGTCGGGGGCCTCCACGTAGGTGGCGGGCAGGCCGGCCAGTGCGGGCTTGCCGGCAACGATGCGGTGGCGCACGTAGACGAAGTCGGTGATGCGCGAGCCGCTTTCCTGCGCGATGACGATCGCGGGCAGGCGATAGTCACCCGTGCCGTGCTCGGGGAACTCCTGGCGCAGGTGCTCCAAGGAGTACAGCAGGCTGCCGGTGTCGCGGCAGGTGGCGGTGGAGCGGTGCTGCAGCTCGATGAGGTAGGAGAAGTCCGGGCGGTCGGGCACGGCCGCGCCAGCATATAGGGAGATGAGCTTGCCGTGGTCGTCGGCTTTGAAGATGTAGCTGATCGAGCCGTTCGTGAGGTGGAATTGGCGCGTCTGCTCGTTGACGTGAATCTGGGCGATGGTGTCCATGTGCATTCCTCTCAACTTGCGTCCCGCGCGGCCGCTGGGCGGGGCTTTTGTGGTGCTGAGGTGATTCTATGGCGGAACATCGCAGGCAGACAGGGCTGCGCGTGGGGAGGTCTCGGTTGTTTGTGGCGGCGTCTGGCGGCGTGGGAGGGTGCGTATAACCGCTCGCGGACGCATTTCGACCGTTCGCCGACGGGGCGTGCGTGGGCGAGGTCACGGATCGTCAGGCGCGAGTCACGCGGCGCCGGCAAGGCGAGACAGCGTTGGTGCAGCAGAGGCACCCCTGTCTCCAATGATTGATTTATAGACACATATTGAATATAATTTGGGTCCAATAATCAAAAGAGGTGGACATGGGACGAAGCGAGGAGATAGCACGGTTCGTTGATAGGGCCGGAGGCGTTGCCAGCGCGGCGCAAATCAAAGATGCGGGCTTTCTGCCGGGTTCGATTTCCTATGCGCTGGAATCGGGCGCCATAGATAGGCTCACGCGCGGCGTGTACTGCTTGCCAGATATTTTTGATGACGAATTCGCCGCCGTCTGCTATAGGTGGAGGAGATGCGTGATCTCGCATGGTAGCGCGCTGTATCTCGCGGGGCTTTCGGACAGGATGCCCAGCGCTCTTGATGTTACGGTGCCCCACGGCTACAACCCGCATGGCCTTGCCCGTGAGCATCCCGACGTGCGGATTCACAGGGTACATGTAGATGTCTATGAACTGGGCATTACCGAGGCGAGGTCCCCGGGCGGCGCAATGGTGAAGACGTACTGTGCGGAGCGGGCGGTAGCCGATCTGATTTCCCAGAGGTTCTCTGAAGGTGCAGAACCGCAGCTCGTGCGCGATGCGGTAGCGGGTTATTTTAAGAGAGATGACGCCGACCTCGATGGTCTTGCGCGGATGTGCTCCGCACTCGGTGTCGAGGATGAGTTCAGAGTGTATCTGGAGGTGCTCGGGCGATGAAGAGCGATGCGAGCCTCAAGGGCAAGATCAAGGCTGTGGCGAAGAAGAGCAATCTGAAGCCCCAGGAGCTCCTACAAATGCACCTATTCGAGCACCTTCTCATGCGTCTCGAGAAGAGCGAGTATGCGGAGATCTTCGTTTTGAAAGGAGGCTTGCTCATATCGTCGATGATGGGCATCGCCCAGAGGACGACCATGGACATGGATACCACGGTGGTCGGCATGGACATGGACGAGGAGACGGTGACCGATGCCGTCTCGACCATTTGCGCCGTCGACGTGGGCGACGACATGGAGTACTCCTTCGAGCGGGTTGAACCCATCCGCGAGGACGACGAGTACGCTAATTGGCGCGCTCATCTTCGCGTCCGATATGGCAAGATAGACGCCCCAATCAAGATAGATATAACCACGGGCGACGAGATGGTCCCGGGGTTCGTCGAGTACCGCTATCCGTTCATGTTCGAGGAGGGATCAGCGCGAGTGCTCTCTTACTCGCTTGAAGCCGTGCTTGCGGAAAAGCTGGAGACTGTGGTATCGCGCGGAATCGCCAACACGCGAGGCCGTGACTTTTACGACATCCATGCACTGTTTCATCTCAAGGTGAAGGATATCGACCGGAGGTTGCTCCGCGAGGCGATTATCGCTACTGCATCCAGGCGCGGCTCGATCAACAGGGTGATCGGCTACTCAGCAGTGCTGAAGGAAGTCAGGGAGTCCGGCATCGTGAGAGGCGTTTGGACCTCATACGCCTCGGGATCCCCTTATGTGGCTGGACTTAAGTTCGAAGATGTCGTCGACTCGGCTTTCGAGCTTGCGAGCTTTGCGGGGCTGAGCGAGTTAGGATAGATATATGTGCAGGGGGGCGGGGCCTGCGGTCCCGGCTTTCTGCTTGCGCTGCTCGCGTGTGAGTGCCTTCGTCCGTGCTGGGCGCTGTTGTGTGCCAGCAATCTGTTACACACAACACCTAGCGGCTTGTCCGCAGGATGGCCTGGATGACGGAGAGGTCGACCGGCAAGTCGTTCACGGAGGATTCGCGCAGCTGGCGGTAGTCGGTGGGCGTGAGCTGCTGGTCGCTGCGGAACTTGCGGGCAAAGACCTCGGGGCTGCTGAACCCGCATGCCTGCGCGATTGCGGCAATGTCAAGGTTGGTCATGCTGAGCAGGTCACAGGCTTTCGCGACGCGGATGCGGTCGATATAGGCCTTGAGCGTGGAGCCCGTTTCATCGTGGAACACGCGGGAGAGATAGCTGCGGTCCACATGAATGCCGTCTGCCACATCGGACGCGCCGATGTTTTTCGCGTAATGCTGCACGATGAAGCGGATGGCGCTGGCGGCCACCGAGCTGGTGGGCGTGCGCGTGCCGAGAGCGGCATTTGGTGTCGCCTGACGGCCGAGCTCGTAGAGGAACTCGTAGGCGAGCGCGTTGAGCTTGAGCTCGTCGGCGGGGGTGCTGGCGGTGTGGCGGAGGCTTTCGGCGACGATGCCGAGGAGCGGCAGCGGGTCGGTGAGGGTGAAGACGTCGCTGGCGCCGATGCCCATGTCGTCGAGGTGCGATTCGATGTCCGCTCCGGCGATGCCCATCCAGAAGTAGGTCCAGGGCTCGTTCGAGGAGGAGCGGTAGACCGACGGGGTATCGGGCCGGATGACAAATCCCTCGCCCGCGCTGATAGTGTAGGTGGTGCCGTTCGCCTGCAGCTGCCCGGTGCCGGCGAGCACGATATGGACCACCAGGGCGCTGCGCATGGCGGGACCGAAGCTGTGGCTGGGCATGGTTTGGGAGATGCCGCTGAAGGCGTAGGTGAGTGCGGGGCAGGTGCGGTCGCTGCGGGCGATGTAGACCAGGGAGTGTTCCACGGGTTCCTCGATTCAGGCAGGCGCTCCAAGCGCGGCGGCTCTTGCCATATAGGATACGCGTTTGCCAGCTTGCAGTTTGTGCAGTTTGGGGACGGGGTCGTTTCGTTCACGGGGCGAGGTGACGGTTCTGTTCGTCTGCAACTATTACATAGCGCTCGGGACTTTGAAGGCTGTTAATGAGCGGGGGATACCCCTCGCGTGTTGTAAGGATGCGGATAAGGGCTGCCGCTCACCGCTGAAAACCTGCCGTTTGCCGCAAAGAATCTCATCGATAGGTTTCTGCGCTCGTCTTCTGCTGTATAACTGTAACCGGTTCAAGTTGAACCGGTTACAGTTTGCAATTTTGGTCCTTTCGGCCCGCTTCGCACTCCGTTCCGGTTCACGTTGCGGCTTGGGAAGGGAGGCGCGGACGATGGAGACCGCTGAGTTGGGAAAGCGGAAAGGCGGCTCAAATGAAGGCGCCGTACATGTTGCGGCGATCGACTTGGGAGCATCGAGCGGCAGAGTGATTGTCGGAAGCTACGATGCGGCGACCGGGCTTCAGCTGGAAGAAGTGTATCGTTTCGAAAGCGGCCCCATGCCCCACGCCGAGCCTATGCAGTGGAATTTCAATCACCTGCTGAGCGAAGTACAGCAGGGTATTGCGCATGCCCAGGATCGTTATGAGCTGACGAGTGTTGGTATTGACACATGGGGCGTGGACTATGGTCTGCTTGATTCCCAAGGCAGGCTGCTGGCGAATCCAACGCACTATCGGAACGATCGCACGAGAGGCTATGCCAAGCGCTCCAAACACGCTGGGTTGCTCGTGGGTGCATACGCGGAGACGGGAATCCAAGCGCTCGACATCAACACGCTGTTCCAGCTGATGGCTCAGCGAACATTCGATGGCGAGTTGCTCGATCAGGCCCAGCGTTTGCTGCTCATGCCCGACCTCTTGATCTGGGGTCTCACGGGGGTCCAGGGGTGCGAGGTGAGCATGGCGTCGACCACGCAGCTGCTCGGCGCATCGGGCAAGAGCTGGTCGAAGCTTTTGCTTGAGCGTTTTGGAATCAAGGAAGAGCTTCTGCCCGCAATCGGACATCAGGCGGAAGTGGTGGGGCACATCAAGGCAGGGTTGCCAGCATATGGGTTGCCGGTCGTACGCGTATGCGGCCATGATACGGCGAGCGCGGTTGCCGCTTTGACTCCTGCCTCCAACGAGGCGTTCGTTTCATGCGGCACATGGTCGCTGGCCGGTAAAGTGGTCGATGAGCCTATGCTGACGGCGGAAGCGGAGCGGCTGGGTTTCAGTAACGAGCGCGGTGCAGAAGGCCGCGTATTGCTGTTGAAGAACTGTACAGGCCTTTGGATTGCTCAGCAGGTGCGCCGTGAGCTCGAAGAACGTGCATGCAGGCGGTTTACGTGGGAGGAAATCGCTCAGGCCGCTGCGACAGCTCAGCCATATCGCTATTTGGTTGACACCGAGGATTCACGTCTTGCCAGGTCCGGGGGTCTGTTGGACACAATCTTTGCCATGACTGGGATAGACGGGGCACTCGAAGCGGATCGCACGGTGTCGCCTGAGCTGCTGGGTGTGCTGTTCCGATGCGTATATGACAGCCTTGCGCTGGGGTATCGAGGCGTCTTGTCAGATATTGAATGCGTGACGTATGAGCCCGTCCACACGATCAGGTTGATTGGCGGCGGGGCGCGCAATGCGGTGCTGTGTCAGGCTGTGGCTGACGCTACGGGAAGGTCTGTGGTTGCAGGCCCCTATGAGGCAACTGCGATAGGAAACATCTTGGTTCAGCTGGTTGCATGCGGTGTGTTTGAAACGCTCGACCGGGCGCGGCACGCGACGGTGAATGCCTGCGGTGGCGTGCGGTATGAGCCGAGCGTCGAGCCAGCCGTTGAGGTGCTCGATCGCTTTTTGATGATGGTGAAGGAGGATTGCCATGCTTAAGGGGGTGCCTCGCATCCTGTCGCCGGAGCTGTTGAAGGTTCTGGCCGAGATGGGGCATGGGGATGAGATCGTGCTGGCGGACGCGAATTTTCCAGCTGCTTCGAATGCGCGTCGGCTTGTCCGCATGGATGGGGTCGACATGCCCGAGCTGCTTGAAGCGGTGCTGCAGCTCATGCCACTCGATTCGTATGCGGCCGAGCCGGTGGCGTTCATGAAGGTGGAGGTGGGAGACCTGCCTCCGGTCATCTGGGAGACGTATCGCGCCATCATTGAGGGCTGTGGATACGATGCGCGCATCCGATATGAAGAACGCTGCGATTTTTACCTACAAAGTAGAAATGCTTATGCGGTTGTTGCAACGGGAGAACAGTCGCCATACGGAAACATTGTTCTGAAAAAGGGCGTCGTGTTCTAAAGAGAAAGGGGAGTCAGGCTGTGATGTATCCAACGATCGGTATTCGGCCAACGATAGATGGTCGGCAGGGAGGGGTGCGGGAATCCCTCGAAGAGCAGACGATGGCCATGGCCCATGCCGCTCAGGAATTGATTGAGGCGAACCTGCGCTATGCAGACGGAACGCCAGCCCAGTGCGTGGTCTCATCGACAACCATCGGATGTCGGGCGGACGCCGAGCAGGCGCGGCAGGAATTCATGGGCCGGAATGTTGTCGCAACGCTTACGGTGACCCCGTGCTGGTGCTACGGTACTGAGACAATCGACCTGGACCCGTGGACCGTCAAGGCGATTTGGGGCTTCAACGGAACCGAGCGTCCGGGGGCGGTGTATCTTGCGGCGGCCGCGGCTGCAGCCACCCAGTACGGCTTGCCTACATTTAAGATTTACGGTCATGATGTGCAGGAAGCCGACGATGTGTCGATCCCCTGCGACGTGCGCTCCAAGCTGCTTTCGTTTGCCCGATGTGCCCTTGCAGTCGGCCAGATGCGCGGTAAGACGTATGTGAACATCGGATCATGCGCCATGGGCATTGCCGGCTCCCAGGTCAGCACAGAGCTTTTTACCAAGTATCTTGGCATGGGCGTCGAGTATGTCGATATGACCGAAATTCTGCGGCGCATGACGTTGGACATTTACGATGCAGACGAGGTGGAGTGTGCGCGTGCGTGGATTGAGGCCTATTGCCACGAGGGTGTAGATATCAACGAAGGCAAGGACCTGCCTTCCGTTATCACGCGTTCGAAGGTTGTGCCCGCAGATAAAGACTGGGACTTCATCGCCAAGCAGGCCGTCATCGTTCGAGATATCCTGTTCGGCAATCCAAAGCTCGCCGATCTTGGCTGGCGTGAAGAGGCGCGCGGGCGCAATGCGATCGCGGGAGGTTTCCAGGGTCAGCGGCAGTGGACCGACTGGCTTCCGAACGGCGATTTCGTCGAAGCCGTGATGGCGTCGACCTTTGACTGGAACGGACCACGTCAGCCAACCGCGTTCGCCACGGAAAACGATACGCTCAACGGTGCCGCGATGCTGCTGGGCACCCTGATCACCAATACCGCTCCGATTTTTTCTGATGTGCGTACATACTGGAGTCCTGAGGCGGTACAGCGCGTGACGGGGCATGAGCTTGAGGGGCATGCAGCGCATGGCGTGCTGCATCTGATCAACTCCGGAGCCACGGCGCTCGATGCAACATGCGCCGCGCGAGACGCTGAGGGAAACCCGGTCATGAAGTGCTTCTGGGATATGGGGCCCGAAGACGTGGAGGCGTGTTTGCGCGCCACGGATTGGTGTCGTGCCAATTACGAGTATTTCAGAGGCGGCGGGTTTTCATCCCACTTCAAGACGTCGGCTGAGGTGCCGATGACCATGATTCGCGTGAACATGGTGGATGGCATGGGGCCTACGCTGCAGGTTGCTGAGGGATACACCTGCGTGCTTCCCGATGAGGTTCATCGCGTCCTGGACGAGCGTACGGACAAGACGTGGCCGACGACTTGGTTTGCCCCGCGTTTGGGAGCGCCCGGTTTTGAGACCGTGTACGACGTGATGAACAGCTGGGGCGCCAACCATGGTGCATCGGTGTACGGGCATGTGGGCGCCGACCTGCTCACGCTGGCGAGCATGCTGCGCATCCCGGTGACCCTTCACAACATTGCGGCGGATGCGATATTCCGTCCGAGTTCGTTTGACGGTTTTGGGACCAAGGACCTGGAGGGTGCGGACGTTCGCGCGTGCCTGACCTACGGTCCGCTGTACCGCGGATAGGGAGGAGATATGTTTAGTGATGATTTTCGCGCGCAGCTCGTGGCCTTTGGCAAGCGCTTGGTCGAGGCGGGGCTGACGAAGGGAACGGGCGGCAACCTGAGTGTCTTCGACCGTGATCGTCAGCTTATGGCGATCACACCGTCGGGAATCGATTTCTTTGAGATTCGCGAAGAGGATATCGTGGTCGTCGATGCGTCGGGAAGCGTTGTCGAGGGGTTGCGCACGCCGTCGAGCGAATGGCAGATGCATCTTGAGACCTATCTGGCTCGCCATGATATCGATGCGGCCATACATGCCCATACAACCTACGCTACAGCGCTAGCTGTCAACAGGACTCCGCTTCGTGCAACGCATTACATGGTTGCCGTTGCCGGCCCCGACGTGCGAGTGGCGGAGTATGCGACGTATGGGACACCTGAACTTGCGCATAACGCGGTGGAGGCCATGCGTGGACGCCGCGCGGTGCTACTTGCCAACCACGGCATCCTTGCAGGGGCGGAGGACCTGCTGAATGCATTCAACGTTATCGAGGAGGTGGAGTATTGCGCCAAGGTCTATTGCATCGCGAAGGGCGTCGGCGAGCCGGTCGTTCTGTCTGATGACGAGATGGCGCTCATGCATGAGAAGTTCAAGACGTACGGGCAACGGACAACAAGGAGGTAGGGACAACATGGCAATCGTATTTGCACGCATCGATGACCGTTTACTGCATGGCCAGGTGGTTACCACATGGTTGAAACGGCATGAAATCGAACAGGCCATCATCGTAAGCGACGAGGTGAGCCGGGATGCCACGCGGCAGGCCATCCTCAAGATGGCGGCACCACAGGGGCTGAAGGTCGTGTGCTTCTCTCCGCGCAAACTGGTTGAGGTGCTGCAGAAGACCGAGGTGAAGCGGCGTACGATGCTGCTCTTCACCAATCCCCGCGAGGTGTGGGAGTGCGTAGACAACGGTATTGATATCGGGTTTTTGAATGTTGGCAACATGAGCAAAACCGACACGAACGAAAAGGTGACGGCGGGTGTGGCGCTCACCGAAGAGGATCGCGCCTACTTCGGCAAGCTGCTCGATTGCGGTATCGATATCGAGGTTCAGATGGTGCCAACGGATAAGGTCACGGATATGAAAGCTGTGTTGGGGAGGTAATACAATGCTGCTGCAGGCATGTTTGGTGGCGCTGGTAGGTATCGTTGCGACGATTGACTACAACGGCCCCTTGTTTATGATTCATCGCCCATTGGTCACGGGAACGCTGGTGGGACTGGTTCTCGGTGACGTCGTTCAAGGTGTGATGATTGGCGCATCGCTTGAGCTCATGTGGCTGGGCGTGACGGGAATTGGCGGATATACGCCGCCCGATACCATCTCCGGTGCCATCATCGGTACCGCCCTGGGCATCCTGTCAGGGCAAGGGACAACGGCGAGCATCGCTATCGCTGTTCCGGTCGCTGTGGTTACGCAGCAGCTTGATGTGTTGGCCAAGACGGCGGACATCTTCTTCGTCAAGAAGGCCGACGCGGCGGCAGAGCGCGGTGATATCAGCAAGATCGGTCTCTATCAGTTCTCCTGTCTGGGGATCATCGTCCTGTTCAAGGTCGTTCCCATCTTCCTAGCGGTGCTTGTTGGCGGCGAGTATGTGCAGCAGCTCTTCAACATGATTCCTGAGGTGGTCATGAAAGGCTTGAACGTCGCGGGTGGTCTGCTGCCGGCGATTGGTTTCGGCATGCTGCTCAACATGATGCTCAAGAAGGACAACTGGGTGTTTCTGCTGGTTGGGTTTATCTGTGCTGCGTTCGGAGGGCTCTCAACCATCGCCATCACTTTTGTCGGTGTTGCTGTTGCCTATTTGGTTATCTGGATGCGCCCTGGTGCAAGCGCCGCCTCCGCGGCTTCCGAGATGGCCGCTGTGACTGAGGACTCCAATGGGGAAGAGGTGTATGACCTGTGAGTGAGAGCAAGAACGCCATCACCAAGGGCGATGTGAACAAGATGTTCGGTCGGGCGCTCATGTACGGAGCGTCGTGGAACTACGAGCGCATGCAGAACCTCGGCTTTCTCTACATGATGGTCCCCGCGTTGCGCCGCGTATACGGAAAGGGCAAGAACCCTGAGATGGGTCAAGCTATGAAGCGCCATCTCGAGTTCTTCAACACGCATCAAACGGCGGCTCCGTTCATCGGCGGCGTTGCTGCCGCGATGGAGGAAGAGGAGGGAAATGCCGCGGGTAGCGCCATTTCCGGTATCAAGGTGGGTCTCATGGGGCCGCTTGCGGGCGTGGGGGACAGCTTGATCTGGCTGACGCTCGTGCCCATCTGCTTCAGCATCGGCGCGTCTTACTCCCAAGAGGGGAGCTTGATGGGCGTGCTACTCGCTTTGCTGCTCATCAACGTGATCAACGTGCCGCTCAAGTATTTTGGGCTGAAGTTCGGCTATACCAGCGGATCGAAGTTCATCCAGGAAAGCGCGGCGCGCGGAACGCTCGATAAGATTACGAGCATGGCTACGGCGCTCGGCTTGGTTTTGGTTGGCGGGCTGATTCCCACGATGGTGTCTGTTGTGTTTGGGTTGTCTTTCACGCAAGGTGATTTGACGGTGAGCCTGCAGGATATTTTGACCAGCCTGCTGCCCGGTGTTGTCCCCATGCTGCTGACGCTTGCGATGTGCAAGCTGGTGCGGAAGGGCACCAGCCCGGTCGTGCTCATCGTGTGCGTTTTGGTGATCGCGATCGCGCTCACGATGTGTGGCGTGCTGACGACCGCAGCGTAACAGGGGCGTGTGCGTGAGGGGGCGTGGCGATGCTACGCCCCCTCATTCGATGAAGGGGATGGCAGTGGAACTGTGGTATGGGCAGCCTGCCCGAGAATGGAACGAGGCGCTGCCGATCGGCAACGGGCATATCGGCGGCATGGTGTTTGGCGGTATCGAGCACGAGACGGTGTGCCTCAACGATGAGACGATTTGGTATCGCGGAAAGGCAGATCGGAATAACCCCGATGCTGGATCGCATCTGGCGGAAATACGAAACCTGCTTGCGGCTGGTGAGGTTGCTGCCGCAGAAGACTTGGTGCGCCTGACGATGTTTGCTGTCCCCCGAGATCAAAGCTATTATGAAACGCTAGGGGAGCTACATATCGAGCAGCTGGGTGTGGGAAAACCCTCGTCGTATCGGCGTTCACTTGACGTAGATCAGGCGATCGCTCGGACAAGTTTTGAAGCAGGTGGCGTTTCGTATGAGCGGACGATGTTCTGCGGTATGGGGCAGCGTGCGTTGTATGCTCGCATGAGCTCCTCACGTGCGGGTGCGCTGCGCGTCAGAATCACGTTGGGGCGCAAAAAGCGGTTCAATGATGGCGTTCGGAAAACCGATGGCGGCATCATCATGGGTGGACATGCAGGTGGTGTTGCGGGTGTTGGCTTTGAGGTCGGTTGCCGTGTTACCGCCTGCGACGGGTCGGTGCGCGTTCTGGGCGAAACGATCGTTGTCGACGGAGCGACGACGTTGACGTTATGCTTGGTGTCCAGTACTGATTACTGGCAGGCAGGCGGAGATGTACTATGCGAAGGGCTCCTTGCACGATGTGCGGAGGCGCGTTATGAGGATGCGCTGTCTCGGCATGTTGAGGCGTACCGCGAGCAGTTCGGTCGCGTCTCGCTGACGCTTCCGTATGATGCCGCCGAGAGGGAGATTCCGACTGATCAGCTGATAGAGCAGGCGGGCGAGGGAAAAAAGAGCTTCTACCTGTTGCAGCTTGCGTTTGATTATGGCCGATACCTGTTGATTTCATCGAGTCAGCCAGGTGGACTGCCGGCGAATCTGCAGGGAATCTGGTGCGATGATATCGACCCGATCTGGGGCTCGAAGTACACCATCAACATCAACACGGAGATGAACTATTGGTTGTGCGGACCGTGCGATTTGCCGGAAGCGCAGCAGCCGCTGTTTGATTTGTTGGAGCGCATGCGCGAGCCTGGTCGCGTAACGGCTCGCACGATGTACAACGCTCGCGGGTTCACCTGCCATCATAATACGGACGGCTTTGCCGACACGGCCCCGCAGTCGCATGCGATCGGCGCTGCCGTGTGGCCTATGACGGTGCCCTGGCTTTTGACGCACATCTGGGAGCAGTGGCGGTATACGCAGGATCGCTCAATCATCGAAGACCATTTCGATATGTTCAAGGAGGCGGTGCTGTTTTACGAGGATTATCTGTTTGAGTATCAGGGGCACTTGGTGACGGGACCGTCTGCATCCCCCGAGAACGCCTACCGGCTCGCCAACGGCGTCGTAGGCAATGTGTGTCTGGGGCCGACAATCGATGGTTCGATTCTCCGCTTCTTTTTCGATTGCTGCTTGGATATTGCGCAAGAACTCGGAGATGAAAGCGATTTTGCCGACCGCGTGCGTTCGCTGCGGGATCGGCTTCCGCCGCTGCGGGTTGGCGCCCATGGGCAAATCCAGGAATGGCTGGAAGATTATGAGGAAGTTGAGGTCGGGCATCGTCACATTTCGCCGTTGTTCGGTTTGCACCCGGGACATGAGATCGATGTGGAGCGAACGCCCGGTTTGGCTCGCGCAGCAGAGCGGACAATCGAGCGCCGTCTGGCGGGAAGCGGGTACCTGCAGAAGAGCGAGCGAGGTCAGGCTATAGATGATTGGAAGGGTGCTGGCTTGCACGCCAGTACACGTACGGGATGGAGTTCCGCCTGGCTCGTGCATTTCAACGCTCGTCTGCAGCACGGAGATGCGTGCTTCGATGAATTGCTGGGAATGTTGGGAAACAGCATGCTGCCGAACTTGTTCTGCGACCATCCTCCATTCCAGATTGACGGGAATTTCGGGTTAACGAGCGGGCTGTGCGAAATGCTGCTGCAAAGCCACACCGACCGGGTGCGCATTCTGCCCGCGCTTCCGCGAAGCTTGCCCGATGGTTCTGTAAGCGGTTTACGCGTTCGTGGCGGGCAGAAGATTTCTATTGTCTGGAAAGGCGGGCAACTCGTTGAGCTTGAAGTTGTGGGAAATCCGGGGGCTGCGTTCCGATACACGGTTGGCGCGGCAGTTTCGCCAACGGCCGAGCGACTAGACATGGACGTGTTGCTCGATGAGCGAGGTGCATATCGGAAGAGCTGGAAGGTTGCGGGAAGGATTACATCATGATTGAGCGAGCACAGAAAAAGGGCATGAGTGCATGCATACTCGTGTTGGGGATGCTGCTGGCTTTCATAGCTCCAGGGCGTGTGTGGGCAGAAGATGGTGCCATGCGCACGAATATCAGCAGCACCTCTCCGCTGTTACTGTCAGCGGTTTACGGAGACACAACGGATAGCCTGTGGTGGGGTAACACACTGGAAGGGGCATGGAAGGCCATCCCGGATGACGTAAAGCCCTATGCAGCCATAGAGTTGCATCCCGCTAAGGTCTGCAAGCCGACGAGTTGCATTCCGCGCGATACGCCCGAGCTGCGTGCATGGTATACGAACATGCTGGATACTGCGCAAAAGAACAACATTCCAGTGTTTATGGTTATCATGTCTGCCGGCGAGCGCAATACCGTTCCGGCAGCATGGCTTGATGAGCAGTTTCAGAAGTACAGCGTCCTCAAGGGCGTGATGAACATCGAAAACTACTGGATCTACAACGACGATATTGCCACGCATAGCGCGCAGTATCTGGAAGTATGCGCCAAAAACGGAGCTCATTTCATATGGCACGACCATGAGAATTGGTTTTGGCAACGAGTAATGAGCAACAAGGCTTTTCGCGATGCCGCAAAGAAGCATGCGAAGAACTTAGTTCTGGCGACCAAGAATACGCCGATACGTGACGATGCATCAACAGATAGCGTGGTAAATGGCCTGTGGCTCAGCGGCTATTGTGACAATTGGGGCTCGTCGACCGATACCTGGAAATGGTGGGAGAAAGGCTACACCGACGTGTTTGAGGCGGCAGGCGCGCGCGGTCGCGATATGCGCTCATATGCAAGTGAGCCAGAAACCATGATTGCCATGGAAATGATGAACGTCTACACGAACGGTGGCACGGTTTACAACTTCGAGTGCGCTGCGTATACGTTCATGGATAACGACCGTCCAACTCCGGCCTTCACGAAGGGCATTATCCCGATGTTCCGAAGGGCCATCAGCCACCCTGCTCCCTCTCGTGATGAGGTGCGCAATCGAACGAAAGCGGTCTTCTGGGAGAAAGACGGGGCCATTTCGACGGTGCAGAATTTCTACACCGATCTGTATTCGGATGACGAAACGATGCCCCTGTACGATACAGGTCGTTATAGCATCCTGCCAGTTATACCTGCAGATGTGACCGAGGGCGAGATCAGCTCGTTGTTCCCGCACGCGACGGTGCTCACCAAATCGAGTCCGGAGATGGCCCACAAGGTTGAGTTTCTCAACGCGCGCTACCCTCGCTTGTATGACGGTACCGCCTATGCGCAGCGCGTAGGTGATAGTTGGTATGTGTACAACAGCAACGCCAATACTGATAAGACCCAAGAAGCCTCGTTGCCGCTTTATGTGAATCCGGCAGGGACGCTGGGGCTAACCATGGCGCCGCATACGTATGCGATTGTGGATGAAAGTCCTGACAAGATTTCAGTAACGCTGCAGAACTATCGGGCAAGTAAGCGGTCAATGTGGGAGCTGTCGGGCAATTTCGATGCATCGCAGAGCTGGAAGCAGGGCGAACTCGATTTGTCGAACTGGCTCAGTGAGCATTATTGTGTCAGCCCCGACGACAGCGAGCTTCGGGAAACGACGATCATTCTCAATGCGAAACCGGGGATTGAGCGCCCTCGGGTGAGCGTCGAGGGCGACGAGGGGCGATATAGTCATGAAGACATGTGGGACGCCGAGACGGGCCGCTACACCATGCGCATTCGGCATAACGGGGAGGTCCGTATTGCGCTGCGGGCGTCCGGTGGCGGGCCGGTGCCGCTGCCCGGCGCAGATCCGTATGGCGTAGATCGAGAGAACATCGCTCGCGGTAAGCAGGCAACTCAAAGTTCGACCGACTACGGAGCCCCTGCCGCACGTGCGGTTGACGGTAACCGCAACGGTGATTTTGCCGCCCAATCGGTCACGCATACCGCAACGTCCTCGCCGTCATGGTGGCAAGTTGATTTAGGGAAGGATGCGCGGATTGCGGACATCGCCGTCTTTAACCGGACCGACGCGGAGAGCCAGCGTCTTTCGAACTATGACGTTGAGCTTCTCAACGCTCAAGGATCGGTTGTGTGGAGCGTCCATCGAGACCGATATCCCATTTCAAGCGAGGTGTTTTCCGTTGGCGGCATTGCGGGCAGAACGGTGCGCGTGCGGTTGCATGATGCGAATGTTCCCTTGAGCTTGGCGGAGGTCGAGGTGTACGCATCGGCTGGGGCCTGATGGTTGAAGCCGGTCGTCTGTGTTCGTCGGACGACTGGCTTCTTCTTGTGTGAATGAATCGGTGGTGAATGTAGCGATTTAACTTGAACCGGTTCCAGATTTATGCTCGATGTGTCACAATAAGCGTGTTTTCTATGGTAGACAGCATGATAGGCAGGGTCCCTGGTGGCGAACATTCGTGAAATCGCACGCCGTAGCGGCGTGTCCGTTGGTACGGTTTCCCGTTACCTTAACGGCATCAAGGTGCGAGATGCCAACGCTGAGGCCATTGCGCGGGTTATCGATGAGCTCGACTACCGTCCGAATATACTGGGGCGGGCGCTTACGAAAAAGCGCAGCTATACCATCGGTGTGCTTATGTCCAACGCGGGGAATGTATTTGTGGGTTCGAGCATCGGACGTTTAGAGGCGGCGCTCGAGCGCGTAGGGTATTCGGCGCTTTTCATCGATTTCCATGGCGATATAGATGTGCTTATGCAGAAGATCGAGTTTCTGCGCAGCAGGTTGGTAGAGGGTATCGTTATCTTTTCCTCGGAGGTCGAAAGCGCGCGCCTGGAGGAGATGCCGCCGTTCGATATTCCTGTGATTGTAGTGGACAACCCCATGCCAACGGCGGCCATTGATTCAATCGTTGTCGATAATGCCGAAAGCACTAAAGAGGTAGTCTCCGCCATGCTCGAAGCCGGGCATAGGAGCGTGGGGGTCATTGCTCCATCGCAGGCAACGTATGTTGGTCGCGAGCGTTTGGGTGGCTGGAAAGCCGCGCTTGCTGGTCATGGTATCGAGGTGCGGTCGCGTGACATCCAGATAGCCGATTCAACAAAAGCGGGGGGATACGAATCCGCCTGTTCATTGCTTGAGCAGGGTGAGGTGACGGCCCTGTTCGCCTGCAACTATTACATGGCGCTCGGGGCTTTGAAAGCTGTCAACGAGCGGGGGATGCGACCCGGGATCGAGATCGGATTCGCCAGCTTCGATGACTATGACTTCAGCGATGTGCTGTTTCCGCCGCTCACGGTAATCCGACAGCCAATGGAGCAGATTGTCGATGTGGTCATCGAGACGATGCGGCAGCGGTTGCATGGGGACCGTGCTGACTACGGAACGCACGTGCTCCGATGTGAGGTCGTGTTAACCGACTCCATTCGTGGCGCCACCGCCACATAGCTTGCAGTTTGGGGACGGGGTCGTTTCGTTCAGTTTGGGGACGGGGTCGTTTCGTTCATGCAGTTTGGGGACGGGGTCGTTTCGTACGCATGGGAGCACCGCGGCGCCTCCGTCGCTCACCGCCTGAAACCTGCCGTTGACCACCATGGCACAGCTTGCTCTTGCACCTGCGCTTGCAGGCGGCGTGCCGCGCGCTTCCCTTTCTCTTGCTTGCGCTTGCGGGCAGCTCTGCGGTGGGGTGCCCGGCGCGCACGTGGGCCTTCGCGATACAATGAGGCTAATGAATTTGCGGGCAAGCAGCCTGTGCGGCGGAAAGGAACACGCATGATTCTCACCGTTACCATGAACCCTGCTATCGACACGGCCTATCACCTCGATCACCTGGTCATCGACGACGTGAACCGCGTAACGCCGAAAAAGACCGCAGGCGGCAAGGGCCTGAACGTGAGCCGCGTGCTCACCCAGCTGGGCGACGATGTGGTGGCAACCGGCCTGCTCGGTGGCCATATGGGCGCCTACATGGGCGAGCTCATGGACGCCGACGGCATCGCGCACGATTTCGCCCCCATCGCCGGCGAGACGCGCATCTGCCTGAACATCCTGCACGAGGGCAACCAGACCGAGCTGCTCGAGAGCGGTCCGGAGATCTCGGAGGCCGAGCTCGCCGCGTTCTCCGCGAAGTTCGCCGAGCTGGCTGCCAAAGCCAGCTGCATCACCATCTCGGGCTCGCTGCCCAAGGGCGTGCCTGCCGATTTCTATGCCGGCATGGTGGCCACGGCGTCCGAGCACAACGTACCGGTGCTGCTCGACACCTCGGGCGCATCGCTGGACGCCGCGCTTGAGGCGGCGGTCAAGCCCACGCTGGTGAAGCCGAACCTCACCGAGATCAACGCGCTGCTGGGTACGTCTTACACCCCCGACCAGGTGTCCGACCTCGCCGCGGCTCTCAAGGCCGATGCGCGTTTTGCCGGCATTCCGTGGGTCGTGGTGTCCATGGGCGCCGCCGGTTCCTTCGCCTTCCATGGCGATAAGATCTACCGTGCCGTCACCCCGCCGATTCCCGCGGTGAACGCCACGGGTTCCGGCGACTCGACCATTGCCGGCTTCGCGCACGCCATCGCTGCCGGTGCCGACGACGTGACTGTGCTCAAGACCGCCAATACCTGCGGCAAGCTGAACGCGATGGATCCGCAGACCGGGCATTTGGTCATCGAGCGTTGGGACGAGGTCTACAACGCGGTTGAGGTTACCGAGCTGTAGCCGATGCTGAGCCCCGTTTGACCTGCGAACAGCCGCTGGGGTCAATCCGTTTCGCATCTCACGCGCCCTGCCTTGTTGTCCAGCAAGGCAGGGCGCTTTGCTGTTGGGGGCGGGGAGGTGAGAGACGTACGCGTGCGGCAATCAGGCGATGGCGCTCGCTCAGCTATCGACGCGCGGCCGGCCGCGGGTTTCGTGCCGAAAGGTGTATGCGCCGAGAGGCGATCCGCGGCCCTGGGTTAGCGCTGCGCAACGATGAGCTCGGGGTGCGTGGCCCCATCCGGCAGCGCATCGAGGGCGTCCGCGAGGGCGCCCGTTTCGTCCTGGTCAACCACGAGGGTGTCAACGTCGGAGAGCTTGGCAAATGCGTAGGTGCCGCGAGCTGCGAGTTTGCTGGCGTCCATCAGGGCGACCGCGTGATCGGCGCACTCGATGGCGGCGTTTTTGATCTCGGCCATCTGCGGATAGTCCGTCATGAACCCGCGACGGGCAACAAATGCGCCGGGGCAGATGACCGCCATGTTGGCGTGGAGGGTGCGCAGGGCGCTCAGCGTGAGGGGGCCGTACAGGTAGCGATGGCCCTTGCGCAGCTCGCCGCCGAGCATAATGACGTTGACCGTAGGCAGGCTTTCGTCGATGAAATCGGCGATGGTGATGTCGAAGGTGATGACCGTGATGCCCGACCGCACATCGAGCATGCGGACGAATTCGAGGGCCGTGGTGCCGGAGTCGACGAGGATGGTGTCGCCGTTGCGCACGAGCTTGACGGCTTCGCGCGCAATGGCCTGCTTGGCCTCGACGTTGACGTTGACGCGCTGGTCCTGCACGGAGACGGTCAGCGTTTTGTGCAGCGAGACCGCGCCGCCGTGCGTGCGGCGGAGCTTGCCCGCGGCCGCCAGCGCATCGAGATCGCCGCGGGCCGTGACGCTCGACACGTCAAACGTGCGCGCGATGTCGGCAACCTGAATCGAGGCGCTCCGCTCCAGCATATTCATGATGGCGGCGCGCCGCTCCTCGGCAAAGGTGCGTGCAACTGAAGTCGGCATGCTCGGTTCCGTTCGCTCAAACGTGTGCAAAATGTGATGAATCCATTTTGCTCTATTTTCTTTTTAGCAAGATAAACGAGTTTCTTTCTCTTGCGTATCAACATAAACGCAAGAGTGCTGCGCGTGATGCGCGGCAGGGGAGGTCGCCGGCGCGGTTTCGGGCCTTTCGACGAGCTCCGTTCTTTTGATCTTCCGAAGCTGTTGTCGCTGAGTTTGAGCAGCGCGGTTTTTTGAGGGTGGCACCGGGGTAGAGAGCGGGCGAAACCCAGGGGCAGTATGTGGTCCCGTCGGCCGCGATGCGCATGGTGCCGAGTATACCCGAGCGCCAACAGGGAGGCACCTTGGGGTATGCTTGTAACGAGCAGGCGGCGTAAGCCCTCCTGTAAAGAAGCTGTGGTGGGTGGTGCCCACGACGAGCTGTCTCTCCCAAAGGCGGCTCGTCCCTTATGCGGGCATCACCCAACCATTAGTAGACCAGCAGGACAATCAAATTGACGGCGAGTGCCATCACGAGTGCGAGTGCCAGCAGCAGCTGAGTGAGCGAGCGCATGGGAATCCCTCCAACCTCCCTGTTGAAACTCGGAGGGCACCGCCTGGTCGCTTAGTCCAGTATACATGATGTGGCGCGATAAAAGAACGTATGTTCTATACTTTAGTTTCGTTTTCTTGTCTGATTGCACAAGGGCAAACGTGCACGCCGGATAGTGGTTTCGTACAATGAAACCAGCAAGTACGCCGGTGTGTTCCGGCGAAGCCAAGGGCCGCCGCAGGCGGTGCAGGAAGGGAGCGATCGCTCATGCTCGTTACCACCAAGGAGATGCTGCTCGACGCGCAGAAGAACCACTACGCCGTGGGTGCGTTCAACGTCGAGAACCTCGAGTTCGTCATGGCCGTGCTGGCCGCCGCCGAGGAGACCAAGTCCCCCGTCATCATGCAGACGACCTCCGGCACCATCAAGAAGACCGGCCTGGATTACTTCTACGGCATGGTGAAGGCTGCCGCCGAGCGCGCGAGCGTGCCCGTGGCCCTGCATCTCGATCACGGCGATGGCTACGATCGCTGCATGAAGGCCCTGCGCACCGGTTACACCTCCGTCATGATCGACGGGTCCCACGAGACCTTCGAGGACAACATCGCCCTCACCAAGCTGGTTGCCGATGCGGGCGCCGCGATGGGCATTCCGGTTGAGGCCGAGCTCGGCAAGGTTGGCGGCAAGGAGGACGACGTCGAGGTCGAGGGCGAGAGCCCCTACACCGACCCGGCGGAGGCCAAGGAGTTCGTCGAGCGCACCGGCTGCACCAGCCTCGCCATCGGCGTGGGCACCTCCCACGGCGTGTACACCTCCGATCCGCACATCGAGCAGGACGTTGTAAAGGCCATTCGCGATGCTGTGGACGTGCCGTTGGTGCTGCACGGCACCTCCGGTGTGCCGGATGAGCAGGTGGCCGAGGCCGTGAAGAACGGCATCTGCAAGGTGAACTACGCTACCGAGCTGCGCCAGGCCTACACCAAGGGCTACATGGCCTACATGGCTGAGAACCCTAACAACTTCGATCCCAAGAACCCGGGCAAGGCGGGTGCCGAGGAGATCACCAAGATCGTGAAGATCCGCATGGAGAACCTCGGTTCCGTGGGCCGCGCGTAAGGGCGTGCGGACTGCGGACGGCTGCGCAGTCGTAGCGGGCCGTGCGCTTTCATCCCTGCGGTGTTTTGACTCACGCTGGTTCTGGCGGTGTCGGCATGGTGCCGGCGCCGCCTTTTGTGTGCCGTGGTGATGGGGTGCGCAGCGTATGTGCTGCCGGCGGCCTCGGGCCCAAGAGATTGCCGTTGGGCTGGCTTGCCAGATTCGGATTGCTCGGGCAGTGTTGGAGGTGCTACTCCACGCACATAATCTGCTGGACACCGGCTTCACGGAGCATCTCGATGTCTTCGTCCGTGATGCCGGTGTCAGTGATGAGGAGGCTGACCTGGTCGAGCGACGCATAGGAAAAGCCTGCCGCAATGCCCAATTTACTTGAATCGGCGAGCAGCACCATTCGTTCGGCGCGCTCAACCATCAGCGAGTTGACGACCGCTTCTTGTTGCGTAGTGGACGTGACGCCAGCCGTGGCCGATACGCCTGCGCAGCCAACGATGCACAGTGCCGCTGCGACGCCTCGAATATTCGCAAGGGCGAACTCACCAGACAAGACACCACGCGGCGGGCGAATCTCGCCGCCGGTGACAAGGATCATCCCGCTTGGCGGTACCGGCAAGCTTTGAATGTTCAGGCTATTGCTCACTACGGTCACGCCTTGAGCCGTGATATGGGGAACGCTCATGAGTGCCGTGGAACTCGTGTTGACAAGCAGCAGGTCGTGATCGTGCACGAGCTCGGCGGCGGCGCGTGCGATGGCATCTTTCCTCGCTTCGCATGGAGAGGGATCGCCTGTGCTGTCGGGCGCGTCGCCCGCAAGTACCGCCTCGCCGTAGCGCCGGTGTAGCGCCCCCTTTTCTTCGAGATGGCTGAGGTCGCGTCGCACGGTAAGAGGCGAGATGCCCAATCGCTCGGAAAGGTCGGCAACGCTCATGCGGCCTGTCTCCTGCAGCATATCCAAGATGGTTTGGCGCCGTTGCGTAACGAACGCTCTGCTTTTCTTTTCCGCCATGGTCCTACCGATCTGCTCGCGCATCGCCTTGTCGCTTTGCTCGCATCATTTTTGATGAACACTGTGAACATTGTAAGCGGTTCCGTACAATCACTCAGGCTGATTCGACATAGCGTCAAAATCTGAACATTATGATCGTTTATTTCAGCCCAACTCTCCTGCCTGATATTGCGAAACGGTGTACGGCGCAACGGTGCCCCCGCTCTAAGCTGGCATCTTATTCTGAGATGAGAGCATTAAGGACGTTGGTGTCCTTGTTTATATCTAACACCTGAACGTTTTAAGACCGTTTGCGGCAAAAAACCGACCGTTTAGCCCATTAGTGGACATTCGGAATGAGTTTTTTGAACGATTGGCGTATAACTGAATCAGCGCCGATCGGGATTCGCCAGCCCATACCGGTGTAGATCATTCGCATCGACCAAGGAGTCAGGAGGGGCGGATGCTGCTGAGGGAAATCTACGAGAAGAATCATTACGTCTTTACGGAGGGGCCACTCACCTGGCGCGATGCGGTGCGCGCTTGCTGCGTCCCGCTGGAGGCCGACGGTACCGTTGACGCGGTCTATGCCGATGAGATCATCGCCTGCGTCGAGAAGCACGGTCCGTATATCGTGCTCATGCCGGGTGTGGCTATGCCGCACTCAACTGAGAACGCGAAAGGGTGCCATGCCACCGCCATCGGTTTCATGCACAGCGACATACCGGTGCAGTTCGACTCCGACGAGGAAGGTAAGTACGCACAGGTGTTCTTCACTCTGTGCGACACCAATCCCGATGAGCATTTCGCTAATATGCGGCGACTCTATGCCGTTCTCACCAACGAAGAGGTTGTGAATCGCCTCATCAACGCCACAAGTCCCGAGGAGCTGCTCGAAATCGACGCGTTGGTAGACGAGGATGCATTCGCTCAAAGCCGGGCATAGGTCCTGTGTGGCAGCCAGGCCGTGCTGCCGGCCCATTTCGTAAGAAAGGACATCCATGGATATCGTAATGAGTATTTGGACATGGTTCGCGAACAATATCCTGACCCAACCCGCTTACTTCATCGGTCTAATCGTTGTCATCGGCTATGCGCTGCTGCGAAAGCCGTGGTATGAGATTCTCGCTGGCTTTATTAAAGCAGTCATTGGATATCAGATCCTCGCCGTTGGTTCGGGCGGACTGGTCAACGCGTTCCGTCCCATTCTCGTGGGCCTGCAGGAGCGTTTCAGTCTACACGCCATGGTCATCGATCCGTATTTCGGGCAGAACGCTGTCCAGGCTGCCATGGGGGACACGGCTGCCGGTGCGCTGCCGTTCATCTCGGGCAAGTCGTTCTCGCTCGTTATGTTCTTGCTGTTGTTTGCCTTTATCCTGAACATCGTGCTCGTGGCGCTCAAGAAGTATACCAAGTGCCGCGCTCTGTTCACGACCGGCCACGTGCAGGTACAGCAGGCGTCTACGGCATTCTTCCTCATCCTATTCTGCTTTCCGTGGCTCAAAGATGCCGATTGGGCGGTGCTCGCCATCATGACGGTGCTGCTCGGCCTTTATTGGGCGGTCGGTTCCAACCTCTGCATCGGGCCCACTCAGGAACTGACCGACGGTGCCGGCCTCACCATTGCCCATCAGCAGATGTTCGGCGTATACGTATCATCGCGTATCGCCGGCTGGATGAATGCGCATTCCCGGAAGAAATCCAAGAACGTCGACGACATCAAGCTGCCCGGCTTCCTTAAGATCTTCAACGAGAACCTTGTGGCAACGGCGATCCTCATGACGCTGTTTTTCAGCATCATTCTTGTCATTTTGGGGCGTGACTTCCTGGTTGCGGGCGGCTTCATGACCGAGGCACAGGATTTTGTGATGTATATCATCACCACCTCGTTCTCGTTTGCCGTCTATCTGTCGGTTCTACAGCTCGGTGTGCGCACCTTCGTGACGGAGCTCACCAACTCGTTCCAGGGTATCTCCCAAAAGCTCCTCAAGGGTTCCGTTCCTGGTGTGGATTGCGCTGTTACCTATGGCTTCGGTGCCCCGAACGCCGTGACCATTGGCTTTTTGTTCGGCGCGCTCGGGCAGTTTTTGGCCATCGGCCTGCTTATCGCGCTGGGCAGCCCCGTGATCGTCATGGCGGGCTTTGTGCCGCTGTTCTTCGACAACGCCACGATTGGCGTGTACGCCAACAGCAAGGGCGGCCTGCGTGCCTGCATGGTGCTGCCGTTCATCTCGGGCCTGCTGCAGGTCTTCGGCTCCGCGCTCATCGCCGGTTGGGTCGGCATGGCGGCCTACGGCGGTTATCTGGGCATGTGGGACTGGGCGGTGGTCTGGCCGATCATGACCGGACTCATGAAATTCCTGTCGTACGCAGGTCTGGCCATCGCGGT
Organism: uncultured Collinsella sp.; assembly: GCA_902470695.1. Lineage (GTDB taxonomy): Bacteria > Actinomycetota > Coriobacteriia > Coriobacteriales > Coriobacteriaceae > Collinsella. The sequence continues at coordinate 138,265 of CABRHH010000002.1, forward strand.
TCTTGCGCTCGTTGCCATCCCGCAGCTTCAGTTCCGCGCCAACAAGGAGACCTACTTCATGGAGGTAGAGGACTGGGAGCAGTGCAAGAAGATTCGCGCCGAGAAAGCTGCAGCCAAGCAAGCCGCCCAGTCAGGAAAATAGCGTCTAAGACGGACCTTGCTCTTCTCGTATCACATGTAAGCGGCCGGGGCACACATCCCGCCCCGGCCTAACAGAACAGGAGACTCACATGAACGCCAAGATCCTCGTCGCCTGCGCAAACGGTGCTGGCACCTCCCTGATGATGAAGATGACCGCCGAGCGTGTTACCAAGAAGCTCGGCATGGGCGTCGCCGAGATCCACCACTGCGCCCTGTCCGAGGGCGTTTCCTCTGCGCGCCAGTACGACATCGTCTTTGCTCCGCTCAACTTCAAGAACATGTATGACGACGCCGAGAAGGCGGGCGTGACGGTCATCGGCCTGCGCAACGTCCTTTCCGACAAGGAGATGGAGGAAGCTCTCGTCAGCACCGGCGTCGCCGAGAAGTACCAGGCGTAAGGGGCGACTGAGATGCACTACTCCAAGAAGGTCATTGCAAGCATGCCCAAGGCATACGCCATCGGCACCTTCGACGGTGCGGACGCTCGCAGCTTTGTCGTGGGCGTGGAGAAGGACGGGCCCATCCGTCGCTTTGCGCTCGACGGTACCCCGATGGAGACCGTGACCGAGGGCCCCGGCGGCGTCATGACCATCGCCCAGGTGCCCGGCCGTGACGACGTGCTCCTGGCCACCAGCGAGTTCTTCTCGCCCAACTATGGGGCGGACACTGCCGGCATCGTGGCCTACGTGCGCTCCGGGGATGGCACCTGGAGCTCCAAGCGCCTCTGCGACCTGCCGTATGTGCACCGCTTTGGCCTGCTCACAGGTGCCGATGGACGGCTGTGGGTCATCGCCTGCACCATCAAGGGCGCCTGCCGCGAGGTCAAGAACGACTGGCTGACCCCCGGTGCGGTCTGGGTGGCACCGCTCGACGACGTCCTCGATGAGCCCGGCGCGAAGCTCCTCGAGCTTACAGAGCTCTCCGGCTGCCAGCTGCAGAACCATGGCTTCTGGTGTGCACCCGACCACGGCAGCGTCCTCATTTCAACTGCGGCCGGCGTCTTTCGCTACGTGCCGCCGGCGGCCGCGGGCGAGGCCTGGCAGGTGAGCTGCCTCATCGTGCAGCCAACGAGTGATATCTGCGTGGCGGATTTCGACGGCGACGGTTGCGATGAGATTCTTGCGCTCTCGGCCTTCCATGGGGACACCCTCAGCGTTTGGCACGAGACCGACGTGGCGGACACCTACGAATGTGTCTGGACGGATCCCGAGAAGCATGACTTCCTGCATGCCATTTGGGGTGGCGAGCTCCTCGGCGAGGCGTGCGCCGTGGTGGGCAACCGCAAAGGCGGGCGCGATTTGCTACGCGTGTTCTTTTCCGACGGTGCCTATCGCCTGGAGGTCATCGACCATGATCGTGGCCCGGCAAATTGCTGGGTCATCGAGGACGGTGGCGCTGCGCGCATCATCGCGGCCAACCGTGAGACCGACGAGGTCGCCCTCTACGACGTGATTGCGTAGGACGAACAGGGACAGCAACGTTTACACATCGAACAAGAAGGAGGACCCACATGTCTGCAATCGACGAGGTCACCCGTGAGAAATGGATTATGAACACCTTCCCCGAGTGGGGGACCTGGCTCAACGAGGACATGGAGGCGGCCAAGCCTGCGCCCGGCACCGTGGAGATGTGGTGGCTCGGCTGCACCGGTATCTACATGAAGACGCCCTCTGACACCGCCATCACCATCGACCTGTGGACTGGCAATGGCAAGCGTACGCATGGCGACGGCAAGATGAAGGTGGGACATCAGATGGCCAACATGGCAGGCTGCCGTGCCATGCAGCCGAACCTGCGCAACATTCCCTATGTGTTCGATCCCTTTGCGATTCAGCATGTGGACGCCGTGTTGGCTACCCACTACCATCAGGATCACATGTCCAAAGAGTTTGCGGCCCACGTCATCCAGTCCGGTATGACCACCAGCGACGAGGATGGCAACGCGATTCCTGTGCCGTTCATCGGTCCACGCAAGTCCGTTGACTTTTGGGTCAAGTGGGGCGTGCCCGAGGATCGCTGCCGGGTGGTGAGGCCGGGCGACAAGATCAAGGTGGGGGACATCGAAATTATCGCGATGGACTCCTTCGACCGCACCTGCATCACCACCACCGACTCCACCGGCCCAGACCGCGAGGACTTGTGGGGTACGTGCCCGATGGACATGGATGAGAAGGCCGTCAACTACCTACTGCGCACACCCGGAGGCAACATCTACCATAGCGGCGACTCGCACTACTCCATCTACTTCGCCAAGCACGGCAAGGACATCGCCCGTGAGTACGGCGGCGTGGACGTGGCTTTTGGCTCCTACGGCTGCAACCCGATGGGTATGCAGGACAAGATGGAGGCATCCGACATCCTGCGTATGGCTGAAGCCCTGCAGACCAAGGTCGTCATTCCCATCCACTGGGACGTCTGGACCAACTTTGAGGCCGACCTGGGCGAGATCGAGGCTCTTTACCAGATGCGTCGAGAGCGTCTGGGTTACGAGTTCAGGCCTTACTACTGGAAGGTGGGCGGTCACTACACCTACCCGACGGACGCCGATAAGAAATATTACGTCTACAGGCGCGGCTTCGAGGACTGCTTCGACGAGGAGCCTAACGTGCCGTTTAGGAGCGTGCTGTAGCGCCCGGGAAATGTGGATGCCCTGGGTCTTGCACGTCCCGGAGATTCGGGGTATTCCGCTTCCGCACATATAGAGGCCATTTTCGCGTGTGCGTGTAATGGCGCTCTGCGCTTTCGACCATATTTGCATCCGGATAGCCAGGGAGCATGCGCTTCGGGTCAGTTTGTCAGCTGACATTGGGGCGGTGTGCCGCGTTGTGCGCACGTGGGAAAGCTATCAACTATTGAGATTGGAACCGCCATGTCTGTCTCCTCAAAGCCCTTTCTGCTCGGTATGTACGAGAAAGCCGTGCCTGCCGAACTCTCCTGGGTCGAGCGCTTGGAAGCTGCGCGAATGTGCGGTTTCGATTATGTTGAAATCAGCATCGACGAGTCCGAAGCGCGCCTTGCTCGTCTCGTCTGGAGCGCTCAGGAGCGCCGAGATCTGGTGCGTGCACAGGAGCAAACCGGGGTGCCTATTCGCTCGATGTGCCTGTCGGGCCACCGCAAGTATCCCTTCGGTGCTACCGACCCCGCAGCTCGTGCGCGGTCGCTCGAAATCATGCAGCAGGCGCTCGATCTCGCCTGTGATTTAGGGGTTCGCACCGTTCAGCTTGCTGGATATGACGTGTATTACGAGGAAAGCACCAACCGGACGCGTGCATGGTTTGCCGAGAACCTTGCCCGTGCCGTTGAGATGGCTGCGCGAGCTGGCGTGATGCTTGGGTTCGAGACCATGGAGACCCCCTTCATGGACACGGTTGAGAAGACCATGACATACGTAACGCAGATTGGCTCGCCGTATCTGGGTGTGTATCCAGACATTGGCAACCTCACCAATGCATCGTTCTTCTACGGATCAAGTGTTGCGGACGATGTTGCAGTGGGCCGCGGTCATATTATCGCCGCCCACTGCAAGGAGACGGTTGCTGGCGCATATCGCGAGGTTCCGTTCGGTACGGGCACGACCGACTACGAGGGGGCGTTGGATGGGCTGGTGGGCCAGGGCGTGCGCCGCTTTGTCGCCGAGATGTGGGACACGGGCTCTCCGGGTTGGCGCGACGAGGTTGCTGCGGCATCTGCGTTTGTGCGAGGCAAGATCGAAGCCGCATTCGAGCGAGTAGGTTGACAGCCGTGACGCGCGACGAAGGGTAGGGCGCCTCATCGGTGGCGGGTTGGCAGTGTGCAAAGTCCGTGTGGGCTGCGCAGCATGTCGAGCCGATGGGAGTGAACGCGTTTGGCGCCGGATTGGGACGGAGCGATTCTGCGTAAGCGTAAGCGGTGCCCGTGCTGGGTGCCATGAGAGAAAGGAACGAGCTATGATGCTTAAAGAGCTGCGCGAACGCGTGTACGAGGCCAATATGGATTTGCCGCGTCACGGCCTCGTTGTCTTCACATGGGGTAACGCATCGGAATTTGATCCGGCGCGCGGCCTGTTCGCCATCAAGCCGTCTGGGGTTGACTATGACGAGCTGTCGCCTGAGTCCATGGTGGTGTGTGACCTTGAGGGTAAGGTGGTGGAGGGGGAGCTCAATCCGTCCTCAGATACCGCCACACACGCCGCCATCTATCGAGCCTGGGGTGAGAAAGTGCGCGGCGTGGTGCACACGCATTCCCCGTGGGCTGTTGCTTGGGCGCAGGCTGGTCGCGATGTCCCCGCATACGGCACCACGCACGCCGACTACTTTTACGGACCGGTGCCCTGCATGAGGGGGCTCACCGAAGCTGAGATTGAGGATGCCTATGAGGCCAATACCGGCAAGGTCATCGTGGAAGGTCTGGCTGAACGGGGGCTCGATCCGGCTGCCGTTCCGGGTGCTCTTGTGCGCAGCCATGGGCCCTTCACTTGGGGTAAGGACGCATTTGCGGCTGTGTATCACGCGGTTGTGCTCGAGGAAGTAGCCAAGATGGCCGCCCGTACCGAGCAGCTCGCCGTTGACGCAAGCCCCGCTCCGCAGCACTTGCTCGACAGGCATTACCTGCGCAAGCACGGTCCGGGTGCCTATTACGGGCAGGAAGGTGCCCGCTAGCTGTTGTGTGTCAGTGCCGTGGGGCTGGGCGATAGTTCCTGTAGACAGTTTGCCGTGGACATCTGTGGAGTGCACGGGAAGTGTGTGATTGCCATGCGTCGCATCCGCTTGTTATCTGCCAATTGTGAAGACCTTGCGATGGCCTGCGTATCGGCCCTTGCATTCCCGGCGCATGGTGCGTAATATACTCTCTTGCGCACGAGATGCGCCCAGACATTGCGGGGTGGAGCAGTCTGGTAGCTCGCCGGGCTCATAACCCGGAGGTCGTAGGTTCAAATCCTGCCCCCGCGACCAAGAAACCACAGGTCATCAGCTTAGTCCGGTGACCTTTTTTCTTATCAAAACCCACCGACTTGCTACAAAAGTTGCTAGACCAGCTTAGAGATTCCCTATCTTCTCGTAGACAATTGAGGTGTCTATGGCCGCCGTGTAGAACTCTCTGTTCACGGGAATGTCATGACCGAGGTACGCTGCGCGGGCCTCCGCGCCAACCCCTCGTTCGGCCAGCAAAGTAGAGATGGTCGCCCTCCAGATGTGAGACCCATGGGTGAGCAGCTCGGGAATATCGCATTCCCTGCCGGTCTCATGGACGAAGGCAGTCATGGCCTTCTGGCAATTTGACTTATCCCATTGCTTTTCGCTGGCGGGCGCCGGGAAGAGCCATTCCCGCCCCTCAGTTCGCTGCGAGTATGCGCGCTCGAAGATTCGTCTCGCCACGCGGTCGTCGAGCACCTGTATGTCGCGGCCCCTTCGTGTTTTGGATATTTCGGGTGCGATGTGGATGAACACCGCGCCCCGTTCATCTCGTGTGACGTCATCGGGTGCGAGATTGCGGCACTCACCGATTCGCAGGCCGGTCGAGGTCTGAAGAAGCGACATGTCCACTATGCTGCGTCGCTTTCGTGCAAGTTGTTCCCGCGTGTAGCGCCCACCCTTGGGCGTGGTCTTTTTCGGATCCGAGGTATCGAGTTCGAGCATCCAGTCGATTGCGCGCCTGCGTTCCTCGGCGGTCAGCGCGACGCCGCCCTTCGGCTTCTTCTTGGCAACGTGCTCGACCGTTATCTCCAGCGTCGCCTCCCGAAGCGGGTTGTGCTCAAGAACGCCATCGATGACGAGTCTCTGCATAAGCCATTTGTTCGCCACCTTGCGGCATTGCTTAGCCGTGGCGGTGCCGTGCTCTGAGGCGATATGGTTGAGCTTTTCCAGAAGGGTCTTTGGCTTCACGGCATCAGCGATGCAATACCCCTCCAACTCTGCGGCAAGAAGCTCAAGCTTGTGAACATGGGCATCCTTGGAGTTCTGGCTCAGCTTCGACGAGTTTTCGACGGCCTCAATTGATGATTCGCGAATGTACGGGCTGATCTGAGACGATTTGCTCCACTCCACCCGCTCCCCCGAGTGCGAGAGCAGTTCCGCCGCCTGCTCCTTTGCGCGCGCCCTCACTTGGCCCATCGTCGTGTTTTTTAGCGTTGTGCTCCGATTTAGAACGCGCCCGTCGTTGAGGCAAACAGACCACTGAAGTCGGTATCCCTTTTTCGGGTCACCGGTCACGCGCCTGCTATCGATATTGTTCTCTCCCGGCTTGAGCATATCCCGCCCCTCCTTCTTACAAGTATTGTAGCAATATAGCATGGTAGTATAATAGCAATATAGTAATATATCTAGACTAGAGGTTGAAAAAATTCTTGGCATAGGGTACCTTGGGTGAAGCGGAAACATCGTTGAGGGGTAGCACCATGCCAAAAAAGCAACACAGCAATGCATCGACGAAGGTGGTCGGTTCACAAGCCGCGCCAATCAGCGTCCGAACCAATGTTGCGGCCCGCCTCCTAGGCGTGAGCCCGATGACTCTCCGAAATTGGAGAGCCAAAGGAGTCGGCCCTCGTTTTGTTCATGTATCCGGCCCCAATAGCCCCGTCTTGTACCTCTATCAGGATTTGCTCGACTGGGCGAATCGCCTGCATGGCTAGGAGAGTGTGAACGATGGCGAACCGAAAGCTCGAGTACTTCAAGCTCGACGCCGAGCTCTACGAAGCCGCCGTAACCCTACCGCCTGCACAAGCGGGCAAGTTCCTTTTTGCTGCCTGCAAGCTGTTCTTTGAGAATGAGGAGGTGGACGGCTTGCCTCGTCGCGCCGCAGATATTTGGATTGGTTGGGAGCCTCGGATACGGCAGAAGCGTAAGGCGGCCATCGCTCCGAAGGGTGCCAAGGGGAAAACCCCTTCAAACGCGCCTGTTCAGAACAATATCTTTTACAACTCTGAATCGAAAATCTACGACAACCAAGACAATTCTGAATCAAAAATGTGCGGAAACTTAACCGCGAGCGATTCATCTACCTCGAAAAATGATGCATGCACCTGCGTAAGATCCGAGCCGGATTCTGGACACTATCTGCACCCAGATAAAAGAGAAGAGAATACATCTTCATCTGAAGCTGTCGCCGTGGAGAGCTCGATGCATGCAATCACCATCCCAAGCCTGGATGAAGTTGTGAGGTTCTGCGAACACGAAAGGCTTTCCATCGATCCTGTGCGGTTTTTCACCTTGAACGAAAGCCGTGATTGGCACACCAGCACCGGGAAACCAGTTACCGATTGGCAAGGGCTTGTCCGCACTTGGAACAAGCATGAAAGACAGCCGGTCAATCATGCCCCCGTCGGCGAAGCCGGGGTCGGGGGTGGAGCCCGCGACGTTCCCTCTGTCGAGGAGATCATGCGGCTCTATCAGGTTGACCGGGATAAGGCCGAGGACATGATCCGGGAAGGTCTCTATTAATTGCGGCGGTTGCGTGGCCGAGAGGAGGCAGAGCGATGGAGATCGAGAGGCGAGAGATAACGGGCCGGGGCGTGTCGGACTACCGTAACGAAAACGGTCTGCTCGTATGCGGAATCTGCGGGAAGCCCAAGCAGCAACGACTCCCGAATCCTTTCACGGAAGATGGGGAGCCATCTTCCGTCGTCCCCGTCCTATGCGACTGCGAAATGCTGGCTGAGGAAGAGGAGTCACGCCGAAAGGAGCGTGAGTGCGCGAAGATGCTGGCGGAGAAGCGCCGCACAGAGTGTTTCAAGCGCAGTGCGATATTCAAGGGATGCACATTCACCTCCTCGGACAACAAGTCGCCCGAACAGGAGCGGCTATGCAAGGAGTTCGCCGAAACCTTCGACCCCTCTGATCCGGACGGCCTGCTTCTATGGGGTGGCGTGGGGACGGGCAAGAGCTTCATGTCCTCTTGCATTGCGAACGCTGTTATTGATTTCGGTCACAGCGCATTTCAGGTAGATATGGCCACCATTGCAACCATCATGGAGTCCTCATTTGAGAAGCGGCTGGCGAATCTCGACCGAATCCTCGGATATGACCTTCTCTGCATCGAGGATTTAGGAGCGGAGCGCTGCACCGAGTACATGACGGGGATGGTTTACAGCGTTATCGACGGACGTTACAAGGCGGGAAAACCGATGATTGTGACGACGAACAAAATGCTTGCGGCCATGGAGAAGGCAGCCCCGTCGGATCCTTGGTGCCGAATCTATGACCGGCTAATCGAGCGTTGCTATCCCATCGAGTTTTCCGTCCCGCGACGGAAGGTCGGCGCGATGAGCATGCGCGCGGGGATGCGAACTCGTCTGAAGGTGACAAACCTATAGCGAGCGACTGAAGAAGGGGATCTCGGGTCGTGAAGGGAGCTGGGTCATGGCAATCACGTTGGAGCAGAGACACGCGCGGATGGATGAAGACCTCGCGCGGGTGAAAGGCAGGATTGCGAGCCTGCACAAGCAGGCGAGCGCAATCGAGCGCCGCGAGCGGAGCCATAGGCTCATCGTGGCGGCATCGACCATCGAGGCGGAGGCGAAGAAGCATGGCCTCGCTGGTTTCGAGGTCGATGAAGAGCTTGCAGGGAAGATGGCTCGCTTCTGGTTCGAGGAGCATGACGGGTTGGAGCGTCGCGCGCAAGGCGGAGAAGAGATTCCGATTGCCGTTTTCTCCGATGTAGAGGGCGGAAGCGAAGGAGACGGAGCGGATTCCCAAAATGAGAAAAAGTTGACTCCGGCCCCGGTCGCTGGCGGCAGCGACCGGGGCGGCGGCACCGCCGTTTCTCAGCCGATGCTCCGGATGCACGCTTAGTCTCACCTCCTCGTCTTTCGACTGCGGGGGAGAGACGGAGCGTGCGCCTGCGGCGGGCTTTTGCGCGCTGAGGGTGGAAAGGTTTTGAAGCGTTGGATCTTGCGGCAGATTCTTGCACGGGAAAGGCGGCAGAATGGCGATCTTCCATTACAGCCAGAACGGAATTCGGATGTGCGAGGGTGGAAGCGCTGTGTGCCACTCCGCGTACATCTCGGGAGCCAAACTCTTCCGAGAGAAGACCGGCGCACTCGTCCGCAGCGGCGACCCCGCCCGCGTGATGGAGGGCGGAATCGCTCTGCCGAAGGACGCTCCCGAAGCGTTTGAGAATCGGGAGACCCTATGGAACGCCGCCGAGGCCGCATGGGGCGGCGGAACGGAGACCGTTGCCCACCGCGCGAACATGGCGCTGCCGATCGAGCTTGGCGACGATTTGGACGCCTACCGGGAAATCGTGCGCGAGTTCGCGGAGAAGGTTGCTAAGAGGATGGGGTGTGCGGTCGAGTACGCGATACATGCACCGACCGTCAAGGGTGGCGGGTGGCATGCCCACACCATGAAAAGTGACCTGCGAGTTGGGAAGAACGGCTTCGAGCGACCGTCGAGCAGCAAAACGGCGAAGCTCTATCTCTGCCGCGACCCCCATGGCAATGACTGCTATGTCAAATCGTCCGATTGGAAGCAGGCGAAGACGAGGGGTTACCTGAAGGTCTACAACCTCAATGACGGCATGCGCCGCTCGATGAAGGAGGCGGAGGAAGCAGGTCTGACGAAAGCCGACCGCAAGAGCAAAACGCCCGTCGCGGTTACGGTTCTGCCGGACGGGACGAGGGCGTTTAATGCCGAGAAGGCGGAGCTGGTGGGACTGCGCGAGCTATGGGCGGACTGCTGCAACGGCGCGCTGGAGAAGCGCGGCATCGACGCCCGCATCGACCATCGCAGCAACATGGCGCGGGGGATGGCTAAAGAGCCGACCGTCAGCCTCGCGCCGGGTGAGTATCGCCGCGAGTTGGCGGAACGCGAATCCGCCCGAAGGGAAGGGCGCGAAGCGGTGCCCGTGTCAAAGAAGGGGGAGGAGAACGCCATCCGCCGAGCCCGCAATCGGGCTATCGAGGGTTTGGAGGCTGCACAGGCTGAACTGGAGCGCTCGGAGAGGGAGCTTGAGGCGACGTCGCGGGCCGTTTTGGAGGATGCTGAGCGCTGGAGCGAACTTCACGCCGAGGAGTTATCCCTTCGCAACAAGGCCAATGACTTCAAGCCGACCCCTGATGAGATAGATGAAGCAAAAAATGCGCTTCTGGAGGCCGAGGCGACGGCGCGCGAGGCGGAAAGCCTCCTGCGTGCCAAGCGATTCGACTTTAGAGCGCAGGCGAGAAAGACTGCGAACGTGGCAAATATTGAGGTCGAAAAGCTGAGAGCTAGAAAAGCGGCAGTTGATGCAAGGGCAAAGGAGGCTTTGGCCATCGAAGAGCGTGCTGATGCGCTCTGGCGTGAATGCAGCTCGATTCTACAGAGCGTTTCAAGGGCGATCCGCTCCATGGCGGATGACCTTCGCGTCGTTGCCGTTTCGGCGCTGCATAAGAGGTTTCCCGAATTTACGGAACATTTGGAGCGGCATTTCCCATGGGTGCAAGGAATCGGCAAAGCAGAGATATACGATTCTGCCCATCCTCTTGTACTGGGTATCGAAAGCGGGGTTCGCACAGTTGGCAGTGCGCTTCGCGAGGTCGAGGGCGATCGGGCTGCCCTGCGGGAGAAATGCCGCATTGCGGCGGCGAAATCCTCCAGCATTGCGGGTTTCACCCAAATGCTGGAAGGGTTGCAGGTCGAGACGCGTATTGACGATGGCCTAGTGCTTGTCGGGCCGGAACGCGGGGCGCTCATCCCAGCGGGCGACCTCGATGCGGCGCTTGATGGGGGTGCACTGCTGTGCCGCCTCTACGACAACGCGATCGCCGGTGGCATCGTTCCTGACGAGCGGTGCAAGGCGGCGAATCTGAGACGAGAGGACATTCGGGTTGAGGCAGAGCGCGTCGCCGCGTCCAAGGCAGCATTTCTCAATCGGCTGGAAAAGGCGTATTCCGATTATCGTTCGTTCTGTATGGCGCACGAGGGCATTGATTTTAAGGCCTTCCCGGTCTTCAAAGGAAGGATTCCCGAGGAGCTGAGGGGCGACCGTGAGGTGAGGCTGCGGGTTTCAGATAGGCTGCGTGATGCCGAAAGGCTTCGCTACCGGTACGCCTCCAATGCGCCGAACATAAAGCCGATGTCTGGACAGGCAATTTTCAACGGCAGTGAGCAGCCTTCAAATCGACGAGTCGTCGCGATAGATGCCACGGAAAAAGGAGTATGGCATGAGCGTTAATGCGAACAGCAAGATGAGAGGGGCGGTAATGGAGGAGAGCTCTATCGTGATGCGCATCTGCTTGACGGAAGGCGAGTATGAGGGTCTGGCGCAGAGGGCAAAGGAGGCGAGGATGAGCGTTGCGAATTTTGCACACGACATGCTCGCCGATGCCAACGGGGCGTGCGGTGCTGGTTTGCCTGCGAAGCGAGGCCGAGCTGGTGAAAAAAACGGTGGCCGCGTGTCGCTTGCGGAGGAAGCGCGAAACGCGAGGGCAGCCTCAAAGCAGCTGAATAAACAGCCTTTATAGCAATCTCTCACAAGATGTTCCGACACAAAAAACGACCCCACAGAATCGCTTCCATGGGGTCTGAAATGAGGTGCCCTTCCGGACACTTAGAGGATGGCGAACGCGCCGCAGAACGGCTCTCAGGCCGTCAGCCGCGATTTCACCGTTTTAGGGGAAAATCAGCCTACTTAGTCGCACCGCAACCGGAGCACTTGTATCCGGTGGTCACGGTCTCGTCGTAAGCTGCGCTCACAAGCACCTGCTCATCCCAAGCGTCCTTGATAAGCACCTGCTCGTCGTAGGCTTGCTGGATTACGACGTTCTCGGTATGATATGCGCCACAGGCAGTATTACCATTAAGAAGAGCATTTTCCATATGCGCATCTACATTACCGGTAATGTCCGCACCACAACCATTGCAAATACTACGATACGCAGTCACCGCATCGTGATGCACCGTCTTGTACTCTGTGTTGTGGTGGACGGTCTTGTACACCGCGTCATGGTGTACCGTCTTCGTCTGAGCGACCCAGTTGTGCGTGTGCGTCTGAGAGGAAGAACCGGAGCCTGAGTTGCCACCGCTCGGCTTGGAGGAACTGCCGGAGTTATTGCTGCTGGACGTGGAGCCGCCCTTGTTGCCGGAGTTGGAGTTAGAGGTCTGGGGCTGCGTCTTGCCCTCGGTCTTCGCCGCGCTTTTGCTGCTCGAAGCGCTCGTCTCGGCGGCTTGGCTCTCCTCCTCCACGGTCTCCTTGTCGGCGTTCGCGTTGGCCTTGATGTTCTCGGCCACAAGCTCGGCCACCTTCACGCCGTTCTCACCGGTCAGCGTCTCGTCACCAGCCTTCACAGCGGCGGTCACGGACGCGGCAAGCTCGTTCAGCTCCTCGGTGGTCACTTCCTCTGCGGCGATGCGCTCGAAGGTGAAGGGAAGCTCGTCCGCACTGTCTACCTCGCTGGCATCCACCTTTGATGCATCCGGCACCTTGTAGATGGAGCCATCCACGTTCACCGGGGAGATGAAGGACGCCTCGTAGCCGTCCTCCACCGCCACGTTCAGGAACTCAGGCTCGTTGGCATCGTAGGCATGGTAGAAGTCGATGCCCTCGGTTTCGTTCACCACATGCACGATGACCGGGGTGGAAGTCTCCGCATCCCAGCCATCGGCCTTCACGCCGACGTTGATAGCATAAGACTCCTGCTCCTCCTGAACAGCTGCCTTTGGAGTAGGCTCGGCATTCTTCGACTGGCTCGACACCGTCCAAGCGATGCCGCCGCCCACGAGCGCGAGCACCAGCAGGCCGCCCAGACCGGCCATGATGGCCTTCTTCTTAGCGAACGTGCGACCGAACAGCGTCACCGTGGGCTTCTTCTTCCCATTGCCGCCCTCATCCACGGGTTGACCCATGATGTCGTCCAGCGAGCGAGTGCCCTGCTCCGTATTCTGCCCCTTCTCGAAATCCTTGTTGTCTTCCATCCTCCGTGCCCCTTCATCGTGGGTTCCCAGCGCATACGCTCGTTGAAACTAAACTGTTGGCTATACCCTACCACCTTAACTAGAAGATTCCCATAGCTTTTGTGCTATGGATAATGTAGCTGGACATATCGAGGAGAGGCGGCGGCTCGGGGTGCGCATCGCGTCGCTGCGCATGGAGCGGAAACTGTCCCAACGCGCCCTCGCCGCATCGCTCGGGCTTGACCGACCCACGCTGAACGCCATCGAGAGCGGCACTGGGAATCCGACCTTTGAGACGTTGTGCCGGATTGCCGAAGGCTTAGGGGTCGATGTCGGCGAACTATTCAACGGGTTTTAGGATCGCCTTCTATTCTAGAGCTCCTTCCGTGGGCTGAGATACTCGTGACCATGCACGGACGTCCCGTATCAGCTTCTTGCTGGTTTGCGCATCGTCGCACATATCATAGGTGTTGACAGGCACCTCCGGAACCGGAAAGACTGCGTGGACTGCGCGTCGTAGGTTCCGACATCTCGTGAGGGCAGGTCGATTTCAAGAGATCGTTGGTCGGACTGATATGATATCTGTGGCAAAGCTTCTGGAATCACAATCGTGGTCTTGTCGGAGGAGCGATATATGCAGAGTCCTGTTGTGGCGAACGATATCGAAACGTTCTCCTCCATGAAGGAGAACCATTACTTTGACCGCAAGAGCGCGCGGATAAAGCCCGCGGACCTCGCAAGGCACATCGTTGCGTTTGCAAACGCATCGGGTGGCAAGCTCGTCGTCGGGGTGGAGGACGGCGGTGAGGTGACGGGTTTCAAACGGCAGGGGGCATGCGATGCCGAGCGCTTCGAGCAATGCGCTATCTCGGACTGCTCCCCGTCGCCAGATGTTTCCTATTCGAGATTGCCGGTGGTCAACTCATCGGGAGAAGAGGACTTCGTTCTCATCCTAGACATCGAGCCGTCCGCCGATCGCGTTATCACGCGCCGCAAGGACGGGGCGGTGTTCCTGAGGCAGGGGGATGCGAGCCCGGAGCTTGGATATGAGCAGATCCGCGCGCTTGAATACGACAAGAACCAGCGCATTTTCGAGGATGAGCTTGTTGCCGATTCGAGTATCGATGATGTTGACCGCGATGTTATCGCGCGCTACAAGACGATTCTCGATACGGATGCTCCCGACGAGCAAGTTCTGCGCAGCCGCCGCTTCATGCGCGACGGGCATCTGACGGTTGCCGGCCTGTTGTTGTTCGGTGAGTGCCCGGCGGCGTTCCTGCCTCAAGCCCGAGTTCGCGTGCTTCGATTCGACGGCACGAAGATGGAAACCGGTGAGTACCTAAACGCCACCAAAGACGTTACGTTCGACGGGCCTATCCCCAAGGTTGTCGATGGCGCTTTCGCTTTGATTTCCGGCATGCTGAGGGAGTTCCAGTTCCTCGGCCGTGACGGCAAGTTCCAGACGGTGCCCGAGTATCCGGAATTTGCATGGTTCGAGGGTTTGGTCAATGCCGTGACCCATCGCGATTACGCTTATGCGGGCGACTACATCCGCGTCTCTATGTATGACGACAGGCTTGAGATAGCCAGTCCGGGAAAGCTCCCCAACACCGTCACGCTCGATAACATGCGCGAGACGCGCTACTCGCGCAACCCTAGAATCGCCCGTACCCTCGTCGAGTTCGGCTGGGTTCGCGAGCTTAACGAAGGCGTGAAGCGCATCTACACCGAGATGCAGAAGATGCTTCTCAACGACCCGGTGTTCAGCGAGCCCGACGGCGCGAGGGTCCTGCTTACGCTCGAGAACAATATCGTCACCAGAACGTTGCGGCAACGTGATGCCCTTGAGGATAGGATTCCTTCGGAGGTTCTGGGTGCTCTCAACGAGTACGGGCTCGCGGCGGTTCAGGCCGCGTATGCGAAGGGGCGTATTACGACGAGGGAGCTTGCGCGGCTTATCGGGAGGAGCGCTAAGTCTGCCTCCGCAATTCTCAAATCCCTTGAAGCCCAGGGTGTGCTCGCATGGCACGGGACATCGACAAACGATCCAGCCCAGCACTACACACTCCGTTAGATTTTCGGAGTAACTTCTGAGTAGTTCGGAGTAGGCTCAGGTCATACCATGCGGCGGATGGCAAACCTCCGGCGTTTCCGAGTGTGCTTCGGAGTAACTTCGGAGTAGTTCGGAGTAACTTCGGACTTGAATCCGCGCCATCGGATGGCGGGTATGATGCGAGGCGATTTTAGTAGTAACCCTCTGAATGCTGCACGGGCAGTGGAGTTTGATGGGGCTTCGAAAGTTGCTGCAAAAGTTGCTACATCAATTCGGTAACTTCAGATGCTAGCGAGGTGTAGCAGAGTGAGTAGCATGATAGAAATATAGCAAAATAGCAGGGAGAATATACTTTTCTACCTGCTTTGCTTCTTACGATACTTATTTCCCGGAGGTCGTAGGTTCAAATCCTGCCCCCGCGACCAAGAACTTGAAGCTCGGAGGTCCAACGGTCTCCGAGCTTTTTTCTTCGCACTCGGTTTTGTGGGTGAATTGCGGGTGAAACTTCCCCCAGACTGTTTTGTGAAGTGAATATACCACGCCGTATTTCGTATTTTCCAATTTGATATGCCTGCCGGAACGAACGCCGCTCGTCCTCTTTGAGGACAGGTCGAACGTCACCATTCAGTAAAATAGTGACGTTCGGCTATTTTCGAAGGAGCGACCATGAAATCGGTCTACGATGCCCTTGACCCCATTGTCAACGGTTCAATCACCGAGAAGGAGAAGGGCGCGAAGTACGAGGCTGCCTGCGTTTACTTCCTCAAGAGCGACCCCTTCTGGTCGGGCTTCCTTTCCCGCGTCGGGACGCTGGAGCAGGCCTGCGGCTGGGACGACTGCCCCATCCATGACACCAAGGACATCGGAATCGACCTCGTAGCGCAGGAGCGCGAGTCCGGGCTGTGGTGGGCCATCCAGTGCAAGTGCTACGACTCGGAGAAGACGCTTCCCAAGGCCGTGTGCGACTCCTTCTTCACCCGTGTGCTGGCAGACGCCTCGATTCACTGCTACGCGATCATGACGAGCGCGGCGGGCGTCGGCGGTAACCTTGAGAAGATCATCTCCGCCAGCGGTTGCATGTTCATCGATACCGCCAAGATGGCGGCGTCGAACATCGACTGGACCACGTTTATAGATGGGGGGGTCTAGCTCCGAGCGGGTAACCTACGACCCGCGCCCACATCAGCAGGAGGCGATCGCCGCCATCGAGGCGGCGTTCGCCGACCATGGCCGATGCAAGGCCGTCATGGCGTGCGGAACGGGCAAGACGCTCATGTCGCTACGCCTCACCGAGGACTGGATGCAGGATGGTCCCGGCACCGTCCTGTTCTGCGCGCCCTCTATTTCGCTCGTGGGCCAGTCCATGCGCGAATGGATGGCTCAGGCGCGCGTCCCCCTCTCCCCGCTCGTGGTGTGCTCGGACTCCAAGGCCTCCCGCCGCGAGGACGCGCTCCCCATGACCCTCACGGACTTCGAGTACCCCGCAACCACCGACTCCGAGAGCCTGTGGCGCTCCTACGCGGCGTGTCGCCGCTCCAACCCCGACGGGCTCGTGGTCATCTTTTCCACCTACCAGTCCATCGACGTCATTCACGAGGCTCAGGCGCTCGGCGTTCCAGACTTCGAGCTCATCGTATGCGACGAGGCGCATCGCACCACCGGCAACGCCCTGCCGGGCGTGGACGTCACCGAGGCGTCACACTTCATGAAGGTCCACTACGACGAGAACGTGCGCGCCAAGAAGCGCCTCTACATGACCGCGACCCCGCGCATCTACGGCGAGAGCTCCAAGCGCAAGGGCGCTGAGGACGACTACACCATCGCCTCCATGGACGACGAGTCCATCTACGGCCCCACCGCGTACCAGATCAAGTTCGGCGAGGCGGTGGAGAAGAAGTTGCTTACCGACTACAAGGTCGTGGTGCTCACCGTTCAGGAGGATGCGCTGGGCGAGCGCGTCTTCGTGCAGGGCGACGAGGGAGTCAACGCACGCGCGCTGGAGCCCTCCGACATCGGTAAGATCATCGGCTGCTGGAAGGGCCTCGTCGACCACGGCGAGTCCGTGCCCGAGGACGCCGCCGGCCTCGGCGGCGTGCTGGTTGTCGACGACGTCGACCGCATTGCCGCGGACGCCAAGCCCCTGCACCGTGCGGTTGGTTTCTGCACCACGATCAACGACTCGAAGACCATCACCGAGGCGTTCGCCCGCACCATCGAGAAGTACGCCGAGGAAGGCCATGACGACCTGCCGCTCAAGTGCGAGCTCAAGCACGTGGACGGCAACATGCCCGCCGACGCGCGCTCCCGCAACATCTCGTGGCTCGGAGGCGACGTGGCCGAGGACGAGTGCCGCATCCTCACGAACGCCCGATGCCTCGCGGAGGGCATTGATGTGCCCAACCTCGACGCCGTAATCTTCTTCAACGCGAAGAACTCCACGGTGGACGTGGTGCAGGCGGTGGGCCGCGTCATGCGCCGCGCCGAGGGCAAGGACTACGGCTACATCATTCTGCCCATCTTCGTCCCGGCGGGCATGACGCCCGAGGAGGCGCTGGACGACAGCAAGGTGTTCTCCAACGTCTGGAGCATCCTGCAGGCGCTTCGCTCCCACGACGAGCGCATCGAGGCAAAGGTGAACGCGCTCGCGCTCAAGCAGGAGGCGGAGAGGAACAAGGGCAAGAGCGGCGTCGACCACAGGGGATGGGACGCGGGCCTGCCCACCAAGGAAGAGCAGGAGGCCCAGAAGGCCGCCGAGATCGCGCGGGGCGTCCAGATGCAGCTGTCGCTGTTCCCGGTGGAGCGGTGGGAGAAGGCCGTCCAGACCACGCTCGTCAAGAAGTGCGGCACGCGCATCTACTGGGACGAGTGGGCCGAGGATGTCGCCAAGATCGCCCAGCGCCACATCGACCGCATCGGCGCGCTCGTGCGCGACGACGCGGGGATCGCCTCCGAGTTCGCCGTGTTCCTCAAGGGCCTGCGCGACTCGCTCAACCCCGGGATCACGGAGGACGAGGCCGTCCAGATGATCGCCCAGCACATCATCACCGTGCCGGTGTTCGACGCGCTGTTCGGTGACTTCGAGTTTGCGAAGTCCAATCCCGTCTCCATCGCCATCGACGGCTTCCTCGCCACGCTGTCCGAGCACCGCATCGGCGAGGCGTCCGACGCCGAGGTGCTGGACGACGTGTACGCGAGTGTGCGCCGCCGCGCCTCGGCCATCCAGTCCGACGCCGCGCGACAGCAGCTCATCCGCGACCTCTACGAGAAGTTCTTCAAGGTGGCCTTCAAGGCGACGTCCGAGAAGATGGGCGTCGTTTACACGCCCACCGAGATCATCGACTACATCCTGCGCGAGACCGACCGCGTGCTCAGGCGCGAGTTCGGCAAGTCGCTCGCCGACGACGGCGTGCACATCCTCGACCCGTTCGCGGGCACGGGCTCGTTCATGGCGCACCTCATCGAGAGCGACCTCATCCCGGACGACAAGCTGGAGCACAAGTACAGGCACGAGATCCACAGCAACGAGATCCTGCTGCTCGCCTACTACATCATGACGGTGAACATCGAGTACGCGTATCACTCCCGCATGGGCGGAGAGTACGCTCCCTTCGAGGGCGCGGTGCTCACCGACACGTTCCAGATGACGGAGGAGGGTGACACGCTTGACTCGGCGGTGTTCTCCGCCAACTCCGAGCGCGTCCGTAGGCAGAACGAGCTCCCCATCCGCGTGATCGTGGGCAATCCGCCGTATTCGGTGGGGCAGTCCAGCGCCAACGACAACAACCAGAACGAGAAGTACCCGACGCTCGACGCGCGCATCGCCGAGACGTACGTCGCCCAGACGACCGCCACGAACAAGAACTCGCTCTACGACTCCTACATTCGCGCGTTCAGGTGGGCGAGCGACCGCATCGCCGACCGCGGCGCCGTCTGCTTCGTGAGCAACGGCGGTTGGATCGACGGGTCGTCGTCCAACGGCTTCCGCAGGTGCCTTGCCGACGAGTTCAACAGCGTGTACGTGTTCAATCTCAAGGGCAACCAGAACACCTCAGATTGGAGGCGCGAGGGCGGCAAGGTGTTCGATGCCGGGGCGAAGATCGGCGTCGCCATTACCATGCTCGTGAAGAATCCCGACTCGTCCGAGCACGGCGTCATCCACTACCACGATATCGGCGACTCCCTTCCGCGCGAGGAGAAACTGTCCATCATCCGCAAGTTCGCGATCGACGGTTCGATCGAATGGGATGAGATTGACCCCGACAAGTACGGCGATTGGCTCAACCAGCGAGACGACTCCTTCTACGATTTCGCCCCCATGGGTCTGCAGAATAAGCCAGGGAAAGAGCCAAACGGCATTTTTTCTACCTATTCGCGCGGTTGGGAGACTGGCCGCGATGCATGGGCGTGGGGCTATTCGAGAAGCGGCGTATTAAGCAGAATGGAGAGTGCCATTGGGTTCTATCGTACACAGGTTGGATTGCCGCAAAATGAGCTTGCCGTAGATACGTCAAAGATATCTTGGACACGCGGTCTTAAGAAGAAGGCTGAGCGTTGCACAATTATCAACTTTGATGATTCAAAAACTACTTTAGGATGCTACAGGCCATTCTCTCGGCAATATGCGTATACCGACAGGCTGATGATTGATTATCCTGGACAGCATGATTCTTACTTTGCGCTTGGTGGCGGCGGGGTTTCGACGCCCGTGATCTGCTTCTCAAGCGGCAAGGGCGACGCGCTTATGTGCTGTGGTGTTCCCGATAAGCATTTCGTTGCCGATTCCCAGTGCTTTCCTCTCTATTGGTACGAGGAAGAGGGGTCAGGGACGTCCCTCTTCGATGAGAACGATTGCGTCGGCTCGGGCGGTCAGGCTTCCCTGTTCGGTAACGGCGTGTCCAGCAAGAAGAAGGTCTACGCACGCCATGATGCCATTACCGACGAGGCGCTCGCCGTGTTCCGCGAGGCGTGCCCGCACGCGTTCGACGGGCCCAACCGCCGCACCACCGAGCGGGCGAAGGCTGACGGGCTCACGAGCGCCATCGCGAACAGCGAGCAGCGCTTCGAGGTCGCGAAGGTCGATATCTTCTACTACGTCTACGGCATCCTGCATTCCTCGGAGTACCGCGAGCGCTTCGCTTCCAACCTCAAAAAGGAACTCCCGCGCATCCCGCTCGCCGAGGACTTCGTCGCGTTCTGCCGCGCGGGCCGTGAACTCGCCCATCTGCACCTCGACTACGAGGAGGTCGAGCCCTGGGCCGCGATCGAGGAGGACGGCGACTCCGTCGACCCCGGCAGGACCGTCAAGATGAAGTTCGGCAAGTGCAAGAAGTCCGAGGAGAACCCCAAGGGGCAGGACATGACCGTCCTGCACGTCTCCGAGAGCATGACGCTGTGCAACATCCCGCTGGAGGCGTACGACTACGTGGTCAACGGCCGTTCCGCCATCGGCTGGCTTATGGACCGATACCAGGTCAAGAAGGACAAGGCGTCGGGCATCGTGAACGACCCCAACGATTACTCCGACGACCCGCGCTACATCGTGAACCTCGTCGAGCGCGTCGTCACCGTGTCCGTGAGGACCATGGAGATCGTGCGGCAGCTGCCGGCGCTCAACGAGAGGGGTCAGACGGAGAACTGGCCTCGTGCATGGAGGGGATAATGATGCCGGGTTCGCCTGAAGTGCCGGGAACTGCAAATGGTTTTTATTCCCAGTCCGATCAAGCGCTGTTTGAGCTCATTAGGCTCAATGTACCGGGCTGCTTCGTTTCTGTTGAAGTCGACGATGACGTGAGCGTTCGGCGAGACGATGTAATTGATCGGATGATACAGGTCAAGGCGGTCACCGGAAGAGGAAATCCGGCGTCTAATAATAACCCAGATCTTTGGAAGACGCTTTCAAATTGGGTTGACAAGCTGTGCACCGGCGTAGATTCAAACGGCTTTGTCTACTCCGTAATTTGTGTGATAAAAGACATACACCCTGGAAACATGCCCTGTCGGGGCGGGTAGTTTCGGATGCAGGTGGACGAGCGGCTCCGATCGAGTTTACGAAATTGGAGCAGCTCAAGTTCGGCTCTTCATTCAGATGCCACGTAGGGGTGCAGAAATCAACCTCGCACTCTTGTCTTTTTATGCTCCTCAAGCCACTCGAACATGGAATCGACGACATCTCCCTCGTTCTGGAACACGTCATCAAACGTACGCGAAGCCCAGTCGCTCGTCTTTGCTTCTGGGAAGAACCTTTTCAAGGCTTTTGTCTCGGCCCAGTCAAGTGACCTCTCGATTTTTTCTCGCTCGGTGTGGCTGAGGGATTCAAATGCGCCGTTATCGATGCCATGCAGGAGCAGGGTGTCCTGGAAATGCTGGCGGATATTGACGCCTTCCTGTTTGAAGTACTTGTATGGGTGGGCCGCGGGCGCCATTGCCGTCTCAAGCCAGTGCTGTCTCACCTCATCGTCCCGCATGATGTCGTAGTCGAGCGTTCGGCAATACTTTCCGGCAAGATAGTCAGGATGCACGTCCAGCGCCTCGGCGCACGCGTCGAGGAGTTCTGGGGTCATTTCGCCGCCGTTAACCCCATCCCTTATTTGGCGGCTGCTCCATTTGGTCAACCTGGCGAGCCCGTTCATGCTCACGCCGCGTTGACCACACACCCAATTAAACCAGTCGCTTTCAATTGCCTGCTTTCGCTTTACTCGGTTTGCCATCAATGCCTCCAAGTGAGGGGATTAAGCCAAAATCTTCCACTGTGCAATCCCCATTGCTGCAAGTAGAATTTCGATTAGAGATTACTGAGGGATTATCCCGCATATCTTGAACTGGAGTTTAGCAGAACATCGACCAAGGAGGCAACCATAGAAAAGGCAGGCTTGAGCAAAAAAGACCCCACATGGGACTGTGGGACAGCAAGTCAAAACGAGTCCAATCCATTGAGAGGGATTAAAATGAACGAGAAACTAAGCGGGCGAACATTCGAGATGCCGGCCATCCTCGACAGGTGCAATGCCTTCGAGCGGGCGATATGTAGGATGGTTTTCCAGGACAAATACAGCTCCAGTGTGAAGACCTACCATGTCATCGACCATCTCGCCTCGCGTGGAGAAGAGCTCGGGCTCATGAGCTCCTCGGGCTACTTGACGGCGATAGAGGCACTGAAGAGATTCAGCTCTTACCACGCTAAGCTCATCAGGGGGTTTGCCGGGGAAAGGCGGGCGTTCTACGCGGTCAAGCATGCCATGTCCGATGCCGAGCGCCTGGTCAACCTCGAGCTCGACTACGAGGTCGAGCACAACGAGTTTGACCAAATACTCATCACCAGGCAGGGCCTCCTGGTCATCGAGGTGAAGAATTACTCCTCATCCGCCACGGTCGGGACCGACGGGATACTGAGGCTCGACAACGGAAGCGGGCATGCCTGGAACCTTGGGGAGAGGATGGCCTCCAAATGCTGTGCCTTGCGTCAGGTCGCGTCTGGAGCGATAGGGCGCGACATCGCCGATGAGCGGATCGTCCCCCTCTTGGTAAACGCCAACGAAAGAAGTTCGGTCAAGAGCGGGTTCGAGGGAATCGCGATCGAGGGCACGGGAAGCATCGGGCGCCGTATCGGAAAGCTGTTTGAGGAAGATGCGATCTTGAACACCGAGGAAATGGCCGCGATCAAAGCGGCGCTCGAAGATGCCCATCATCCCATCGAGATTGCGTCGGAAATCGACTTCGAGTATGTCTCGGCCTCCCTTCATGAGGTCCTCTCGCTCATCGCCCAATCGGCGGCGATTGCGGAGGAGAACGACGTCCCTGCTGACATGGACTTTCCCACAAGCGATGCGCCAACGGAGAGACGAGAGCGAAGGTGGCCTCTCTCGATTGCCTCTGGAACCGCCATGCTTCTCTTGGGCTTTGTCGGCGGCTACGCGCTTGGATCAACGAACGTATGGAGGTAAGAAGATGAACGGTATGACGGAATACGCCGCTGTGCGCAACGCCGCGATAGACGCGGAAAACAACAAAGCCCCCAACTGCCAAGGGATGATCGAATCGGTTATCGATGCGACAAGGGGCATCGCCGCACCCCAGGCGGGGCTTCTCGGATGCGCCCTCGTATCCGCAGCTGGATTGCTTGCCTACGGAATCCATGCTCTCTGCGGTCTTGCCAAAGAAGGGCATCCCGTCGAGTTCTCCGTCGGGCCTGCGCGGTTCGCAGCGAACCAAGCAACCCTCGGCGGAACTTGCCTTCCCCAATAAATGAGATAGGAGAAAAATGAGCACTAACGAACTGCCCGCAATCGGGACCAAGCTGACCTACGGCGAGGCGATCGCCGCATACGACCGCTTCGAGCAAGCCGTCCTGAGGAGGGCGTACGGCGACGGGCTCTTGTCGGCGGTTAGGATGTTCGACCTGCTGTGGGAGCTGGAGTCGCTCGCCCGCAAGTTCGGGGTCGAGGACAATGCCGTCTTCGCAAGGCTCAGGAAGAGAATCTGCGCGTTCTCGAGCGAGAGGACCGCCCTCGCGAACGGGGTGAACGGGAAGAGGTTCTACCTCATGCAGGACAGCCAGGCGCTCAGGCGGCACGACGAGACGCACATCTTCCAGGTCGGGTTCGACGGGGAGGCACTCGTGGGGGAATTGGACGAGGTGCTCGCCCTCCTGGCCGACGAGGCCGGCGGGGGCGACGAGTACGGCGGCGTGTATTCTCCAGACTGGCTCGATCGGGGCTCCACGAACCGAGAGGAGGACCCCTTCCCCAAATGGCTCGGAGTGGGCCTGCTCGTGCTGACGGTCTGCCTCGGCATCTCCCTGATCGTTCGTGCGATATTCCAGGGCGGTCTCTACTGCAAGTGGTTCTTCTAGCCCCGCTGCGCATGCCTGAAGCGTAAAAAAATAGGGCAGAATCGCTCTCACGATCCCGCCCCGCAAACCCGAGGGTTTCTAACTGGCTCCATTATTCCGGGCTACTCAGTTCTGTCATTGACCCAGGTATCACCCGTCTCCTATAGCGAGTGAATAAAAATAGGGCAGAGTCGCTTGCGCAAGTCCGCCCCTAAAACCGTGAAGGTTTTGCTATCTGCAGGCTATTCTACCAACCCGAGCGATTCTGTCAACCTGCGAAGGAACTCGAGCGCAGAGCGAGCTGCGGCGTCGGGCCCCTTGTCGGGCAGCGCCTCGGTTCCGCCGTCGGCCCTGGCGAACATCTCGGCGAGCTCGGATGTGGCGCGCGAGCGCGAGGAGCCCTCGGGTACCAAGCTGGAATGCGCCACGAGCACGGTCGCGACCTCCTGCATGGCCGTGTTCCCCATCCACTTCCTCCTGGTCGCCTTGGGGATTCCCGCGGCGGCGACCCTTCGGGAGACGCCGCTGGGCGCCGAGCCCCGGGCGGCGCCCCTCTCGGCGAAGCAGTTGATCAGGCACGAGCCGTGCGCGGCGCAGTTGCGGACGGACTTCACGCGCTTGAGGTCGTAGTGGGAGGCCTCGAGGCGCCTGTCGCCCCATCGCCTGGCGCAGAAGCGCACGAAGTCGATGAGGGTGCCGAACGAGGTGAGCTCCAGGAAGGTCCACATGGGCATGTCGCCGGAGTACTTCGCGTAGAGGCCCGAGCTGTAGGGGCTGCGGCCGCTCATCTTGAGCTCGCGCAGGCGGTACTCCCTGTTTGCAGCGGTAAGCGATGCCATGTAGTCGGCCACGATGGCGTAGCCGTCCTCTCCGCGGTCCTCCATCTCGCGAAGCAGTGTCACCTTCTGGAAGTGTTCGATGTCGAGCGTCATGCCGAGCAGGGCGTGGCGTAGCTCCTGGTCGAGCGCCGCGAGCAGGCGTAGCTGGCCGAAGTCGAGGTCGACGTAGCGGCCGTCGCGCGGGCCTCCCTCGTATTTCGAGAAGAGTTTGCGATAGGATGCGAGCTTGAAGAAGTTGCACTTGTTGCGCAGGTAGTCTGCGGCCTCTTCCTCGGAACACAGCTCGAAGGCTACGCCCTTCTGCTTGAGGTGCTCTATCTGCTGCTCGATCGTGAGAATCGGCTTCCTATCGTGGGGTTCGGCCATGCTCGGTCTCCTGTCATAAAAAGTATTGCCTATTTTACCAGCATGTTCTCGACATTCGATGGGGGCCCCATCGTCGGCTCATGGGCAAGCCGCCTGATACGACTCCCTTTCCCTGTCGGCAGTGCAGTCGCCTGACCTGCGGCTTTGGAATCGCGTTGGAAGCTGCCCGCGACCAATCATTTGCAGTTGTTGCGAGTGGCTTGCGCGTGATGCTGCGGTTGAGTTTCAGAAACGGGCGATTCCGCCCAATCGGGCACCCGAATCACGGCCGGAAGCCCCTTTGGGACAAAAACAAAAACTCAATGCCCTGAGTTTGAAAAAGGCTTTTGAAGTTGTCCCAGCTTTTGTCCCCGAAGCCGACGAAACGCGACGTCGCGTCATTCAACGGCACTCGCTTCGAGATGCCGCGGAAAACTGGGTGCAACTGGAGTGACGGGACGGCAGAACCGAAGCCATCGAGTGGGAGCGATTTGTCCCTCAAAACGGTTTGCAACGGTCTGGATCAGAAAGCAATATAATCGCAGTTCAGAAAGGGTATCTCCGAAGTGCGGCATAAAGTTGTTGTTGGTCTGGGGGGGTCACATGAGCCCGCTGTCGGCGTGCCGGCGGCCGGCGAACCCGACACCGCCGCCCGACCATGGTGTAAAGCAAATGGCTTTCCCCGATAGGAAGGGTTTCCAAGTGCCGGGGGCGTTTTCCCGGCTTTCGTTTTTATAGGGGCAATGGAATGAGCGAGTTGGGCCTGCCCCTCGACGCGTCGGGGAGTGAAGGCCTCCGCGGCGCCTGCTGCATTTGTGTCCGCGCAAACAAGTACGCTGTATATGTCGGAACCCATTTCACGCAACGATTGAGCAAAGAAGGGACGGCGGAGCTATGAACGCTACGGACAATCTCAAGATCATCTGCGATGCAGCTGGTACATTGCAGGAGAGGATTCGCCGGTTTCCAGACGAGGCAGAACTTCTCGCAGCAGCTCGTGCTGCCGGAATGCCAGATGCGGAAGCTTTCCTGGCGCATATCCGTTCGATATCCGTGGAGCGCCGATCTGGCTTCATTCTTGTGCCGGTGCTTTGGGATTCCGGCGATCTTGGCGGCTATCGGGAGGCGGATTCCGACGACATTTCGTTGTTTGTAATCGATCAAGAGCTTGCTCGGGATATGGCGGTGCGGGCCAAGTTCTTTCATGATGCCGACAACCAGTTCACTGCGTACCTTGTGCGGTGGGCCCAAGAACTCAATCGCCGGGGTGACAAGTTGTTTCAGCAGTACAACTACGAGGATGATGGGCTGACGCGCGGCCTTGCGCGCTACGTCGCCTCGCTTGAGTGCTCGCATGCCGTTGCCCATATCAACGATTCGGTTGAAGACCTGCTCGGGACTCCCCTTTTGCAGGGCGGCGCTCGCGAGGATGCGGACCGTGCCGCTGTGCTCTCCTTGGTTGCGTGCCTCGCAGACATATCGTTGAACGGGACGTTTATGGAACGTCTGGAAGCAGGTGCCTATGATTTGCCCGATACCGAGGAAGGGCAGGAGTCCGGTACAGACTCAGGGGAGCTTGAGGACGGCGCGTCTCCTGAGCGGTGGCCCGATCAAATCGAAATCGAGGGGCAGCGCTTTTATCCGGATGCTGAGGCCCAGCAGCTCGGCTCCGCTGTGTATATTGCAGAGCTGATCGCCGGGGCGAGGTAAGGCGGGGCATGTGTTTCGGCGAGCTTCGGGCAGGAAGGTCCTGCCCGAAGCGGGTCGCCCTTGTTCTCGGCTTCTTACCCCGCATCCGTGAAGGGGCGTGTCTGACCATACGCACCGGTCATTACCTGCGGCGCGGTTTCGTATTCCAGATGTACTCTTCCATCAACTTCGCAAGATGGAGCGGAGCGGGTAGGTTGATATTCATATCGCTCTTAAGCAGCTGCACCATGCCCGCGCGGCTCGCTTCGGCGCGCCGGACGCATTCGAGCGCAAGCCTCTCGTCCTCGCTGGTGAGCAGCACATACTCGCTCAGGGATTTCGAATGGGCGAGCGATTCGGGTCGGCTAATCTTCGATCCGAGGAACGCGCCTATGTACTGCTTGTCACCCGGCTTGGGAGCGAGCGCAAGCAGGTAGCCATCTGCCTTGAAGATGCCCTGCTTGTTTGCACGCTTGGGAAGGTCGGCACCTCTCTTCTCTTCAACAACGGGAACGAGGTCGGTGTAGTAGTCGGGCACCTCATCGGTGTTGCCGGCGCGCACGCGGAGGATATGGAGCTTGGTGCCCGTCCTGTCGAAGACGGCGTCCTCAAGGGGAGTCTTATGGCCACCTCGTGTGGAGGTCGGTCCATAATGCAGAGGGCCTTCGGCGAGGCGCGCGTCCCCGATGCCGGGCCACCATTCGGGCCAGCGGATTTGTCCGTACGAGCGCACGAGCAAGAGCGCATCCTCGGCGGCTTCGTTGCTGAGCCTGTCGATCAGGCGTTTTAACATGAAGCCATCAGCGCGGCGAGCATTGTAGGCGTTCAGGGGGTTGCTTGCACGCGCAAGCTCGAGCTGTGCTTGCCAGTAAGGTATCCAGTTGCTGTCGATCTGCGGCAGGAGCGCCTCGGTCGTTCCCGTGCGGTAGTTGATTTTCGTTGCGATGAGGGCCTCGTCCATAGGACACGACCGTTCAAGAGGGGCGGCGAGATGGATGCCGTACATCGGCGCCTCGGGTTTGAGGTCGCGCGAGTCCTTAAAGTCGTACACGAACCCAAGCTGGCGCATGAGGTCGCGCACGGCGGCAACCACACGGCTGCCGAACGTGTCGTCTCGGGTATCGATCGCGCCGTCGCCCTCGGAATCTGGCATACGTTTTCGCGGAACGAGGAATTGCGACAAGCGCCCGCTCAGCGCGAAGCCCATGCGGATTACCTGTTTTGGGTCGCGATCAACGCTCCCATCACGCCTTTGCGCGTAGTTCGGCAACAGGATGATGCATGCGGTCGGAACGTCGCTCGCGGCTTGCCCACATGCTGTTCTGATGGCATCCGTGCGTTCGCGTGCGCTGGCCAGGGATTTGTCAGGAAGTTCGGAAAGGAGGCCATCCAGTATGCGCTCGGTCATACCGATGCGGATGCCGCCCACGTCGCCCGTCGGTCCGAGGAACGCGACGGCCTCTCGGTGGGCGGCGGCGAGTTCTTCGATATCGGCTTGGGTGCCGATGAACTCGAGTTCAATGTGTGTGCTGCCCGTGGCGGCGGAGAGTCTCCGCCTATTGGCGAGCTGCCATCTCTCGCGCTCGCTGCCGTACGCGAGCTTTTTCTCGTCGAACTGCTTGATGAGGTTCTTTCTCATGAGACATTCCGGGCTGGGAGATGGCTCGGCGATTCCCCCGAGGCATGAGGCTACAAACTCGAATATCTCCGCCTTGTCGTTCACCGTCATCCCCGCGGCAACTGTATGCTTGGTTGGCCATGTTGCCGATGCGGATTGTGGGGACAGGATCTGCAGGTCGCGACCGGGTTGCGCCCAGCTATCAATGTGGCGCAGGTATTCGAGCGGGTCGGGCAGCTCAATTCCGGCGAAGTCCTTGAGGTTGCGAACGCTTGCCTTGTCCCAGGCAATGCGCTTGCCGCGTATGTCATAGTGGTAGGGCACGCAGCACCAGGGCGCGCCAGGCCAGCGGACGAGGGCGTTTACGCTTTCGTTGAGATAGGGAATCCGCCTGTGCTTGCAGGCGCGGGCGCCATGCGCGAAGCGGTGGACGGACAGCTTCACGTTGAGACGCGTTTCGCGCCGTGGTGGGACGGTCTGGACGCTCAGGCCGAGCCCGATGGCATAGGCGAATCCATCGTGCCAAAGAATCTGCGAGAGCAGCTCGTAGCGCTTGTTGGTAGTCCCCAGCATGCGCTCAAAGACAAGGTCGTTACCGCAGGAAAGATGGCAGGGCTTGTCGACGATTGAGTCGCATACGGAGAGGGCGAACCCTGGGAAGGTCAATGGGTCGGCGGGGCGGCCTTGCTCGTCGAAAAGCGTGACGTGTTCGGAATGCAAGTGCTTGGCAAGTTCACGGGGCGTGATGAGCTCGAACGCATTGCGGTGTGCCGCGCCACCGCGTCCATTATCCGGGCATGTGCTCCACAGCCAGTTGGAGATGATGGTGCGCAACCGCGCAAGGTCGAAGGCCTTGTGTGCAAGGAGCCAGTTGGATATGGGGACGTTGCGTGCGCGGGAGACGGCGCCAACCTGTATCGGCTGGTCGAGATACTGTAAGAGCTGCGTTTTGAGCTCCCTGGTATCGAGATTCCACGGCTTGTCGCCATTGCCGAGCGTGTCGATGAGCGCGTTGTGCAGCTCTGCGGACATGTCAAGCGCATGGTAGGTGGTCGTGAATGACGGGTCCGGCACGAGCGACATCAGGTGCAGCGCGCTATTGCTGTGCGGCCGGGGCACCGCAGCTATGGGCTGATGCAATTTGGTCATGATTGGATTCCTTTCGTAAGCGCAATGTAGAACGGGCCGTAGAGCGCTTGCGCTACGGTGGGTTGGTCGTTGTGAGCGATGAGGTTCCCCATGTACCGTATGAGCAAATCGAGGGTGTGGAACGTCTGCGCGTCGGGGCTATTGCCGCCGGTGAAGGCAGCGTCGGCGAAGTAAACGTGCGGCGGACGGCGATCTACATCGCGTATGCGCGCGAGACGGCCGAAGATTTGTACGATGAGCACCATGAGTGTGGCGATGATGTCGCGACTCAGATAGTCGTCGGAGGAGCTGTGGTCGCTCAGGCTGAGGGCCTCATCTCGCTCGAGCATGGCCCATTGACGCCAGGCCGCTTCACGGACCTGCTGTTCGAATAGGGGCGACTGCGCGTCTATGAGCCGACTCTGTTCGTAGGTCGCTCCAATCATGCGTTTGAAGCGCACCGCGAGGTCATGCGGGACGGCCATGGGCCGCACGGCGAAAACCAAGGTGTCGATTGCGGAGTGACCCCGGTCGTCTACGATGTTGAATCCGCGCTCGATCGCCATGGCGGGTGCTACCAAAATGCGGGCGGTGTGTTGGGCGAATTGATACACCTGGCCGCGCGGCAGCGCATCGTCGTCCCGCTTCTCACGTCGTTTGACGAGGGCACATACCTTCTCGCCGCGCCCACGATGGCGCAATGCAGATTGCAGCACGTTGCGGGCTGCCATGGTTTCATCGTAGCTGTTTACGATGACAAGGATTTTGTGCGAGCTGGGGTCATCCATCTCCTTCACGAGCGCGTCGACCGTCGCCTGGAGGACGAGACTGAGGTTTTCCCTGCGTTTTGTTCCGCTACCCGAAACGTTTACGTCGATCCCGAGGTCGCGCACCGTGGACCGTGAGAGGAACTCGGCGATTTCGGGTCTCGCATCGAGCAGGTAGTCGACTGGCTGGCTGATGTGGTATTGCAGACAACCTGGTTCGTAGCTTGAGCCCGAGAGCAGGAGCGCGTGCGGCCCACAGGGGCTGCCGCTCTCGTCGGTGACGAGCCACGGGAGCGCGGTCATGAAGGCGCGCCCGGTGCCGAACTGGCGGTAGAGCTGGATGTCGTTGTCCTCGGTGATTTTGAAGCCACAGAGATTGCCCACGGGTGAAGCGGGCAGGTAGGGTGCCTGACGGCTAGTTGACGCGTGCAGGAAGCTGTAGAGCATCTCGATCGACTCGTCTTTGAACGCGAGCATGTCTGATGCCTGGTCGAGTTCGTGGAGGTAGTTGTCGAAGCTCACGACCTTAAGGGTGAATCCGAGGCGCTCGTGTAGTATCGGGGAGATTTCGACGTTCCGTTGAGCGAGGTAGCCGTTGAGCTCCTGCTGGAAAGCTCGATCGTTCATCTTGATATGCGTGTAGTCGATGGCGTTTCGCAGATACACGTCGCCCAGGTCCTCATTCTCATGATGAGGCGCTCCGCGTGCGGCTATGCAGCGCTGCAGGTCATCGAGAAGAATCTCGGGCAGTCGCAGCTTGGCCGGGGTCTCGTCGGTGCCGCGCAGCAGCTCGAGCAGGGAGAGCGAGGTGAACGTGCGGTCCTTGAGCGCGCCCCACTTGGCGATTGCAGGTTTGCTCGCACCGGCCACGAGGGCCTTCATGATTCGCTCCGCCAAATAGCGCAGGTCATGGAAGTTCTCGGCGTCGGGGTCGGACACCTTATCTCGGGGGTCGCGCTTGAGCGCTCGGGCGATTGGATCGGCAGAATTGCGGATGTAGGCCCCGAAGCTCTCGGACGGGGCGAATTGGCCGTCGAGTTGTGATTGGACGCGGTCCGCCTCATCGAAGATGACGAGATCGAAATCGGCGAGGACGTGCTCGAAGAACGGGCGGCGTCCCGCTCCGACGGTAATCTGGGCGAAGCCCGCCGGTGTGGTGACGACCACACTTGAGGTGAATGCCGTGCGGGACATGGATTGGGTCGGGCAGATGCCGCAAAAGGGACAGGCGCGCCTATGGCCCGCGGACTCCTTGAGGTCGAAGCAGGGCACGGAAGCGTAGCCCGTTGGTGCGTCTGCATGTTCCGCCATGCCGTCGAGCAGACAGGGGGTCTCGAAGTGGCGGGCGAGGGCGTCATCGAGCAGCATCTGCTCTCTCTTGGATGCGAGCTCATCGAGGTGGCTGAGCCGATCGCGCTGCGAGGTGAGCGGGGAGACGTCCACGCCGAGCTTCTCGAAAAACTCGACTGAGTCCATGACATCGGTGATGGAGTTCTGCACGATGGCCACGCGAAGTCCTCGCTTGGCGCAGGCGAAGGTGAGGACGTTGGCGAATGCGGATTTGCCCGACCCGACGATGCCCACCATGTTGACGGTGCGTTCAACGGTGACATGATTGGCCGCGGATGCCTCATCTCCGTCGATGTGCTTGAAAAGTCCCTGCTCTCGGGCGGCTTCGAGCACGGTCGCAAGGTGCTTCTGCCCGGTGAGATCTCCTATTTCGCGTGCGGCATCGATGAGCTCGTCGAGCGAGAACGTGATGGGAGGGCGGATGCCCTTGTGCGTGCTTGCGGCATATGGGTAGTCAGATGCCGTCGTGCTCGCCGCAAGCGCTCCTGTGGGAATGGAGACGGTGCGTGGGCCTCCCTGTGGGGCTTCTCTGGTGCGCTCGGTTTTGCCTCGTTGTTCATGTTCAGGTTGCGCCCAGTAGGTGTACGGCACGTCCTCCTGCGCGCGAGGGACGGGGCCTTTATGGGAGATCGGCTCGAGCATCCAGTCTATGTAGAGGTTCTCACGCGAGCTGCCATTTTCGGAGTCGTCGCCGAAGACCTTGGGACGACGGACGATTTCATTGTCGACGATGTCAAACATGCGGAAGTCGCGCGCCTGCTTGTCCATGTAGGCCTCGAGTTTGTCCAGCCAGTTGCGCCCGGATGTGAGCGCCATGAGATGACGGCGCGCCATCTGGAGCACATGCTCCCGTGCGCCAAATGAGCGGGGTTGTAACAGGCGATAGTTGGAGATCAGAAGGTTGGCCTTGTCGGCATGCGGCGGGTTGTCGCATCGGATCGCGAGGATGAGCAGCGGCTCGACCATAGTGATGTTCCGCGCAATGCGCCTGCCGATCTTCTGGTTGGAAAACCGGCTTGCGATCGCATGCCTGAGGGTGTCGAGTCGCTTCGCTGCGCTGGACGTGCTCATCGTGCCTCCTCCATTTCATGTTTGAGGAACTGCGTGAGCTCGTGTGGGGTCTTGCACGAGTGGCCTGGTCTGTTCGTGAGCTGACGATTCGCGGAGCGCCGCCGCGCCATCGGTGTGTCTGCCGGAATGACGTAGACGGCTTCGTCTGCACCTGTGGCTTTGAGCATGTTGTCGGTCTCGATATTGCGTGCGAGGAGCTTGAGGTTGCGTTGGTCTTTTGCATCGACGGCGATTGTGCGACCGCCCGGGGGCGTGACGAGGATGTCGCAGGTGTCAAGGTGCGGCCAGAGCTCAAACGGCAACCCGAGCTTTTGTATGCTGCGCGCGATATGGAGTTCGAGCGCTCCGGGTTTGGCGATATAGCGCATCACTCCGCGACGTAAGCGAAACGAGTTTGGTGCGATATCGGGTAGAGTATCGTATCGCTCCGCATCGACGTGGGCGGTGCATGCGGCGGTAAGGCACATGGGCCGAAGCCCATGCAGCGACATGGTCCATCCGCAGACGGGGCAGGTCTTGAGCCCTTGCGGCACCTGCTCGTAGGCGATCCCGACAAGCTCTTTGAGCCAGGTCTTGCTGATACGTTGCAGCTCCCCTTGATCGAGAGGGTCAGGCCCGAGCATCGTGATGTCGGCGCGCATGATGGCGGAGTGCTCGTCCCAGCTGAGCGTGGGGTGCAGGATGAGGAACTTGCGCCCGAACACGTATGCCGCCTGCCCGGCACTCTTGAGCATGTCGAAGACTTGGAGCTCGTGCAGGTCGTCCAGGCTGCCGTTGCCGTTGAGCCGTAGGAGGTCTTCGCACTCCTCGGTGATTGAGAAGAAACTGCCGCTCACTTCGGCGAGCGGGCCGAGTTTCATGCAATCGAGCGTATTGAGTTCCAAGCGTGCATCGGGAGACCAGTGCTCGACCCATGCTGAGATTTCGCGTGTACACCACGTGCGTATGAAGCTCGATTCGCTGAGGTTTGTCAGCAGTTCTCGGATTGCTTGGCAGTTCTGTGCGTATTGCAGGTGCAGGGCCGCAAAGCGCTGGATACCCTCGCGCAGCTCGTGGCAATACGGGTAGCGTTGCGGGTTTGCCAAGAAGAGGTCTTCGCGCTTGCGGAGCCCCGCTGCGATGAGAAATGCTGTCTCGGTGAATTGCAAGAGGAGCTGCGGTGGCTCGTTCCCATTGGCTGTTGCGCTGCGGCCCGTTCTGCTGCATCCGTGGGGAGGGGCATCGTTCATGGGTTCTCCTACCATCTGTGCCGAATTGATCGGCAGCCTACTTGGGTGCACCATACAATGCTGCGCGGACAAAAATTATCGGTGCGGGTGGAGCTGCTGGCGGGCATGCTGTGCGGATGGTTGGGGACGCGGTGAACTCGGAATCCGCTGCGGCTTTTGGATTGATGGGAACCGGGTCCTGAGCCGGCTGAAAGATCTCGGCTGACGACGCGATGGGCATTCTCAGGCAGCTGTAGGTGTGAGACATGTTGTATAGCTGGCTGCTCGCCCCGTCTCGCGAATCTCTGTAACCTTCAGAAGATGTTGCAATAATTACCTTATAGGGTATTATTGCAACATGAGCAGAAATGACCACATATCCGCAATGAACGAGCTGTCCGCCTCGGAAGGAGTGTTCACCTCAAGGCAGGCGGCGCGTCTGGGCATCACCGCCAAGGCGCTCTACCAGGCTGTTGCTTCGGGTAGGGCCGAGCGCATAGTCCACGGTGCGTACAAGCTTGCCGGTACTCCGGCGACGGAGCACAATCACGTGGCAGCGATATGGAAGCTGACCGAACCTGCAAAGTTCACCTATGAGCGCATGGCCGCCTGGGATGGCATTGCCATAGGCGGCACGAGCGCGGCGAACATCCTGGGCATCGGTGATTTCTGGCTGTCTCCCTACCGGATATACGCACCGAGGAGGATCAACTCACGCATCGCCGAGGCGAGTTTCGCGACGCGCGCGGTCGACGAGGAGGACATCGCCTGGGTTGACGGTCTTCCCGTCACGAAGGATGAGCGGACGCTCGTTGACCTGTGCTTGGATTTCGAGGATCCTTCGCTCATCGAAGATGCGCTGCGCGATGCGGTCAGCAAAGGGCTTGATTTCGATCGCCTGGCACTCCTGGTATCGCAGAAATCAGGAAGGGGTGCCGCCGGCCGGCTTCTCGGGCAGCTGAGCGAAGTGGCGACACGCATTGCGAAGGAGGAAAAGAATGGCTGATCATGCAGCGGGTAAAAGCTACGTCACGCCCCGCGCGCTTGAGATGGCCGTCAAATCGGCCGCAGAGCGTTCTTCTATGGACACCGGGCGTGCTATGAGCGCCTTTTGGTTCCATCGGTTACTCTGTCGCGTGTTCGCCGGAGGGGGCGATCGGTTCGTGCTAAAAGGCGGTCAGGCGATTCTGGCGCGCACGGTCAACGCGCGAGCGACCAGGGATATCGACCTGCTTGCCAGAGGCAACGACCTCGGCGACGCGATAGAAGAGCTGAAGGGGCTAGCTGCGACCGATCTCGGGGACCATGCGAGATTCGTTTTCTGCGCAGCGGACCCAATTAAGGCGGAGGACGCGTACAGGAGTGGAGCCAAGCTCGTCTTCGACATGTGGCTCGGAGCCAAGCGGATGCAGCCCGTGTCGATTGACCTCGTGGTGGACGAAGTGCCCCTCGATCGGGCCGAGAGGATCTCTCCCGCTGATCGCATTGGCGTGCAGGGCATCGAGGACTGTGATTACCTGGTCTATCCCGTCGAGGCGGCACTTGCCGACAAGTTTTGCGGCATTGTCGAGCGACATCGGGGAAGGTCCTCCTCGCGGGTGAAGGATCTCGTGGACGTCGCGGTTTACGCCACGCTGTGCGATATAGATGGCCCTGGGCTGCAAACGTATTTGTTTCGCGAGCTGGGCGCGAGAGGCATCCCCGCCCCCGATGAGTTTAGCGTTCCGGACGAGTGGATGCAGGCGCCCTATAGCAAAGCCTATGGAAAGCAGGCGGCAGGAACCGACCTGCAAGAGCGTCTCCATGATGTGTGCGAGGCTGCGGATTTGGGTGAGGCACTGTTCGGCCCAGTTCTGCGCGGCGAAGTTGCTGAGCGCCGATGGGCGCACGAGAGGCTTGCCTGGGAATAAGGTTGCCGCCGGTGTCAATCAACGCATTGTCATCTTATGCCGTAGATTTGAGGTTCGTGAAAGTTGTCCGGGTCACCGTTTCCGTTGAGCCGGGCTTCGGCTTTGTCACGTGCGCACTTCCGCTGTTCGAGTGGTCGGAAATCGAGGGCTTCAGCGGGGGCAAGATGGCCCATCTTGAATCCTGCACCTGCG
Organism: uncultured Collinsella sp.; assembly: GCA_902470695.1. Lineage (GTDB taxonomy): Bacteria > Actinomycetota > Coriobacteriia > Coriobacteriales > Coriobacteriaceae > Collinsella. The sequence goes on from CABRHH010000002.1 coordinate 174,248, forward strand.
GAAACGGCGGAGGGGCGGGTCTCTCGGCCCGTTCCTCTCGTCGCGCTGCGTGCGAGAACGCAGAAAACGGTGAAAGTGTTTCGCAAAGGTTGGAAATCAACCGGCACGCAGCCTTTGCGAGCCCGACGGCGATTCCCGCGGGTACGTTGAGCGCGGCTCGCGGGAATCGCGCTCCCGACCCTTTCCTATGCCAGCCACCAAATCCGTGTGAGCGGCAAGAGGGAGCGAGTCTCCGCATCGGCTCTGTCGTACGAATCGACGTAGAGCTTCACGAGCCCGTCGAGGTCGAGCAGGCGCACCGGCACGTTGGCGCGATCCGCCTCGTAGCGGGCCTCCTTGGTGAAGCCTCCCGTCGACACGTAGAGGCCACGGTCGCTTGCCCTGAGCCCTCCGATGAACGCGCGGACCTGGGGCGCGCCTATGGTGCCCCTGCGGTGTTTGACCTCGGCGATGATGCGCGGCGACTCCAAGCCAAGCGGGTCGGGCGAGGCCACGACGTCGCGCCCGCCGTCAGGGCCCTTGGGCGTGACCTCGGCGTGGTATCCCATGGAGCGCAGGACCCCTGCCACGAGCTGCTCCATCTCGTCCCAGCTCAGCGAGAGTGTGCGGTCCTTGATGCGCTCGATTCCGTCGTCATAGGTTGCGAAGCGCGCCTCGTCATCATCGGCGCCCGCAACTGCTTCCGCGGGCGCGGTGCCGCTCTTGGTAGCCCCGGCGGCATGGCTCAGGTCCGATGCGACCTCGGGTGAGATGCCGAAGATGGTGGTGAGACTGCCGAGGCTGTTCCGCGACGACGTGGATAGCAGGTCGCGGGCTGCGGTGCGTTTCCACTCGACCTCGCGCCTGTAAGTGATGCCGTCGATATCGTCGGCAGGGACGCACTCGCCGGCGACCTTGCCGATGCGGTAGGCGCGATCCTCCGGGTCGTAGGTGACGACGGTGGTGCCCCTGGTGATGTCGTGCGCGAACTTGGCCGTTTGGCTGGCTGCCTGGCCCACCTTGCCGGCGCTGTAGTCCGGATGCGCGTCGGCGTACGCCTGGCGCAGCTGGTCGTGCGTCATGGAGGCGATGTTGGCCCCGTCGAAGTCCCAGCCGATGCCGACGATGCCCGCCTCGATCCAACTCTTTGCGTATACGCCGCCGCGCCCCGCGCGAATCATCCAGATGCTCATGCGATCTGCCCTCCAGAGTCTTGCGCTTGCATTATCGCACGGGGAGGTCCTTCCCGTGCTCAGATGAGGGCTTTTGCGGTCGGCGGCGCGAGGCGGCGGCGATGGCCTTTTGCCCGGCTCGCGATGCGGCCTGCTGGATGCGCCCATGGAAAGGCCTGCATGGGTATAATTTGACAAGGCGACACGGTAGGGAGGCGCGCGATGTTCTATAACTACGCCGAGCTTGAAGATGGGACGCAGGTGGCGTTCTCTAGCGTTCTCGACGGCGGCGAGGTGGAGGTTTCCATCGAGCGACCTGTTGAGCTGGGCTTCGACTCTGCCATGTGCATGCTTCCGTCGTTCGAGTGGTCAGAAATCGAGGGTTTCAACAAGGACGAGATGTTCTATCTTGACTCTTTTGTTCACAACAACGCGCAGCTCATTTTGCGACTTGCGCGGGAGGCGTCGAGAGCGTATGCCTAGGCTTTTTCTGTTTCAAGGTTTCGCTATCTTTTTCTGGACGGGCGAAGATGGCGAGCCGGTGCACGTACACGTTGCCAACGGCAGGCCAAGCGCAGGGGCGACCAAGATCTGGCTGACGCGAAATGGCGGCTGTATCCTTGCGAATAACGGCAGCAGGCTCAATAGGAAGGAGCTCGCAAACGTGATGGACTTCGTTCTTGCGAATCACGACGAAATCTGTCAGCGCTGGAAAGACTACTTTCACGGGGACATCAGCTTCTACAAGTAGCTCGCTTTCTGCGTCGTCGTGCCCCCACCGCCCCGTACGCCGCGGGAAGGGTAACACCTCGCGCTCCTGCGGTATCGCAAACAGTTTCACCATGAAACAATTTCATATACGCATAAGAAACGCTGCCTCAGACCGGTGGTATACGCTCCGCTCAGTTCAGGCGTCTGGCGGTATGCTCTCGTAAACAACCTGCTTAACCCCACCTCTTCATACCGTTTACCGACTATTTTCGACCGCTCACGGATGGACTCCTTCCGTTAATAGTTAACAACAGCAATTATTAACGACAACGAAATCACGTACGCGACAATAGCCGCGGGGAGGGAGAAGACATGCGCTACTTGCTGCTGGTAAGCCACGGCACCTTCGCGGGAGGGCTGCGCAGCGTGCTCGACATGTTGGGCGGTGGCTCGGATGCGGTGCTGAACTGCAGTCTTGAAGATGGCATGGGCGCCGATGAGTATGTCGAGCGCCTGGAGGCGGTGCTCGATGTGCTCACGCCGGACGACGAGGTCGTTGTCCTGGGGGACGTGCTGGGCGGCTCTCCGCTCACCAACGCGGTGAAGGCGCTCGAGGGTCGGGGGCTGCTGGGGAAGACCATCGCGTTCGGCGGCGCGAATCTTCCCATGGCGCTGACCGCCTTGCTGCAGCCGGCGTCCCTGTCGCTGGACGAGATCGCCCAGGTGCTGCTCGATGAGGGCAAAAGCGGCGTGAAGCAGCTTGTGCTGTCGTCCGATCAAGCCGAGGACGACGAGGACATTTAACGGGTTTGCAGGCTTCGCGCGGCCAGTCCGAGGCCGTGCGGCCAGAAGGAAAGGAACAAGAGATGTCGGTTTCATTTTTGCGTATCGATGACCGTATGATTCACGGGCAGACGTGCACCAGGTGGTCTCTGGAGTACCCCTGCGACGGCCTTATCGCCGTAAACGATGCCGCGGCATCCGATCCGGTGCTCAAGCAGGCCTACAAGAGCGCCTCTGAGAAGAAGACGTTCGTCTGGACCCTGGAGGCCTTCCAGCAGAAGTGCCAGAAGGTGCTCGACAGCAAGGACCGCTACTTCATCATCACCAAGAACCCCCAGGATATGAAGAAGATCCTGGTCGATATGGGCTTCAAGCCCGGTCTGGACCGTGTGATCGTCGGGCCGTGCAACGACCGCCCCGGTGCCACCAAGCTCGGCAACAACCAGTCGATCACGCAAGAGGAGGCGCAGGCGCTCGAGGACATCACGAACGCAGGCTATACCGTGGAGTTTGCGCTGCTCAAGGAGAAGTCCATCGGCGAGTGGCCCAAGTTCCGGGGCAAGTTCGGGTTCTAAGTCCGACGCCGCGCGTCCTGCGCGCGGTGCATTCACGCGATTGAGGTCATTGGGCGCATGGGGCGCACAATGCGGAAAAAGGGAAGGCGGAACTATGGAAATCAATGTGTTCCAAGCGGCGCTCTTCGGCCTGTTTGCCTGTTTGGCATCCATGCCGGGCATGGGCGGAACGACCATCGGCAACTACACGCTCGGTCGCCCGCTCGTCGCCGGCCTGGTGGTGGGCATCATTATGGGCGACATCACCACGGGCGTCATCGTGGGCGCGGCAATCCAGGTTGTCTACATCGCGCTGGTAACCCCCGGTGGAACGGTCTCGGCCGACGTGCGCGCCATCAGCTACATCGGCATCCCGCTGGCGATCTTGGCCATCAAGGCCCAGGGGCTGGCCCCCGATTCCGAGGCGGCGAAGAGCCTGGCGGTCGCCCTGGGCTCTGCCGTCGGCACGCTGGGTACGGTGCTGTTCTACGGCACGTCGACCATCAACCTGGTGTGGCAGGGAATCGGCTGGAAGGCCCTGGAGAAGGGCGAGCTGAAGAAGCTGTACGTGGTGGATATGGTCCTGCCGTGGATCGGCCACATCCTGTGCTCGTTCATCCCGACGTTTCTGATCACCATGGGCGGCTCCGGCATGGTCGACCTCATGAAGGCCTACCTGCCCATGGACGGCATCGCCATGAAGACGCTCTTCACCGTTGGCTCGCTGCTCCCCACCGTCGGTATCGCGATCCTGCTCAAGCAGGTAATCAACAAGCCGGTGGACTTCCTGACGTTCTTCTTCGGCTTCACGCTCGCCGCCGTCATGGGCTGCAACCTGATTGCCGCGTCGCTTATCGGAGGGTTCTTCGCGGTGATCAACTACAAGATCGAGGAGCTCAAGATCGGCGGCCTTGCGGTTGCTCGAATCGGATCCGGTGTGGACGATGACGATGAGGAGGAGATCTAAGATGGCAGATATGGCAACCTCGACTCCGGACAAGCGGACGAAGAAGCTGTCCCAGAAGACGCTCAACAAGTCGTTCCGCAACTGGTTCTACGGACACCTCACCTGCTTTTCGCAGGAGCACATGCAGACCTTCGGCTATCTGTGCGCCATGCTCCCCATCGTTGAGGAGCTCTACGACACGCCCGAGGAGCAGAAGGATGCGCTTATGACCTACAGCGCGTTCTTCAACACGGAGCCGCAGATCGGCACCATGGTGGTGGGCATCACGGCTTCGCTCGAAGAGGCCCGTGCGAATGGCGAGGCGGTGACCGACGAAACCATCAACGGCATCCGCGCCGGCCTTATGGGCCCGCTGGCCGGTATCGGCGACTCCCTGATCGTGGGCACGCTCATCCCCATCCTGCTGGGCATCGCGCTCGGCCTGTCGAATGGCGGGTCCCCGATCGGCGCGATCTTCTACATCGTCGTGTGGAACGTGCTGATGCTGCTGGGCATGAAGTTCGCCTACAAGCAGGGCTACACGCTGGGCAGCAAGGCGGTTGAGACCCTGATCGGCCCCAAGGCCACGGCGATCCGCGACTCCATCGTGCTCATCGGTACGGTTGTGATCGGTGCGGTGGCTGCGACCTGGGTGTCCATCACCACCTCGGCGGTGCTTCCCGGGGGCATCGTGTTGCAGGACCAGCTCGACAGCGTGTTCCCCAAGCTGCTGCCCATGGGCTTCACGGTGCTGTGCTGGTGGCTGATGGCGAAGAAAAAGATCAGCCCCACGGTTGTCATGCTGATCCTCGTGGGCATTGCGTTCGTGGGCGTTCTGATCGGATTCTTCGATCCCGGCCTGACGTACTAGGCCTGTAGGGGGAAGCGTCCTGCTTTCCGCATGTGCGTGGACCGGACGGTCGTCCTTGAGGGCGGCCTGCCGGTCCTTTCGGCCAGGGAGGTTGAGAGGGATGGACAAGGGTTCGGGGACGCCGTCTCGTCGCTTGAGCTGAGACGAGCTGGTTGTCGAGGCGCAGATGCAGACGCGGGCGATCGGACGCCTGATAGTGTGGCAGCGCCTGGGCTATTCGGCAATCGCGCTTGGCGTTTTGCTGGGCTGGTGGGGCTTTTACGGCTCCTCTACGGTCGCGCTCGGCGCGGTGGGCGTTGTGCTGCTGGCGATCGGGGTGGCCGTTTCGCTGGTGCTGCATCGGGGTATCAAGAATGCGAAGGTGAACGTTCGCGCGCTGATGCGCGCGGCGGGCATCGATGTCGATCAGCAGGCACCCGATGGGTCCGACGGCGGCGGCCACGCGTGATCCGCGGCGTCGAATGGGGCCGCGCGGCCGGTTCGTCGGTGCGTGTTTCATGCTGTGGTGCCTGATCGCGGTACCCGAAGTGGTCGTGTGCGGTTGCAGTTAACACGCCGCACGGCAAAAAGAAGGCTGCTAGAATCGATGGACAATGTGCCGCGTGCGCGGTGATGCCGGAAATGGGAGAACGGGTTGGATTACGAGGACGCAGCGAGAAAATTGATTGTCTTTTCTAGATCCCTGGCGAAGGGCTCCCTGAGCAGTGCGCGGGGCCTTTCTGTGGGTGAAGCCCCCGTTCTCCAGTATTTGTCGGGTCATGTGGGGGAGGACAAGACGCCGTCTGGCTTGGCGGAGCGCCTGGGCTACTCACGCCCGCGTATGACGCGCATCTTGGATGCGCTCGTTGCCAAGGGATTTGTCGAGCGCAGAAACGATCCGAGCGATCGCCGTCGCGTGCTGGTTCGCATAACCGATGCGGGTATAGCCCATGCGCGCCAGCAAAATGCGCAGGGTGTCGATGCGGTGGCTCAGGAGCTGCAGGCGCTGGGGGACCGTAATGCGGCTGAGCTGCTGAGCGTGTTGGAAAAGGCCTACAGCATCACTTACGACAAGGACCACTACCTCAAGCAGGACCGCATGTAGCACTTCGGCACGGGCGGCGATCCGGCGCGAACGGGCCCGCTGCGGCCTCGCGATCGGCACGTGGTTGTCGCATATCGCCGTTTCGAGTCAATTGAGGCTGTATCTGCTGAACTTGGATTGCGGAAAGGATCGGGTATGAACAACATGCCGGCGTATGGCGTGGAGGTTCGGGTCGACCATGTAAACGAGCGGTTGGCTGCTCGTGAGACCGCTCTCGGAGAGGGGGCGGCCGATGTCGAGTAGCCCCAGCTCCCCGGCGCCCGCCCGCTCATTTGACCCCGGCTTCGACATCAGGCCGACCTACGAGCCTTTGGGGTTCGAGTACGGGGAGGGCGTGTTTGGCCCTAAGCCCGAGCTTCGCACGCTTGAGGCCATCAGGACCTCCCTGATGGACCCGACCTGCGACGGTCCCGAGGTGCTCTACGCGATCGCGATGGACACCGGGCGCGCGGCCGATCGCGCGGCCATGGTCGACCGCAACCTGCTCTTCGGCGCCGTGACGTACGCGAGGGGTCGCCTCGGCAAGGAGCCAGTGCGCTCTCAGGGTCACGCCCACGCGGTTTCGGCGTCGTGCGGGATGTCCACGTGCGAGCTGTACGAGATCTGGAGCGGCGCCGCCTACATCTACATGCAGGAGACCGACCAAGATGACCCCGGCCGCTGCTACGCGATATTCGCCGAGCAGGGTGATGTCGTCATCGTCCCGCCGGGCTGGGCGCACGCCACCATCGTCGGCGACGTGTCCCACAACCTCACCTTCGGGGCCTGGTGCGTGCGCGATTTCGGCTTTGATTACAGCGGTGTGCGCGCCCACGGCGGGATCGCCTGGTTCCCCGAGGTCGACGACCAGGGAGCGACGACGTTCGTCGCCAATCCCGCGTACCGCTCGAGCGGCGTCAAGGTGCGGCGCCCCGGCGACTACGCGCGGTTCGGCTTGGAGAGGGGCGTTCCCATCTACGAGCAGTTCACGAGGGACCCCGACCGCATGCTCTTTGTGTCGAAGCCCCAGGATTTCCCGCAGCTCTGGCAGGATTTCCGCCCGTAGGGATGGCAGGGTTTTCGCCCGTAGGGGCATGGTGGTTAGCGCGTGCGCGATGGGGTCAACGTGTGCGACCCGGCCGGCGTCCATGGTCGCTTGTGGGGCCGGACCCGTATTTCGGGTCCGTCCCCTGGCCATCTTTCGTCCGGTCGCGGATTCCGGGCTCGGGGCTGTCCGTCCGGAGACGCCAATGGGGCTCCGGGCCCGGGCACCGGCCGTCTTTCGCCTGGACGTGGATTCCGGGTTCGCCTTCGGTCCATCTGGGTATTTAGGGTTCGTCTTTTGGCCATTTGGGGCCGAAAAGGGACTGCGGACAAAAAGTTGGACGCTGCAGGGCGTCCGGACAGGAGGTGCGCAT
>CABRHH010000003.1 GCA_902470695.1 uncultured Collinsella sp.
AGGTTCCTATCGAAAATCTCGGGCGCTACCCCTTGACTTCAAATAGCAGGTCTTTTTTTCACAGGTGCCCCCAGGACCCGCCGCACGGGCCCTCGCCGAGCACTCAGTTGTTCAGATACCTACACGTCGCCCCGCAGACCGCATCGCCTGCGCAGCTTTTGGGCGTCGCGACTCTCAGCACGGAGCCGGCGAACCGGTCCGGGCGCACTGCCGATGCACGGCCCGGCAGCCCAGCAACCCACGCAAGCGCCCGCTGCCGCGCCCTACCGCCGCGCCTGCGGCGCGAACCGGGGCGCTGTGGGGCCTGCGCGCCCGCGCCATGCCCCACACGATCCCAAGCGACTCTACGCCGCTTTGGCCTTGCCCGTCGCCTTCTTGCCGTCGGCAAGCTTGGGCTTGAGCGCCACCAGCAGCGCCACCGCCACCGCGGTGCCGATGGCCATATCGACGGCGAACAGCAGCGGGTTGCTCGTCGCTGCGGCCACGATCATGCCGCCGTGGGGCACGAAGCACTCCACGCCCTGCATGGCGGCGAGCGCCGCACCCACGCCCGAGCCCACCATGATGGCCGGCAGCGTGTGCTTCAGATCCTTCACGGCGAAGGGAATCGCGCCCTCCGTGATGCCGATCAGGCCCATGAAGATCGAGGTGATGCCGAGTTGGCGATCGGCGTCATCGAACTTGTTGCGTGCGATGAGCGCCGCGATGCCGCACGCCAGCGGCGGGATGGCAACCGCCACGCGGAACGCGCCGTTGGGCATGTAGATGCCGGTGGTCATGAGCGCCATCGTGAACGTGGAGGCGGTCTTGTTGATGGGGCCGCCCATGTCGGCCGCAGTCATGATGCCGATCACCGCGCCCAGCACCACCGCCGAGCCGCCCTGCAGGCTGCCGAGCACATCGGTGAGCCAGCCCATGAACAGGCCGAGCGGGTAGGCGAGCACGTAGATGTAGACCATGCCGAGCACTAGCGAGGTCAGAATCGGTACGATCAGGATGGGCATGATGGTGCGGACCGTGTTGCCCACCTTCCAGGTCTTGGTCCACTTCACGAAGTACCCGGCGCACACGCCCAGCAGCATGGCGCCCAGAAAACCGGTGGACACCGAAGCGCCATCGGCGGTAGTGACCGGGTTGTTCGCCAGATAGCCCAGCACGAAGCCCGGTGCCAGGGCGGGCTTGCCGCCCAGCGAGTAGGCGATATAGGCCGCCAGCACGGGGATCATCATCGAGATGCCCGCCATGCCGATGGTGTTCAGGCTCTGGAAGAACGGATTGGTCACCTCCATGCCCGTGTCGCCCGCCGTGCCCGTGGCGAGCGAGAACGCCAGGAACACGCCGCCGATTACCACGATGGGAATGAAGTACGATACGCCGGTATTGAATGCCTTGAGCAGGTCTTTGCCGATGGTTTTGAACATGTCGCGGCCCTCCCTTCGGTGCCTGTGCCTACAGTGCGATCAGACGGTCGATTACCTCTGCCGGATGTGCGATGACCTCGGCCGGGTCGATCGTCAGAACCTTCCCCGCATCGGCGAGCTCCTCGAAACGCTCCTCGCCCTCGATGCCAATCGCCACGGCCAACAGGGCGAAGTCGGCATCCTCCACGTCGTCGTCCTCGATCTCGTTCTCGATGCCCATCCCGCCCTGCGTCTCGCATTTGCATTCGATACCGCGCTTGGCGCATTCATCCTCGATGGCCTTCTGGGCCATATAGGTGTGCGCGATTCCCACGGTGCAGGCGGCCACGGCTACGATCTTCATGTCTACCCCTTTCGGATATGCACATCGTGCAGCTCGCAAGGCGCTTGGCACGGGTTCTCCGGAGCAGTTGCGCATCCGTGCCGTACGCCTTGGTCTTTGTGGCTCCATTATTGGCCGCGGATGCGCAAAGGGAAACTGTTTTTCGATAAACGGGCAGGTCAGATGCTATGAACACGTTTTTAGTTACACCGTTAACCAAACGTGATACCATGGGCTTCGACCACCTTTTCAAAAGTCAAGAACTATTCGATTTTTTCGGCAGGCGGTCTGTTCGCAGCAGCTTCAGGCGGCACGGCACGCGCTGTCCACGCAACGGGAGGGCACATGGCGCAATCACGACCCACCATCACCGACGTCGCGAAGCAGGCGGGCGTGTCCACCGCAAGCGTGTCCTACTATCTGAACGGCAAAACCGATAAGCTCGGCGTCAAGACGCAGCAGCGCATCGCGCGCGTCATCCGCGACACCGGCTATGTCCCGAACGCGCAGGCGCAGACTTTAAACGGCAAGGACACGCACGTCATCGCCGTTTTCATCCTGGATAACACCAACATCTGGGCGGGCAAGGTCCTAAATGGCATAGAGCAGGTCGCCCACGCCAACGGCTATCAAACCGTCGTGTGCACCACCAACTTCAGCGTCGAAACCGAGTCGATGTACGTCGAGAAGATGCTGTCGCTCGGCGCCGACGGCTTCATCATCCAACCGACCTCGAACTTCCGCGCCATCAAGGAGCGCATCGAGCGCGCCGGCAGACCGGTCATCTTCTACGATTGCGACCTCTACAGCCTGGACACGCCCTGGATCAAAACGAACCTGTACGACGGGGTCTACACCGCCATCACCGCCTGCATCGAGGCCGGCTACGAGGAGTTTCTCACGCTCGCCGCCGACACGACCCGCATGCGCACGCGCATGGAGCGCTTCCGTGGGTTTGCCGATGCGTTGGCGGCCCACGGCCTCACTTACCGCGAGCTGGCGGTGCAGCATGATACGCCCAGCGTGAGCGCCCTGACCGACCATTTCAAATTCAAGCTCAACCCAGCGCGCCGCACCTTGATCTTCGTGCAGAACCAATGGGCGCTCGCCCGCGTGTTTCGCGCGCTGCAGCCCATGGCCCACCTCATGCCGCACCAGATCGGGCTCATCGGCCTCAACGGCGACGAGTGGACCGGCCTGACCACGCCGAGCATCTCCACGATCATCGAACCCATCGACGAGGAGGGGCGCCGTGCCTGCGAGATGCTGCTGAGTCTGTTGGGCGGGCAGGCACCGGAGGCGCCGCAGCAGGTGCTCGACTGCACCATCAACTGGCAGGCGTCAACCAGCGTGCCGACATAGGTGCTGCAGCGACAACGCACGGCCTTACTTCCCGTACACCTCTTTATGGGTTCCTGTGCGGACAAATACCAACTCATCGCCACTGCGCTTATACATCAAAACCCATTGGTCTTTTGCGGGGTTCGGTGCCGAGTCCACATGGATTGCCCAATACCCCCGCCAGTTTCCAACAAGAGCGTGGTTTTTATAGCGAGCCTCCAACTCCTCCTCATCGCTCTTGAGCAGGTCGCGCATCGCAGCTTCCAACGCTGCCATATTCCAGTGCCTCTTTTTGCAAGCTTTGACATCGTGCTTATAGCGCGATGAAAACGACGCCACGTACACCCGCGCCCCCTACAAACCCAAGGCCGTAAACACATCTTCGGCAGACCTGTAGGTCGCATGCTCCGGATCTTTGAGCATGGCCTCGGTCTCCCGAATCGCTTCAAGGGTTTCTGCGGGCATGTTCTTGAAATCGTCCTGCGGGGTCGCTAGCGGGCGAATCTCAACCCACGGCTTATTGTTCTTGAACACCGTGACGGGGATGCCCGTCGCATTGACATTCGCGGTGAGTTTACTGAAATTGGTCTTTGCCTCCGCCATTCCAACAGTTGCCAACGCGTGACTCATTTCAGCTCCTTATATAGCCCTATAAGTAGCCCTTATTTTAGCGCTATTTCAAGATAAGATCCATCGACAACAGGCGCTGCGGCGGGCGCGGGCCATACCCCCTGTGTCTCCGCTCATTCCGCGCTCCCCGTACGGCTGCGGGCGCCGGGGCCCGCATGCGCGCCGTTCACCCCGCGCACCCGCGAGCCGCATGTGCCCGTGCACCCCGTGCAAATTGACTACTCACGAGTAGTATACTTACGAGTAGTCAATCTGCACGCACGGAGGAGCCGCTCGGTCTCCTGAGCCCGCAGCTGCCGCTCCTACACAAGCCTGCAGCCACCGTTGCCGAACCGTTTCCCCCTCGCAGCCTGCGCTTACACAGCCTGCGGGCTTGCCGTCTCCGGTGCCTGAGGCGCCTGCAGAAGCGCCGCGGGCGGAAAGTGCACGGTGATGCTCGTGCCCTCGCCCAGCTCGCTTTGCACCTCGATCGTCGCCTTGTGGAAGAGCGCCGCATGCTTGACGATCGCCAGGCCCAAACCCGTGCCGCCGCGAGCCTTCGAGCGGCTTTTGTCCACCCGGTAGAACCGTTCGAAAATCTTGTCGCGCTCCTCCTCGGCAATGCCGATGCCGGTGTCGCGCACGCGCACGAACGCGCCACCGCCCGGCGCCTGCCCACAGGCGAGCTCCACGGTGCCTGCCGGCCGGTTATAGCGAATTGCGTTGCTCGCCAGGTTGTAGACCATGATGTCAATCAGGCGCGCCACGCCCTCCACCAGAGCCGACTCGCACGCCAGCTCAAGATGCACGTCGGCACGGGCAGCCACCGCCTCCAAACGCTGCTCGACCCCTTCCAACGTGCGCGGCAGGTCAACCGGCTCACAGGCGCCCAGGCTCGTGGCCGCCGTCTGCGCATCCCCATGCTCAGCCTCGTCCAGGTTCGAAAGCGTGAGGATGTCGTTCACCAGCGCGGTGAGCCGGCCCGCCTCCTGGTAGATGCGCCGCCCAAAATCGCGCTGGTCCTCTTCCGCCTCCACCATGCCGTTGGCGATGAGCTCGGCGTATCCCGAGATGGCCGTGAGCGGCGTTTTGAGCTCGTGGGTGATATTGGCGGTGAACTCGCGCCGCATGCGGTCGTTGTCGGCCAGCACCCGCATCTGCCGCCTGAGCTCCTGGCGCTGGCTCTCGATGCGCTCCAGCATGGGTTCCATCTCCGCATAGGCCCGCTGCGCGTTGCGGCGCGGATGGTCCAGATCAACTTCGAGCAAAGGCGCGATGATCCGGCTCGATTCGCGGCGCGCCACCACCACCGACACCACCGCGCCGCCCACGGCGAGCAGCACCAGCGGCACAAGCAGCGTTCCCATGATGGCGAGGTAGCCGGCTTGCCCCTGCGCCAGGCGCACCACGCTGCCGTCGGCCAGGCGCACCGCCTCGTAGAGCATGACCTCACCCAACGTGGAGCTCGGCCGCTCCGATGAGCCGTGCCCGTCCTGTACCGCCTGCGCGACCTCGGGACGGTCCGCATGGTTACCCATGGTGGACGGATCCTCCTCGCTGTCGAACAGCACCGTGCCGTCCACGGCGATCAGCGTCACGCGCGTGTTGTCGATTCCCAGCCGACGCAGCAAGGTGGTGTAGCTCGGTGCTGTGTTGAGCGAAGCGGCCACGACCTCGGCCTCGTCGGCCAGCTCGGCGCGCGTGGCGCTTGCCAGCCGCTGCTGCATGAACACCGAGCCTGCCAGCGAGAACACCGCGATGAGCACGATGGAGATGGAGAACATGGTCACGAACACGCGGCTCGACAGGGAGCGTTTGCCGCCTGCGGGCGCAGTAGCTGCCCGGCGGCCTGCCGTTGGCCGCTCGCCTGCCGACCGGGAGCCGTCTGCCGTGCCGACCGCGGCCGGGGTCTGGCGCGCATCGCCTGCGGCCTCGCTTACCGCCCCGCGCGTGCCTGCAGGCCGATGCTCGCCGCCCACGCTACTGCTCCGCCTCGGCAAGGCGGTAGCCTACGCCACGCACCGTCTCAATCTGCTCGGCATGCGCGCCGAGCTTCTGGCGCAGGGTCTGCACGTGAACATCGACCGTGCGCGAGCCGCCGTCGAAGTCCCAACCCCACACGCTTTGCAGCAGCACCTCGCGGGTGAACACCACGCCCGGCTTGCGCATGAGATATTCCAGCAGGTCGAACTCGCGCAAAGTGAGCTTGACCTCCTGGCCATCCACCATCACCTGACGATGGCTCGGCACCAGCACGATACCGCCCACCCGCAGCGCATCGGTGACGGGCGCCTTCATCATGCCGCCGCGGCGCAGCAGCGCCCGACAGCGACTCGTGAGCTCCATGAGGGAAAAGGGTTTGGCGAGGTAGTCATCCGCGCCGCCGTCGAGCGCAACCACCTTGTCGAGCTCGGTGTCTTTGGCGGTGAGCATCATGATGGGAACCGTGGCCGTCTCGGGGGTTGCCCGCAGCCGACGCATGATTTCCAAGCCGTCGGTGTCGGGCAGCATGATGTCGAGCAGCACCGCGTCGGGCACGCGTCGGGCAACCGCCGCTTTGAACTCGCTGTCGCAGCTGAAGCCCTCCGCCTCCATGCCCTGCTGGCGCAAGGCATACAGCGTGAGCCCGCGGATGTTGTCGTCGTCTTCAACGTAGTAGATCATGTGATGCCCCCTTACGGCTCCTCATGTGCCCATTGTACCGCCCCGCGTTCCGCCGCCTCGGCACGCCTCACGTGATGCGTCCGGCTTCGGCCCGTGCGTCGGGTCCCGGCCCCCCTGCGCCCGGTTCCTGCCCGCGCGCGCGAACCCGGCTTCGGCTCGTGCGCGCTGCGTTCGGCTTCGGTCCCTGCACGCGGTGACCGGCTTCGGTCCCTGCGCGCGGCGGGCGGCTTCAGCCCCTGTGCGACATCAGCTCCCGCTCGTGGTGCCCTGCCCCTCTGCGCGCAACGGTCGCCCCCTGCGCATGGTGCCCGGTTCCTGCCCCTGCGCGCTGCGCTCGGCTTCGGTCCCTGCGCGCGGCGCCCGGCCCCCGCGCTCAAGTCCGGGCTTCCCAGACGCCCCAGGTCGCCGGGGACGAGGAGCGAAACGCGCTTGGGCACGTGAGCGACACGTGACCGGCGAGCAAGAGTCCCCGGGTCCCCAGGTGCCGCAGGTCGCCCCAAAAGAGGAGGGCGCACGCCTTGCGTGCGGCGCCCGACGATTGAGGGGCGAGATGCGGTGCCTGGGGGCTCGGGGTGTTAGCCGAAACGACCGGTGAGGTAATCCTCCGTCCGCCGGTCTTTCGGCGCGCGGAACAGCTGCGTCGTGTCCCCATGCTCAACCAGCTCGCCCAGCAGGAAAAACGCCACCGAATCGGAGATGCGTGCCGCCTGCTGCATGTTATGGGTCACCACCACCAGCGTGTAGTCGCGCTTGAGCTCAAGCGCGAGCTGCTCCACCTGCACGGTGGACACCGGGTCGAGCGCGGAGGTGGGTTCGTCCATCAGCAGCACCTGTGGGCGCACCGCAATGGCGCGGGCGATGCATAAGCGCTGCTGCTGGCCGCCCGACAGCCCCAGTCCGGATGCCTTGAGCTTGTCTTTCACCTCGTCCCACAACGCCGCGCGACGCAGCGATTCCTCAACCAGGCCGTCGAGTTCCGACCGGCTCGTCACGCCCATACCGCGCGGGCCGTAGGCCACGTTGTCGTAGATGCTCATGGGGAATGGATTGGGATGCTGGAACACCATGCCCACCCGCTGACGCAGCAGCACCGGCGGGTATCCGTGATAGATGTCCTGCCCATCCAGCGTGATGGACCCCTCGATACGACAGTCCTTCACGAAATCGTTCATGCGATTGAAGCAGCGCAGCAAGGTGGATTTTCCGCAGCCCGACGGACCGATGAGCGAAGTGATCTCGCGCTCGGGGATGTCGATGTCGATCTGTTTGAGCGCCTGATGGTCTCCGTAGAACAGGTTGACCCCATGGGCGGCCAAACACACCGGGTGCGCCGCCTTTGCAGGGGGCTCTATCCCCAGTCCGGGCGCCTCCCCTATCTCGCGCACCGCCGCCTCGCCGGCTGCGCGCGCCATGACCCGCGCACTTTCCTCTGACGTTCGATCCACCGCTGTCCCTTCATTGTGATGCATATGCCCGTCTAGCATACGCAGCGCGGTTCAGGGCCCGGCAAGCCTTGCGTAAGGAAACGGTAAACTGCCAGCTCTCGCAGGTCGCAGGTCCCGTGTCGAGACGCCTTTCGATGCAGCCCCGTCTGGCACAGGCAGCTCCAGGGTTCGGGTTCTGGCTGCCTGCGCAACTGGGGTTCGGATTCCGGCCGTCCACACGACCTGCCCGCACGGCTCAGGCTCGGGCTGCGCCCGCCCGCGCAACCAGGGTTCGAGTTTCTGCCGTCCGTGAAACCCGGGTTCGTGTTTCGTCCGTTCAGGGCCGTTTTTCGCCTCCAGACGGACAGGAGCCGAACCCCAAATCCGCCGATGGACAGAAGGCGAACCCGAGATCAACCGAAGGACGGAATCCGAACCCGGGATCCGATGGACAGACCAAAAGAGAGCCCAGGCCGCGTCCGTCTGGGCAACCCGGGTTAGCGCTTCGCCTGTCCGCACAACCCGGACTCGCTTTTCGTTCGCTTGCGCAACCAGGGTTCGAGTTTCTGCCGTCCGTGAAACCCGGGTTCGCGCTTCGTCCGTTCAGGGCCGTTTTTCACCCCCAGATGGACAGGAGCCGAACCCTGGATTCACCGATGGACCAAAGCCGAACCCGGGATTAGCCGATGGGCCAAAAGCGCACCCGGGATCCCGTAGATGGACGGGAGCCGAACCCAGAACCCGCGGATGGGCAGAAGGTGCACCCGGAATTCCGCGGATGGGCAGAAGTCGAACCTGGGCCACATCCGTCTGAGCAGGCCCAGGCTCTGATTTCGGCCGCATGCGCAACTGGGGTTCGGGTTTCGGCCGCCCGCACGACCCGCTCGCACGGCTCAGGCTCGGACTGCACCCGCCCGTACAACCGGGGTTCGGATTCCGGCCGTCCGTGAAACCAGGGTTCGGGTTTCGGACGTCTGGGGCCGTTTTTCACCCCCAGATGGACAGGAGCCGAACCCTGGATTCACCGATGGACGAAAGCCGAACCCGAAATCCGCCGATGGACCAAAGGCGCACCCGGGATTCCGTAGACGGGCGTGACCTGAACCCTGGATTCGCCGATGGGCAGAAAGCGAACCCTGAAACCGGCGGATGGACAGAAGCCGAACCCGGGATCCGGCGGATGGACCAAAGGCGCACCCGGGATCCGCTCACGCGCCAAAACCACACCCGGGATCCGCCGACGGCACGGAGTCGGGAGCCCACAGCACCGCCAGCACGAAACCAGCGCCTGCAGCGGCAACGGTCGGCCGATGCAGCACAGAAAACCGGCGCCCGGGAACGCGTCGGGACGCGCAAGAAACCGGGGCGGAAGCCGCCTACTCGGCAGGGAGCTCGATCGTGAACACCGTGTGCTCCGGGGTCGATTCGCACGCGATGCTGCCGCCGTGCGCCCCCACGATTTCCTTGGCGATTGCCAGGCCCAGGCCCGCGCCGCCGCGGTTGGTGGCCCGCGCGGCATCCAGGCGGTAGAACTTCTCGAAAATCACCTGCAGCTTGGGCGCGGGAATCGGATCGCCCTGGTTCTCGAAGCGGACCCGCACCACCTTGCCCGCACGCCGCGCGTCCACCTTGATCGTGGACCCCTCATAGCTGTAGGCGACAGCGTTCTTCATCACGTTGTTGAACACGCGCGCCATCTTGTCGCCATCGATCAGCACCGTCAGCCCCGGCTCGGCAGCAACCTCAACCCGTTTGCCCTGCTCGGTGAGGATCGGATAGAACTCGTCGGCAACCTGCGCGAGCATGAGCGCCAGATCCACGTAGCCGCGCGTCAGCACGATGTCGTGGAAGTCGAAGCGCGTGATGTCGAAGAACTCCTCGATGAGCGCATCCAGGCGATGCGCCTTGTCCAGCGCGATGCCGGTGAAACGCGCCCGCTGCTCAACGGGCAGGTCCGGGGCCTCCTCGAGCAGCGAGAGATAGCCCACCACGCTGGCAAGCGGCGTCTTGAGGTCATGGGCGAGATAGGTGACCAGGTCATCCTTGCGGCGCGCCTCGTCGCGCAGGGCGTCGGCCACGGCGCGCTCGCGGGCCCGCACGCGGTTCAGGGCGCCTTCGACCTCCAGGTAGGTGCCATCAAGGCGCCCGAGTTCATCCGGATGCTCGATCAGGCGGTCGACCAGATGGCGGGCGATCGCCTGGTCGGCCTCCTCCCTGCCCCGATCGACCCCGTAGTAGTACAGCGCGCGCCCCACGAAAAAGCTTGCGCACAGCGCCACGGCCAGCAGGAAGCCGCAGAACATGAACAGGTAATCGATGCTCAGGTAGATGGGACCGACGCTACCCACCAGCAAGTTGCCCGCCAGCAGAACCAAAAACCACGCCGTGCCTCCGATAATCACCGCGCGCCGCACCGACACGAAGCGGTCCAGCAGCACGTAGCCCGCAAACAGCAGGACGATGAGCAGCACGAAGTTGTTAAGGCCGACCACCGCCACCAGCAGGCACACGAGATCGACCACGGCCAAGATCCGGCTGTCGAGCACCACGCGCAGCCGCGAGATCAGCTCGTCGAGCGACTCAGCCGAGGACTGGCCGGGGTTCGTCGTTGAAGCAGAGGCATACGCTGCCGCACCGAATGCCGACATCGGAGATGGTGCCGAGTCGGACGCGGCACCGGATGCAGCATCGGAAACGGACGGGCCGCCTGCGAATGCTGAGCCGGTTGAAGGCGTGGCAGCACCATGAGGGGCCGCGCCGAAGCCAGCGCGGGAAGTGGCGTCGCCATGGGACGCCACACCAGAAGCCGACCCGGCATGGGACACCGAACCGGGGGCAGAACCGGCGTGGGAAGCAGCGCCAGCGTGAGGGGCCGCGTCGAAGCCAGCGCGGGGAGCGCCACTGGCATGGGGCGCCGCGCTGGAAGCGGAAACAGGGCGGGACGCCGCACCGGAAGCAGATGACCCGTCAGCCGAAACGTCCGCACCGGACACATACGCCGAGCCGGACGGACCTCCCGCGGCCGACCACTCCCCCGCCGCCCGGAACGCGGCGGTCGCGCGGTCCTCCTCTGCGGGCAACGCAGCATCCTCGAACGCTTCCGCGGGAACCTCCCCGTTCGGGCGCCCCGTCATGGGGTTGATGGGAGCCCGCTCGGCCCGCTTCATCCTCTTCTGCCAGCTCACGCTCACACGCACCAACTTCTATCGCATCGGCCCGCCGCCCGGATTCGCCGCCCTGCGACCCGCCGCGCAGCAGACCTTCGTCTCATGCACTCTGTCCAGTATAGAAAGGACGCCGGTCCATCGAAATGAAAGACTTCCTTAAATACACCTGTCGAACGAGCGAACGCGCCCACCCAACACGGCCCCGCGCGCCGCGACTCCGTGGCCGGTCATCCGGCCCGCGCCCGTACCCGCTCCGCCTGCCCGATCGAAGCGCCCCCAGGCGCCCGCACCCAGCCGCCCAACCCCCACTCCCCACCGATACCGAAAAAGCCGGCGGGGCACGCCATCCGCATGCCCCGCCGGCTCGCATTCCGCCGCTATATCGCGCGCTACTCGAGCTCGAACGCTCCGGTGTAGAGCTGGTAGTAGTAGCCCTTCTTGGCGATCAGCTCGTCGTGCATCCCGCGCTCGATCACGCGACCGTGGTCGAGGCAGATGATCACGTCGGAGTTGCGCACCGTGGACAGCCGGTGCGCGATCACGAACGTGGTGCGCCCGTGCATGAGGGCATCCATACCGCGCTGGACGATTGCCTCGGTGCGCGTGTCGATCGAGGAGGTTGCCTCGTCCAAGATCATCACCGGCGGATCGGCCACTGCGGCACGCGCGATGGAGAGCAGCTGGCGCTGGCCCTGGGAGAGCTGCGCGCCGTTGTCGGTCAGCAGGGTGTCGTAGCCGGCCGGCAGCGTGTTGATGAAGCCGTCGGCGCCCGCCAGCTTGGCGGCGGCGATGCACTCCTCGTCGGTGGCCTCAAGATGGCCGTAGCGGATGTTGTCCATCACGGTGCCGGTGAACAGGTTCACGTCCTGCAGCACCACGCCGAGCGACTTGCGCAGGGCGCTCTTGCGGATCTTGTTGATGTTGATCCCGTCGTAGCGAATCTTGCCGTCGGCGATGTCGTAGAAGCGGTTGATGAGGTTCGTGATGGTGGTCTTGCCGGCACCCGTGGCACCCACGAACGCGACCTTCTGCCCCGGTGTCGCGTAGACCGACACACCGTGCAGCACCGTGTGCCCCGGCTTGTAACCAAAGTCCACATCCACCATCCGCACGTCGCCCTGAAGCGGCGTGTAGGTCACCGACCCATCGTGATGGGGGTGCTTCCATGCCCACTGCCCGGTGCGCACGGGGCTCTCCGCGATCTCGCCGGTCGCCTCGTCGCGCGTCGCGTGCACGAGCGTCACGTAGCCCTCGTCGGCCTCGGGCTCCTCATCCAGCAGCTCGAAGATGCGCTTGGCGCCGGCCAGGCCCATCACCACGAAGTTGATCTGGTTGGAGATCTGGCCGATCTGCGCGGCGAACTGCTTGGTCATGTTCAGGAACGGCACCGCCACCGCGATGGTGAGCGGCAGCCCCGAGATGGACAGATTCGGGATCGCGTAGGAGATGAACACGCCCGCGGCGATCGCCACGATCACGTAGAGCAGGTTGCCCATGTTCATGAGGATGGGCATGAGGGTGTTCGCGTAGCTGTTCGCCGCGCGGGCGGCCTCCTCCAGCTCGTCGTTGATACGGTCGAAGTCCTCCTCGGCCTGACGCTCGTGACAGAAGACCTTGATGACCTTCTCGCCGCTCATGATCTCCTCGACATGGCCCTCGACGGCCGCCACCGCGCGCTGCTGGCGCAGGAAGTTCTTCGCCGAGCGGCCGCCCAAAAACTTGGTGGCCGCCATCATGAAGATCGCACCGGCGATAACCACCAGGGCCATCCACACGCTGTAGTACACCATGATGCAGGTCACGAACAGAATCATGAGCGAGGTGAACAGCAGCTGCGGGATGCTCTGCGAAATCATCATGCGCATGGCGTCGATGTCGTTGGTGTAGTAGCTCATCACGTCGCCGTGCTGATGCGTGTCGAAGTAGCGAATGGGCAGGTCCTGCATGCGGTCGAACATGGCCACGCGGAACTTCTTCAGCGAGCCCTGCGTCACCGTGGCCATGGCCTGCGTCCAGAACAGGTTGCAGCAGATGGCCAACACGTACAGGCCGGCCAGGATCGCCACGTTCACCGTAATGGGGCCGGCCACCGACGCCCAGTCGCCCGAGCGCCAGCTCTGCTCGACGATGGCGAGGGCGCGCTCCATGAAGATATTCGGCGCCGACTGCACCACCGCCTGCAAGATGATGCAGACGATCACCGCGGGCAGCAGCTTGGGGTAGAAGCCGAACAGCATGCGGAGCACGCGCCCCGCGGTACCCTTGGTGCCCTTGTAGCCGCCACGGCCCGGCGCCTTGCGGCCGCCCTGCGCACCGGCGGCGGGCCGGCTGGCGCGGGCGCCCTCGGCGTGCGCGTCAGCCGCGGTCGCAGCGGAGTTCGTCGTAGTTGCAGTCCTACTCATGGACGCTCACCTCCGTCTCAATCGCGTTGTCTTCGGCGGCCATCGCCTCATCGTGGCTCGCCTTGTTCTGCGAGGTGTAGACCTCGCGGTAGATGTCGCTCGTGCGCAGCAGCTCCTCGTGGGTGCCGATGGCCGAGATGCGCCCGGCATCCATCACGATGATGCGGTCGGCGTCCTCCACCGAGCTGGTGCGCTGAGCGATGATGATCTTGGTCGTGCCCGGGATGTAGGTCTTCATCCCCTCGCGGATCAGCTTGTCGGTCTTGGTGTCCACCGCGCTGGTGGAATCGTCCATGATGAGGATCTTGGGATGCTTGAGCAGCGCGCGGGCGATGCACAGGCGCTGTTTCTGGCCGCCGGAGACGTTCGTGCCGCCCTGCTCGATACGACTGTTGTAGCCATCGGGGAATCCGCTGACGAACTCATCCGCTTGGGCCAGCTTGGCCGCCTCGATGATCTCGTCGTCGGTCGCCTCGGCATTGCCCCAGCGCAGGTTCTCGGCGATGGTGCCGGAGAACAGCACATTTTTCTGCAGGACCATGGCCACCTGGTTGCGCAGGGTATCCAGGTCGTACTCGCGCACGTCACGGCCGCCCACGCGCACCGCGCCCTCCGTCACGTCGTACAGGCGCGGGATGAGCTGCACGAGGCTGGACTTGGAGCTGCCAGTGGAGCCGATGATGCCGATGGTCTCACCGCTTTTGATATGCAGGTCGATGTCGGTCAGCGAGGCACGCGCGAGATCATCGCAGTAGGAAAACGTCACATGGTCGAAGTCGATCGAGCCGTCGGCGATGTCGAACACGGGGTTCTCGGGCTCGTTGATCGTGGTGGTGGCCCTCAGCACCTCGCAGATGCGCTCGGCACCCTCCTCGGCGATGACGATCTGGGCGAACACCATGGAGATCATCATGAGGCTCATCAGGATCATGAAGCCGTAGGAGATCAGGCTCGAGAACTGGCCCACGTCGATGAGCTGGCCTTTGGTGGAGATGATGGCGTAGGAGCCGATACCGATCACGAACACGAACACGCAGTACACGGCGAAGTTCATGATGGGCTGGTTGAGAGCCAGGATGCGCTCGGCGTGGGTGAAGTCGACGCGCACCTCCTCGGCCGCGCGCTCGAACTTCTGCTTCTCGTACTCCTCGCGCACGTAGCTTTTCACCACGCGGATGCCGGAGAGGTTCTCCTCGGCCGACTCGTTGAGCGCATCGTACTTATGGAAGATGCGCTTGAAGATGGGGTGCACGCGGCGCACGATCGTGATGAGCGCGAACGCCAGGACGGGCACCACGGCCAAGAAGATAAACGACAGCCAGCCGCCCATGATGTAGGAGACCGTGAAGGCCATCACCAGCATGAACGGACAGCGGATGGCGGTGCGGATGATCTGCATGAAGGCCATCTGCACGTTCTGCACGTCGGTGGTGAGACGGGTCACCAGCGAGCTGGTGGAGAACTCATCGATCGTGGTGAACGAGAAGGTCTGGATGTTGCGGAACATGTTGCGGCGCAGGTTGCGCGCGAAGCCGCAGGAGGCCTTCGCACAGGTCACACCGGCAGCGGCGCCGAACAGCAGCGACGCTAGGGCCATGCCGGCGAGCGCGGCGCCGTAGGTCAGGGTCACCGACAGGGTGGCTCCCGCCTTCACCTGATCGATGAGGGCTGCCGTCCCGAACGGGATCATGACCTCGAACAGCACCTCGCCGATCACCAGCAAGGGGGTGGCGATCGTCGCCGCCTTATACTCCCCGATATTTTTCGCCAGGGTTTTAATCATCGAGCTCCTCCCAATGAGCGCGTATCTTATCCAACATGACGGCGAGCTGCTCCTGCTCGGCATCGGTCAGGCAGGTAAAGGCCTGGTTACGAAAGCGCGTGCGCTGGCGCTGCTCGCGCGCGGCGACCTCCTGCCCGCTAGCGGTGAGATGGATGGTGAGCTGCCGCCGGTCGTCGGGGTTGCGCGTGCGCTCGATGAGCCCCGAGGTCTCCATTTTTGCCAGGATCTCGGACAGCGACCCGGGCTTGAGATCGAAGTTCGCACCGAGCTCCTGCTGTGCCATCTTGCCACCGTGCTTGGCGATCAGGCAGATGATGGGCGCCTTGCCCGATCGACCACCGCCCTTGAAGTGCATGTAGTGGCCGCAAAAGCCCAGGCCCTTGATCAGATGGCGGGCGCGCGCCTGCTCGGGGGTGTCCGCTTGAACCACCGGGGCGGGCGCCGTGCCATCGTCCGCACACGCCGCCTCTCCCCGACGCCGCGATGGATCGTCGGATTCCGTTCCATCGAACATCGCCGTGCTCCTTTCTTCCGTAAAAAACGCCGCCCGCACCCCGATACATCGGAGAACGTGCGGGCGGCGCCTCGCCTTGATACTGGTGTAGACCTGCCTAGGATAATTCGGTACCTCATCACTGTCAAGGTACCGAATCATCTTTTTTCGTGTCCCGGTGAGGGAGCGTGGGAATCCCCAGTCACGGCAGTGTTTCCGCCACCCATACAGACCCGACCGAGCGACCCGGTGCGGGCACCCTGGGCGCGGCGGTGTTCCCACCAACCCGGGCGCACCGATGATGCAGGGCCAATCCGCGGCTACCGGCCGGACGTGGCGCGGGCGACGGGCGGCTTGTCGTACAATGGGCGCCGTCAACGTTTCGCCGGCAGCACGCCGCCGGCAACGCATCGCACACAGGGAGAATGCCATGCTTTTGGCTATCGATATGGGCAATACGCAGACCGTCTTGGGCCTGTTCGACGCCGACGGGCTGCGCCATGCCTGGCGCATGCCCACCGACCGCACACTCACCAAAGATGAGCTACATGTACGCCTGCTTGGCTATTTCCACAAAGACGGGGCCGATCTTGCCGGAGTGGACGCCATCGCGTTCGCCGGTGTGGTGCCGCAGCTCATGAACGAGTGGCGGGCCGTCGCGCGCACGCTCGGCGCGCGCATGGTCGTCATCGGACCCGAGACCGCCGCAGTCACCAGCATCCTCGCCAGCAACCCCGCCGAGGTGGGAGCCGACCGCATCGCCAACGCCACCGCTGCCGCTGCCTTCTACGGCTCCCCCAGCATCGTGGTCGATTTCGGCACCGCCACCAACATCGACGTCATCGACGGGCAGGGCCGCTACATCGGCGGCGCGATCGCCCCGGGCGTGCGCATCTCACTTGACGCGCTCACCACGCGCGCGGCCCGGCTCGCCAGCGTGCCGCTCGAGGCACCGGCGCGCACCATCGGCCGCACCACCATCGAAGCCGTGCAAAGCGGCACTGTGGTGGGAGCCGCCGCCATGGCCGAAGGACTCGTCACCCGCATCAAGCGCGAGCTGGACGCACCCCACGCGCAGGTCATCGCCACCGGCGGACTCGCCGGCATCATCGCCGAGGCCACCGACGTGTTCGACCATGTGGACCCACAGCTCACCATCAAGGGCATCTGCGAGATCTACCGGCGCATGTGCGCTTAAGGGGCAGGAGCGCCGGCAGCAGGCGAGCGCGCTCAAGCGCGGCAAGCTCCTGCCGGAAGCGACGCCGTGGGCCCTGCCCCGCAGCGGCGAACGTCCCATCCCGTCCCGCGGCGCCCACAACCTCCCGGCGCTTCAAATGCCTCAGGGGCGGCAACGACCATACGGCCGCGCCGCCCCTGAGGCGCCACGGAGCAGCCAAGCCCCGCAAGATCCCTGCAGCCTTCTACATCGTCCCCAGCTCAGCCACCACGTGCCCCACGCGGTCCTCGGGCTCCTTCACGTCCACGCCCTCGTAGCGGAAGAAACGCGCGGGGTTGTGCATCAGGTCCTCGAGCGGCACGAGCACGAAGTCGCGCTCGCCCAGGCCCGGGTGCGGCAGGCGCAGCTTGCTGCCGCCGTGCACCTCGTTATCCATCCACAGCAGGTCGCAGTCGATGACGCGCGGGCCGTTGGGACGCGCGCTCTTGGAGCGCGTGCGGCCCAAGGTCTTCTCCACCTTCATGAGTTCCTCAAGCAAAATCAGCGGGGCGAGCTCGGTTTTAATCTCGATCACGGCGTTGGCGAAGGGCTCCTGGCGCGTCTCGTAGGCAGGCTCGCTCTCGTAGATGCGCGAGCAGCTCGACACGCAGGTCATCGGAATCTGGGCGATGAGGTCGCGCGCGGCGCGGATGTTCTCCAGGCGCTGGCCCTTGTTGGAGCCGAGCGCCACATAGGCGCGGCGCGGCTGCGGGCGGGCGATGGCCCAAAACCCGTTCAGGAACTGGGCGAACCCGGCCACGTCGTGCACGCGCACGATGTTGGCGCCCTGCTCGATGGCGCCCAAGCACGCGCCGAACGTGGCGATGTCGCGGTCCTTGGCGCTGCCGACACCCGAGATGGCGCCTACGATGCGCTTGCGCGACACGGCGCACAGGGTGGGATAGCCCAGCGAGGCGATCTTGCCCATCTCGCGCTGAATGACGATGTCCTCGTTGGCATCCTTGCCGAAGCCCGGACCGGGATCCAAGCAGATGCGCTCACGGTCGACGCCCGCCTGGATGAGGGCGCGCGCCTGGTCGGACAGGAAGCCCATCACGCGGCGCATGATCGGCGCGGAGTCGGGCAGGGTGAAGCGGCGCAGCTGCGAGGTGCGCGCGTCGGCCCCGGTGCGCAGGGCGGAACGCGCCATGATGGCGGCCAGCTCGTCGCCGCTCGGAGCGGCGGCCTCCTCGCCTGCCTCGGCTGCAGCGCTCAGCTCGATCTGGGCCTCGGCGACCTCGCCGTCCTCGGTGGCCGGGGCCGCCTGGGCATCGGCAGCCTCCGAGCCGTTCGGCAGGTCCCCGAACGGCAGCTGGGGCTGAATCAAGCCCGCGGTCAGACGCTTCACCCCGCGCTTGCGGCCGGAGGTGCCCGCCTTCGCGGCCTCGGCGGCCTCGCGCGCCTTTTCGGCCATGAACGCCGCCGCGGAGGTATCGAGCTGCACGGCGGTGTGTGTGCGTGCCGGCTCGACATCGCTCACCTCGCCGGCGTGCATCACGATCACGCCGCAGGTGCTCTGGCTCACGAAGTCGACCATCTTGGGGTCGGTGAAGCCCGTCACGTCGTTCACGATGGAGGCACCCACGCGCACGGCGGCCTTTGCCACGTCCACATGGCGCGTGTCGATGGACACCACCGCACCGGCCTGCGCCAGCGCGCGCACCACCGGCAGCACGCGCTTGGCCTCGGCGTCGGCGCTCACCGGCGTGAAGCCGGGGCGCGTGGACTCGCCGCCCACGTCGATGATGTCGGCGCCTTCGTCGAGCATCTTCAGACCGTGCGCGATCGCGACATCGGGGTCGAAGTTCTCTCCCCCGTCGCTGAAGGAATCGGGGGTCACGTTCAGAATGCCCATTATGCGCGGGCGGTCGAACTTCAGCTCGAATTTGCCGCAGCGCCAAACTTTTGAATCGCGTGCCATAGGCCCAAAGCTCCTCGTCATCCTCGCGTAACCGAATCGCGGCGCGCACCGGGCCGCCGCAGCGCAGGGCGCAGGAGCGCCTCGCATAGGTCTTTCTATTGTATCCAGACTTTCGCGCGAAAACGCACGGCGCGTCCGCACTCCACCGATATGGTAACGGTATGATGTGAGTCTCATATCGCCCATCCGGTGCCGCCGCGCGGCGCCCGCATACCTTTGGAGACCCCATGCCTCAGATGTACACCCTCGCCTCGTGGAATGTCAACGGCCTGCGCGCCGTACTGAAGAAAGACCCGAGCTTCATCGAAATTGCGACCGCGCTCGATGCAGATGTGCTCGCCCTGCAGGAAACCAAGCTGCAGGAAGGCCAGGTCGAGATCGAGCTGCCGGGATACCATCAAACCTGGAGCTACGCCGAACGCAAGGGTTATTCGGGCACCGCCGTGTTCAGCCGTGAGGAGCCGCTGGCCGTACGCCGCGCCGACGCGGTGCTGGACGCCGGGCGCGCCGCGGGACTTGCCGAGGAAGCCCTCGAGCTGGTGGCGACCGCCGCAACCGAGGGCCGCGTGTGCGCACTGGAGTTCGAGCGCTACTGGTTCGTGGACGTGTACACCCCCAACGCCCAAAACGAGCTCGCCCGCATCGACGTGCGCATGGCCTGGGATGACGCCTATCGCGCGTTTTTGAAGAGCCTGGAGGCCGAGTCTGGCAAGCCGGTGGTGACCTGCGGCGACTTCAACGTCGCCCACAACGAGATCGACCTCAAAAACCCCAAGACCAACCGCGGTAACGCCGGCTTCTCCGACGAGGAGCGCGGCAAGTTCGGCGAGCTGCTCGACGCCGGGTTCACCGACACGTTCCGCGCGGCCAACCCCGAGCTGGAGGGTGCCTACAGCTGGTGGAGCTACCGATTCAACGCCCGCAAGAACAACACCGGCTGGCGCATCGACTACTTCCTGGTGAGCAACGCGGTGGCCGACCGGGTGCGCGATACCGGGATTCGCAGCGACATCTTCGGGTCCGACCACTGCCCGGTCACGCTGGAGATCGAGCTGTAAGGCGGAGCCGGCACGCGGGTGCGGGACGGGGGCGGCAGGAGGCGCTGCGATTTCCGGCCGCCCCGAGCATCCCGGGTGCGGGTTTTGGCCATTTGCCGCGCCCCGGGTCCGCGCCACGGCATTCTGGGTGCGGGTCCTGGCCGTCCCCCGCATCCCGGGTTCGCATCGTGGCCATTGTGGGTTCTCGTCTCGGCATCGCGGCATCCCGGGTGCGGGTTTTGGCCATTCGCGGCATCCCGGGTTCGCATCGTGTCCATTGCGGGTTCTCGTCTCGGCATCGCGGCATCCCGGGTGCGGATTCCGTCCATCGAGCGCATTCCGGGTGCGGGTTTCGTCCATCGAGCGCATTCCGGGTGCGGGCTCCGTCCATCCCGGGGATCCCGGGTTCGCATCGTGGCCATTCGCGAACACAGGGTTCGGATTCCGTCCATCGAGAGGCGGAAAACGGCGCTGGATGGACCAAACCCGAACCCTATATGACCAGACGGACGAAACCCGAACCCCGTGTTGCTGGATGGACCAGACGCGAACCCCCATTACAGTTTGGGCCGTCCATAAGGCGGCTCCTGCGCTTTCAAGGCATTACGATTGAGCCGCACCAATGGTCGCCGACCGACCGCTCCGGATGGCCACCTGCCCCCTGGTGCCAGACGGACCAGACGCAATCCCCCTGTGGGCAGGCGGGCTCAACACGAGCCCTACAAGCCCGGACCCTACGACGCGCCCTCGGACAGCAGGCCGCGGGCGCGCTCAAGCTGCTCGGGCTCGCCCACCAGCCCCAGCACGTCGCCCACGCACAGGGGCATGTCCGCCTCAAGCGCGAGCTCCATCTCGTCGGCCCGGCGCATCGCCACCGCGCGGGCACCGGTCCGCGCCCGCAGGTCGAGCTCGGCCAGGGTCGCGCCCGCCGCCGCACCATGTGCCTCAACCCGGCACCAGCTCAAGCTCACGCCGGGCATGGCATCCACCAGGCCGTCGAGCGCATGCAGGGCATCCATGTCGCCCGAGCCAGCATGCTTGTCCGCGGACACGGCTACCGGCACCGCCGACGGACGGCGCGTGTAGAGCGCCTCGAGCCACGAAAGACCCGCAATCGCGCGGCCAAGGGGGTTCACCAGCTTGAATACGAACGAGTTCAGCGCAATGGACACCACGGCGGCCCCCAGAATCAGGCTGTACTGATCGGCGGTGAGCACACCGAGCGAAAGCCCCGCCTGCCCCACCAGAAACGAGAACTCGCCGATCTGCGCCAGGCCCGCCGCAATCGTGAGCGAGGTGACCACACCTGCCGAGAACAGCAGCCCCAGCGCCATGTTGATCAGCCATTTGCCGAGCATGATGAAGGCGACGAGCGCCACGAGCTCGGGGATGTGATGGGCCAGGAACACCGGGTTGACCATCATGCCCACGCTGGCGAAGAAGATGATGGAGAACAGGTCCTGGAACGGAATCGCCTCGGCCGCCACGCGATGCGAGATCTTCGAGCCGCCCACCACGACGCCCGCCAGAAACGCGCCGAGCGCAACCGACAGATCGAACAGCAGCGCCGCGAGCATGGCCGTCCCCAACGCCACGACCACCACAGCCAGCTGGAACAGCTCGCGCGGGCAGAAATGTGCGATGCGTGCGAGCAGCACCGGCAGCACGCGCGCGCCCACCACCAGCATGATCAGAACGAACGCCGCCGTCTTCGCCAGCGCCAGCCCCAATCCCTGTGCCAGCGCCGTCGCCGAGGTATCCCCCGGGCCGAACACGACTGGCAGCACCACCAAGATCACCACCGTGGCCAGGTCCTCCACGATCAGCCAGCCCGTGGCAATGCGCCCGCCCTCGGTGCGGGTGAGCCCGGCATCCTCAAGATTCTTGATGAGCACCACCGTGGAGGCAATCGACACCGAAAGCCCCAGCATGACGCCCGCCTCCGCCGACCAGCCCAGCCCGCAGGCGAGCGCATAGCCGCCAAGTGTGCCGAGCGCGATCTGCAGCACGGCACCCGGCACGGCGATGTTCTTGACCGCCAGCAGATCCTTAACCGAGAAGTGCAGACCCGTGCCGAACATCATGAACATGACGCCGACCTCGGCCAGCTGGCTCATAGCCTCCGAATCGCCGATGAAGCCCGGGGTGAACGGGCCCACCGCCAAGCCGCCCAACAGATAGCCGACGATCGGCGGCAGACGCACCGCGCGTGCCGCCAAGCCCCCGATGAACGCCGCCACGAGCGCGAGCACAAATGTCATGAGCAGGATGGTATCTCCGTGCATAGAACCTCCGGTTGCATATGGATGCCGAGCCCACGTGCCGGATGCGCGCAGGTCCGTCTGAAACAGGGTGTGTAGGTGGTATTCCCATCCCGTACCAGCCCCCGGGCGGGATTGCGCAAGTTGCGCCGTCTTCACGCGATTTCCGCGAGCGGAGTGGAAGCGCCCCATCGCCACATGCCGTCAGCCGAGGCCGCACGGCTCACCTCAGCGCATACTTGCGCACCACCCGATCAATTCGCCGCGTCCACGGACCGTAGAGCGCCAGCAAAAACAGCGCGGTCGACGCCCCGTGCATCGCGTCGAACGGCAGCGCCGCAACAAGGCGGGCGAGCGCCCCCTCCCAGGTGAAGGGCTGCACGAATCCGATGATGTCATACGCGTTGATCACCGCCCCGTACAGCGCGCCCGACGCCACACCGGCGCACACGAGCGCCCCGCGCCGCGGCCGGCCGTCCGGACGCGTCAACACCCCGGCGCCCGCCAGCAGACCCCCCGTATAGCCCACCAGGCCCCACGCATACATCTGCCACGGCGTCCACATGCCCTGACCGAAGAAGAAGTTGCTGGTAAAGGCCGCCAACGCCCCCACCATGAACCCCTGCTGAGGCCCCAAGGAAGCGCCGGCGATGATGGCGATCGCGCTCACCGGCTTGAAATCGGGGATCGGCGCGAACAGGATGCGGCCCGCCGCCGCCAACGACGCCAGCACCAGCGTGGGCATGATCTGGCGCAGAGCCGGGCGGCTCCGCTCGTAGCGGGCGAAAAACAGCCCGATCACCAGCACCGCCACCACCAGCATCAGCACGGCCGAGGTCGCCCATCCGCTTGCGAACAGGGCCAGCATCGCCACGGGCACCGCCAGCAGCGCGAGCACCTCGCCGGCGCGGGCGCGCATCCCCGCACCCGCGCGCCCGTCCGCCGTGCGCGTGCGCATCCGCTCATCCATCGGCATCCCCATCTCCGCCCGCCGCATCAGGGCCGGTAGTACACGTTATGCGTAAAGAAGCTCGCCGTCGGCTCCGTGCAGGCCAGCTCCCCGTCGAACATCATGGACACCGTCTGCGCCACCTGCTGCACGAAATCCAGGTCGTGCGAGGCGAAGATCACGGTCGAGCCGGCAGCGCACGCCTCCTCGATCGCGCGGGCAACCAGAGAACGCGCATGCGCATCGAGCCCCTTGGTGGGCTCGTCGAGCAGCAGCAGCTCGGGGCGCACGAGCAGCAGCTTGCCGAGCGCCAGCAGCTGCTGCTGACCGCCTGACAGGTCGTACGGATGCAGGGTCTCCCTCCCCGCCAGCCCCAGGCGCGCCAGCATCGAAGAGACCTCCGCACGCCCATACCCCGCCGACGACCACTCCATGAGCTCGTCGGCAACCGACTCGGCTGCGAACAGCGCGCGCGGGTCCTGCGGCAGCAGCGCGCGCGACCGGACACCCACGCGCACGACGCCGCGGCGCGGCGTCAGCACCCCTGCAGCCATCTGCAGCAACGTCGTTTTTCCGCAACCGTTGCCACCCACCAGCGCATGGGCCGCACCGGCAGCGAAGCGAGCCCCGAAGCCGCGCAGCACCCAGGCGCTATCGCGCTCATAGCGGAACCACACGCGCTCGACCTCGACCGCCGGATGCGCCGGAACGTCGGCGACGGGCTCGACGGGCACCGTGGCGACGGGCTCGACGGGCACCGTGGCGGCAGGCGCGGATGCCGCCTCGTGCCGAGTGTCGCGAGCGCTCGCGAGCGGCCCCGAGATTTCACTGGCGCAGCAGGTCGCAGCGGGAGCACCCGCCTCCGCACCACGGAAGTCGCCCTCTTCTGCATCCAACTTGGATGCGGCGGCGGGCAGCATGTCCCGCCCGGCGCAGGCAGAGCCCTCGTCCCCTATGCCCGGCTCAGATGCAGACGCCGGCATGCTTCGCAACGGCTCCACCACGCGCAGCTCGTCCAGGTCCTCGACTGCGCGCACGCCACCGTCCTGTAGGCGATACGCAGCCGTTGCGTAGTCCACCATCGCGCGCGGGGCGTGCGTGGCAACCACCACCGTGCAGCCCAGCTCGCGGTTCACGCGGAACAACGCGTGCAGGAAGTTCTTCTCGGCAACGGGATCGAGCTGCGCGGTGGGCTCATCGAGCAGCAGCATCCGCGGCTGCATCACCAGCGTCGACGCCAGGGCGAGCAGCTGTTTGCGCCCGCCCGACAGCGTGTCGGTCTGCTGGCGAAACCACTCCTCCATGCCGAAGAAATAGCTGGTCTCCGCCACCAGGCGGCGCATCTCGGCCTGCGGGGTTCCCAGGTTTTCCAGGCCGAACGCCATCTCGTGCCACACGCTGTCGCATACGATCTGGTTGTCGGGATTCTGAAACACGAAGCCCACCGTGCGCGCCGAGCTGCGCGCATCGAGCTCGCCAACAGAGCGCCCGAACACCTCGATGGCGCCCGCGCACGCACCGCTCGGCGCGATCTCGGGCTTCACGAGCGACAGCAGGGTCGACTTGCCCGAACCGGTGCCGCCCACCAGCAGCACGAACGCCCCTTGGGGTACCTCGAGCGACACGTCGTGCAGCACCGGTGCCAGCGCAGCCGGATAGGTGAAGGTGAGACCGCGCACACGCAGGGCCGCAGCGCCGATGCTCTCCCGCACGCCCTCCAGCGGGCGCGACGCATCCGCATCGCCCCTGCGCCATGCCAGGCTGCCCTCCCGTTGTGCGACCTCCTCAGGCGCAGCAGCGTCGTCGAGCCCCTTCACGCGTACCTCCTTACCTCATATAGATGCAAACCTGTGGGCAGCAGCATCCACGCTGCATAGGGGATGTAGCCCCACCACATAACCAGCGGGGTGAGCGTCGGGTAGAACGAGAACTGCGCGCACGCCACCCCGGCGAGCGCCGCGCAGCAGGCTCCGCCCACGATCAGAGCCGCCAGCGCCCGTGCATCCGCCGCGGTGAAGCGGAAGCGCGTGTAGGTCGTGCGTCGCGCGGACGCGCCCCAGCCGCGCGCCCGCATGGCGTCGGCGGTTTCCAGCGAGTCCTCCATACCCCAGCCCATGAGCACCGAGGAGGTACGCAGGCGCGCGCGAACGCCCCGCGCAGCCCCGGCAACCCCCGCCGAAGCCGGCAGCCAGCGCTCAACCACCTCCTGCGCATGGGCAATCGCGTGTCCCTGGCGCACGAAGCGCGGGATCAGGCGCATACTCATGGACACCATCAGCGCCACCGTCGGCGCAACGTTGCCCGCAAGCGCCATCACCTCATCGAAGCGCAGAAGCTGCGCCGCCGCCTGAAACCACAGCACGCTCGCCACGAACAGGGCGCCCGCCACGCATCCGTATGCCAGGCTCTCCGCATATACCGCGCGCGTGCCGAGGCGAAGCAGCTCGGTGGAGCCCGACGCCGAGAACAGCGGGTTCACCAGGGCAATCAAGATCACCAGCGGCAGCTGCCAGCGCAAGGCCCCCACCGCGGCGCGCCATCCGCGTGCCGCGCAGCCAAACGCCAGCGCCGAGACGAGCGCGATGCCCACCAGCACCGGCTGGAAGGCCGACATGGCAAGCGCCAGGGTTATGAGCAGGTAGCAGGCCGGCACCGAGGGGTGATACGCCTCGAACGCCGTGTGCTTGTCTGGCTGCACGCGCACCACCCCTCTACGTGTTCTTCCTGCGCTGGATTCTACCGCTTCGACCGCGCTCGATGCCGGCGCTGCGCAAATTGGACATCGAGGACCTCGGTGCTGCGGCCGACGTCGCACACCCCATGCACCCCGCGTCACCCGGTCTGCGTGCCCCCGCGTCGCCCGACGCACCGGCCTGCGTGCCCCCGCAGGCGGCATCTCGCCCGGATCGGCCGCTCGCCGGCACCCGCCCGCCTCGCACGCCGCCGCCAAGTTGGGACCCGACCCGAATATACACATGGGGTATCATCGATGCCAGTGCCGCCTGCGCAGGCGGCCCATCCTATACACACGAGCAGGGAGCAGCATATGGATGTCACCGCCATCATCATGGCAGCCGGCGAGGGGACGCGCATGAAGTCCAACCACGCCAAGGTTGCGCACCAGATCCTGGGCAAGCCGATGATCACCTGGATCGTCGACGCCGTCGTGGAGGCGGGCATCGGGCGCATCGTGGTGGTGGTGGGCAGCCACGCCGACGAGGTCCGCTCCCTCATGGACGCCCGCCGCGCGGACGCCGAGGCAGCCGGCACCACGATCGAGTGCGTCGAGCAGACCGAGCGCCTGGGCACCGGCCACGCGGTCCGCGTTGCCCTGGAGGCCACCGGTGCGCCGTGCGGCCCCGTTGTTGTCCTCAACGGCGATCTGCCCCTCATCCAGGCGCAGACCGTGCGCTCGTTTGCCGAATCGGTCGCCGACGGCAAAGCCGCCGCGGCGGTGCTCGCCATGCTGCCGCCCGACCCCACCGGCTACGGCCGCGTCATCACCGGCGCGGACGGCGAGCTCATCTCCATCGTCGAGCAGAAGGACTGCACGCCCGAGCAGGCCGCCATCCAGCTCTCCAACGCCGGCTGCTACGCCTTCGACGGCGAGCTGTTGGCCTCCCATATCGGCGACATCACCAACGACAACGCCCAGCACGAGTACTACCTGCCCGACATGCTCGGCATCCTGCGCGAGGCCGGCCACGCCGTCACCGCCTTCACCTGCGAGGACTATCGCGATGGCCTGGGTGTCAACTCGCGCGCCCAGCTCGCCCAGCTCACCGCCATCGCGCGCGACCGCATCAACGAGCGCCTCATGGCCGCCGGCGTCACGTTCATCGACCCCGCCCAGGCGTGGATCTCCCCCGATGCTCAAATCGGGCGCGACACCGTCGTGTGGCCGCAGACCCACCTCATCGGCGCCTGTCGCATCGGCGAGGACTGCCAGCTCGGCCCCAACACGCGCCTCACGGACGTCACCTGCGGCGGCGGCTGCTCGCTCGACGAGACGGTCGGCATCGACGTGACGATCGAGAACGGCGTCACCTGCGGCCCGCGCTGCTACCTGCGCCCCGGCACCCACCTGCTCGACGGCGCGCATGTGGGCACGCACGTGGAGATCAAGAAGTCGACCATCGGCGAGGGCTCCAAGGTGCCGCACCTCTCCTACATCGGCGACACCACGATGGGTGCCGGCGTCAACGTGGGCGCGGGTTCCATCACCTGCAACTACGACGGCAAGAACAAGCACGCCACCACCATCGGCGACCGCACCTTCATCGGCTCGGACACCATGATGGTCGCCCCGGTGAACATCGGCGCGGACGCCATCACGGGCGCCAGCAGCTGCATCACGCGCGACGTGCCCGCCGGTGCGTTGGCCATCGAGCGCAGCGAGCAGCGCATCATCGAGGGCTATACCGAGCTGCGCCGCGAGCGCCTGTAGCGCCCACCTCGTATACAACCACCTTCTGCGCACGGGCGGTCTATTGAGGTTTCATAGGTCCGCCTCTCAGCGGCGAATTTGCCCCCGATGCGGCTACTATAGATAGAAGGCAATGTGTCGAGGCGTTTCAAAGGAGAAGACATGCCGACAACCGATCCCAAGAAGACCATGGATATGAGCAAGATCCTGCGCGTCTATTCGGGTTCCTCCAACCGTCCGCTCGCAGAGAAGATCGCGAACATCCTGGGGGTCGAGCTCTCCGGACTCACGCTCAAGCAGTTCGCCAACGGCGAGATCTACGCCCGCTATGACGAGACCGTCCGCGGCGCCGACGTCTTCTTCATCCAATCCGTGGCCGGCGGCAACGTGAACGACATGCTCATGGAGTTGCTCATCGCCACCGACGCGGCCAAGCGCGCTTCCGCCCGTTCCATCACCGCCGTCATCACCCACTACGGCTACGCTCGCCAGGACCGCAAGGCCGGCCCGCGCGAGCCCATCACCGCCCGCCTGGTGGCGAACCTCCTCGAGCGCGCCGGCGTCGACCGCATCATCACGCTCGATTTGCACCAGGGCCAGATCCAGGGCTTCTTCGACATCCCGGTGAACCACCTGTCGGCCCTGCCGCTGTTTGCCGACTACTACAACGACATGAACTTCGATACCGACAACCTCGTGGTCGTCTCCCCCGACGTGGGCCGTGCCAAGGCCGCCAAGAAGCTCTCCGACATGCTCGGCTGCAGCATCGCCATCGCCCACAAGGGTCGTCCGCGCCACAACGCTGCCGAGGTCATGGGCATCATCGGTGACATCAAGGGCAAGACCTGCATCATCAACGACGACATGATCGACACCGCGGGCACCCTGTGCGCCAACGTCAAGGAGCTCAAGGCCATGGGCGCCGGCGACATCTACGTGTGCGCCACCCACGGCATCTTCTCCGGCCCGGCCGTCGAGCGCCTGAACGAGGCCCCCATCGTGGAGTGCCTGGTCACCGACGCCATCCCGGTTGAGGAGGGCGGCAAGATTAAGACCATCTCTGTGGCCGGCGAGTTCGCCGAGACCATCGCAGCCGTCTACCACGAGCAGTCCGTCTCCTGCCTAGTCGGCGGCGACTTCGCACTGTAACCACGCCGCGCTTTCGCCAATTTGCAATTTGGGGACGGGGTCGTTTCGCACACGCGGATTTACAATTTGGGGACGGGGTCGTTTCGCACATGCGGATCGACCCCGTTTCGTGCAATTTTGGGACAGGGTCGTTTCGCACACGCGGATCGGCCCTGTTTCCGTTTGTTCGCGGCATTTGTTCACGGCCGCTACGGGCACGCCAGACCCTCGCGGCCGTCCGACGGAAGCAATCTGGGGACGGGGTCGTTTCGTATGCGCGGATCAATTTGGAGACGGGGTCGTTTCGCATGCGCGGATTGGCCCCGTTTCCGTTTGCCTGGGTCCGTCCCCCGTTTGTTTGGCCCCGCCCCTGCATTGCCCCCCCATGTTGCCCCGTACGAAATGAACCCGTCCCCAGACTGCAGGTTGCGTGCCTCGGCGCGCCTTGCGTCACCGTGTACGAAACGACCCCGTCCCCAAATTGCGTCCCCAAGTTGCGGGCGAGCAGTTTTTGCGAAGCGTTTGACAGCGGGCACGGGCGCACGCACCATGCTGCACGGACACCGATGAAAGGACAGAGCATGGCAGCAGCACAACCGAAGCCGATCCGCATGGTCGCGGGCCTGGGCAATCCCGGCGAGGAATACGCCGCCACGCGCCACAACGCCGGGTTCCGCGCCATCGACATACTTGCCCAGCAGGCCGGCGTGACCTACTGGAAAACCCAGGCAGGCGCCGAGGTAGCCACGATCAAGGTCAACGACGTCGACGTTGAAGGCGGCAAGCGCGAGGTCGTGCTCGTCAAGCCGCAGTCGTACATGAACACGAGCGGCGGCCCCATCTCCAAGCTCTGCGCGCAGTACAAGGTCAAGCCCGAGGAGCTGCTTGTGATCCACGATGAGCTCGACATCCCCGCCGGCGACGTGCGGGTGAAGGTCGGCGGCGGGCACGCCGGCCACAACGGTCTGCGCTCGATCATCGACAAGCTCGGCAGCCGCGACTTCACGCGTATCCGCACCGGCATCGGCAACCCGCCGGGCCGCATGGCCGTGGCCGATTTCGTCCTTAAGCAGCTGCGCGCCCGCGAGGCCGACGAGTTCGCCGTCACCTGTTCGCAGGCCGCCGAGGCAGCAGCGCTCGCCCTCACCCGCGGTGCCGTCTTCGCCCGCGATCACGTGAACGGCGCTGCCTCCCACAACGGCAAGCATTAGACGGGATACCACGGACGGCCGACACCACGGCGTCGCCTCCCCGCACCCGTGCACGCGAGCGCGCGAACCGATGCCCGACCCCTCCAACTGCCGCAACCGGGCATCATAGGGAGGTATCGGTCGGCGCCCCGCCACAGCGACCGGCACCGGCGGGTATCGGCGATCACCTGACCCGCATAGCCCTCTACAGGCAGAGATCCCGACGGGAAAACGCAGCGATCGCCCCAGCGGTGAGCATAGCCCCGAAAAGCGCGAGACATGCTGCAGCACCAATGGCGCCTGCATCGTTCGCGGCGAGCGCATACGGGTCGAACAGCGAGAAGAACGTGCAAAAGCGCCCCCAGCTCTCCGTGCCCGAAATCTGGACAACCATCTGAACGAGGTACTCAGCGAGGCAGAACCCTCCGCCCGTCCAGAGCGCCGCTCCCGGACATCGGAGCGCAAGAGCCGACAGCAGGCAGGTGCCCGCCATAAAGAGTTGAAAGGCAAGCAGACCCAGGTTGACGCGCACCATCGCCGCAAGGTCAAGCGCGCCGGGAAAGAGAGCTTCCGCGGCAGCGATGGCGGCAAGTCCGGAAAGCGCGGTCGTCGCAAGGACAGAAGCGATGACCGCCGCCGCGAGGGATACCGCCACTGAGCGCCTGGAGTGCGGGC
Source organism: uncultured Collinsella sp. (assembly GCA_902470695.1). Classification (GTDB taxonomy): domain Bacteria; phylum Actinomycetota; class Coriobacteriia; order Coriobacteriales; family Coriobacteriaceae; genus Collinsella. Next base: position 30,430 of record CABRHH010000003.1, read on the forward strand.
TCGCCAGCACGTTCGCGAGTTCGCCGGTCGCAACCGGGCGCACTGCCGAACGGTTCACGGCAAGCAGGGTAAGCGCCAAGGGTCCCACGGTGAGCAAGAACCCGTACAGGTAGTTGAGAAGGAAGCCCGTGAGCGTCGACGTATCGTTACCCATCCCGAACGCATCGTAGAGCTCGGGCATCGCCGCTTTAAGGTCCTCGAGCATTCGCGCGGTCTCGGGGTTGAACATGCCCGCAATCACCGCGGCGCAGCACGCGAGCGAGGCGAACACGGTAGTCATCGCCTTGAGGTTCCCGCGAACCTCCCGAGAGAACACAGCCCACACCATCACGCCGCCCCGTTCCCGCAAGGATCCACCCGGCCGCTTCCCTGCGCATAGATATGGAAGAACATCTCCTCGACCGGCTGGTCCCGTGTCTCGATGTCAACGACACAACTGCCACCGAGGTTCCGCACGAGACCCTCCAGGGAGCCCACCACCTCGATCTCGACCGTATCCGGTGCCGCTTGCGGCCGTGCCGTCCATTCCGCGCCGACGCTGTCCCTGAGGAACGCCCGCGCCTCCGCCGCGTCGGCGAAGGTCGCACGCAACCTCTTCCGCCTGCCCCGCCGCATCTCCCGCATCCCAACGGGCGCGGAGACGCGTCCGCGACGTATGAACGCGATGCGGTCGCAGGTGCGCTCAATCTCATCGAACAGGTGGGAGGAGAGCAGCACCGTCGTCCCACGGTCCCGCTCCTTTGCCACCAGATCGTCGAAGCGCGCCTGCATAAGCGGATCGAGGCCGCTTGTGGGCTCATCGAGCAGAAGCACCTGCGGCGCGCCCATGAACGCGCTCACGATAGCGACCTTCTGCTTGGTGCCTTTGGACATGGAGCCCATACGTGCCGAGGTGTCGAGCTCGAAGCGCTCCTCGAGCGCACGCCTTGCGGCCAGATTGCCGATGCCGCGCAGTTCGGCCATGTAGTCGAGGAAATCCCGCGCACGCATAGACCTCGGCAGCGCGATCTCTCCCGGTAGATAACCGACCATCCCCTGTACCTGCGGGCGATTCTCCAGGCAGTCGAGGCCGCAGATCGAGACGCTGCCGGCATCGGGACGGATGAATCCCATCAGCAAGCGCATCGTGACGGTCTTGCCCGCCCCGTTTGCGCCGAGAAACCCGACGACCTCCCCAGGCTCGACCGCAAGGTCGGCTTCAAAAAGACCATGTCCTCCCCCGTAGTCCTTCGTGAGCCCGCGCATCTCGATCGCAGGCGATGTGCCGCTTCTCACAGGTATTCCTCCTTGTACAGCCAGCAGCGCAGCATCGCGCACCACTCCTCCATCTCCTCGCAAAGTTCCGCGAGGTCCACGCGTTGACCGGCCATGATTCGCTGACGCATCCACCCATCGGTCAGCCAGGCGAGGAGCTCCATCGCCCGCTTCGCCCCGCACGCATCGCGAAACCGGCCGAAGCGCACGTTCTTGAAGTAGCGCGCCGTAGCCTCGTCGGCCTGCGCGGCAAGCCAGGCCAGCATCGCACTATGGTTGCCCGCGCGATCGGGGTAGTAGAGGCCGATGGAGGACTCGGTGAAGTGCGGGTGGTGCGCGAGCACCTTGCAGCTCCTGCGCGCGACATGGAGCATGAGCTCGAAGAAATCGTCTATCGCCCAGTATTCCTCGTCGAGCATGATCTTCTCGAACCGCTCGATGAGCCGCTCGGCTGTCCTGCGGTAGAGCCACTCCTTGCTGGAAAAGTAGTAGAAGAGGAGTCCTTTCGACATCCCCGCCTTCCGCGCAATCTCCTCGGTGTGCGCGCGACGGTACCCATCGCGGGCGAACACGTCGAGCGCCGTATCGAGCACAGCGTTCTCCCGCTCGCGTCCCAAAGCACCCTCGTGCGACCTGTTTGCTGTCACGCCATCTCCTTCCCGCAGCCAATGACTACACGTCACAGCCTACTCAATTGACCCATTTGTAGAAGGTGGCCGACGATCTTTTTCGAAGACGAAAGGGCCGTAACCGCCTGCGCCGCCACGGCGCGCTCCAAGTTCGGGCATCGGGATTCGGCTTCGGGATTCGGCCGGTTTCGGATGCAGTTTTTACCATTGACTCGTTTCGGGTCCGGGCATTTGCCGTCGACGCACTCCGAACTCGGCTTTCGACCGTCGACAGATTCCGGGTTCGCCTTCTGTCCGTCGACAGATTCTGGGTGCGGATGCAGGCTGTCGGCGGATCCCGGGTTCGGGTCTCGGCCGTCTGGGGAATCCCGGGTTCGGATTTCGGCCATCGGTGAACCCCGGGTTCGGGTCTCGGCCGTCGGGGAATCCCGGGTGCGGATTTCGGCCGTCTGGGGCTGTTTTTCGCCCCCAAACGGCCAGGCCACGAACCCTGGTTTGCCCGATGGACGAAACACGAACCCAATTTGCCCGACGGCCTGCCCGATGGGCACAACGCGAACCCGAGATGGGCAAATGGGCGAGATCGGAGCCGCGCATCTCTAGTCAAGAATTCTTAGCAGAAAGCCGGGTGCGGATTTCGGCCGTTGGGGAATCCCGGGTTCGGGTCTCGGCCGTCTGGGGCTGTTTTTCGCCCCCAAACGGCCAGGCCACGAACCCTGGTTTGCCCGATGGACGAAACACGAACCCCAGATCGCGCAGATAGCCGGAAGCCGCGCCCTATTTGCCAGAAGGCCCAGTCGATGGCCAAAACCCGCACCCTACTTACCGGACACCTCACTTTGCGGGCGACTCACTTTGCTTGATGGACGAAAGCCGAACCCGAGATTGTGCAAACGGCAGAAACCCGCACCCCGCTTGCGGGCGGATCACCTTGCGAGCGGATCGCTTTGCAGGAGGCTCACTTTGCGGGAGGCTCACCCGATAGCGCAAGGCCCCGGCGCCTTCCTCCAGCACCCCCGCGCGCCATATCCTCCCCCAGCGCACCCCCCCCCGCGCGCCTTACCGCTCGCGCATCAGCCTGCCCTTTCTCAGCCGAAAGGCCTCATCGGCACGACGGGTGAGATCGCGGGAATGCGTGACCACGATCACGCAGCGCCCCTCGTCGTGCGCGGCGTCCAGCAACAGGCGCCCCACCTCCGCAGCGGTCGCCTCATCGAGGCTGCCGGTGGGTTCGTCGCACAGGAGCACCCGCGCGTCGCTACCCAAGGCGCGCGCAATGGCAACACGCTGTTGCTGGCCGCCCGAAAGCTCCAGTACGCTGCGACGCGCCTCCTGCTCCCCGATTCCCACGCGAGCGAGCAGCGGCTCGGCGGGCAGACGCGTTGCCAGCGCCACGTTCTCGGCAGGCGTGAGATAATCGACCAGGTTGTAGCCCTGGAACACGAAGGACACCCCATGGCGACGGTGGCGCGCAATCGAACGGGCGTCCACCACCTCGCCCGCGCAGCGCACCGTGCCCGCATCCGGCACGTCAAGCCCACCAAGAAGCGACAGCAGCGTTGACTTGCCCGAGCCCGACGGGCCCGTGATCGCATACATCCTTCCCTCGCAAAACGCGGCGCTCACGCCATCCAGCACCGTGCGCCCACCCTCGTAGGCAAACGAAACCCCATCGAGCTCGATCGCCGGCACGCTCTTCTCCATTGCATCGTCCATCCCAGGTCCCCCTAGTCCAACTTCGACATGATCTCGCGCGGCCCCATGCGCATCGTGCGCGCATCTGCCAAAAGCACCGCGCCGGCCGCGATGGCAAAGCCAACGCCCACAAGCACCCCGACGCTCTCAGGCGTCACGCGCACCTCGATCTGCGCCATCTCGCGATCCGGCGTGAACGTGGGCGATAGGTCACCGCTCGAAACCGATGCCATCCCATCCTGGCTCTGGACCGCCCCTTCATCGGAATCCTGCTGCTGTGCCTCGGCGTTCGCATAGCCCAGCAGGCTGTCGCCCACCGCCTGCGATGCCACCGCGCTCGCAGGGACCGCCAGCGCGAAGGCCAGGGCAGCCACCGTCAGCACCTCAACAAGATGCTGACCCACCACGGAGGCTCGAGTGAACCCCAGGCAGAGCAGCGTTCCGCTCTCGTGCAACCGATCGCGCACGCGAGAGGCGAGCACCAGGTAGAGCACCACGGCGCCCACCGCAACCGATGCGGCCGCCATCACGGTCACGAGCCTGTCCACGTTCTCGAGCGGCCCGATCACAGCATCGACCTCGGAGGTATCGGCATCCACCGCATAGCCGGACCCATCCACGAACGGCAGCTTCTCCACATCATCGGCGATGCGCGACAGCTCGCCCGGATCGTCCACGTAGAAAGAGACCTGTTCATACCCCTCCTCCGCCGTGCCGGGACGGGCGTGGTCGACCACATCCATCGTGGTGTACATGGCGTTGGCCATCGACCAGTTGGAGAGCTGCGCGGAGGACTTCGTCGTCTCCTCGAAGATGCCCGCAACAATCACGGGCGTGCGGCTTTCCTCCAGGCTCTCGCCGCTCATCTGCGCATGGATCTCGGAACGACGCAGGACAAACCCGTCTCCCACCGACAGGTCGTTCTTCTCGGCAAACTCCCGGCTCACAAGCACGTTGTTGCCCGAGCCGTCCGTAATGGGCTCGCCCTCGACAAGCTTGAGATACCCGTTGGCAAACGCGCTATCCCATCGGCTGTTCGTGACCGCGTTGATCTGCACCGTGCGCGCAAAGTCCCCGTAGCCCGTGAGCGCCGCCGCCAGACCCGCGTCGGCATCTTCACCCTCGACGAGCTCAAGGTCGCCGCCGTCTTCGCGCTCGGGCACCAGCACGTTGCCGGGAAGCGACGCTGAGGCGCCCTTGATGCCGTCGACCTCGTCCACAACGCGCGTTGCCAGTGAGACGTCGATGGGCGTACCCGCGAACACCGTGCGCACGCCGAAACCGGGAACGCTCTCGTTTTTCCAGTTGGAAGGGTCCTGCTCGTCTTGCTTGAGAGTGAGCTCGCCGCCGAGCGCCTGGCGAACGTTGAGCTGCGCCGTCTGCGCGGCTTGCCGCACCGACCAGCTCGAGAGCGCCAGGACCGCGACGGTGAACAGGATGAGCAGGAGGGTGAGCGTCTTGCCCCGCTTGCGCGCCAGATAGAGCAGCGCCCGCCGTGGAAATGACATGTGAACCGCCTTTCGCCTTCATGGCGCAGGCATCCCAACCCGCACCTTCTGCCGACGATTCTGACGGGGCGGGAGTGAGCGGGCGGTTCGTATGCCGTTAGGTTTCGGTTTGCGACGGGGAGCGGGTGGCTTTGGACGTCGCGGGGGCTGGGGCGGGGTCCGTGGCCGTGGCGGCCGTAGCGAACATGGGAACCAAAGTTGCAGCGGGTGCCGAGGCTGCAGCAAGCGCCGGGGCCGTGGCGGGCGTGGCGGGCGCCGGTGCCGAGGCTGCAGTAGGTGCCGAGGCCAAAGCAGGCACCAGAGCCGCGGCTGCACAGGGGCGGAAATCGGCCATGAAGCTGAATGTGCCGTCTGCCGCATCGACTTCACAGGAGACGCCAAGCGCGTCGAGGGCCGACTTGACCAGATAGAGGCCGAGACCCGTCCCACCGCTGTCGGCCGAGCGCGACGGATCCGGTCGGAAGAACGCTTCGAACAGTCGCGCCGCATCTTCGGACGAAATCGGACCGCAGGGATTCTCAACCGTGAGCACCCCGCCGCTCAAGCGAATCTCGGCACGAGAGCCCGCGGGGGCGTGGAGCGCGGCGTTGGCGAGCACGTTATCCAGGGCAAGCTCGATCTGGTGGCGATGGGCTCGAACGGGGAAGGACTCTGTATCGGCAACCCGCAGGTCCACCGTGCGCCCTTCGGCGAGCGGCAGCACCCGTGTGCGGGAGCGGGCGACCTCGTCGGCAAGGTCGAGTTCCTCCGCAGCACCCGCCGACTCGTCGACGCGGGCCGCCTCCAGCATTTCGCGCACGAGGGCATCCATGCGGTCGACAGCCGCGACCACCTGCGGCAGGTGCGCACCGTAATCCGAGAAGTCCCCGATGCCGAGCATCATGCCTTCCGTCTGAGCGCGCGCCACCGCGAGCGGGGTTTTGAGCTCGTGGGACGCCGCCGCGAAGAAATCTCGCCGCCGCCGTTCGCGGCTGCGCGCCTCGGCAGCGTCGCGCGCTAGCTCGGCGTTGGCGCGTTCGAGCCCGCCGATCGTCTCCATCAGGCGGTCGGCCATCGAATTCAGGCTCCGCGCGAGCGTGCCCAGCTCGTCGGCGCGGTGTTCGTCGGCACGCCACGTCATATCGAGACGCGCCAATCTCCCCGATATATCGGAAAGCACGACGACCGGTCGGGCAACGAGGCGGCTGCACGCCCATGAGATGACCAGCGATACCGCCGCAATCAGCGCGAGGGCCGGAGCAAAGAGCCTGCCGAACGCGCCGCCGATCGCCTCGAGGGTGCCCGACGCATCCGTAATGCCCAGATAGGCCTGCCGCCCGTCCGCAAGCTCCACGGACGTCGCAATCGTGTAGGCCGCCTCTGCACCGGCAGGCGGCTCGGCACCGAACGCGCACGTTGAACCGTCGATGGTCACCGACACGACCGCCGCGTTGCGCGCGGCCCACTCCCCGGCCACCCGGCAGAGCTCATCTGGCGTTGCCCCCTCGGCCTGCGCCATGAGCGCGTCCACGGCCTTCTGCGTGCCTGCCGCGGTAACGGCGCCGTAACTTTCGGGGAACACCGCGGCAACGATCAGGTACAGCCCGATGCAGCTGGCCGTGAGGGCAGCAAACACCAGCAGGAACACCTTGGCCGTTATGCTCTCAGAGATCTTTCGGAACACGGTAGCCCACGCCCCTCACCGTCTCGATCACGTCGTAGCCCGCCTTGCGCCGGATGTTCATCACATGCAGCTTGGCCGACCCTTCCGTCCCCGCCCACTGGCACTCATCGCCGGCGGCTATCGCGGCGATCTCGGCGTGGCCGAACACCCTACCCGGACGCGCCGCCATCCTCAGCAGAATGTCGAACTCGCTCCGCGTGAGCGCAAGCGCCGCCCCTGCGCGCCGTGCCTCACGCGCATCCGCGTCCATCTGCAGATCGCCCACGCACAGCAGATTCGCACCGGGCGCCCGAGCCTGCGACCCCTTGGCCGACGCGCGACGCAGAAGCGCCCGGGCCCGTTCCAGCAGCACGGGGAGCGAGAACGGTTTGGTCACGTAGTCGTCGGCGAGCAGGCGAAACGCGCGCAGCTGGTCGTCCTCGGCGGAGAGGGCCGTGAGGACCATGATGGGGACGGCGCTTTTGGCGCGTATCGCCTCGCATAGCGCAAACCCGTCGATCTTGGGCATCATCACATCAAGGATTACCAGGTCGAAGTGCCCGCGCTCGAACGCCTGCAGGCCCGCGAGGCCATCGGGGGCGCCTACGGTCTCGAAGCCGGCGTGCTCGAACAGCTGCACCAGCACGTCGAGCAGACCCGGCTCGTCTTCCGCTATCAGTATCCTGTGGGGCACAAGCCGCCTCCCGTCCCCATCCGACCCGCAGGCCTTCCCATGGGCACCCCTTCTCAACCGATGCGCAGCGTGCTCCTCCACGTCTGCTACGCCCTTGATGCTCGGAAACCAGCCGGCTGGACCACTTCTTCGCAACATGAACGCACCCATGATACCGTGGGTTCGTTAGCATTCGGTTATGCCGAGCAATACCGCGCGGCGAGACCGTCACCCTGGGCCCTACCGCGCCAACTCGCCCACTGCCGGTCAGTGCGGAGGCTCGTCACGAACCGCTCCGTCACCGCGAGCCGTCCACCGTTTCAACCGACGCCGGACAACGGTGCACTCCGGGTTCGGATTTCGACCGTCGGCGGGTTCCGGGTGCGGATTTCGACCGTCGGCGGGTTCCGGGTTCGGATTCCGGCCGTCGGCGAATCCCGGGTTCGGGTCTCGGCCGTTGGGGAATCCCAGGTGCGGATTTCGACCGTCGGCGAATCCCGGGTTCGGGTCTCGGCCGTTGGGGAATCCCAGGTGCGGATTCCGGCCGTCGGCGGATCCCAGGTGCGGATTTCGGCCGTCTGGGGCTATTTTTCGCCCCCAAACGGCCAGGCCACGAACCCTGGTTTGCCCGATGGACGAAACACGAACCCTATTTGTCCGACGACCTGTCCGATGGACACAACGCGAACCCGAAATCGTGCAGATGGCCCGCCAAACAACCCGTCCCTGGCACCACCAGATTGGCGAAACTCAAACCCCAGCGCCGGCGCACCCTCAGACACCCAGGGCAGCCTGGCCCAGCATCTGCCAGACAGTCGGAACTCAAAACCCAACCCCGGCGCGCCGCAAGCAGCCCTCCCCCGGCATCCCACCCCGGCGAACGCCAGGCAACCCGGCCCCGGCGCGCCCCAGGCAGCCCAGCGTCGCCATCCAACGCACACCAACCCCTCCCCCGCCCAAAACCATATGGAATGCACTCGCAATACCGCCCGTATACACCTCGTTTCAAGTGCACGCGGGCGGTATACTGGTGCCAGTCGTGCGCGAACTCGCCTGCGCCCGACATCGACTCGGTTGCCCGCGGCGCACGGTGTCGGCACCCGTCGAGAACCACGCCGCACTTATAGAGAGGGGTTCTATGTTTGAAATCCTGAAAAAGACGCAGTTCTCGGAGAAGGTCTTCGAGTTCCGCGTCCACGCCCCGAGGATGGCCAAGAAGGCGCATGCCGGCCAGTTCCTCATGGTGCGCGTTGACGAGACGGGTGAGCGCGTGCCGTTCACCTTCGCCAACTGGAACGCCGAGGAGGGCTGGATCGAGTTCATCTTCATGGTGATCGGCAAGACGACTCAATGCCTCTCCCAGCTGAACGAGGGAGATTTCATCCAGGATGTCACCGGTCCTCTGGGCTGCCCCACCGAGATCGAGGGTGACTCCGTGGCCGTCGTGGGCGGCGGCGTGGGCCTGGCCATCGCCTACCCTGTGGCCCGCATGCTCTGCGAGCAGGGCAAGAATGTCTACGTCATCATGGGCGCCCGCACCAAGGACCTCGTCCTGCTGCACGAGCAGTTCGACGCGCTGCCGCTGGCCGGCCTGTTCGTCACCACCGACGACGGCACCATGGGCGAAAAGGGCGTGGTGACCCTGCCGCTCGAGCGCCTCTGCGAGACCGACGCGATCGACCGCGCCTTCTGCGTGGGCCCCGTGCCGATGATGAAGTTCTCCACCCTCACCTGCCAGAAGCACAAGATTCCGATCATCGCCAGCCTGAACCCCATCATGGTGGACGGCACCGGCATGTGCGGCTGCTGCCGCGTCGAGGTGGGCGGCGAGACCAAGTTCGCCTGCGTCGACGGCCCCGATTTCGATGCCACCGTGGTGGACTGGGATGACCTGTCCCGCCGCCAGGCGACGTATCGCACCGAGGAAGCCGCGTCCATCACGCACCACCAGGAGGCTTGCGCATGCCAGAAGTAAAGAAATACCGCCCCAACATCGGCGCCCCCCGTACCGCCCCCAACGAGGAACCTGCCGCCGAGCGCGCCTGCGATTTCCGCCCGGTCGACACCGGCTACACCAAGGAAAACGCCATCGCCGAGGCCAACCGCTGCCTGGACTGCAAAAAGCCCCTGTGCATGGACGGCTGCCCGGTGGGCGTGCACATCCCCCAGTTCATCGCCAAGATTCGCGAGGAGGACTGGGCCGGCGCGCTGGAGTCCATCAAGGGTGACAACCTGCTGCCGTCCGTCTGCGGCCGCGTGTGCCCGCAGGAGACCCAGTGCGAAGGCAAGTGCATCCTGGGCCGCAAGGGCGAGCCAGTGGCCATCGGCCAGCTTGAGCGCATGGTGGGCGACATGGCCGACGAGGTGGGCCGCGCCCCCGAGTGCAAGCCGGCGAACGGCAAGAAGGTCGCCATCGTGGGTTCCGGCCCCTCCGGCATCGCGTGTGCCGGCGAGCTGGCACGCGAGGGCTTCGACGTCACCGTGTTCGAGGCGTTCTTCACCGGCGGCGGCGTACTCACCTACGGCATCCCCGAGTTCCGTCTGCCCAAGGCCATCGTGAAGCGCGAGATCGAGGGCCTGGAGCAGCTGGGCGTCCACTTTGAGTACAACTCCGTAGCCGGCCGCCTCTTCGACGCCGATGAACTCTTCAACGAAGAGGGCTTCGACGCGCTCTACCTAGCCGTGGGTGCGGGCCTGCCGCGCTTTCTGCACGTCCCGGGCGAGAATCTGCCCGGCGTGTACTGCGCCAACGAGTACCTCACGCGCACCAACCTCATGCACGCCTACGACTTCCCCGTCTACGACACGCCCATCCGTCAGGGCAAGCACGTGGTGGTCTTCGGCGGCGGCAACGTGGCCATGGACGCCGCGCGCACCGCGCTGCGCCTGGGCGCCGAGAGCGTCACGCTGGCCTACCGCCGCACCGAGGCCGAGATGCCCGCGCGTCTGGCCGAGGTGCACCACGCCAAGGAAGAGGGCGTGAAGGTGCTGGAGCTCGCCAACCCGCTCGAGTTCAAGGCGGGCGAGGACGGCTTCGTGAACTCTGTGGTGCTTGAGCGCATGGAGCTCGGTGAGCCGGACGCCTCCGGGCGCCGTCGTCCGATCCCGGTAGCCGATTCGGCCTTCGAGATTCCCTGCGACGTGGCCATCACCGCTATCGGCACGCGCGCGAACCCGTTCGCCAAGCTGTGCGCCGATGTGGAGCTCAACCGCTGGGGCCTGGTGGACGCCGATGAAGACGGTCGCACGTCCAACCCGAAGGTCTGGGCCGGCGGCGACATCGTGACCGGCGCCGCCACGGTTATCCTGGCCATGGGCGCCGGCAAGAAGGCCGCCGCGAGCATGAAGCGCGAGCTGCTCGGCGCCTAACCCGCCATTTTCAATTTGGGGACGGGGTCGTTTCGTACAGGCGAAGCGGCCCCGTCTCCGGTTGGCGCGAAGCTCTCTCATCCCCAGGTGCATCCCGCTTCAATCTGGGAATGAGGCTGCAATCTGGGCACGACCCGGGGACGACGATCCGGGGACGGGGTCGTTTGGGACTGCGGACATTTTCTTGTACCTACACCGCATAGCCCAGCGCAAGGCGGTGCTCGTCGGGCGTGAGCCAGCCGAGCGCCTGGGACATGCGGCCCGAGCGGAACCACCGCATCCACTCGTTGAGCATCGGGATGAACTCCCGGGCGGCCGCGCCCGCCCGGTCCCTCCCGTGGAAGAACTCGCACTTGAGCAGGCCGAAGAACCCCTCGGCGCGGGCGTTGTCCCCGCTCCTGCCCTTGCGCGACATGCTCCGGGTGAGGCCGCGCCGCTCGCATGCGGCGGCCCAGGCCGCCGATCGGTAGTGCGACCCCCTGTCGGTGCGGGCGACCGGGGCCTCGCCGGGAGCCAGGGCCGCGCACGCCAGCTCGAGGCTCTCGACGGTCATCGCCCCGGTCGCCCGCCGGGCCGCCGTCCAGGCCACCGGGCGCCCGTCGAAGCAGTCGATCACCGGGCTCAGGTAGCACTTCTCCCCGCACGGGAGCCCGAACTCGGTGATGTCGGTGACCCACAGCTCGCTGGGGGCCGCCGCCCGGAACCCGTGGGTCCCGTCGTCGCGCAGCGGCAGGTTCGGCGGGGCGGGCGAGACCTCGCCGGCGTAGCTGCCCCGCCTGCGGCGGCGGGGCCTGGCGGCGCTGAGGCCCTGCTCGCGCATCAGCCTGCGGACGACCTTCTCCGAGACGCGCACGCCGCGCCGCCGCAGCTCGGCGCGGACCGCTCGGTAGCCGCGCCGCCGCACCGCCTCGAAGGCGTCGGCGACGAGCGGGCGCAGCCGCCCGTGCCTGTCCCGGCCGAGCCTGGCGCGGTGGCACTCATAGGAGCTCCTCGATATCCTCAAGAAAGCGGTGACGCAGCGGAGGGGCAGGCCGGTCGCCCGCCTCAATCTCTCGCCGAGCTCGCACTTGCTCCTGTTCGACATCGAAGCCGGGTGCGAGCCTCCCCCTTTTAGGTCGTCCAACACCGCCCTGAGCAGCAGGTTCTCTATCTGGGCCGGCTCCAGGCCGGCCAGCGGCCCCGTCGCGGGCGGGTCGTACACGCGTCTCGCCATCTCGGCCGCGCTCCCTTCGCACCGCCCGGCGGCGAGCCGCCAGGCGGTCATCCTGCTCACGCCGAGCTCGCGCCCTATCGAACGGGCGCCCAGGCCCTCGGCGGCGAGCTCGCGCGCCCTCTCGAACATGCCCTCAGGATAGCTCATGCGGACCTCCAAACGGACGCGGGGCGTCCAACTTTTCGTCCGCAGTCCCTTTTGCACAGGCGCTTGTAAACGCTGTACGAAACGACCCCGTCCCCAAATTGCATGTCAGGCCGACAGGCGTGCGAAGTGTTTCTTGAAGAGCGCTACCCCCAGAAGCGAACCCGCAAGCGCGCCAGGGATGGTGGCGCCCCCTGCCACGAGCGCCCATGGGGAGTAGATAAAGTCAACCAACGCCTGCCCGTACGAAGCATCGAGCCCCGCTGCCACGCACATCTCGACATACGCCTGCCCGCTCAGCAACACGAGCGAGATGTGCCCAACCCAGAAAGACAGCACGAACACCGCAAATGCAACGGCGATGCGCATCGCGCTGCGCCGCCCCGGTGCGCCCATCACCACTTCGGCTAGCAACGCACCGACGAATATGCCAACAGGCCCCGTCCAGAACATGCCCATCAAGAACCCAACGATCGCCACGATGACCCCCATGACGACAGCCGCGCCGCGCTTGGAAACGCGCCGGAACAGGTACATCCACACGACCCCCGCAGGCACAGACCCCACAGCGTGGGTAAACCATACCAGATTGGCGTTTGCACCGAAGGCAACCGAAAACGCCATGAAGATGGCAAACAGCAGCAGACCGAACACTGCGATGAACACGAAATCCTTAGCGGTAAGCCCTCGCTGAGCACTCGCTTGGGCGTCGATAGTGTGTGCCATGACAGCACCCCTTTCTCTTTACATTCAACATGCACCGATATGCCTGCACGGGATGGATTTGCCGCGCGCGGGCACGGACATTATCCGAAGCCAAACAAGGCCTCCAAACGCGCCATACGCTCCCTCCCCACCAAAATCCGTTCGCCGATGCGGCCATCCCGCAAACACAGCACCTCGTCGCATGCCGCACACATAAATTCAAAATCGTGTGTTATCACGCAAATTCCAATCCCCTTTTGCGCCAGCGCTCGCAAACACGAGGCGATTCGAACCATGCTCGCCCCGTCGAGCCCGCTGGTAGGCTCATCCAGCACGATGGCGTGAGCCCCATACAGCACGCCCGCCCCAATCGAGAGACGCTGGCGCTGGCCCCCAGACAGTGCCAGGGGATGGACTCTCTCCAAACCCTCCAAACCCATGCTGGCAACCATGTTCGCAACGCAGCGGTCGACCGCATCGGCCGACATGCGCACGCCCTCCAGCGACAGCCGAAGCTCCCCTTCTACCGAACTGGAAAACAGCTGGTAAGCGGGTTCCTGCATGACCAGGTACACCTGTCCGCGGCGACGGCGCCCTGACAGGCGACGGCCCTCAACGGACACCGAGCCGCTCCGCTGCCTCATAAGTCCCGCCAAACAGCGCGCAAGCGTCGTTTTTCCGGCACCGTTGCTCCCCGCCAACGCCACGATGCGCCCCGGCTCAAGCGACACATCGAGCCCGTCCAGCACCCGCTGCGCACGGCGGTACTCAACCACGAGGTCCTCGGCGCGCACGACAGGGGGCGTGCCGTGCAATGGGGTCACCCGCCGCATCCGATGCTCAACAACCGCCCCATCTGCAGCATCGGCGACTGCAACGACAGATCCGCCGGCACCGTCATCTGCAACATCCTCCTGCGCACCCGCCCGGACCGCCGCTCCGCACGAGACGAAACCTTCTTCCATCTCCGCCACGCTCGTGGCACGTAGACCCCACGCCATGCGCTCAGCTATGGGAATGCGAGCGAACTCCTCCATGGCGTATTCACCCAGAAGGGCACCATCACGCATCACCACAATGCGATCGGCCACATCGGCGAGCCACCACAGTCGATGTTCAAATACAAGCACGGTCTTGCCCGCGGTCTTCAAGCCCTCAATCGCATGGCCCAGCACGCTCATGGCCGGCACGTCGAGCGATGACGTGGGCTCATCGAGCACATAGATATCTGGATCCATCGCAGCAGCGCATGCGAGCATAACCATCTGGCGCTGTCCGCCCGATAGCCCCGCGATTTCACGTTCAAGCAGATGGGATATCTTGAAGCGCGCCGCCGCAGCAGCCACCCGCCGCCTCATCTCCTCGCACGGAACGCCAAGGTTCTCGCATCCGAATGCGATCTCTGAGGCCACATCGGCGTTGACGAACTGGCTTCGGGGGTTTTGGAACACCGAGCCCACGGTCCCAGCCAGAGCGCTTGTCGTCCAATCCCTCACCGCACGGCCCGCCACCAAGACCTCGCCCGCACCATCCCCCTGATACGCCAGCGGGATCAGCGCATTCACCATGCGCATCAGCGTCGTCTTGCCGCAACCCGATTCCCCCGTGATCACCACGACCGCGCCGCGTTCGACGCGCAACGAGACATCACGCACGGCGGCGCGCTCGGCTCCTCGATAGCAAAACGTCACATGGCGAAACTCGACCGCCGCCTCGCACGCATCACGCCCGCTTTGCGCCTCGCTCCATCCGCTCATGCGGCACCGACCGCCTTCGCCCCAACCGAGAGGGCCAGCACGGCCAGGATCGCGATCAGCAGCACCGCATCTGCGACCGAAAACGCCAGGCGATAATACGACGTACGCGCAGAATCGGTATCGGCCCCACGCGCCACCACGGCATTCCCCAGCTCGTCACCGATAATTCCCAGCCGCCCCATCAGGGGCACCAAAAGACGCTCAACTGTCAGCAGCGGATGGCGCAGCACCGAAACGGGCGTCAGATCAAGACCGCGCGTGCGCATGGCATCGCGCACCGCGGCAAATTCGCGACGCATCGTGGGAAAGAATCGAAACGCCACGCACAGCGCCACCGTAAGACGCGACGAGAAGCGCAGCGCCTGGAACGCGCATGCGAGCTCCCCCGTTTTCACCGTAGCCATCATGTTCGCCGCGAACATACCCAGCGGAATCACGCGGCGGTACATCAGAATCATCGCGGCAAAGGTAGATGCAGCCATGCCGCCGAATGCGGCAAGCCCGAACCCGATACCGAGAAACGCCGCGTATACAGCCGCCCAGCGCACCAACGCCCGAGCGCACCCGCTATAAACCATGCATCCGGCGCATAGCGCGATGACCGCCCACTCCGCCCACAAAGGGGCCGAAAGCAGCAGCTGCACGTTCAGAAGCGCCAGCACGAGCAGCGATGCACGCGGATCGATTCTGCGACGGGAGCGAGGCGCCATCGGGGGCACGATCGGCACACGAGACTCCCCGGACTCACGGGACCTCGATGGCCCCCGTACGTCTGGCATCTGCATCCTCTCCCTTCCCTCCTCGCATCCGTATTGTTAGACTCTACTTACTTTTACATTACGTGAGGAGGCGACCCATGGAGCCTACAACGTGCGATATACGCAATCCCGCCGAACACGGGTGCAATCGTGCCGAAAATCGCGCACTGAGGATACCGGGACCCTCTGCGCTGCACACGATGTTCGACGCTTCGATGCGCGGCATGGGTGCCTTCGAGATGCCCGCTCACACGCCTTGCAATGCACCGAGCGCGCCATGCATGCGGTGCAGCGGAACGACATTTCGCATCGACCCGCACCGGGGCCGCGGTCACTACTGGTATCAGGCGCTCGATGAGACCACGGTCATCTCGTCCATGGACCTTTCCATGCACGCCGACACTTCGTTTTGCGTCGACACCGTCGATTTCCTGTGTTTCGGCCTGTTCGAGCAGCAGATGCCAGCCTATGTCCCTACCTCGAAAACACGTCAACGAGAAGCGCTGATCGGCTATGCCTGGCGCGGACGACCGTATCTGCAGCACATCAACGGAGCTGACCGCTTCGCCTCTACCACCATCACGTTCGCACCCGAAGCGCTGTCCCGCTACGCCGCCCAGCTCTCCTGCCGGGCACGCGATATTGCGAAGGCGATCGGCGAGCTCGATGGAACACGCGAAATTTGCGGCCTTCCCGCGCTGTTTCGAGAACTTGCGGCCGCTCGGCCGAGTGCCCAGCGCGCTGGAGCCTATTACCAGGCCAAGGTATGCGAGGCACTCGTTTTGCTGCTCGACGCCACGGCGTCCAGCGAGCAGTGCAGCCGGTGTGCAAGCGCGTCCAGCACCGGCATCGTCACCAGCGCGTGCGCTCTGATTGAGGGCAACCTAGCCGCCGACCTCTCCACCCGCGCCATCAGCGCCGCCCTTCACATCGGCATGAGCACGCTCATTCAAGCATTTCACGATGTGAAGCACACGACCCCGCAAGCTTATGTACGAACCGCCCGCCTCGAACGGGCAAAGCTGATCCTCGCGTCAGGCTGCACGAGCATCGCAGAAGTGGCGGCGCAGGTAGGATATAGGAACCAAGGGGCATTTTCCGAAGCGTTTCGCCGATACGCCCAGGTGACACCCAGCCGCTTTAGGCGCAGCGCCCCGCCGCACCCATAGACGGTCATGCGGCTTGAGTGCGCCCATTGGGTGCAGTTTGTCAGTTTGGGGACGGGGTCGTTTCGTATGCAGGGATCTGCGGTCGTTTCCCTGTGCCTGCACCGTAGAGCCCAACGCAGCCCGGTGCTCGGCAGATGTGAACCAGCCGAGCACCTCCTAGGTCCTCCCCCAGTTTGACAGTCTGCGGCTTGGGGGCGGGACCAATCTGGGGCTGCAAGCAAAGCCTGAGCAGCAGAACAATTCACACCGCAATGTAAAGAGAGGGGTCCATTCGTACGAATCGACCCCGTCCCCAAATTGCGTACGAATCGACCCCGTCCCCAAATTGAAAGCGCGCTCTAGACCAGTTTGAAGCCGAAGCCATTGCGGATATACGGGAGCAGGCGGCAATCATGCTCGGCAACCCGTCCTACCACGTTCATGCGCGCATCACCCGGCAGGTCGACCCGCGCGATCTCGAGTTCGCCCTCGTAGCGTAGATACTTGCTGTTGGACACGGCAATCGAGCCCCTGGGACGCGCACACCCCGCATGCGTGTCGGCCGCAATCGCTGCGGAGGGCTTCAAACTCGTCCGCGATTCCTGAGAACGGATGATATGCGCGCTCGAATCCGGACGGTCGTGATGGACCTGTCCAAGCAGATACCCATACCCCTCGTCCAGGCTGCACGCCAGCTCAACATAGCCGGCGGACACCTGGGAGAAACGCTCCCAGCCGCGCGCGCTCAAACCAGGATCGCCCACCAGCACCGTATCGCACCCCGCGGCAAACGCCATCTCGAGCATGTTGAGCACCACATCATCCCGCCGCCCGCGATGCGCCTCGACCGTAGGCAAACCCTCATGCAGGGGCCCGCGCAAGTCACCATCGCCAGGCACGAAACCGATCGCCTCGAACCCGAAAGCTGCAAGCCGCTCGTTCATGGCACGCACGTCCTCAAGCGTCAGCCCCGTGAACTGTTTGGGATAGTAGTTGTGGCACGCAGCGAACCGTGAGAGGTCCGCCCCCGCTGCGCGCCACGCCGTCAACTCAGCCTTCGTCACCGTCGAAGCGTTGCACACGATATGAAACATCCGCGACAGCCGCACCGTCTCCTCGGGCGAGAAACCGTAGTCGAGGCGCACGTACGTGATACCCAGGTCGGCCAGGTCCTCGATGCGCGAGCAACCGAGTTTCTCGCAGGTCTCGGGCCCCACATCCACGATGAGAGACATCCCCGCGTCGTGCAGCATGCCCAACAGGTGACGTGCGTCGCGCCGATAGTCGACACCCTCCTCCTCGGGAATATGCATCGAGGTGAACGCCATCGTGGCGCCCGCGCGTCGGGCCCGCTCGATCATACGCTCGTTATAGGCCATCCCCGCGCTGAAATATACCGAAATGCCCGTGTTCAACGTCTATCCCATCCTTGTTCTCGAATCGCCATTGTCGCAAAGCGCGCATCGCCTGCCCGCCGTCCGTATGTGGGCACGATGCTCAACCTCGCCCCCGCCTTGCATGCAGCCACCGCCCCCACCGCTCGCATGCAGCCACCGCTCCGTGCCTTGCAAAAGGCCTTCCCCGCGCATGCGAAGAAGGCCCGGGACCTATAGACACGAGACCGGCGCAGCCCCAGCTCGACATGAGCACGGCGCCAGCACGCCCGGCGCAGCCCCAGCTCGACATGAGCACGGCGCCAGCACGAACGCACATCGCGCGAACGCGTCGCCAACACAGCGCCTGCCCGCGGCCCCACAAAGCCGCAGCAAACGGGGCTGCACACCCAGCGGCGGCAGCCCCATCGCAGACACCTACTCGCCGTAGAAGGCGTTGATCTTCTCCTCATCCACACCGAAGAACCAGGTGAGGACGAACCCGCCCGCGTAGGCCGCCAGCATGGCGAGCACATACACCAGCTGCTGGCCGGGCACTACGATGAGCAGGCCGAACAGGCCAGACACGCCCTGGGACACGGTGCCGATGTGGAACAGGGCGGCGATGATGCCGCCCAGGCCGGCGCCCAGGCACGCGGTGATGAACGGCTTGACCAGCGGCAGGGTCACCGCGTACATCAGCGGCTCGCCCACGCCAAGAATACCGACGGGAATGGACTCGGCCACGAACTTCTTGAGCTTCTTGTTCTTGCTCTTGAAGTAGAGCGCCAGGCCGGCACCCACCTGGCCGCCGCCAGCCATCATAAGGATGGGCAGCAGGTAGTTGATGCCCTGGGTGGCCCCGTTCGGATCGTTCAGCAGCGCATGGATCGGCGTCAGCGCCTGGTGCAGGCCAACCGATACGAGCGGCAGGAAGCCGGCGGACAGGATGAAGCCTCCCACGGCGCCGAGCTTCTCATACACGAAGGTCACGACGGTGTAGATCCCCTGGGTCAGGAACGCGCCGAGCGGCTGAATCACGAGCATCATCGAGAAGGCGCCGATGATCAGCACCAGAAGCGGGCTCAGGAAGGTGTCAAGCACGCTTGGCATGACCTTGCGGATGTTCTTCTCGAGGAACGCAAAGAACGCGCCGGCGATGAGCGCGGCGATCATGCCGCCCGCAGCCGGGTTGTAGGCCGCATTGGTGAGCGGCAGCAGGATGGCGCTGGCAGGATCGGCCGTGCCGGGGGCCAGCAGCGGCATGCTCGCGTTGGCGATGCACATCATACCGGCGATGCCGCCGAGCACGCCCGAACCGCCGAACTCGCGGGCGGCGTTGAAGCCCACCAGAATCGGCAGATAGGCGAACAGCGCCCAGCCCATGGAGCGAATGCCCTGGTACCACCACTCGCCCGCAAACATATCGCCGGTGGAGACGTTGATGACGTTGCAGATACCGTTGATAAGGCCGGCGGCGATGATGCCGGGCAGCAGCGCCACGAACACGTTGGCGATCTTCTTCATGAACGCCTGCACGGGCTTGCGCTCGTACTTGGCCTTCTGCGCGGCCTTGTTCTCGGCGGCCGCGTCGACCACGCTCAGGTCCTCGGCAACCTCGCCCTTGGCGATGCCGGTGAGCTTTGAGAACTCCTCCAGCACCTTGTTCACCTTACCGGGCCCCAGCACGATCTGCATCGTGTCGTCCTCAACGAGGCCCATCACGCCGTCGAGCGCTTTGATGCCCGCCACGTCGACCTTCGACGCATCGCGCACCCCCACGCGCAGACGCGTCATGCAGGCCGCGTTCGACATCACGTTGCCCTTGCCGCCGAGCAGCTCGAGCAGCTTCTCACTCAGCTCCTTGTCGCTCATGTCACTCTCCTTCGTTCGACTGCGACGTCTCTTTTACCTGTTCTATAACTCGCCGCGCTAACCGCGACGCAGCTATCGTCAGCCGCGCGGGGCGATCGCCTCGCGCACGTGCCCCTGCGCCCGCTCGAGCGCCTCGCGGGCCTGCCGGGCATCCAGACCGGCCAAGATCATGACCACGGCGGTCTTCACATGGCCGTCAGCCTGGTCGAGCGCCTCGACCGCCTCATCGCGGGCGCACTCGGTTGCCGCCATCACGATGTTCTGGGCACGGGTGACGAGCTTCTCATTGGTTTGCTGCACGTCCACCATAAGGTTTTGGTACACCTTGCCCGTTCGCACCATGGAGCCCGTTGAAATCATGTTGAGCACGAGCTTCTGCACGGTTCCCGCCTTGAGGCGGGTGGAACCGGTCACCACCTCGGGCCCGGGCACCGGCTCAATCGCCAGCTCGGCCACCGCGCCGATCTGCGACCCCCGGTTGCAGGCGATGGCGATCGTCTTGCAGCCCAGCTCGCGCGCATAGCGCAGGCCGCCGAGCACATAGGGCGTGCGCCCGCTCGCCGCCAGACCGATGACCACGTCGTGCGGCACCAGGCCGAGGCCGCGTAGGTCGTCGGCACCCAACGCCGCATTGTCCTCGGCACCTTCGACCGCGCGCGTGAACGCCCCTTGGCCGCCGGCGATCAGGCCCACCACCGCATCGGGCGATACGCCGAAGGTCGGCGGGCATTCCACGGCGTCGAGCACGCCCAGCCGCCCGCTCGTGCCCGCGCCCATGTAGATGATGCGCCCGCCGACCTGCAGCGCCTCGGTAGCCCACTCGATTGCCTGCGCCACCTGCGGCAGAACCTCGCTCACCGATGCCACCGCGTGCACGTCCTCCTGGTTCATCGCAGACGCGATCTCCATCGGGTCCATGCGGTCCAAATCCATCGTTGCGGGGTTGCGGGCCTCGGTGGACAGCTTCGCCAAATCAAGCACTCGTTGCTCCCTCCGGTTTCTTCTCATCGAAATTGCGCAGCATCGTTGCGGTGCAGCGCTCGTAGTTTCTCGTCACGTACAGGGCGTACAGGGCATCCACCACCAGCAGCTGAGACAGACGCGAGCTCATCGCGCCGCTGCGCACCAGCGGCTCGCTCGACGCCACGCCCAGCACCAGATCGGCCTCCTCGGCAAGCTGACCGCCCATGGCGCGCGTCACTGCCACCACGGTTGCCCCGCGCCGCCGCGCCTTGCGGGCGATGTCGAGCATCTCGCGCGTGAGGCCCGAGTAGCTGAACACGATGGCGAGGTCATCGGCGTGGATGTTGCGGACGCTCAGCAGCTGGCTATGCAGGTCCTCGTACACGTGGCACTCCTTGTCCACGCGGGCGAGCTTCTGCTCCAGGTCGCGCGCCACCAAAAGCGAGGCGCCCACGCCGTAGAGGTCGACCACGCGGCACCGGTCGATCAGGCGCACGCACTCCTCAAGCGCGTGCAGGTCGATCAGGCGTGCAGTTGCCTCCATCGAGCGCGTGTTGCTTAGCATCACCTTCCTCAGTACGCGCTCCGCCTCGTCACCCGGGACGATGTCTTCCAGCGCAACATCGTTGACATCGCTGGTCGACGCCAGTTCGAACACGAGCTCCCGTTGGAACTCTTTGTAGCCGGCGCACCCGAGCTTGCGGCAGAACCGGACCACCGTCGAGGGCGACGTGTGGCTCGCATCCGCCAGGGCACGGATGCAGCATGTGCTCGCCGCTCGCGGGTCGCGCGCCACGTCCTCGGCAAGGCTGCGCATGGCCGGGCTCGCCCCGTGCTTGAGCTCGCGTATCCGCGGCAGCAGCCCTCTCGATGACATCGCGTCGCCCCTTTCGTCTTGCCTTCATTAAACACGTACAGAACAAACATGTCACGTGTTTCGCTCGATTGTAAAACTTTGTTTCATCCTTGGTTGCGCTTGGGAGGCAAACCGACCGCTCGCCGCCCCAAACCAACCGCTGGCGCCGCTGGTATGCCCAATTCGTACCAACTTTGCATCGAGACTCCCGCGGAGCGCTATCCTCCAGGCAAGGTTCGTGCAGTTTGGGGACGGGGTCGTTTCGTTCTCCCTGCAGTTTGCAGTTTGGGGACGGGGTCGTTTCGTTCGGGGCGCGGGGCAGGAGCACTTTCAGCCGTGCAAGCTCGCTTTGGGGACGGGATCAAAGCTCACTCTGGGGACGGGATTGATTCGTATTATCACCGTTTACCAGCGCATATACGAAACGACCCCGTCCCCAAATTGCGTTCAGGTCGCAGAAAGGGGTCAGTATCATGAGGACCAATCAAGGCAGCTTCGCCTTTTCTCGGCGCAACGTCCTGCTTGGCGGCGCGCTCATCGCGGCAGCCGGCAGCGCTCTTGCCACCGTCGGCTGTGGCAACGGCTCCGCAAACGGATCGGCAGGACATGCCGCGAGCAACGGAAGTGCCGGCAAAGTCACACAGGGCGTAAATGCGGACGGCGGCTTCCAACTCAACCTTTCGTTTCCAGTTCTTGCCGATGACGACACCTTCGACGACTCGCTTATCACAAACGCAACCGCAACGTTTCTCGGCTTTAGTGGACAAGGCGCCGTCTTGGTAAAAACAAAGAGCCCCGATTCCTTCAGGCTGTATATCAACGGCTCTGAACTTCCTCTCAACCAGGTGAATGCCGATAGCTGGGCTTCAATCGACATCTCAGACATCGCGCTTGATGGCAACAACCGCCTGCAAGCGAGTTGCCTGGATGAGACCGCTGGCACCCTTGAGGTCCGCATCGGCTACCCCGAACTGGTCGATAGCACCGATTCCTACAAAGACAACGACAACTTCAAACTGCTCGACGAAATCATCCAAGCCGAAATCGACAACGGCTTCACCTCCGCCCAACTCGTCGTGACGCACAACGGTCGCATCATCAAGCAGACTTCATACGGACTGTGCAACTCATACTCTCCTGACGGCAAGCGACTTTCCGGTGGAGCCAAAGTCACCAACGACACGCTCTATGACCTCGCCAGCAACACGAAAATGTATGCCACCAACCTGGCTATCCAAAAGCTCGTGTCAGATGGCAAAATCGACGTCACAAATCTTGTAAGCGCCTACATCCCCGAGTTCCACGATCGTCCGGGAGACGCCATTCCGGGCAAAGACACCCTCACCGTTCAGGAGATCCTTGAACACCAGGCGGGTTTCCCGCCGACCCTCAGTACCA
This sequence comes from uncultured Collinsella sp., assembly GCA_902470695.1. GTDB lineage: Bacteria > Actinomycetota > Coriobacteriia > Coriobacteriales > Coriobacteriaceae > Collinsella. The sequence continues at coordinate 53,390 of CABRHH010000003.1, forward strand.
CAATCTCGACTACTCCCCCACCGAGCAGAAAACCATCCCCAATAGCCACGCGAACGCCGCCCTCTTCACCCAATCACGCGACGAGGTGCTCGGCAAGATTATCGACACACCGCTGGAATACGCGCCCGGCACTGACACCAAATACTCCGATGTTGACTACATGCTTCTCGGGTTCATCGTGGAGCGCGTGAGCGGACAGCGGTTGGATGAGTTCATGCGCGATACCTACTTCGATCCCTTTCAACTGGAGCACGTGACGTTCAATCCGCTCGATAATGGTTTCTCCAAGGACGACTGCGCCGCCACCGAGCTCAACGGCAACACACGCGATGGAGCCATCAGCTTCGACAATATCCGCACTGACACGATTCAAGGCGAAGCGCATGACGAAAAGGCGTTCTACGCCATGGGCGGCATCTCGGGTCACGCGGGACTGTTCGCCAACGCACACGACCTCGCTGTTCTTGCACAGATCGTCATGAACCGCGGCGGCTATGGCAATCTGCGATTTTTCGACGGCGACGCCGCCGGCCAGTTCATCAAACCCAAGGACAGCAATCCAAGCTACGGGCTCGGCTGGCGACGCAAGGGTCAGAATGCCTACTCATGGGCGTTCTCCCCGCTTTCCGACCCAGCAACGGTTGGCCATACAGGCTGGACCGGCACGCTGACTGTCGTTGACCCGGTGCAGCACATCTCCGTTGTGCTGCTCACGAATGCCAAGAACAGCCCCGTTCTGGACAAGGCGGCCAATCCCAATGACTTCGTAGGTAACCACTTCCTCACCAGTGGATACGGCCTGCCAGCCACCATCGCATTCGATATCGAAGGGTCCAATACGAGCTGCAATGCAGCCAAGATCGTCGACCTCGTGCGCGCCAAGGCGAATCTTATCGCCTCAAACGAGGAGTATCAAACCGATCCCGACCGGGGAGAGCTGCGCGCGCTCATGCAGGTTGCGGAAAACCGAAAGGATGACAAGGTTATCTCGGCGTTCATGAATAGCAGTATCTGGAAAGCTGCCAAGAAGCTCATTGAGTAACATTCCGCCATCTGCAGTTTGGGGACGGGGTCGTTTCGTTTCGCCCCGCAGCTTGGGGACGGGGTCGATTCGTTTCGCCCCGCAGTTTGGTGGACGGGGGTCAATTCGAATTATTGCCGTTTACCAGCGCATATGCGAAACGACCCCGTCCCCAAACCGCATGTGGAACCCCGGTCGGTCCTATCCCCTGTCGCACCCCGTTGCGAACCGTGCCTCAGAGACTGCTCGCGGTAGTTTGTGGTGTCATATGGACGGCTGAACCGGGGCCTTCATTCGGGGCACGGGGCGGGAGCACTGTCAGCTGTGCACGATTGTCAGCTGTGTACGGTTTGATAGCGCTATCAGCGAAAGCGTATTCACTCGCTTCTTCTCGCTAAATCATCTACCTGCACCTCTTATCAATTGCAAATGAAAAAGATGCATGGCTTTTGACACAGCTGACAGTCGTACACAGCTGACAGTGGTGGGGCGGTAGCGAGATGCGGGGGCGAGCCCCCTGGACGAATAGCAATGGAGGCAAATTGAACGATGAAAGACTGCGGGCATTTTCTCGTACCCACGCCTCACGACCCATCGCAAGGCAGTACCCATCAGTCACAATCCAGCCGAGTGTATGGAATTTGAGTCCCGAACGTGCAGCTGGTGGACGAGGCCAATTCGCATCCTTGTCATGCGCCTGCATATATACGAAATGAGCCCGTCCCCAGACCGTACGAAATGAGCCCGTCCCCAGACCGTGAATGAATTGGAGGCGATGTCGATTCATATGTTTGCCATGTGCGAATCAGCGCTGTTCCCAGACTCAAGCTACATCCCCATACGAAACGACCCCGTCCCCAAACTGGCGCCCCATACGTACGAAACGACCCCGTCCCCAAACTGCACGAAAAGGGGGTCCGCAGCTTGCGTGCTGCGGACCCCCCTCGTGCGCGTCAGCGCGGGTGTCTCGTGGCGAAGACTAGTCCTCGTTGTAGACGGTCTTGAGCTTCTGCAGGTGCTTGAAGCGAGCCATGGCCGCTTCCTCATTCGCCTCGAAGAGCTTCTCGGCGCGCTCCGGGAAGGAGCGGGTGAGGGACGCATAGCGCGCCTCGTTCATGAGGAAGTCGCGGTAGCCGCCGGACGGCTCCTTGGAGTCGAGCGCGAACTTCTTGCCCGCCGGCGCAGCCGGGTTGAAGCGGAACAGGTTCCAGTAGCCGCAATCCACGGCCTTCTTCATCTCGGCCTGGCAGTTCTGCATGCCGCCCTGCTTGATGGAGTGCATCTCGCACGGGCTGTAGCCGATGATCAGCGACGGACCCGGGTAGGCCTCCGCCTCGTGGATCGCCTTGAGCGTCTGAGCGGGGTTGGCGCCCATCGCGACCTGCGCCACGTACACGTAGCCGTAGCTCATCGCGATCTCGGCCAGGCTCTTCTTGTTGACACCCTTGCCGGCAGCGGCGAACTGGGCAACCTGACCCAGGTTCGAGGCCTTGGAGGCCTGACCGCCGGTGTTGGAGTACACCTCGGTGTCGAACACGAAGACGTTGACATCGTTGCCCGTGGCCAGGACGTGGTCCAAGCCGCCGAAGCCGATGTCGTAGGCCCAGCCGTCGCCGCCGAAGATCCAGAAGGACTTCTTGGTGAGATATGCCTTGTCGGCCAGCAGCTCAGCGGCCTTCTCGCACTCGGACTTCTCGCACTCGGCGATCAGCGCAGCCGCGGTGGTCTTGGAGGCCTCGGCGTCGTTGCGCGCATCGAGCCATGCGGTCGCAGCGGCCTTCAGCTCGTCGGTCGCCTTGTCGCAGGAGAGCATCTCCTCGCACAGCGCCACGAGCTTGCCCTGGACGGCCTTGTAGCCCAGCTCCAGGCCCAGACCGTGCTCGGCGTTGTCCTCGAACAGGGAGTTGTTCCACGCCGGGCCGTGACCGTTCGCATCGGTGCAGAACGGCGCGGTGGCAGCCGGGTTGCCCCAGATCGAGGAGCAGCCGGTGGCGTTGGAGATGTACATGCGGTCGCCGCAGACCTGGGTCACCAGGCGCGCGTAGGCCGTCTCGGCGCAGCCGGCGCAGGAGCCGGAGAACTCAAGCAGCGGCTGCTTGAACTGGCTGGACTTGACGTTGTTGCCGATCAGCTCGGGCTTCTCGGCGACGTTGGCCACGCAGTAGTCGAAGACCTCCTGCTCGGCGAGCTCGCCCTCGGTGGGCATCATGGTCAGTGCGTCCTTCGGGCAGACCTTGGCGCAGTTCGTGCAGCCCATGCAGTCGAGCGGGCTGATGGAGATGGCGAACTTGTAACCGGTGTCCTTCGGGATCTTCACATCGAGCGTGCGGATGTGCTCCGGTGCCGCGGCGAGCTCGTCCGCAGTGAGCGCGAACGGACGGATCGTGGCATGCGGGCACACGTAGGCGCACTGGTTGCACTGGATGCACTTGGACTCATCCCAGTGCGGCACCTGCACGGCCACGCCGCGCTTCTCGAAGGCCGACGCGCCCAGCTCGAACTGACCGTCGGCGCAATCCTTGAACGCGGAGACGGGCAGGGAGTCACCGTCCATGCGGGCGATGGGCTCCATGAGCTCCTTGACCTGCTTGGCGATGGCGCTCTTCTCGCTCGCGGTGAGCTCGGAGGTCGCCGTCTCGTCGGTGGCATTCGCCCAATCGGCGGGCACCTCGAACTTCTGGAACGCCGTGGCGCCGGCGTCGATGGCCTTGTGGTTGGCCTCGACGATGGCCTGGCCCTTCTTGGAGTAGGACTTGGTGGCGGCATCCTTCATGTACTGCAGCGCATCGGCCTGCGGCAGCACGCCGGCCAGGGCGAAGAACGCGGACTGCAGCACGGTGTTGGTGCGCTTGCCCATGCCCACCTTGTCGGCCAGGTCGATGGCGTCGATCAGGTAGACGTTGATGTCGTTCTTGGCGATGTAGCGCTTGGCCTCGACGGGCATGTGGGAGGCGAACTCCTCGGGCGTCCACTGGCAGTTGACCAGGAACGTGCCGCCCGGCTTGACGTCGCGGACCATCTTGAAGCCCTTGACGATGTAGCTGGGGTTGTGGCATGCCACGAAGTCGGCCTTGGTCACATAGTAGGGCGAGCGAATCGGGGAATCGCCGAAACGCAGGTGCGAGATGGTGACGCCGCCGGTCTTCTTCGAGTCGTACTGGAAGTAGGCCTGCACGTACTTGTCGGTGTGGTCGCCGATGATCTTGATCGAGTTCTTGTTGGCGCCGACGGTGCCGTCGCCACCCAGGCCCCAGAACTTGCACTCGATGGTACCCGCAGCCGCGGTGTTGGGAGCGGCCGGGTCCATGGGCAGGGACAGATGGGTGAGGTCGTCCTCGATGCCGATGGTGAACTCGCGGGACGGCGCGTCCTTCTCGAGCTCCTTGTACACGGCGAAGGCAGCCGCGGGCGGCTCGTCCTTGGAGCCCAGGCCGTAGCGGCCGCCGGTGACCACAAGATCGGAGCGGCCGGCCTCGTAGAGCGCGGTCACGACATCCTGGTAGAGCGGCTCGCCGATGGAGCCCGGCTCCTTGGTGCGGTCGAGCACGGCGATCTTCTTGACGGTTGCGGGCAGCGCGGCCACGAAGTCCTTGACCGACCACGGACGGTACAGGCGGACCTTCACCAGGCCGACCTTCTCGCCGTGGGCATTCAGGTAGTCGATGACTTCCTCGAGCGTGTCGCAGAAGGAGCCCATGCACACGACCACGCGGTCGGCATCCTCGGCGCCGTAGTAATCGAACAGGTGGTAGTTGGTGCCGAGCTTGGCATTCACCTTGTCCATGTACGCCTGGACGACCGCCGGCAGCGCGTCGTACACACCGTTGCAGGCCTCGCGGTGCTGGAAGAAGATGTCGCCGTTCTCATGGGAGCCGCGGGTGTGCGGATGCTCCGGGTTGAGCGCGTGGTCGCGGAACTCCTGGACCGCCTCCATGTTGCACATGTCCTTGAGGTCCTCGTAGTCCCAGGTGGCGACCTTCTGGATCTCGTGGCTGGTGCGGAAGCCGTCGAAGAAGTTCAAAAACGGCGTCTTGCCCTCGATAGCGGCCAGGTGCGCCACCGGGGCGAGGTCCATGACCTCCTGGACGTTGCTCTCGGCGAGCATGGCGAAGCCGGTCTGACGACACGCCATGACATCGGAGTGATCGCCGAAGATGTTGAGCGCATGCGTTGCCACGGTACGGGCAGACACATGGAAGACGCCCGGCAGCTGCTCGCCGGCGATCTTGTACATGTTCGGGATCATGAGCAGCAGGCCCTGGGAAGCCGTGTAGGTCGTGGTGAGGGCACCGGCGCCCAGCGAGCCATGCACGGTGCCGGCGGCACCCGCCTCGGACTCCATCTCAACCACGTTCACGGGCGTCCCGAAGATGTTCTTCTTGCCCTGGGCTGCCCAGATGTCCACATGATCGGCCATCGGGCTGGACGGCGTGATGGGATAGATCCCCGCAACCTCGGTGAACGCATACGAAACGTATGCGGCGGCCTCGTTGCCGTCCATGGACTTGAACGTACGTGCCATATACCCCTCTCCTCTCGTTTAGGTATATAAGCTCAAGCGCCGGGGCCACGTGGCACCCGGCTATGTGCGTGGAGCCTCATGGCGATGTCATAAGGCTCCTGGGAAAGCACCGCGCGCAGAGGAGGCGCGGCGAATTCACATGCAGGCTCATTGTACCCCTGGGAACGCTCACACAACGGAGAATCTAAACCTATCGGTGAACGTTATATCCGCAGGTAGTTGCCATAGGTGAACGGTATGTACATTCGGGTTGAGCGCGGTACGATTCAGCCGTCTGCAGGCACCGGGCGCCGTTTGCGGAGACGCGCGGTCACCAGCGCGGGCGCGCGGCGGGCCGCTGCCCGCCTCGATAGTTCTACAGCGCGCGACGGGCCTCGATCGCGCGGCCCAAGGTGAGCTCGTCGGCATATTCAAGATCGCCGCCCACCGGCAGGCCGCTCGCCAGGCGGCTCACGGCAACGCCCAGCGGTTTTATGGTGCGCGCCAGGTAACTCGCGGTGGTCTCGCCTTCGATATTAGGGTTCGTGGCGATGATGACCTCCTCGATCTGCTCTGCGCCCAAACGCGCCAGCAGCTCGCGGACATGCAGCTGCTCGGGACCGATCTTGTCCATGGGGGAGATCACGCCGCCGAGCACGTGGTACAGCCCGTGATAGGACCCGGTCCGCTCGATCGCGGTCACGTCGCGCGGCTCGCCCACCACGCAAACCTGCGTGCGGTCGCGACCCATATCCTGGCAGATCGCGCATTCGTCGTCGGTGGCGTAGTTGAAGCAGCGGCTGCAGAAGTGCACCTCCGCCTTCACCATGAGGATGGCATCGGCCAGGCGACGCGCCTCCTCGGCGTCGGCCTCAAGCAGGTGATAGGCGATTCGCTGAGCCGATTTGGGACCGATTCCCGGCAACCTGCCCAGCTCGTCGAGCAGAATCTGTAAACTGCGATTTGCACCCATTGCGTCTCACGCCAACCTTCATATACGCACACGACGCCACCGCCCAAAGGGGACGGCAGCTCTCAAACAGCCTCTTGCAAACTCGCCGCCCGCTCGCATCGAAACGACGGGGCGCCCCGGCCCAGCATGCCGAAGCGCCCAAGACATCCGGCGCGACCGCAGCGTCCAGCAACGCGAAACCAGCCGCGCCCAACCATGCGTTCCTAGAACGGCATGCCGGGGATGTTGAGGCCGCCCATGCCGCCGGTGATGGCGCTCATCTGCTTGTTGGCGACCTCGCCCACGCCGCGCACGGCCTCGTTCACCGCGGCAACGATCATATCCTGCAGCATCTCGATGTCGTCCGGGTCCACCGCATCGGGGTCGATCGTGATGGACTCGAGCTGCATCAGGCCGTTGACCGTCACCTTGACCATACCGCCGCCAGCGCTGGCGTCGACCGAGACGTCCTTCATGTTCGCCTCGGCCTCGGCGAGCTGCTTCTGCATCTGCTGCGCCTGCTTCATGAGCTGCTGCATGTTCATTCCGGCCATAGGGCCCTCCTCGTGTTATCTGCTGCGCGCCTCACGGCCGCGGAGCCGGGCGCATGTACGCACGGCATCGTATCACGGGGCGCCGCGGCGGCCTTCCGAAAGCACTGCTCGAGCGCTACTCCTCCACGTCTTTGAACACCACACCCGCGCCGAAGATGTTGCCCAGCATCGCCTTGGCCTCCTCGACCGTCTGCGGAGCATCGGTCCCTTCGGCCTCGTGGGAGAAGGGGTGCGCGGAGTCTGCGGCCGGGGATGCAGAAGAGCCGGAGCCGGGCACGGCAGCGGGCGTCGGCCCGGCGGGAGCGGACGCGGCGGGGGCAGACATGGCAACAGCGGGCGCCGATGCCGGAGCAACCGCTGCTGCCGGAGCGTTTGCCGGGTTCACAGCGCGCTCCCAGGGCCTGGCCGCCGCACGGGAGGCAGACGGCGCGGGCACCGGAGACGCCTCCGGGGCGGCAGGCGAGCTCGGCGCCGGAGACGACGATGTCGCAGCAGGCGCTGCGGAAGACGGCGCCGCGCCCGTATCGAACGGCGGCAGCTCCTCGTCGTCTCCCGCGTAGGCCGCGATCATCGCGTCGTCATAGGGGACCTGGTCCTCCCATGCCCGACGGTCGGCCTCCACATCGCGCTCGGGCAGCACGGTCGGGCCGCTCGTGTGGTCGACAGCGGGGCCAGGAGCGGCAGGGGTCGAAGCGCCGACGCGGTCGGCGGCCGCCGGAGCGACGGCAGGGCCCGCAGCCTCCGAGGCAGGCCCCGACGCAGCGGCAGAGGCTGCGGAGTCCCGGTCCGCGGCCGGATGGACAGCCGAGGTGGCGGAGGCAGGATCCGCGGTCGCCGGAGCCTCAGCGGAAACCGCCGGCGGCTGGGGGCCGCCGTCCATCACATAGCTCACCACGCGTTTGCCGAACACCTCGCACACGATCGGCTGCACAACCGCCTGCGAATCGGGGCGCCCGATCATCTTGATGGCGAAGTTCGAGCCCTTGGGGAACCCGACGACGAGCGTCTCGCCGTCGTCGCGCTGCGCGCGTGAGCTCTGGAGCAACGCGCCGCGCGAGGGCTGTGCCGCCACCACGCGCTTGACCACATCGGTCCACTTGCGCTGCAGCTCGCCGGCATCGTCGACCGCCGGTGTCACCGCGCAGGCGGCCGCGGGCTCCATGACCGCCGCCACCCCCTCGTCCTGCTGGGCACGCGTAGGACGCGCCGGAGCAGCAGAAGCCGAGGCCGAGGCAGCAGGGGCCGAAGCGGGTGCGACGGGGGCAGATGCGGCAGGGGCCGGGGCAGCGGGCACCGGAGCTGCCGGGACGGCAGGCGCCCGATCCGCCGCGCCCGACGCCGCCTGCGCAGCGGTCTCGGAAGCCGGGCCTTCCCCGGCGGCGACAGCCGGGGCCTCAACAGCCCGTGCCTCCGCGCGCCGATCCGCCGCCGGAGCGAGCGGCTGCGGAGCCAGGACAGCAGCCTGAGCAGCCACCGGGGCAGCCGGAGTGTGCTCGGACGCCGAAACGGTCGGAACCTGAGAGGCCGGGGCAGTTGGCACCGGCGCGACAGGGGCGGCCGGGGCGTGCGCGGACGCCGGAGACTCAGCGGGCTTCGAGGCGGGAACGCCTGGAGCTGCCGGGCCCGCCGCCGGAGCAGCCGGCACCTGGGCAGCAGCCGTCGGGCCCGCCGCCGGAGCCGCAGTCGGCGTCTCCCACGGCAGCGCACCGGCCTTGCGCGGGGCCGCGGCCGTCCCTGCGGCGGCAGCCGTTCGGCCCGCCGTCGCCGCAGGCGCCGTGCCCGCACCCAGACCAGCAGCCGCCTGCCGCGCACCCGCAGCTGCACCGGCGCCTGTTCCCACCAGCTCCTCAGCGCGGGCAGGGCCGCTCGGGACCCCCGCGGCGAGCTGCACCTCCAGGCGGGCGATGCGCTCGGCCAGGGCCTCCAGCGTCAGATCGGCCTCCGGCCGCGCCAGGCGCGTGAGCGCGATCTCGAGCACCAGCCGCGCATCGGAGGCGTTGCGCATCTCGAGCGCCGCGTCGTCGAGCACCATCAGCGTGCGTGCCAAGCGGTCGGCCCCCTCGAACAGCTTCGCCTCCTCAACATAGGCGCTCACCTCCTCCGGTGTGCCGTCAAACAGCTCCGGGCGCGGGCCGGCGATCGCGGCGGTGTAGACGTCGCGCATGTGGCCCACCAGGTCGCGCGTCAGCTCGAGCAGGTCGTTGCCCTCCTCAACCTGCGCGCGCACCAAACCGAACAAACCCGGCGTGTCGCGCACCGCGATCTTGCAGGAGAACTCGGCCAGCACCGTCGAGGCGACCTCGCCCAAAAGCGCCCGAGCATCTGCCACGCGCACCGCCCCGTCGCCGAACACCGACAACTGCTCAAGGGTGGACAGCGCGTCGCGCATGCCGCCGCGCGCGTGCTTCGCCACGATCTCGAGGGCCTCCTCGTCGAACGCGAAGCCCTCCTCGCCGCAGATATAGCGCATCCGCGCCACCAGGTCCTCGTTCGCGATGCGGTGGAAGTCGAAGCGCTGGCAGCGGGACAGAATGGTCTCCAGCAGCTTTTGCGGGTCGGTGGTGCACAGCACGAACACCACGTGGGCTGGCGGCTCCTCGAGCGTTTTGAGCAGCGCGTTGAACGCCGCTGTGGTGAGCATGTGGACCTCGTCGATGATGTAGACCTTGTAGGCGCCGCGCACCGGAGCGAAGCTCACCGAGTTGATGATCTCCTCGCGCACGTTGTCCACGCCCGTGCGGCTCGCGGCGTCGAGCTCGTAGACATCCGGGTGCGTGCCGGCGGCGATGGCCTCGCACTCCGGGCAGGTGCCGTCGGGGTTGCAGCCGGTCGCCCCCGCCGCACGGGCGGCCTCGGCCTTCTCGCACAGCAGCGACTTGGCCAGGATGCGCGCCATGGTGGTCTTGCCCGTGCCGCGCGGGCCGCAGAACAGGTACGCATGGGACAGGCGCCCTTCGGCCACGGCATGCTCCAGCGTGGATACGATGTGCTGCTGGCCCACCACGCTCTCAAAGGTGAGCGGACGGTATTTTCTATAGAGGGACTCCATGTGCTCTCCTATCGTGAAGCTGCCGAATACGTGAGGGTGTCCGCCGCGCGCGGCCGCAGGCGACGCGGCGGGGACGGTGCGGTGCCGGGCTACAAGCCGACGTCCCGCAGCCGGCGATCGATCTCTTTGAGGGTGGACCGGTTGGCGAACAGCTGCCGGTACGTGACGGTCTTCACCTTGCCGGTGCACCTCAACCGCTCCATGCGCTCGTTGGTCTGGGCCAGCTCGGCGCGCACCGAGGCGATGAAGCGCTCGCAGGCGGCCGCACGCCCGCCTTCTTGCCCGTCCGCCTGTTCCAACGCGCCCTCCTCACCGTGTTGCCGAATACGTTTGGCACCATCATACCGTCTGCGGCCCGCCCGCCGCGCCACAGGCTCCACACGCGCGCGTGCTACAATGCGCGAAATCAGCTCGGCACCGCCGAAAACGTACCCAAAATGCAGCGAGGATGGCCATGCCGCTTTTCCCTCCCACATCGTCGCGCCTCACGCGGCGCCCATCTGCCGCCCCCCGCGGGCGCGCCGGCGGCCCCGTAGAGCCCCCCGCCCCGGCCGGCACCGCAGCCGCCGCGCTGCTCAAGCGCTATCGCCCGCTCGAGACGCGCGCCACCGGCGGCTTCGGCAGCGTTGAGATCTGCCTGGACGCGCGCCTGCAGCGCCGCGTGGCCATCAAGCGCATGCCGCTGGCCTCCCACCTCGACCAGGCGGCCGCCGAAACCACCGCTGCGGCGCTCGCGGAGGCCCGCACGGCCAGCATGCTGCAACACCCAAACATCGTGCAAGTCATCGACTTCACCTACGACGAGGCCTATGCCTACCTGGTCATGGAATACGTCGACGGCATGAACCTCGAGGAGTTCCTGGCGCAGGTGGACGGCCATTCGCTCACCTACGACGAGACCGCCTGCATCGCCGACGCTCTCGCCCAGGCGCTGGCATACGCGCACGAAAACGGCGTGCTGCACCTGGACATCAAGCCCGCCAACGTGCTCATCGACCGCAACGGCCACATCAAGCTGGCCGACTTCGGCATGGCGACGCTCGCCAGTGCCGCAGGGTTCGGTGGGGCGCGCGGGGGCACCATCGGCTATATGCCGCCCGAGCAGCTCAGCGGCTTCGAGGTGGACGAGCGCGCCGACATCTTCGCCCTCGCCGCGGTCCTCTACGAGGCCCTGTGCGCGCGAGCGCCCTTCCGCGCGCCAACCCCCGCCGAGTCCCTCGCCCATATCGAGGCCGGCGTGACCGCACCCGGCGAGCTGCTGCCCGATGTGCCCGCCGCCTCCGAACACGCCCTTATCCAGGCGCTCGCCCCCCATGCCGAGGACCGCATGACGTCGGTCGACGCGTTCGCCGACCCGTTTTTGTCCCGCCTGGGGCATGCGCGCGAGGGGTGCCGGAGCCTGGCCCGCCTCATCGCGCGCTTCACCTCCGATGAAGGCGAGGCGGACCCGGCCGATGAGGACGATGCAGCCGAGGCCGTCGTGGAGCTCGATCCGGCCGAGGGCTGGCTGGGAAGCCGCTGGCCCCAGGCACGGCGCTGGGCCGCCGGCGCGCTGGGCGCCACGAGCGTCGGCCTGGTTGCCTGGGACATGCTTGGCTCCCTGCAGGTGACCGACCCCGTAGCCCGCCTGGCGGCCGCAGCCGGGATCGGCGCGGCGGCGGGCGCGGCACCCCAGATCGGCTCCGCGCTGGCCCTCACCGGCTTTCTCATGCTCATCGTGAACAGCACGCCGCTCGTCGCGGGGATTCCCACCGTGGTGGCGACCCTCGCGCTCGCCGGCGCCTGGTGGTATGTGTGGGGCCGACTGGAGCCCGGCGCCTCGCTCGCCTTCGTCGCCGCTGCCGCCACGGCGTGCACCACCGGCTCCGCGCAAGCCGCGGCCCCCGTCGCCGCCGCCTGCGCGGGCCTGCTGCTCGCCCCGCCCACGGCTGTTGTCTCGTGCGCGGCGGGCACGTTGTTCGCCGCCCTGCTCGCCGCTGCGCGCGCAAGCGCCGGCGCGCTGCCCGTAGGCGCTGCCGTAGCGGCGATCGTGCAGCCCGCCGTCTTGGCCTCCCTCGCCCTGGGCTGCGCCGCCGCCTACGGCGCCTCCTGGCTCCTTAGCCGCGCATGGCTCTCCTACCTCGATGAACGCGAGCCTCGCGTATTCGTCGCCCTCGCAGGCGCCTGCCCCGCCGCAGCCGCCGTCGGCTCCGTGCTCCTTGCGCGGCCTATGGAAATTGCCGGAGTGTCATCTGTGGAACTCGCGACGGCCGGGGGCGTAGGATGCCTATCCTCTATAATCGTTTGGATATGCGCATTTGCATTGGGATACAGAAAAGAACAAGCGGAAGGTGATCGTCTGTGAACTTCCTGAACATTTTTGAGGACCGCGTCTCCAGCATCTTCGGAGCCGCCCAGGCGCCGTTCTCCTTCAAGAAGCTCGCCAAGCAGGCGGCTCACGAGATGGAGGGCCAGACCCTGGTCATCAACGGCGCGAACACCGCGCCGGCCCTGTACACGATCTTGATCGCCAACGATGACGATCCCATCATGGCGCCGTACTACCCGCAGCTCGCCCGCGAGGTCAGCGAGTTCGTGAAGGCGCAGGCCGAGAAGAAGCGCTACCTCTTCGTGGGCGAGCCCCTGGTGCGCTTCATGATCGACCCGTCCCTCAAGGCCGGGCGCTTCTCCGTGTTCGCCGAAAATGTCGACGCCCCCACGCTCGGCCGGCTGTACGAGGAGGAGCGCGCCTACCAGAGCGGTATGCAGAGCGCACCGGCCCCCGCGCCCGCCCCGCGCCCCGCACCGGCGCCGCGACCCGCGCCGCGCGCGGCGGCCCCGGCATCTTCCCGCATGGCCAACATCCCCGGCTTCGACGACGTCGCCGACCCGCTGTTCCCCGCTGCCGGCGCTGCCGGCGCGATGGGTGCAGGCATGGCCGCCGGCGCCGCTGCGGGCGCTGCGGGCGCGATGGCGGCCGCCCCGGTGGCCGTGCCGCCCACGGTTTCCCGCGAGCAGCTCGCCGGTATGGGCGGGGCCGCGGCGACCGGCGCTGCTCTGGGGGCAGCCAGCGTTGCGGCCAACATGGCCCCCGCTCGCGCCCAGCAGGCACCGGCGCGTCCCCTGGCCCAACTCGTCGATGTCGTCACCGGCGACACCTACGAGATCACCTCGGCCCGCTGCACCGTCGGCCGCGAGCGCGTGGCCGCCGACGTGGTCCTGCGCGACCCGAACGTGAGCCGCCGCCACGCCGAGCTCACCTTCACCGGCAGCGGCGACTGGACCATCGAGGACCTCAACTCCACGAACGGCACCCTCGTGAACAACCGCCGCATCACCCGCTGCCCCCTGCGCCGTGGCGATATGCTCACGTTCGGCCTTTCCACCTTTGAGTTCAGGGGCTGATCTGCGTGATCGACATCATCCTGTTCGCCGGACGCATCGTCCTGGTCGTCCTGCTCTACCTCTTCCTGGTCGCCGTGATGAAAACCGGCGTGGGCCTGGTGCGCGGCCAGCGCCGCGACTCGGCCATCTGGACCATCGACGTGGACAAGGGCCCGCGCGGTATCCGTGGCATCCATGTGGACATGCTCGGCCCCGTCATCGTGGGCCGCTCCCCCAGCTCGGACATCTGCATCAACGAGCCGTTCGTCTCGGCCAGCCACGCCCGCTTCACCCTGCAGGGCCCCGCGCTCATCATCGAGGACCTCAACTCGCTCAACGGCACGCTCGTCAACGGGCGCCAGCTGCTTGAGCCGGCCACCCTGCGCGAGGGCGACGAGGTGCAGATCGGCGACGTCGTCATGAAGGTGAATCGCCGATGATCGGCGAGAAGGACACCTTCTCATACCCCGAGCCCGGTCGAGGCGCTGGGGACGAGGCTGCAGACGAGCTGTTGCAGCCCGCCGCCGCGCCGTCGCTAGGCGCCCACGCCGCACCTGCAGCCCCCGCCGAGCCGGCAGCCGCAGACGCCGCCCGGCCCGCCCACGCGGCCGTCTCTCACACGGCCCCGCAAACCAGTATCGCCGACATCGCCGACCCGCTGTTCGACCGCATCGAGCAGCCGTCCGCCCCGCACGCCGTCGAAGGCGAGGAGCCGTCGGCCACGTCAGACGGCGTGCCGAAGGCCGTGCCGGCCGGCACCCCGAGTCCCACCCAGGACCAAGCGCCCCGGCACGCACACGCCGCACCGGCCGCTGCAGCGCCCGCCGACGATACCGCTGGCGCGCCGCAGGAGCAGGTGCAGGCCCGCCCAGGCGGCGGACGCCATATGAGCCCCAGCGCCGCCCAGGCCGCCGCGGCGCTTGTCGCCGGTACCGAGGCCGAGGCCGCCGCGCGCGCCATCGAGGCCGATCCGCAGGCCACCCCCGCCGCCCCCGCCGCGGCACCCGCCGCCTCCGCTTCGGCAGCCGCGGCTCCCGAAGCCAGTGCCGCGGCTGCGCAGACAGCCCACGTCAGCACTTCGCCGACGCAGGCTACCCACGCCGACGAAGCGGCTGAGCGCGCACAGGCGCACCCCGACGCCCCTTCGCAGACGGCCACCTCCCCCTCAACCGAGGCTGAACCCGAGGCGGCGCCCGATTCCGCGATCGGCGCCCACACCATCCCCGACCCCGCCGCCAGCACCTCGCCGGAGGACACCGCCGAGATCGACGTGGCGGCCGTTGAGGCCAAGCTGAGCGACCCGGGCTCCACCCAGAGCTTCGAGGCCATTGCCGAAGACCGCATCGACGCCGATTCCACCTTCGACGCCGGCACCACCACCTCGCTCATGTGGGGCGCCCGCTCGGACGTGGGCTGCGTGCGCGGCCACAACGAGGACTCCTACCTGGTGGCCTCGCCCCTGTTCTGCGTATGCGACGGCATGGGCGGGCACGCGGCGGGAGAGGTCGCCAGCGCCATCGCCGTCGAGACCATCGCCAAGACCGCCCCGAAGGCCGCCAACCCCGCCCTGCTGGGGGCTGCCATCGAGGCCGCCAACGCCGCCGTGATCGAGGCGGCCGTCAACGGCGTGGGCAAGCCGGGCATGGGCTGCACCGCCACCGCCGCCTACGTGGACGGCAACACGCTGGCCATCGCCCATGTGGGCGATTCGCGCGCCTACCTGCTGCACGAGGGCACCCTCATCCGCGTCACCCGCGACCACTCCTATGTCGAGGAGCTCGTGGATGCCGGCGAGATCACCGCCGACGAGGCCCGCGTCCACCCCAACCGCTCGGTCATCACCCGCGCGCTCGGGTCCGACCCCGCCATGTACGCCGACCACTTCCAGCTCGGCGTTCAAGAGGGCGACCGCCTCATCCTGTGCTCCGACGGCCTGTCCAGCATGGTGCCCGACGGCGATATCGAAACGATCGCCACCCAGTCCAGCACCGCCCAGATCTGCACCGACAACCTCGTGGACGCGGCGCTGGCCGCCGGAGGGGCGGACAACGTCACGGTCGTGGTGGTCGACATCGTCAACGACGGGCACCTGAAGCGGCTCGCCTTGAAACGGCGGCGCAACGTCTTGATCGGCCTGGCCGTCTTTGCCGCGATCGTGGCGCTGGCCGCCGGGATCACGTTCATGAGCATCACCGGGTCGGTGTATCTGGGCGTGAAGGACGACACCGTGGCTATCTACACGGGCATCCCCAACGCGCCGTTCGGCCTCAAGCTGCACTGGCTGGAGGACGAGACCTCCGTGCGCCTCGCCGATTTGCCCGAGGATACGCAAAACCGCCTGCGCGGCGGCATTCCGCAAGACAACATGGACGAGGCGAACCGCACGATCGCAAACTACCGCGACCAGATCGAGGAGCAGAAGAGCCGCCAGGAGCAAGACGCTGCCGCCATCCGCAGCAGCCGCGAGCAGGACAGCTCGTCGGGCGGCTCCGACGCCGCAAGCTCCGATGCGGACGGCACCGCCGCCGCGACCGATTCCACCACCGATGCCACACCCGAAGGAGGTGCCGCGCAATGAGCCGTCGCACGACCGAGTTGTTCCTGCTCATCGCAGGCGCGTTCCCCGTCACCCTGCTGTACGCCATGTACGTGATCACCAGCGGATCGGCGCTGTCATTCGAGACCCTCGCGGTCCCGCTCGGCCTGTTCGCCGCGTTCGCCGCCGCGCATGTCGGCGTGCGCCTGTTCGCACCCGGCGCCGACCCGGCCATCCTACCGGTGGTCTTCGTGCTGAGCGGCATCGGTATCACGTTCGTCACGCGCCTGGCGCCCGAGGCCGCCATCGGCCAGGTGATGTTCCTGTTCGTCGGCGTGGCCCTCATGGTGGGCACGCTGGCGGTGGTGCGCAACCTCGACATCATCAAGCGCTATAAGTACACGCTCGGCGCCATCGGCATCCTGCTGCTCGTCCTGCCGATGTTCATCGGCACCGAGATCTACGGCTCCAAGCTGTGGATCAAGATCGGCAGCTTCCAGTTCCAGCCCGGCGAGTTCGCCAAGGTGTTCATCGTGCTGTTCCTGGCCGGCTACCTGGCCGAGAACCGCGAGCTGCTCTCCATCTCGAACCACTCCATCCTGGGCTTCAAGGTCCCACGCCTGCGCCTGCTCGCACCGCTGTTCGCGGTGTGGGGCGTCTGCCTGCTCGTGGTGGCCTTCGAACGCGACCTGGGCAGCGCGCTTCTGTTCTACACCATCTTCCTCATCATGCTCTACGTGGCCACAGGGCGGGCGTCCTACGTGCTGATCGGCCTGGTGCTGCTGGCGGTGGGCGCCTTCGGCATGTACAAGATCATGAGCCACGTGCAGGTGCGCTTCCAGATCTGGCTCGATCCGTTCTCCGATGCGCAGAACCTCGGCTACCAGCTCGTCCAGTCCCTGTTCTCGCTGGCCGACGGCGGCCTTGCGGGCGTGGGCATCGGCAAGGGCATGTCCTACATCATCCCGGTCGTCGAATCCGACTTCATCTTCTCCGCCATCGGCGAGGAGATGGGCCTGCTCGGCGGCGCGGCGGTGCTGTTCCTGTTCATGCTGTTCGCCGTGCGCGGCCTCACCACGGCGGCGCGCGCCAAATCCGACCTTGCAGCGTTTTCCGCCGCCGGCCTCACCGCGGCCATCTCCTTCCAGGCGTTCACCATCGTGGGCGGCGTCACCCGCCTGATCCCGCTGACGGGCGTCACCCTGCCGTTCATGAGCCAGGGCGGCTCCTCGCTGCTGGCGAGCTTTGTGATCGTGGCGCTGCTGCTGCGCGCCGGCGACGAGGCCACCGGCCGCGAAGCCGAGCTGACCGGCACCGGCGTCGATCTCGCCGCGGCCGGCTACGGCGCGCGCCCGGCGGGCGGCATGGCGGGCGCCGCAGCGGCCGTGAGCCGCATGGGGACCCGTTTCTTCACCGGCGGCTCCTCTACCGCGGGCGGCCACGCCGAGCCGGCACGCACGGGCGGCAGCCACGCCCGCCCCGGTTCGCGCATGCGCAGGCGGCTGCTCGACACCCCCGAATCCGGCGTGCTGGGTCGCGTGGCCCTCGCCAAGCGCCTCACCCGCACGGTGTTCCTGTTCACGGCCCTGTTCGCCGTCCTCATCGGCAACCTCACCTATATCCAAGTCATCAAGGCCGCCGACTACCAGGACATGCCCAGCAACAACCACACCATCAACAAGGCGCGCTACATCAAGCGTGGCTCCATCATCACATCCGACGGCGTGACGCTGGCCGAATCCCTGCAGCAGGAGGACGGCACCTACGCGCGCTCCTACCCCAACGGCAACCTGGCCGCGCACGTGGTTGGCTACTACTCGCAGCAGTACGGCACCACCGGCATCGAGGCGTCGCAAAACGACACGCTCACCGGCTCCAAGGACTACTCGAGCTGGCAGAATGCCCTCAACTCGCTGGCGGGCCTCACCGAGCCGGGCAACTCGGTGCAGCTCACCATCGACTCGCGCATCCAAAAGGCGGCCGAACAGGCGCTGTCGGGCCGCACTGGCGCCATCGTCGTGCTCGACCCGCGCACCGGCGCGGTGCTCGCCTGGGCCAGTTCGCCCACCTACGACAACACCAACATCGACCAGACGCTCGCCAACGCCAACCAAAGCGGCGGCGACTCATCCATGTACGACCGCGCCACGCAGGCGCTCTACACCCCGGGTTCGACCTTCAAGGTCATCACGCTCGCCTCGGCACTTGAAAACGGCGTGGCGACGCTGGACACCACCTACAAGAGCCCCGGACGCATGGAGATCGGCGGGGCCGACGTGGTCAACATCGACGAGGCCAGCCATGGCACCATCACCCTGGACAAGGCCTTCGCCTACTCGGCCAACACCGTGTTCGGCCAGGTGGCCAACCAGGTGGGCGCCTCCAACCTGGTGGCGACCGCGCGCGCCTTCGGCTACGGGCAGAAGCTCGGCATCGACTTCTCCACCGCGGCCTCCATCATGCCCGACCCCGACCAGATGAGCGAATGGGAGCTCGCCTGGGCCGGCGCCGGTCAGCCCGTGGGCCAGGGCCACACGCCCGGTCCGCAAACCACCACGATGCAAAACGCCGTGATGGCAGCCGCCATCGCCAACAACGGCATCGCCATGAACCCCTACGTGGTTGCCCAGACGCTTTCCCCGGACGGCGCCGTCATCAAGACGACCCAGAGCCGTTCGCTGGGCCAGGCAGTCAGCGCCACCACCGCCGAGGAGGTCAAGAAGGCCATGCTCGACGTCGTGGAGAACGGCTCGGGCTCGGCCGCGGCGGTGCCCGGCGTCAAGGTGGCCGGCAAAACCGGTACCGCCGAGACGAACAGCAGCTCACCGAACTCGGCATTCGTCGGGTTCGCACCATACGACACACCCACCGTCGCCATCTCGGTCATGCTCGAGCAGCGCACCGAGAGCGAGCAGAGCGCGGCGGCCGTGGCGGGTCAGGTGCTGCAGGTGGCACTGGCTGCACAAGGTTCGTGATCGAGACACTACCCGTTCACCGCATGGCGGATCAGATCTTTAGTTGAGGAGTTGGAGAGATGGCAGAAGGACAGCGCGTACTCGGAGGCAGGTACCTGCTGAAGGAGAAGGTCGGAAACGGGGGCATGGCCACCGTCTACCGTGCCCAGGACCAGGTGCTCGACCGCACCGTGGCCGTCAAGATCATGCTTCCGCAGTATGCGGGCGACGCGACGTTCGCCGCCCGTTTCAAACAGGAGGCGCAGGCGGCGGCCGGCCTGTCGAGCCCCTACATCGTGGGCGTCTACGACTGGGGCCGCGATGGGGACACGTACTACATCGTCATGGAGTACCTGCGCGGCACCGACCTGAAAAGCGGCATCCGCAGCCACGGCGCACTCGACCCGAAAAAGGTCGCCCAGATCGGCTCGCAGATCTGCGGCGCCCTCTCCGTGGCGCACAAGCACGAGATCATCCACCGCGACATCAAGCCGCAGAACATCATGGTGCTGCCCGACGGCAACATCAAGGTGATGGACTTCGGCATCGCCCGCGCCAAGAACAGCCACCTCACCCAGGACAACAACGTGCTCGGCACCGCGCACTACGTCTCCCCCGAGCAGACGCGCGGCCAGGACCTCGGTCCCACCTCCGACATCTACTCGCTCGGCGTGGTCATGTACGAATGCGCCTGCGGCCGCGTACCCTTCGACGGCGACGACGCCATCTCGGTGGCACTGAAGCAGGTCAATGAGCTGCCCGTGCCGCCTTCCCAGATCAACCCCGGCGTCGACGCCGACCTGGAGCGCATCATCCTCAAGTGCATGGAGAAGGACGCCGCCAACCGCTTCCAAACCGCCGACGAGCTGCGCCAGGTGCTCAACAGCTACGCCACCGGCCGCGCCGTCGACGTGCCCGAGCCCACCCGCGTCATCAGCGGGGCCGCCGGCATGGGCGCCACCGAGACGCGCGTCATGAGCGATTCCACGCAGGCCATGGTCCGGCCCGCCGGAGCCGTGGGTGCCACCTCCGTGCGCCCGGGCGGAGCGGCGGCCGGCAACGGGGCCGCGTATGAGGAGGACGAGCAGAAGAAGGGCGGGCGCGGCAAGATCGCGGCCATCGTCATCGGCGTGATCGCGCTGATCGGCGTCGTCGTGTTCGCCGCCACGAACCTGCTGGGCGGCGACAAGATGGTCGAGGTGCCCTACGTGCTCAACCAGACGCAGGATGAGGCCACCAAGAACCTGAAGGAGGCCGGCTTCACCGTGAAGGTGGGCACGAGCACCTACAGCGACACCGTGGACGAGGGCAAGGTTTGCGACCAGTCCCCCGACGGCAACAAGCAGGCCAAGAAGGGCTCCGAGGTCACCATCATCCTGTCCAAGGGCGTTGAGCCCGCCGAGCAGGTCGAGGTCCCCAACCTCACCGGCAAGACCGCTGAAGAGGCAGAGGCGGCGCTCACCGCCGCGGGCCTCAAGGGCAGCGCCTCGCAGGAAGCCAACGACGCCGAGGAGGGCACGGTGTTCTGGCAGGATACCAACACCGGCACCAAGGTGGATAAGGGCACGGTCATCAGCTACAAGGTGTCCACCGGCCCCGATACCGTTTCCGTGCCGGGCGTGCTGGGCAAGACCGAGGCGGAGGCCACCAACACGCTGTCCGACGCCGGCTTTAAAGTTGGCACCGAACAGGGTGACTACAGCGATACCTACCCCGCCGGCACCGTCATGGCGCAGAGCGTGACCGGTTCGGCCCCGAGCGGCACCACCGTGGTGATCACCATCTCCAAGGGCCCGAACCCCAATGCCGATATCCCCAACGTAGTGGGCAAGACCGAGTCCGACGCCAAGGCCTCGCTGCAGGACCTCGGGTTCCGCGTGAGCGTGCAGCAGCAGGCAAGCTCCAGCGTTGCCAAGGGCACCGTCATCAGCCAGTCGGCAACCGGCAGCGCCAAGCGCGGCAGCACGATCACCATCGTGGTCTCCACCGGTCCCAGCAGCGATTCGTCGAACGGCGACTCCAACAGCGGTGACGCGAATACCAGCGGGCAGTAAGGCTGGCTTTGCTGCAGGCTGGCACGGCTGCGGGCCGAGCTCGGCTGCGGACCGAGCGTGATTGCGGGCTCCCACCTACATGTGGGAGCCCGCTTTTCAATCTGGGGACGGGGTCGTTTCGTTTCCTGCCGGCCACCAGCGGTGATACGAAACGACCCCGTCCCCAAATTGCGAGGGGCGGGCCTAAGCCCGCCCCGTATCGGACCCGCGCGCCCGGGCATTCTCCCCACCCGAGCGCGCGGCGTTTGCGCTCGCGCCCCCGCTTCGCCGCGACAGCGCTCATCGCGCGTACGAAATGACCCCGTCCCCAAACTGGAAAACGAAGGCCCTAGGGCCTCTGCCTCCATCTAGCCTGTTCGCAAAAACTGGAGCGCAGACCCCATCCCCTAAGCTCTTAGCCGCGCATTGATAAGATCGGCAATCTGCGCCGCCTCCGATGCACCGCGAATCGCATCACGGAACCCGTCATCCATGAGCGCACGAGCAATCTGAGCAAGGAGCGCAATATGCGTGCTGCCCGCCTCGGCATCCGGAACAAGCAATGCGATACCAACCGCAATCTCTGAACCGTCAATGGATTCCCAGTCGACGATAGGAGCAGCAAAGCGTGTCACGATAACGGCAGCATCCTTGATGGCATCAGTTTTTGCATGTGGAACGGAGAATCCGTCCATCATGCCCGTTGAACCCTCTTCCTCGCGCGCCTCGAATGCTGCCTTCACGGCATCACGATCATCAGCAATACCCAACTCGACCGCCTTGTCCGAAAGAAGAGCCAGCACCTCGCCCTTGGTCGTGCAGTCGATATCGAGCAGAACCTGCCCGGGCTGTACGAATTCCTTCATGAAACGCTATCCTTCCCTTCGAAACGCCTAACGGGCAGCCTTGAGAATGCTCTCGATATCCCCAACATGCAGTTCCATGAACGAACCCGCATGATCGCCGCCACGCGCATCCACAGCGCCTTGCGCCATCTCATGGATCTGCTCGTCGGTGGGCTCGATACCAAGCTCAGACAGGCTCGTGGGCATCCCGATGGAGTGACACCACCGGTCCCATGCCTCGATACCGCGCAGGCCGGTTGCCCGTGCGTCATGGAAGTCGTTCTGTACGCCCCAGACGTTGACGGCAAACTGGGCAAAACGCTCGGGGTCGACGTCGATGACGTACTTGGCCCAGCTGGACCATATGGCAGTGAGGCCCGCACCATGCGCGACATCGAACAGGGCACCGATTTCATGCTCGATAGCATGGCAGGCGAAGTCACCCACGCGACCGAGGCCGGTCAGGCCATCATGGGACTTAGAGCCCGCAAGCAGCAGATTAGCGCGGGCGGCATAGCTCTTGGGATTGGCGATCGCCTCGGGCACCATAGTCTTGACGGTTCGCAGCAGGCCCTCGGAAATCTCGTCGGTAAGTTCAACATGCTGCTCGGTGGTGAAGTAGCGCTCCATCGTATGCATCATGATGTCGGCACCCGGCGCGGCCGTCTGGAACGCGGGCAGCGAGTAGGTGAGCTCCGGGTTCATGATTGCGAACAGCGGACGGGCGCACTCGTGGTTATACGAGCGCTTGAGCATCTTATCGCCCATAGTGTCGATGTTTATGACCGTGGAGTTGGAGGTTTCCGATCCGGTGCCAGCAAGCGTCGAGATCGCACCGATCTTGGCAATTTTGGTTGTTGCCACCTTGCCGAGGAAGAGGTCCTCGAGATCGAAGTCGTTCGCGAGGCCATAGGCGATGGCCTTCGCTGAGTCGATGGCAGAGCCGCCGCCGATGGGCAGAATGAAATCAACGCCCTCCTCCCGGCAGAGCTCAACACCCTTCTTTACAAGGGAAAGGCGCGGGTTGGGAACAACACCGTCCAACTCGACGCAGACGATACCCTCAGCGGCAAGGCCCTCCTCGACACGAGCAAGCAAGCCGGTGTCACGCACATAGTCGCCGCCCCAATGGATGAGCACCTTGGTACCGCCAAACTCTTTGACCAGACGGCCAGCCTCACGCTCGGTGTCCTTACCGAATACAATCTTAGTGGGAACGAGATACTCGAAATTGACCATTGCTGTCTTCCTTTCAATAGATGGAACTCGAATTGATGAAAACCCGGCTGCATATGCAACGCTTTGCAGGCCGCCCCAGACCGGGCACGTGGATAGCTCGAGGCGGAAGGGCCATGCCATCACACGCAGCCCCACAGCGCGAAGTTGGAAACGTTAAAAACGCGCCAACACGTTGCCCTCCTCCAATAGGGATAAGCTACTCGGCTGTAAAGTACATCGAGATACCCTGACCGCCACCGATGCACATGGATACAAGTGCGTCCTTTTTCTCGGGATGACGCCGCGCGAGCTCGTAAGCGCACTTGACGGCGAGGATGGTGCCGGTGGCTCCAATGGGATGGCCCAGGGAAATGCCGCCGCCGTAGATGTTTACTCTATCGTGATTGAGACCAAGATCGCGCATGACGGCATAAGCTTGGCTCGCAAAGGCCTCGTTAATCTCGACCATATCGATGTTGGCAAGATCAAGCCCGAGCTTATCGGCCAGCTTCTTGCTGGAATAGTACGGTGAATAGCCCATGAGCGAGGCCTCAAAGCCTGCAAGCGCGTATCCGCGGATGGCGACCATCGGGGTGCAGCCAAGCTTCTCGGCTTTGGCACGGGTCATAATCACGACGGCTGCCGCAGCGTCATTCAGACTGGAGGAATTGGCGGCGGTGACGGTACCGGTGCCGTCAGACACAAAACAGGGCTTGAGGCGAGCGAGGCTCTCGGCGGTAACGCCTTGGCGCGGATTCTCATCGGTGTCGAAGAGCGTGACGCTGCCTTTACAACCCTTGAGCTCAACGGGAACAATCTCGTCGGCGAACACGCCAGCCTCCACTGCGGCACAGGCGCGCTGCTGACTCGTTGCCGCGAAGGCGTCCTGCTCCTCACGGGTGACGTTGTACTTCTTTGCAACGTTCTCAGCGGTCACACCATTGTGGGACATGTCGAGCGGCCAGGTGAGAATGTCAATCACGCCGTCCTCGAGCTGCTTATGACCCATGCGGGCGCCCCAACGGGCACTCGGTACGTAATACGGAAGCTGTGAGAGATTCTCCGAACCACCCGCGACGACGACATCAGCGGCACCGGTCTGAATTTCCATGATGCCGTCGACGATGGACTGCAGACCGCTGCCGCACTGACGGTTGACAGAGTAGGCGCATGTCTCGTTGGGAAGGCCGGCCTTGAGGCTGATGGAACGGGCGAGAAACCCGTTCTCACCCCAAGATCCAACCTGGCCGATAATGCATTCGTCGACGGCGGCGGGGTCGATTCCAGCTCGCTTAACCGCCTCAGCAACCACGAGGGCGCCCATGTCAATCGCGGACACGTCCTTGAGGCTGCCGCCGAACTTGGCAATGGCGGTGCGGGCACCAGAGACGATGACGATATCGTTAGCGTTCTTTTCCATACTAATTGCTCCTTCATCGCAATTGTTCGTGTGCAAGATCAAAGCCGAGATACCGCGTAGTCAGAAGGGCTGGGAACCACTCATGGAATTGCACGATCGCCATACAGACGCTCCCGCGCGGACTACGGCACGAAACGGAACGGTTACTTGTAGGTGTAAAAACCGCGCCCGGTCTTGCGACCTAGGTTGCCCGCCTCAATCATTTCCTTGAGCAGGGGGCAGGGGCGGTACTTCTCGTCGCCAAAAGACTCATAGAGGCCCTTCATGGTGGCGTACACCACATCGATGCCCGTGAAGTCCATAAGCTCACACGGACCCATGGGATGGTTACAGCCGAGCTTCATACCGTTGTCGACATCCTCGGGGGTGCAACCCTCGGACACGAGGAAGGCACCTTCGTTTTGATACGGGACGATGATGCGGTTGACGATGAAGCCGGGCTGGTTGGGGGCGGTGACGCTCGTCTTGCCAATCGCATCGGAGAGTTCCTTGGCGGCCGCAAAGGCCTCGTTGGAGGTGGCGGTGCCGCGGATGAGCTCAACGAGCTTCATCACAGGTGCGGGATAGAAGAAGTGCATGCCAAGAACAGACTCGGGACGCTTGGTGGCAGCCGCGATAGCATCGATATCGATACCAGACGTGTTGGTGAGAAGCACAGCGTCCTCGTCGGCAAACTCATCCATCTTGGCGAATGTGGACTCCTTGAAGTCGAGGCACTCGGGAACAGCCTCGATGACGTAGCGCGCACCGACAAGGTCAGCATAATCCGTAGAGTAGCTCATACGGGCGATGATCTCGTCGCATGCCCCCTGGGTCATCTTGCCCTTGGCGACCTTCTTGTTCATAAGCTTGGCGACCAGCGCACGAGCGCGGTCGAGCGGTTCGATCGCGATGTCGATGTTGACGACCTCAAAGCCTGCCTGTGCGCACACCTGCGCGATACCGCCTCCCATAAGGCCGGAACCAATTACTGCTACCTTTGCCATTGTTCTGCCCTTTCTCTGAGAACACCTGATACCTAAACGTGGAAGGGAGCAACCCCTAGAGATAGCCGATAAGACCGGCGGGACCATCTGTGGTGAAGAGGCACGCGTCCATGACCTTGAGGTCGTCGGCGACGATCGGCTCGAAATCCATCATGTCGAGCACCTGCGTTTGAAGATCGATACCGGGGGCAATCTCGACCAGCTTGACGCCCTCGGGGACAAGCTCGAACACCGCGCGCTCGGTGATGACCAGGGCCTGCTGATCGGATGCACGGGACCGAGGGCCGTTGAAGGACAGTTGAGCGACCTTCTTGACCATCTTCTTGATCTGGCCCTCCTGCTCGATGACAAGCTTGCCGTCATCGAAGCAATACCGTGCCCCGCGCGCGGTAAAGGTTCCCAGAAAAACGACCTTCTTGGCGTTCTGGGTGATATCGATGAAACCGCCGGCACCTGTACAGCGAGAGCCCATCTTGGTGGAATTGACGTTTCCCTCACCATCGAGCTCACCCAAGCCCATGTAGGTCACGTCGACGCCCGCACCATCGTAGTAATCAAACTGTTCAGGATGGCTGACCATCGCAATAAGGTTTTGGCCGATGCCGAAGTCGGCCTCTCCCATCTGGACACCACCGTAGATGCCGCTCTCAACGGTGATCATGACCTCGGAGGAGACTCCCTCCTCTTGCGCAACACGACCGACCATGTCGTTGGGAATGCCCGTTCCCAGGTTGACCACGCAGCCGGGGTACATCTCCATAACGCCGCGTCGGGCGATGAACTTGCGCTCGTTGAAGGGCGCGGGCTCGATGGCGGTCTCGGGCACGACCATCTGACCACAATACGAAGCATCGAAGTAGAAGGAGTGCGTCTGTCGATGATCAACCTCGGGGTCGTCACAGACCACGATCTTGTCGATGAAGACACCGGGCACCGTAACATCCTTGGGGTTGATGGTGCCGTTCTTGACCACGTTTTTGACCTGGGCGATCACCTGTCCGCCAAAGCGCTTCGCCGCAAGAACCGCGTTGAAAACCTCGAGTTTCATGGCTTCCTCGGTAGTGGTGAGATTGCCCATCTCGTCACAAACAGTACCGCGGATAAGGACAGTATCGATCGGAACGGCGCGGTAGAACATGTACTCCTCACCGTCTACCGTGATGATTTCGCTGATATCCTCGAGCTCACGCGTTCGGCCATTCATCTTGCCGCCCTCGATGCGCGGGTCGATGAAGGTCCCCAAGCCGACCCGGCTCATCTTGCCGGGCAGACCGCAGGCCATGGAACGGTAGAGCTGGGCGATCTGACCCTGGGGCAGGCAGTATGCCTCGACCTGATTGTTGGCAATCAAATCCATCCAACGCGGCTGGAGGCCCCAGTGCGAGCCGATAATGCGCTCGACCAGGCCCTCGTGCGCAAAATGCTGAATGCCGCGCTCGCGATCGGACTGACCACACGAGTGCAGGAGCGTGAGATTGCAAGGATGGCCCGTTTCGAGGAAGCGCCGCTCGATGGCCTTGAGGTTCGACTCGGATGCCGACACCAGGGTCATTCCGATGGTCGCGATGGTCGAACCATCCTCAATCGAGGAAGCCGCCTCATCGGCCGTCACGAAGTTTGCCTTGATCACCGAAGGTTCTCCTTAATCTGATCGAGCACCACCGTGCGCACTGCCACACGGTCCGGCTTGTCTCCAATTGTTTGCGGGATGCTGTCAACGAGCACCACGTACTCGGGCACCTCGAATCCGGCCACTCGCTTGCGCAAAGCGGCAATGATGGATGCCTCGGTGAGCTTAACGTCGCCGGTGGGAACGACTGCGGCCACGGGAACCTCGCCGTAGAGCTCGTCGGGGATACCCGTCACGCACACCTCGCACACGCCCGGCAGCGCACCGATGATTTCCTCGAGACAGCTGCACCAGACCTTCTCGCCACCGCGGTTGATCATGTCCTTCTTGCGGTCGACAACCCAGACCATCCCGTGCGCATCGGCATACCCCATGTCCCCTGTGGCAAGCCAGCCTCCCTCGTCGAGGGCCTCGGCCTCCGAGTTGTAGTACCCGGACGTCAAACAGGTACCGCTCAATAGGATTTCGCCCACACGACCGTCCTCGACCTCCAAGCCCGACTCATCTACGATACGAACGCCCACGCCCGGGACCGGCTTACCCGTCGCCCCCGCGTATACGCTCGTGGGTGAATCGTAGGGAAAGAGCAGAGCGGGCGAGGCAGTCTCGGTCAAACCGTAGACGACTTGGAATGCACAGGCCGGCATCCAATCGTGGAAGGCGCGCATCTTGCCCACAGGCTCGTAGCTCGACCCAGACAGAATGGCGCGGAGGCTCGGCAACGAAGGGTAGTCGGCGCGCAGGGCAAGCACCTTCTCAAACGCCGTGGGCGATGCGTGGAGATACGTGATCCCCTCGTCGCGCACGCAATCAAGCAAACGGCGCGCGTCGAAGCGACGATGGAGGTAGATGCGGGCACCGGCATGGATAAACTGTGTCAGCAGCGCGACCAAGCCGGTGACGTGGTAAATGGGCACGGGGATGACGGTACGGTCGAAAGCGGTGGTGCCCATCAGGCGCTCGTACACCAAGGCGGCATGGATGATGTTGAGATTGCTGAGCAAAACGGCTTTCGACGCGGCGGTCGTGCCCGAAGTGTAGATCATCACGGCATCAGATCCAAGGTCGCCGGCGCGCTCAGCGCTCGGAAGGTCGCACAGGGAACGCGAGAAGCCGAAGCCTCCGGGTTCGCCCGAGCGGTCGCAGAACTCAACATGTGGGACAACGCCCGCCGCCACTCCGATACGCGCGCGATAGCGCGGATCGATGAACAGGACGGAGAGACCCGAATGGCGAAGCAGGCCGGATATCTCCTTCTCACGATACTTAGTCGAGAACGGAACGGCAACCGCCCCGATCTTGCTACATGCGAAGTACGTCGCACAGAACTCAATACTCGAATCGAGCAGAAGCCCCACGCGGTCACCAACACCGACATGGTAGTCATATGCGAGATGCGCCGCGACGCCGTCGGTATATGCGAGCAGATCGTCAAAGGTGTAGCCCGCGCCATCGTCGTCGACGATGGCGATGGCGCCCGCATTGCGCGAAGCTGATTGGGCGAGCAGGTCATAGAGGGTCTCGGGCATCTGCTCAAACGTGTAGCAGCTCCTACCGCCCACGATGCGGAACCCCATGCCTCGCTGCTGAAACGAGTTCCAGCACGAACTTCCCCAGATCATCGCGGCACCTCCTCCCCCTGCCGCTCAGCAAGCATCGCAAAGACGTCCGCAGCCGTACGACGGTAGTTCTCCTCCGCATGAGCGAGAGCCTCCTCGATGGGAGCGCCCGTCTCAACGCAGGAAACAATCGCAGTCACACCGAGGTCGAGCAGCGCGTCGGCGCCGTCTGCAACGGAGCCCACAATTGCATACAGGGGCTTTCCGGCAGCGGCGCATCGGCGAGCCACCCCCGAGAGGAGCTTGCCATCGAGGGACTGGGCGTCCGCGCGCCCCTCACCCGAAAAGCAGCAGTCCGCTTCGGCAAGGAGACCGTCGAAATGAGCCAGATCCATCAGGCATTCAACGCCCGATGCCAAACGCGCCGAGAGAAACGCAGCCGCCGCGGCGCCCATACCACCGGCCGCGCCGGCGCCGGGCATCGTGGCAACACGCATGCCGCACCCCCGCTCAATGAGTCGCGCATATCCGACCATCCCGCGCTCGAGCCGGGCGAGAGACTCGGCCGATCCGCCCTTCTGCGGTCCGAAAACCATCGTCGCACCCATAGGACCAATGAGCGGGTTGGTCACATCGCACATCACGGTAAAGCGAGCCTCACGAGCTTCCGGGATAAGGCCGCTGGCATCGATGCGAACGAGCCGCTCGAGATCCTCGCCGCGCCCAAGAAGCTCGCTTCCTTGCTGATCGTAGAACCTAATCCCGAGGGCACGCATGGCACCCACGCCACCGTCGTTGGTGGCGCTGCCGCCCAGCGCGAGGTATACTTCGCGGGCCCCGTGCTCGAGTGCATGATGTATGAGCTCGCCAAAACCGGTTGATGAGGCGCGCAAGGGGTCGAGCGCATCCGGCTCAACCAGCGTGATGCCACTTGCGGCGGCGAGCTCGATTACGCAACGACCGTCGGGGAGAACCCCGTAGGCGGCGCGCACCGAACCGCCCAACGGACCTTCGACCGTTGCGTACACGCGCTCGCCGCCGCAAGCGGAGAGAACGGCGTCCACCGTCCCCTCGCCGCCGTCAGCGATGGGGAGCACAGAGCATGAGGCATCTGGAAAGACCCGAAGCGCCTCTTCCTTCAGAATCCTTGCGATTTGCCCGCTCGAAAGCGTGCCCTTGAACGAATCGGATGCGAAGAGAAAATCCGCCATTTTCTTGCCCCCCTCAAGACTTGCTAGTCGAATTGTTCACCGGTGTGGCCGAAGGTGTACCTGCCCGCGGAGCCAATCAACCGCATATAGGATTTGATGTAGTCCTTGGCGGCATCCTCACCAACCATCTGAATATCCATGTAATCGATGCCGGGCTGCTCGTTGAGCTTCTCGTGCATCGCATGGCGCTGATGCTTGAACAGGTCAGTGCACACGTTGATTTTGTTGATGCCGAGTTCGACCGCACGGCGAATATTCTCCTCGCCCGCGCCCGAGCCTCCGTGCAGAACGAGCGGCATCTTGGTCGCTGCCTTGAGCTCCGCCAGACGATCGAAATCGAGGCTGGGCACAAAATCGTCAGGGTAGGCACCATGCGCCGTTCCGATAGCAACGGCGAGGCAATCGCAGTGCGTGCGCTCGGCGAACTCCACTGCCTGCTCGACGTTGGTGTACATGTCAGCGGTACGTCCATCACCGGCAGCCGCCTGGCCCACATGGCCGAGTTCCGCCTCAACGCTTGCATGACAGGCATGGGCGATCGAGGTTACCATGCGCGTGCGGCGCACGTTCTCTTCGAACTCATAGGACGATGAGTCAATCATGACCGACGAGAAGCCGGCGCGCAGGCAGCGGCAAACGTTGGCATAGGTGTCACCGTGATCGAGGTTGAACGCGACCGGCACATTGAGCGGCTCCGCAATCGCGCGAATCATGGGGACCATGACCTCAGGGGTAGCATGCGCCAGCATCTGACGCGGGGAAACGTTGATGATGACCGGGGACGCCTCCTCAGCAGCCGCATAGCAGATGGAGCGGGCCTGCTCCATGTTGGTGCAGTTGATCGCCATGACCGCGTAGTGGTTCTCGTTTGCGTGGTCGAGCATTTCTTTCATCGAGGTGTACATGACTTGCTCCTTATCGAACGTGTGCTCGCTAGCAACTTGGGTCGATTACACGAAGCGCACGAAATCAACCCCTGCTCCGAGGGACTCATCCACTGGTATCAACCTGCTTCGCCTTCTAAATGTCGCCTCCAACAAAGGGGCAAGCGGATGCGACATTAGGAAAGCGGTTAGAAATCGGAGGGACTCCCGTGGGCGCCCCTCCGATGCGAGGGCTTCTAACTAACCGAGAAGCTGATCAAGAACGCCGTTACCGCCCATCTCAGCATCCTGTTGAACAGGCTTGCGGAGCAGGAAGTACAGCACACCCGTCACGGCAGCACCAGCGAACCAGAAAAGTACGAACTGCAGCGGATTGCTCATCATCGGGATAACGAACACGCCACCATGGACTGCTGCAGATTCCAGGGCGAAGTATCCGCACAGGCCGCCAGAGATCGCTCCACCAATCATGCAGGGGACAAGGCAGCGCCAGGTATCCTGCACCAGGAACGGGATGACGTACTCCTGGATGTAGCAGCACGCAAGCACAAGGCCGGAAATCGTAGTCGAACGCTCCTTTTCGGTGAATTTTTTCTTACCGGTGAAGCGGTCGATAATCTGTGCGAAGCAGACGCCAAGCGGATTCTGCATGCCGCCGCACATCTTGCAGGCAGCAGGCCCAAGAATACCATCGGCATTCAAACCATTGGCAACCAGGGCGACCGCCTTGGAAATGGGGCCACCTTGGTCAGTAGACATACCGGCACCGATGGCAGCGCCGAATACAAACCCACCGACGCCCTGCAGATCCATCAACGCATTGGTAATGAGGGTCATGAACCAGCCAATAGGAACGCCGACGACATACCACATGAGCAGGGAGGTAACCAGCGTGGACAGCACAGGAATGATGAGAATCGGGAAAACCGAGCTCACGTCATTCGGCACCTTTTTTGAAAGGTCCTTCAAAAACAGCGTGACATAGCCCGCGATCAGGCCACCAATGACGGCCCCGAGGAACCCCGCTTTAATCGTGTTCGAGATAACGCCGACGGCAAAACCCGGAGCCAAGCCCGGCTTGTCGGCCAACGCCCAACCAATATAGGCTCCAATGATGGGGACGCATACGTTGAAAATCGCAGAGCCGATAGCATAGATCACCATTGCGAGCGAGTAGTCGGTATATGCCAAACCCTCCATGTCGGCTGCGATGTTGTATCCACCCATCGCCTTGGCAATTCCCCACAACACGCCGCCGCCTACGATAAACGGAATCATGTACGAAATTCCCGTAAGGACCGCATCCCAGGCTTCCTGGGCGCGAGACTTCTTTACCGGGGCATTCTTGCGCTTAATCTCTGCCATTAGGAAATTGCCTCCAATACTTCCTCAACCACAGAACGTGCGGTTTCGACAGTCATGACTTCGTTGGTCTTACATGAAAGCGTTGGGACCGGATCGAACCGCTCCGGATTCTTGATCTTCACGTCCGCCGCAATGATTGCGGCATCGCAGCGAGCAAGGTCTTCCTCCGTAATCATGTTCTCCATGCCGGTCGCACCCTGTGTTTCAATCTTGGCCTCGCAGCCAAGAGCCTCAATCGCCTGCTTGAGCGATTCGGCGGCCATGAACGTATGCGCGATTCCGATCATGCAGGCTGTCACACCTACGATGTACTTCTTCTCTGCCATGGTTCCTCCTCTCCGTTTCAACGACGGGTGATCTTGGAGTGCCGCACCTGTGGTTTGGTCCTCCCCTCGTGAAGAATCATAGTATGCACATATTTGTTTTTTGAACTTACCTGCAATTTTCTAGTTATCACATATATTCATCATTATTTGTTCTCATTTTTGTTCGCTTATTTATCGATATTTAGCACATCAACATCTATTCTTCATATTTTGAGCACATTCAGTGCTAGTCTGTACAGAGCACATGTCGCATTTCACTCAAAGGAAGGCTCATGAACGAAACCACCGTCCATCGTACAAGCGACGTTCTCGTGATTCGCAACCCCATTATCTTGCATGCCATTTTGGTTTTCATGGGCCTATGCCTCGCTGTTGCAGCCTCGCTTGCCATCTTCGACCCGCTTCCCTACGCCGAAAACCCACTCGTCATGCGCATAGGGATGGGCTACTGCGGCCTGCCAATTTCACTGGGCCTGATCTACATGAATGCTCGAAAGATCATCTTCAGACGCAACGCTGTTCGAATTGACCAAGAGGGCATAACCGACAACTCGACCGCCCTATCTTCAGGTTTCACGGCTTGGGAAGATATCGCCGAGGTGTTTCTCCTTCGACTTAAAAACGACGACTACCTATGCGCGCTCCCTGTTGATTACGATTCCTGGTACCAGGGACTGTCTAAACGACAGCAAAAACTGGCACAAGCCAATCTGGATGCTGGCTTTGCCCCCATTCGAATTCAATTCCGTAAGGTGAGCACGCGCATCACATCAAAAGACGGGGTCTCATTCGTTAAAAAGCTCTTTCCGAAAAAGGTCACTCACGTCCGCAAGCCGCGCTACTAAACCCGTTGGGACTCTCTACATGAATCTTGTTTTCATTAAGATAGCATCGTTCATGGCTATCATCGCTGCAGGTATTGCCGCAGGAAGAAGCGGCAAGCTCGGAAAGGGCACCGGGGAAGCCCTCTCGAAAATCGTTTTCAACGTTACCCTACCCGCTGCCATCGTTCACGCATTCGGATCGGCCACGTTTACGCCACAGATGTTCATACTCGTGCCCATCGGGGTTTTATGCACGCTCGGTCCGTATCTTCTCACGCTCCTTTGCACCCGAAGCTCACGGCGCGATGACCGCATTCTGTACCTATTAAACCTGTGCGGCTTCAATATCGGATCTTTTGGACTGCCGCTTGTTCAAGCATTTTTCCCGCCGACAACCGTTGTGGCCGCCTGCATGTTCGATGCTGGGAATGCCCTCATGATGACGGGAGGCACCTATGCGCTAACCTGCGTCATTGAACAGGAAGGCAGTATAAACCGCCCCGCTCTTATGGTCCTCAAGCGGCTTTTTACCTCAATCCCATTCGACTCATATATTGTTCTAATCGCCTTGGCCTTGCTCGGAATACAAATACCTCAGGCGGTCGTGCATTTTACAGAACCTATGGCGAACGCCAATGGTTTCCTCTCCATGTTCATGTTAGGCCTGATGGTTAACTTCTCGGTTGCACACGAAAAGATCTATACGGTACTACGGCTACTCAGCGCTCGTGCTTTGGCAAGCACCATTATGAGCCTTCTAGCCTTCACTCTGCTACCACTTGGATATGAAATTCGATGCATCATCGTGCTTCTGCTTTGGGCACCCATTGGGTCCATGGGACCGGTATTCACCTTGTGGGCTGGAGGAGATTACGGACTCGCCGGGCTAGCAAACACAGTGAGCATTCTCATGAGCATCCTGGTTATGACCGCCCTCATTATTGCAACCGGCATGGTCCTATAATACGTGTGACGCGAACATTCGCGAAGTAAGAAGGGGCATCAATGGGAGTTTTCTCGTACTCCAACAGAATTCTTTGTTTCGGCGAATTGCTACTTCGCCTTTCACCGACGGGACACGAGCGGATTGAACAAACTGCCGATCTCCAGGTCTACTATGAAGGCGCCGAGGCTATGGTGGCTATCGACCTCTCGCATCAGGGAGAAAGCGTCGCCTATGCGAGTTGCGTCGCAGACAACCGCATCGGCGACCGCGGGCTGTCCGAGCTGTTGGCCGCCGGCGTTGATGTGACGCGCGTCACCCGCATGCCCGGTAGAATGGGAATCCTCTACTTCGAACGTGGAGCCGGGGAACGGCGCTCCTCCGTCATATATGACCGCGACTACACTCCCATGTCCATGCTGAAACGTGGCGACTTTGACTGGGACAGCCTCCTGAACGGTATCGACTCTTTCTACTTCACCGGAGTCCTCCCCGCCATTGGCCCAGAGCTTCGTGGGGCACTAGAGGATGCGCTCATGGCCTGTAAGGGGCGCGGCGTCAAAACATTTTGCGACCTGAACTACCGACCCCGCATGTGGAACCGCGCAATAGCCCATGAGACCTGGACGCGCCTTCTTCCATGTATCGATGTCTGCATTGCTTCTGATCAAGATATCTGGAGTTTGTTCCCGCGTTCCGGCAACAACCCGGACCATACAACTACGTTTGACTTTGTCGAGTATTACGAAGGCGTCTCACGCGAACTGACGCAGCTATATCACTGTGAAGCCGTTGCCATCCAAATCCGCTCGCTTGCCACAAGCGGCATCGGAAGCTGGCGCGGCTTGCTCGTTCGCAATGGCGAAACAACACTCTCGGCAACGCGCGAGGTTCTCAACGATGAACATTCGGGATGCGGTGACGCGTTTGCCGCCGGCATCATTCATGGCATACGCAACAACTGGGGCTCTTCTACCGTCATTAACTATGCCATGACCTCGAGTGCTTTGAAATCAACAATCCCCGGAAGCATCAACCGTCTGTCGAGCGAGGAGATTGTTGCGGCCGCCGGCGTACAACTCTCCATCGTCGATTATTAAAGCCGATCCTCATAGAGGGACTGCCGGTCCCGCTATTGATGCCTCGTGCGAAGACCTGACCGAGCGGCCGCAGCACCATTCATACGGTCGGCCATCAGAATCACCCCAAAAAGCCAGCGTGCTGTCGAGTTACAGGCCCCAGTTGGGCAGGCCTCAGTTTGGGGACGGGGTCGTTTCGTTCAGTCTCAGTTTGGGGACGGGGCCGTTTCTTTTACCTGCCGTTCACCAGCGGCAATGCGAAACGACCCCGTCCCCAGATTGCATGTCCCCCAAACTACTTGCTCCATTTATATAATCTAGATTATTATATTTACGATTATATATGGCAGACGGGCAAAGGAGTCGCATGTTCATCGGACGTTCTGAAGAGCTCTCTCTGCTCGAAGATGCGTATCTAAGCGCGCGATCGCAGCTCGTATTCGTATATGGGCGCAGACGTGTGGGAAAAACCGAACTTCTCAACGAGTTCCGAAAAAACAAGCCGTGCGTATTTCTGGCTGCCAAAGAGTCCTCGGCCTCGGTTCAGCTCGCCTCCTTCTCGCAGCAGATGTTCGCCGCTGGTGCGCCAGCCGGAAATTACCTCGACTCATACCGCAGCTGGGATGATGCCCTTCAAGACATCGTTCAACTGCCTTTTCCTGGGAAAAAACTTGTCATCATCGACGAGTTTCCTTATCTGGCACGTGCTGACAGCTCCCTTCCCTCCGTGCTCCAACACGCGTGGGACCATGCACTCAGCAAGCACAACGTCATGCTCGTGCTCTGCGGCTCGTCCATGAGCTTTATTGAAAAAGAAATCCTGAGCGAGAAAAACCCGCTCTACGGCCGGGCTACCGCCCTTATGAAGCTTCGACCGCTCCCCTATTGGGATGCAGCGCGCTTTTTCCCAGAGTATTCGCCGCAGGAACACGTCATAGCGCACGCAATTCTAGGCGGGATTCCGCACTACCTTCTGCAATTCGACCCCAATCGGAGCATTGAAGAGAACGTCAAAGCTTGTATCCTTCGCTCCGGCTCAGCGCTCTACAGCGAGCCAGAGTTTCTTATGCGGCAAGAGTTTCGCGAGACTGCCATTTACAACAGTATTGTCCAGGCAGTTGCCCTCGGAGCGACACAGCTCAATGAAATCTCGCAGAAGACCATGCTCGAGACATCAAGACTTAGTCCCTACCTGAGCAATCTCATCGAGGTCGGCATTTTAGAGCGAGAGTTTCCCGTCGGAATCGGTCTGCAGGAGCGCACAAAGGCAAGGCGTGGACTGTACCGCATATGCGACAATTTCTTTCGGTTTTGGTACGCGTTCGTGTTCTCAAACGCTTCCGCCCTCGATGCCCACGACACCGAAGGAGTCTGGCGAAATATCGTTTGTCCGGCACTCAACCACTTTGCCGCCGCACCGTTTGAGGACATTTGCAAAGCATGGCTCTGGCGTCAAAATGCGCAGGGAAAACTGCCGTTCTACTGCACCGAAATCGGACGATGGTGGAACGGGAGCGAGGTCGACGTTATGGCAGTCGATGCAGGCATGCGCCATGCTCTCATCGGCGAATGCAAATTCAAAAACAGCCCCGTCGGTTTTGATGTGCTGAAAAAGCTGCAGCAAAAGGGCGATGATCTCAAGCCCCCAGTTGAAGGCTACTACCTGTTCTCCCGATCGGGCTTTACATCTGGGCTACGCGAGCAGGCATCGTCTTTGAGCGACGTTCACCTCGTTCCCTGCGACAAGCTCTACGAGCAGTAAGAACTCTGTTTGGGGACGGGTTCGTTTCGTACATCAGCGGCGATACGAAACGACCCCGTCCCCAAATTGCACGTCCCCAAATTGCAGTGCGGCTACCTGCTGCAGAGGCGCACCATGGTCGTCGTCATGCCCTCCGGCGTGTCCTGCGCCATAACGTCGGCGCATGCATCGTCGTCCATGAAGACGCCCATGAGCGCCTGCAGGACAGCGACCTGCCCGTCGGCATGCTGCAGCAGCCCCAGGTTCACGATGAGCTCAGCGGGCACCGGATCGCCCATGCCGGCCATCGCCTCGAACACGATCGGCTGCGCAGGCCTGATCACGGCGATGTAGGGCTTCTCCAGGTGCTCGGGGTCCGTGTGCGGGATGGCCACCTTGATGGCCTGGCACGCCAAGCCGGTGGGGTAGTTCTTCTCGCGCTCGGTGATCGCGTCGAGCCACGTATCCTTGATGTAGCCGCGCGCAGCCAGCTCCTCGCCCAGCTTCTCGAAGAACTCCGCCCGGTCGCCGGCCTCGAAATCGAGGAACACGAGCTCAGGCGTAAACAGATCGGTATCGACAGCAGACATATGCATCCCTTCTCATGAAAATTGGAACGTGCGCCAACGGAGCCAAGGCGGCGCACCGCTAGAGCAGCGCATCGCCACGCCGACGGCACCAGCATGCAAACAGCATCGGACACCAACGCGTCACTGGCACCGCCATGAGATGCCGGCACGCCACCGGCATCAAGACAAAACGCCGCCGCACCCGGGCACCGGCTCGCCCCAGCACCAGCGCGCCCGGGCACCGGCACCCCAGCCACGCCGACGGCGCCCCGGCGGCTACGCCAGCGGCTCAGCTCCGTTGG
The DNA here is from genome assembly GCA_902470695.1 of uncultured Collinsella sp. Classification (GTDB taxonomy): domain Bacteria; phylum Actinomycetota; class Coriobacteriia; order Coriobacteriales; family Coriobacteriaceae; genus Collinsella. Next base: position 91,255 of record CABRHH010000003.1, read on the forward strand.
CAAACACCGTGATGACATCCGCGAAATCGGCACGCAGGCGCTCGTAGGCAGCGACGGTCATATCGTGCCAGTACACCGTTGCGCCCGCATCGGCCCCGCGACGTTCGTCGGCCAGGGCAAGCACCGCCTCGCCGGCGTATTTCACGCCGTACGTGTAGTAGTTGATCTTGCGAATACCGGAATCGATGGCCCGACGATAATCCTCATTGGAAACGCCCGACCCACCGTGCATCACAAGCGGCACGTCCGTGCGCTCGCGAATCTGGTCGAGCACGTCGAAGGACAGGTGCGGCTCACCGCGGTACAGGCCGTGAACCGTGCCAAACGAGCAGGCCAGGATATCCAGGCCGGTGGCCGCGATGAACTCGTGCGCCTGGTCGGGGTCGGTGTAGGTGGCACCGGCGCCGCCTTCAGGAGCAGCGGCGCCGTCGGACAGCACATCGCCCTCGCGAGCCCCCAGGCTGCCGAGCTCGCACTCCAAACCGCAGTCGAAGCCGGCGCACATGGCCGCCGCACGAGCCGAATGCGCCACATTCTCCTCATAGGGCAGCGCGGAACCGTCAAACATCGCACCGTTAAATCCCATCTCCAGCGCACGACGCATGTAGGAGAGGTGCTCGCAGTGATCGAGATGCACGCAGACCTGCGCGGTCGAGCGCTCGGCCAGAGCGACCATCGCAGGACCCATCACATCAAGCGGAACGATGTCATCATGGCATTCGGCGTGCTGGATGATCACCGGATACCCCGTTGCCTCGGCCGCGTCGATCGCCGCGCGAACCGCCTCAAAACTCGGGGTATTGAACGCCGCGATCGCCATATTGTTCTGCTCGGCGATCGCGCAGATGTCACGAAGATTGACCAACATTGCGATTCCTTTCTCTCAAGGGAATTGTCACTTCTTCCGTCCGCAGCAAGGCACCTGGTGCCCCTCTTTATCAGCCACCTTGCGAGCAGACGCCAACCGCGAGCGCACGCGCAGGTTGTTGGGATCCAAGTGCGCCTCGGTGTCGAGAAAAAACCGGAACAAATCGAGGGCCCGCTCGCCATTGGAGCGGCGGAGGTCGCCGCACCCCACAAAATACCGACCACGTGCGAGCCCGCCGCCATTGATGCGGATGTAGGCGCTATGGGTCGTGCCGTTTTCACGCACCTGCAGGCGCTCGATATCCGCAAGGCGAAACGTATCGGTGCGGCCAAATGAGGTCACGGCCAGCTTCGTGTCGTCCAACTCCACCGTCTGCGGATACGCATGGGCGACAAACGTATTGAAGAGCACGTAAACGCACAGCAGCGAAACACCGATAGCGAGCGGCGGGAGGGTCCCCGATACGACGAAGAATAGAGCCACCGGCAGTACGACCGCCGCCACAACAGCGGGGACCTTCACATCGAACAGATAGCGGCGCGGGTCGTACGTATACATCGCGCCAGCGCACCCATCCTCTATTGACTCAATATCGCTCACGCTACCCCCGAAGAGTCGTACGGACCAGACCGACTGGCAACAGCCCGCGCCCCTCCCCGATGAGAGACGCGGGCACGAGCCGCTGCCAACAAGACAGACCAAAGACAAAGCCGCTTACGCCTCAGCGTGAAGCTCCTTGGCCTCCTTGAGGATGCGCTTGCGGTTCCAAAGGGCAAACGCCACGGCAAAGACACCAGTAGCGCCGATGCAGACCCATCCATTGATATTGCTCAAGAACACAAAGATGAAGGTCAACGGATTTGCACCATCGCAGAGCGAGGAAATCAATGCGCTGGCGCTTCCCGCCGCCGCTGCGATATCGAAACCGGACTGCAGAGCCGCCGCCGTCTGGAACGGCGCCATGTAAGTTGCGATCAACAGGCCGACAGCGAGAACGACGATGCCCACGATCAAGCCACGGAAACCGTTTTGATTCACGATCGGAGTGACGAGAACGAGCATATACGTGGCAACAGAAAGATCGACCAGCGGAATGACCTGGTTGCCGAGCGGCTGCAGGGCAACCGCAAGCAGCAACATGACGGGAACAAGAATCAGCGCAAGAGACAGGGTCACGGGATGACCAACGCCCACGGCCGAATCGAGGCCGATGTACACCTTGCCGCGATTCGGCATCCGCTTCTGAATGAAGGCGGAAGCGGCATCGGAGATGGGCAGCAGGCCTTCCATGAGCAGGGAGGCCATGCGCGGAATGAGCACCAAAACAGCGCCGAGGGAAACACCGAGCACCAAGATCTGGGCCACAGAACCGGCGATGTCTGCAGGATCAAAGTATGCCACCAGGCCGATGACCACGCCGATGATGGTACCGATAAAGATCGGCTCACCGAACACGCCGAACTTCTTCTGCATGGACTCAACATCGAGGTTGATGTCGCGAACGCCGGGGATCTTGTCGATGAGCCAATTCACCGCCATGGCAATCGGGGCAAATGCCGCCGTGAAACCGTGGGGCAAAGACACGCCGGGCATCCCTAGCGACTTTTCGACTTGCGGTGCGGTGATGTCGCCCAAGATCAATACGATGACCTCGTTGATAATCGCAGCTGCAAAGCCGAGAGCCACGTTGTCGGTGATGATCGCAACGATGGAGCCGGTAAAGGCAAAGTGCCAGTAGTTCCAGATATCAACATCGACGGTCTGGGTGGTGTTGGTGAACAGCATGACCAGATTCACAAGCAACGCGAGCGGGATGATGAACATGCCCACCGTGGTGCCCATGGCGATTGCGGACGAAGCAGGCCACCCGACATCGATAACGGAAAGGGCGAGACCGAACTTGTCGACCATTGTCGTCACAGCCGGAACCAAGCTGGTGCCCAGAAGGTTGTTGATGATGAGGTTGAGTCCGATGAAGCCAACCCCAACCGTCAGACCGGCCTTAAGACTCTTGCCGAAGCCGGCGCCTAGTGCCGCGCCGATTATCGTAATGATGACGGGCATCATCACCGAGACGCCCAGTCCTTGAATAAAGGTAAAGAAACCCAAGATTGCATCCATTGCGCATTCCCCTCAAAGTAGGTACGTACGTCATGGACATCAGGCGTGCTATTTAGCCATAATGTCGAGAATCTTCTGATGCGCGTCTGCGATGCCCATTCCGGTTAGAAACGGCAGGCCGCTCACGAATTCGCACGTGATGCCGGCAGGCGCGACGGTGGTCGCAATCAACAGGTCGGCATCCGCGCACTGTGAGGGAGCCTCGGCAATAGCGCATTGCACGATGTGGTACTGGTTCGCGTAACCGTTGTCGTCGAGCAAAGCGGCAACCTTTTGCGCAACGGCAGTGGAGGTGGCGATACCGGAACCGCAAGCCAAAACGATCTTCTTCATGTCTATCTCCTTTTAAGGTGTATAGAACGGTGGCTTGTACTACTCCCCCATGACGACGACCTTCACCTTGCGCGTGCGCTCGCGGGTGCGGTCGAAGTCTACAAAGTAAATGCTGGCGAGGCCGTTCATCTCGAGCTTGCCGTCGGCGACCTCGAAGGTCTGGTTGCTCCCGATGAGCGTCGAGCGCAGGTGGGCGTCGCCGTTCCACAGCATGGTGCGGTCGAGGTTCGGCAGCCACGACTCGGGATTGGGCCAAGACTCCACTTCCTCGAAATGACGCAGCCCCGGATACCGATAGGTATTCCAATCATGCTGCTCGGGGAACACGCGCTCCAGTCCGTCGTTCAGGTCGGCTTGGAGGAACGTATCGCCCGCCGGGGTGCAGTCGTGGTCGAATTCCTCGGAAAACACCGCGCAGGTCGTGTGGCAGGAGATGACCGTGGCCGTGCCCTCCTTGATCCCGGACGCCTCGACGGCCCGGCGGACGCCTTCCGTGACGTCAACGTAGGTGGGCTTGCCCGCCAGCGTGTCCATCGTGATGAGATCCTTATAAACCGTCATGTTCCTACACCTCCCCACAGAAATCCGCGCGGGCGCGGTCGAGCGCCTCGAACATCTCTTCCAGCGTGGCAAACGGATCCTCCGCCGCCACGATGCCAGACGTTCCGCCCGTGGCGTCTGCGCCGTACGCAATCGCGTCGTACACGTTCTGACCAGTGGAGATGCCGGCAGCCTGCAGCACCTTGGTGTTGGGCGACACCGCCTTCACGGCCTCGGTGGAGGCGCGCATGTAGTCCTCGCCCGCAACCTGACCGGTGCCGATCAGACTCGTGAGCTCGCACACCATGACATCGGGCTCGAGCGCGGCGATCCACTCACCCTCCTCAACGGAGTCGGCACACACCACGGTGAGGATGCCCACCTCGTTGGCACGGGCGATCGTGGCCGCCAGCTCGTGCGCCGTGCACGGGTTCTCGGCGTGGTTCAGAAACGTCGCCTTGACACCGGCTGCCGCCAGCGCCTCGGGCAGCACGTGCCCCATGCCGCGGCCGGGCTTCAAGCTCTCCATGTGCTGGGCGCACGGCATGAGATGCGGGCACTCGGCAATGATGCGTGGAAGATCGATCAGCTGCGCGGTGAACAGCACGTCGAAGTCGTACTTCGCGGCAAGCTCGTCGGTCTTTTTGGCCAGGGCCACAATATCGTCGCCATACAGGTACGACTTGGGATTAACCACGAAAAACGGTGTTCTCAGCGGTGCTTTTTCCATCTGCCTCTCCCCTTTCCATATCGCGGGGCCTATAGATACGCGCGCGCCGACAGATGCTCGACCGAGGCTTTCTGTGAACATTCTGTCGTAGTTGTCTACTCAAAAGTAGACAACAAGTTATATACCTCAACGTGAACAACTTTGGAACGGAAAGAGTATGGTGACCGCGCCAACGGTCGAGTTTTGTCGGTAAGCGGCACGCGAGGGGCACGGGGACGAGGCGGCTGCATGCAGGCGCGACCGCGCACAGAGGGCAATGGCCCGAGGTGCGAGACCGCTGAACGATGCGATTGAACGTGTGCGGGGCACTCCGGCCCGAAGTCACGTGGCGCGCGAGTGAAGCAGGGAGCGCAAGCGAGACAATGCACAAGCGAAACTGCTGGACGGTGCGATTGAACGTGTGCGGAGCGCTCCAGCCCGAAGTTGCGTGGCGCGCGAGCGAAACGGGGTGCGCAAGCAAAACAGGGAGCACAAGCGAGACAGCGCGCGAGCGAAACGTGGCGCGCGAGCGAAACGGGGTGTGCGAGCAAAGCGCGACCGTTCTGTTCGAAACCCGCACGGCACGAAACCGCCCGGACGAGCGCCGTGCGGGCACGCCCACGAGCGCGCTGCCCGCCGCCCGTCCTATGTGGGAGGCAAAACGGGCAGGGCCGATACCGGCCAACCGCAACAAAACCGATTAAACGCCCATGCGCCAGCCGGGACAGAAAGGCCTCCGGCCCAATCAGGCCGACTGCATGTCCCGTATGCTAGTCAGGCTGGACCGCGGTGCCCTCGACCAGCTGACCCGGTGTGAACCATGTGTGGGTCCATTCAATGATGGCCCCATCCTCCAGGCTGATGTTCTGCTCAAGCAGCAGCAGCGCCGCCGATTCGCTGCAATCGAGCAGCTGGGCATACTCGCACCCCGCCGTACGGGCGCTGTAACGCATTTGCGAGGTCTTGATCTTACGACCCGAGCACTGCTGGACGGCGTTGAACAGCGACTCCTTGGTGTAGTCGATATCGAACAGCCCCGGGCATTCGCCAAGGTTCAGCCAGCTCTCCTGGCACATGACTGGCTCGTTCTCAACGCTGCGCACGCGGCGCATGAACATGACTTCGCTGCCCGGAGCGACGCCGAGCTCGCAGGCAACCGTGTTGGAAGCCGCGTCAATCCGCTTCTCGAGCACGCGCGTCTCGAATACCTTCCCCTGCTGGCGCAAGGAATCGGCGAACGACAGCGGACGCACGCCGGCCGGATGCGAGATACCCGGCTCAGCCACGAACGTTCCGCTCCCGCGGACCTGGACGAGCAGACCCTCATCGACCAGCATTTTGAGCGCCTTGCGCACGGTGCCGCGAGCGATGCCGAATCGGCTCATGAGCGTGTATTCGGACGGAATCCGACCGCGCGGCGGCCACGCGCGCGAGTAGATCTTTTCGCGCAGGATATCGGCCAGCTGCAGATACAGCGGCGCGCCCGAGGAGAGCTGTTCGGCCGACTCATCCGACGAGCACAATGCATCGGCAAGCATCGTTGCGCTCGGGGCCATGCCCGCTTCCCGCTCCACCGTTTCGTCCCCCCAACAACCCAAACTGCGCATACGCATTCGTCCCTCTGTGCAGTCGTTTCTATCTTTGCGCGGCGGCCTGGGCTTGCACGGCTGCCCGCTGTACGGTCGTTCTGCGGTGCCGTGCGCTGCGCGCTGCCGATGTCCCGCGATACCGCACGCGTCGATGGCTCCGCTTGGCTCCCCCGCCACCCAGCCCCCTCGCCGCTTGGCCTTGTCCGACATTTCCAAGCACTGTTGTACATCTGTTGTACAGGTTTGTATACAACATAGACCATTTCACCGCAGACCAACACAGCTTTGAGGTCCACCGTGAGCGTAGGTGTTGAGTCCGGTGCATCCCAAGGTCCACGGCGTATTGAAGGTTCGGGCCCCATCCATCCGAGAGGGTGCGGCAGATCCTGGGTTCGCATTGCATCCATCTGCGAATCTAGGGTTCGCATCCTGTCCATCTGGAGCCGTTTTCAGCCCCCATATGGACAAAGGACGAACCCGGGATTCCTGAATGGCTTACAGCCGAACCCGGGATTTCCCCGATGGCCAGGTGACGAACCCGAGATTCCTCGATGGCTGAGGCCCGAACCCGGGATTCTGCAACAAATCCAGGGTTCGGATTCTGTCCATCCGAGGGGTTTCAACGGATCCTGGGTTCGCATTCGGTCCACCTGCGGGGTGTAACAGATCTTGGGTGCGGATTGCGTCCATCCGCGAATCTAGGGTTCGGATTCTATCCATCTGGAGCCGTTTTCAGCCTCTAAATGGACAAAGGACGAACCCAGGATCCCTGAATGACTTACAACCGAACCCGGGATCCTGCAGCAAGCCTCAAATGGCCAGAACCCGAACCCGGAATCACCAAGGGCCCGAGGGCACACGCCAGCTCAGGCCCCGCAGCGCAGCAATAGCCCCACGCCAATGCAGAGCGTCCCAGCAGGGCCCCGCAATACAACGCTGCCCCACCACGGCAAGGCATCGCATCTCGACAAGACACCTCGCAGCGGCATCGCCGCCGCGGCAACGCAGCCCGTCCCAACAGGACATCTCGCAACACAACGCTGCCCTCGACACGGCAAGGCAGCGCATCTCGACAGGGCACCCCACAGCACAGCGGCGTCGCCACCACGCCAACGCACCCCGTCCCAACAGGGCGCCCCATAACACGGCGTCACCGCCGCGCCAACACGCCCCGCAGCGGCAACGCAACCCGCCCCAGCACAACAAAAGGCGCTGCACGAAAAACCGTGCAGCGCCTCTGCAAGCACCATACAGGTGAAAAGAACCACGTAGAGACTACATACCCTCGTGGAAGGTGCGGGAGATGACCTCGTCCTGCTGGGCCTTGGTGAGGTTGTGGAAGTTCACCGCGTAGCCGGACACGCGCACGGTCAGCTGCGGGTACTTCTCGGGATGAGCCTGGGCGTCGAGCAGCGTGTCGCGGTTGAACACGTTGACGTTCAGGTGATGGCCACCCTTCTCAGCGTAAGCGTCGATCATGGAGACGAGGTTGTCGGCCTGAGTCTGCGGGATGTCTGCGACCTTCATGCGAAACTCCTTTTCGATGTACGAAACCCTATCCAGGGGCAACGTTAATTGCTACTAAAATTATAGCAGTCTACAGATCGTCGGCCACCGAAAAATCGGCAGCCGACGATATCACAACGCCTTAGCGATCCTCAGCACCGGCCGGAGCGGAGGAATCGGTGCAGTCGCAGCACGCAACCGGATTCTCGAAGGTGACGTCGCCGAGGTCAACGTCGCCGAAGAACACCTGGTCCTCCTTGCCGAGCGCGCCCGGCACGATGGAGAACGTGTTGGAGATGCCGTCCTGAGCGTCACGGAACGGCAGCTTGGACACCGAAGACAGCGACGCGATGGCGCCGTGGGTGTCGCGCTGGTGCATGGGGTTGGCACCCGGGGCGAACGGCACGCCAGCCTTACGGCCGTCGGGGGTTGCACCGGTGTTCTTGCCGTACACCACGTTCGAGGTGATGGTGAGCACCGAGGTGGTGGGCACGGAGTTGCGGTAGGTGTCGTTGCGACGGATGTACTCCATGAACTCGTGCACGATGTTGTGGGCAATGGTGTCGACGCGGTCGTCGTCGTTGCCGTACTTGGGGAAATCGCCCTCGATGTCGAAGTCCACGATCACGCCGTTCTCGTCGCGCACGGGGTGAACCGTAGCGTACTTGATGGCGGACAGGGAGTCGGCCACGACGGACAGGCCGGCGATGCCGGTGGCGAACCAGCGATGGACGTCCTTGTCGTGCAGCGCCATCTGGATAGCCTCGTAGCAGTACTTGTCATGCATGTAGTGGATGATGTTCAGCGTGTTCACGTACACGCCGGCCAGCCACTTCATCATGTCGCGGTACTTGCTCATGACGTCGTCGTAGTCGAGCGTATCGCCCTCGACGGCGCGGTACTTCGGGCCGATCTGCTTCTTGGAGACCTCGTCCACGCCGCCGTTGAGCGCGTAGAGCAGGCACTTGGCCAGGTTGGCGCGGGCACCGAAGAACTGCATCTCCTTGCCGATACGCATGGAGGACACGCAGCAGGCGATGCCGTAGTCGTCGCCGTGGTACACGCGCATGACATCGTCGTTCTCGTACTGGATCGAGGAGCTGGCGATGGAGGTCTTGGCGCAGAACTCCTTGAAGGCCTGGGGCAGGCGGGTGCTCCACAGCACGGTGAGGTTCGGCTCCGGGGAGGTGCCCATGTTCTCGAGCGTGTGCAGGTAGCGGAAGCTCATCTTGGTGACGAGCGTGCGGCCGTCGACGCCCATGCCGCCGATGGACTCGGTGACCCACTGCGGGTCGCCGGAGAACAGGTTCTGGTACTCAGGCGTACGGGCGAACTTGACCATGCGCAGCTTCATGATGAAGTGATCCACGAACTCCTGGATCTGCTCCTCGGTGAAGGTGCCGTTTGCCAGGTCGCGCTCGGCGTAGATGTCGATGAAGGTCGAGGTGCGGCCGATGGACATGGCAGCACCGTTCTGGTCCTTAACCGCAGCCAGGTAGGCGAGGTACATCCACTGGATGGCCTCCTGGGTGTTCTGGGCCGGACGGGAGATGTCGAAGCCGTAGAGCTTGCCCAGCTCGATGAGCTGCTGCAGCGAACGGATCTGCTCGGCGAGCTCCTCGCGATCGCGGATGTTGGCCTCGGTCATGACGGAGGGCGTGGAGGCCTTCTGGGCCTTCTTGTCCTCGATCAGAGCGTCGACGCCGTAGAGGGCCACGCGGCGGTAGTCGCCGATGATGCGGCCGCGGCCGTAGCCGTCAGGCAGGCCGGTGATGATGTGGGCCGAGCGGCATGCGCGCATCTCGGGCTTGTAGACGTCGAACACGCCGGCGTTGTGCGTCTTGCGCTTGTTGGTGTAGATGTCCACGACCTCGGGGTCAACCTCGTAGCCGTGCTGGCTAGCCGCCTGGCAGGCGATGCGGATACCGCCGTTGACGTGCAGGGCACGCTTGAGCGGCTTGTCGGTCTGCAGGCCGACGATGGTCTCGCGCTCGGGGTGCTCGGCGTCGATGTAGCCGGCCGGGTGGGACAGGATGCCGGTCACGACCTTGGTGTCCATGTCCAGCACGCCGCCCTGCTCACGCTCCTTGAGCAGCAGCGCCATGACGTCGTCCCACAGCTTGGTGGTGCGCTCGGTGGGGCCCACCAGGAACGAATCGTCGCCCTCGTACGGGGTGTAGTTCTTCTGGATGAAGTCGCGGACGTCAATCTCGTTGAGCCAGTTGCCGCCCTCGAAGCCTTCCCATGCTTCCTGCATTACGTGACCACGCTCCTCGTCACAGTGCGGGGGTGAACACCCCACAGTTGATGTAACCCCGGCGTTGAGGAGGGTTTGTGGCTCCAACCGCTCACCGAAAAAATCGGTACGTTCAGGGCTGAAATCCTACCGCTCACCGAGAAATTGTTCACGTTCGAAGGATACCATACGCGCAGCCCTTCCTGCGTGTGGCAAATGCTACTTTTTATACTCTATTTGTGGTGGCAGACAGCGGCACGGCCCTCGGAGGCTTAGGGGGCGGATGCCAAGCCGGGCGCCGGGGTTGGCGCCGCGCACCACTCAGCCCATAGCGCACCGGCTTTCGCAATCACGCATCCCACGTTTCTTCGATTGCTCTTGACGAGATCTCAATGTGATATCACAATGGCATCAGAGCGTTCGCAAACGGACGCTCCAGGGGTTCCGTCCCGACCCCTAACACAGCCTCGGGACGCCCGGCCGCGCAACACGGCGCAGCCGCCCAGTCGAAAGGAACAACTTCGATGAGCATGGAAAAGCAACTCAAGGTCAAGTCGGGGTACGGCGTGCTCGCCGCGGTCTGCGTGGCACTTGTGTGCATCATCGCCCTGTTTGTCTGGTCTATCACCAACATGGCCGCCTATCCGGACGAGGCCGACATCCCCACCATCTACATTGCCGGACTCATCGTGAGCATCGTGGCGTTCTGCCTGTGGTTCATCCCCATCTCCGGCTTCTTCACGCTGCAGCCCGGCCAGGCACGCGTGTGCATCCTGTTCGGCAAGTACCAAGGCACCGTGCGCGACGAGGGATTCTTCTGGGCAAACCCCTTCTACAGCCGTCATCTTGGCAACAAGGACGAGGACGCCATCACCGAGACCCTGTCCGAAAGCGGGCTGTCGCTGTCCAAGAGCATCAAGCTCGCCTCTAAAGCCACTGAGGGCACGTCCTGCACCATCTCGGTGCGCGCCCGCACCCTGAACGGCGAGCGCCTGAAGGTCAACGACAAGATGGGCAACCCCATCGAGATCGCCACCGTGGTGGTGTGGCATGTGGCCGATACCGCCAAGGCCCTGTTCGACGTGGACAACTACCAGAGCTACGTGGCCATGCAGACCGAAACCGCCCTGCGTCACGTGGCAAGCATCTACGCCTACGACCACGCCGAGGACTCGAGCGATTCCACCAACGCAATCACCTTGCGCGCCAACGTCGAGGAGGTCTCGAGCGCGCTGCGCCGCGAGCTGTCCGATCGCCTGGCGCCGGCGGGCGTTTCGGTGGACGACGCGCGCCTCACGCACCTGGCCTACTCCCCCGAGATCGCCCAGGCCATGCTGCGTCGCCAGCAGGCCGAAGCCGTCATCGCCGCGCGCAAGAAGATCGTGGAGGGCGCGGTGTCCATGGTTGAGATGGCCGTGCAGGAGATGGCGTGCGGCGGCACCATCGAGCTCGACGAGGAGCGCAAGGCGCAGATGGCCAGCAACCTCATGGTGGTACTGTGCGGCGAATCCGAGGCGCATCCCGTGGTCAACACCGGCTCGCTATACTAACCCGCTGCTGAACGCTGCGGTGCGGCGCGCTCCTCGCGCACCGCACCGCCCCCAAGATTCCGCACACCGAAGAAAGGAGGGGCATGGCACGCAAACAGTATCCCCTCCGCATCGACCCTGCCATCTGGGCATGCATCCAGCGCTGGGCCGATGACGAAATGCGCAGCGCAAACGGCCAGGTCGAGTGGATCTTGCGCGACGCCTTGAAACGCGCCGGCCGCCTGCCGGGTGGCGAACGCAGCGCGAATGGGAGCGCCGAAGGCGCAAGCGGCAGCGACGATGCCGCCGCAGACTCGTAAGCAACGGCAACGATGCCGCCGCGGACTCGGAGGCAAGCAACCATCGCACCAACGATGGCCCGACCGCGTTGAGCGCGGGCCGGCAACGGCTTAGGGCCGGCACCCCACCCTCCACTTGACTCACCAATACCCGCTCAGTATCATCTCGGAAATTAGATAGTTTTCTAATTATCGATTATCTCAGGACCAGAAAGGACACCCATGGATATCCTCAACGTCTCCCACTACCAGAAACGCTACGGTGACACCGTCGCCGTGCGCGACCTTTCGCTTGCGGTCGAACCTGGCGACATCTACGGCTTCATCGGCCACAACGGCGCCGGCAAAACGACCCTCATCCGCTCCATCGTGGGCGCGCAGGGCATCGACGCAGGCTCCATCCAGATCTGCGGCAACGACATCACGACCGACCCCATCGCCGCCAAACGAGAGCTTGCCTACGTGCCGGATAACCCCGACATCTACGAGTTCATGACGGGCCTGCAATACCTCACCTACCTGGCAGACGTGTTTCAGGTTCCCGCAGATCAGCGGGCCGCGCGCATCTCCGCCCTCGCCGAGCGCCTCGAGCTCACCGACAGCCTCGGCTCGGCCGTGAGCACCTACTCCCACGGTATGCGGCAGAAACTCGTTTTGATCGGTGCTCTGGTCCATGAGCCGAAGCTGCTCGTGCTCGACGAGCCGTTTGTGGGCCTGGACCCGGTTGCCTCCCATGAGCTGAAGCAGATCCTGCACGACATCGCCGCGCGCGGCGGAGCCGTTTTCTTCTCCTCGCACGTGCTCGAAGTGGTCGAGAAGCTCTGCAACAAGGTTGCGGTCATCCGACGCGGAGAGCTGCTGGCCGCCGGCACCACCGAAGAGGTGCGCGGCAACAGCTCGCTGGAGGATATGTTCCTTGAGCTGGTCGAGCGCGAGGGGCGGGCGAGCTAGATGCGCAATCTCATGTTGCTGCTGCGCGTGCAGCTGTACGCACTTGCCAACTCGCTGTCCCCCGCTCGCAGAAGCGGCAAGGCTGGCCGCGGCAGCCGCTCCATCGGGGGCGCGCTGATGGTTATTGCCTGCATCGTTCTTGTGGCGATCGTCGAGTTCTATCTGGCCATGATCGGCTTTGCGATGGCGTTCGCGGGGCTTCTCGACATCATCCCGGTGCTCGCCGTAACCATGGGTGCGCTGGCAGGCGTGGTGTTCACCTTCATGAAGGCCAACGGCACGCTGTTCGGATTCGCCGACTACGACCTGGTGATGTCGCTGCCCGTTTCCCGTCGCTGCGTGGTCGCATCCCGCCTGACCGCGCTGTTTGTGAGCGCCACCGTGCTCGCCCTGCTTTGCATGGCGCCGCTCTATGTGATGTATTTCGTCATGGGCGGCGTGTCGGTGCCCGCACTTATTGCGGCCGTGCTGAGTATCATCCTCGCGCCCGTCATCCCCACCAGCCTGGCAGTGTTTTTCTCCTTCGCCCTCACGGCGCTCTCGGCGCGCTTCCGTCATGCCAACCTCGTGTATATCGTGTTCGCGCTCATCGGCATCACGGGGATCGTGGTGGCGTCGTACGCGGTTTCGTTCAACATCGGATCGGCGGGAGCGCAGCAGACCGTAAGCAGCATGAGCGCCGGGCTCATGCAGATACGCGACGCCGTTTCGAGCACATACCCGCCGGCTGTCTGGGCTGCGCAGGCCGTGAATGACGGCAACATGCTCGCGCTTGCGCTGTTCGCGGGCGCCTCGCTGGCCGTTGGCGGAGCCTGCCTGGAGATCTTGCAACGCAGCTATCTTGCCATCAACGGCCTGCTTGCCGGACGCGCCCGCAGCGTGCGCCTGGACGCGGGCAGGCTCGCGCGCGACAGCCGGGCCTCCTCACCGCGGCGCGCGCTCATCGTCAAGGAATTCCGCACGCAGATCGGCATACCGTCCTATGCCATCAACTGCCTGTTTGGTTATGTGCTCATGCTGCTGATCGCCGTTGCGCTCACGGTGGCCGACGGACGCGAGCAGATCGCCGCAGCCCTGCTCAGCGAGCTGGATGGGGTTGACGTACGCGCCGGCAAAGACGCCATCGACCAGATGTTCCTGCTGCTGCCGTGGATATTCGCCTTCTGCGGAATAGCCAGCCCTGCCGCTGCCGCGGCCCTATCACTTGAGGGCAAGCAGGCATGGATCGTGGCCACGCTGCCGGTGAGCCTGCGCACCGTTCTGGCCGCTAAACTCACCGCGAACGCACTGCCCTTCGGAAGTCTGCTGCTGGCATGCGCCGCGATGCTGCTTGTCGGAGGGCAGGTATCGGCGCTCGGGGCGCTCGAGGTCGTGGTCTGCGGGTTTGGCCTGTTCTACCTGGTGGTGAACCTGGGCATTGCCATAGACGCACGCCGCCCGAACTTCGCATGGGCTTCGGTGCAGGAAGTGGTGAAGCGCAGCGCGCCCATCCTGACATCCGTTCTGGTTGGCATGTTTTTGGTGTTTGCCCTGGCAGGTCTCACGATGTTCGGCACAAGCATATGGGGAACGAGCGGTTCGCACGCGCTGATTTTCGCCTCCGGCGTTGTGGGGGCATTGGGAGGGCAGCTGCTGTTCAGCTGGACCTGCCGACGGGTGCCGAAGCTGGAGCTGTAGCGCGCAGCGGCCGCGGCCCCGCGCCAAAACGTGAACGTCGTCGCAGCCCCAAGCCAGAATGTTGACGTTGCCCCTACCTCATGCCACATTACGGACCCGTGTTTACGCTAAAAGGGGGTTCGTTAACAAAAGCGGCTCGCGTCGGTGGTCGCAAATGCCATCTAATGGGTGTTTGCGTCTCTGAAAAACGTATGCACGGCGGGAATCCGGCGGCTTGAGCGCCCCGTTGGGCGCCGAATCGGCCCCGTCCGGGCTCCAGGAGGCCCAAACGAGGCCAACTTGCGGCCGCGCCGCTCTGCCGGGTGAAACCGAAACACCCATTAGATGCGGTTTGCGACCACTCTAACGCATGCATTTTTATGTCTAACCCCCTGTTTGAAAACTCAATCCATCCTTTCGGATATTTGATTCGAGACATCCATACATCTGCAACTCAAAAAAAGGGCAGCGCGGGGAATGCGCGGGCACCAAGATTCCACGCACGAAACAGCGGGCACCGCGTGCGTCACGCGGTGCCCGCCCAAACCTGTCGGCATTCCAGCCATATCTGCTGCCGTCGGCGTCATTGCAGCTACAGTCGCGCCCCTGGCACGCCCGTATTCTCAGCCATATCCGCAGACGGCAGCGTCATTACAGCCGCAAGCGCACCCCGACACGCCCGTATTACAGCCGACAACAACCGACCGACGCGCCTACGCGCTCGGCTCCTGCTGCGTGATGCAGTGGATGTTGCCGCCGCCGTACACGACCTGCTCGGACTGAACGCCCACGCACTTGTAGACATCCTCGCCCCACACCTCGTCGTAGATCTTCTGCAGCGTCTCGACGGCCAGCGCATCGTTCTCGTCGCCATACTGCGGCACGATAACGCCGTGATTGGTCACCAGGTAGTTCATGTAGGAGGCGATCAGCGGCTCATCGGCCACGCGAGGCTCGGCGTTCTCGTCGGCGTCGATGGTGTCGCAAGACGCCTGATCCATGAACAGCGGATTCGCCGGCATCGGGAGCTTGTAGACCTTCAGCTTGCGACTCTTGGCGTCCACCGCGTTGGAAAGCGTTTCATACGCGGCGTGGCACTGCTCGTAGAACGGGTACGCAGGATCGTCGGTCCAGATGCAGGCCATGACGCCCGGAGCGATGAAGGTGGCCACGTCGTCGATGTGGCCGTTGGTCTCCTCGGGATCGATGCCCTCCTTCACCCAGATGACCTTCTCGACGCCCAGGTACTCCTTGAGATGCTCGTCCATATACGCGCGTAGCTCCTCGCTCCAGGGCTCGAACTTGCGGGCGTACTTCGGCCAGATGGAATCGGGGTCGGCCTCCTCCTCCATGACGGCAGAGCAGGTGCGTCCCGGGGACAGCAGGCACTGATCGGTCACCACGAGGGTGCCCTCGCCGTCAACGGTAATGGAGCCGCCCTCGAGGATCATGTCGTCGGGGCGATAGCGGCGGCACCCGGAGAGCTCGGCCATCTTAAGGGCGATCTGCTCGTCTTTGTCCCAGGGGAAGTAGAGGCCGTCGAGCAGGCCGCCGTAGCCGTTGAAGTGCCAGTGGCAGGCACGCTTGTCACCCTGCCCGTTGATCACGTAGGTGGCGGCGGTGTCGCGGAACCAGGCGTCGTCGGTGGTCATCTCGATGACGGTGACGTTCTCGTCCTCCTCGAACACGGCCTTGCAGTTGGCGTAGTCGGCCTGGTTGGCGCACATCGTGACCGGCGTGAACGCAGCGATGGCACGCGCGATGGCGGCATACTGCTTCTGGGCGGGCTTGGCGCCATGGGCCCAGGTATCGGTGCGATGCGGCCAACCCATCCACACGCGGTCCTGCGGAGCAAACTCCGCGGGCATGAAGAAGCCGTCGGCCTTCGGGGTTGAATCGGACTCATAGATCGTACGCATGCTGAAAACCTCCAAATCGCAGACGATCATTGTCGGCTGGGGCACCGGTGCGCCCTCGCCGAACCTTTTTGTCGGCTGGGGCACCGGAGCATCCCGACCGAACCCTTTTGGTGGCTGGGTCATCGGCGCGCCCCGGCCGAACTTTTTTGGTAGCGGAGACACCGGCGCGCCCCGGCCGAACCCTTACTGAGAGGACCGGGTAATCCCCCGGTATTCTTCCTTGCGGCCGCGCGCACTCCACACGCGCACCGCCTCGCCAATGCCCAGCAGCACGATGAACATGATGAGCATCGGCACCTTCTCGGCCACCTCGGCACCGGACAGCGGCACCAGGGTTGCCACAATGGCCAGCACCAGCTCGATACAGGGCACCGCCAGGGCGACCTTCATCATCGCGCCCTTGAAGGGGAACCGGAACACGCGCTCGCGGTCGGGATCGTTTTTGCGCAGACGCAGAAACGCCGGGAACATCGGGATGTAGGTGAGCAGCAAAAACACCACCGAGGTGCCGAAGAGCATCCAGAAGATACCCTCCGAGATGGCAGGAATGGGCACAAGCTGCAGGGCGAGCACCAGCGAGGCCACCACCGCGTTCACCAGGTTGGCGCCGTTGGGCATGTCCTTGTCCGAGATCATCGAGGCGAAGATGCGGGGCATGTTGCCGTGCTCGGCGGCGTAGCGGGCCACGGAGTTGACGCCGAACGACCAGGCGGCCATGTTGGCGAACAGCGTGATGAGGAAGGCGATGCACACGATCTTGAAGATCGCAGAGTTGCCCACCATGGTCTGCAGCGCGTAGATCATGCCGTAGTCCGGGTCGATCTGGCTGGCCGGCACCGCCGCGCCGATGCCGAACCCGGCGAACAGGTAGATCGCGGCGATGGCCAGGCCGCCCATGATGATGGCCTTGGGGATGTCGCGCTTGGGGTCGGCCATGTCGTCGGTCATGGTGCAGATGACCTCGAAGCCCATGAAGTTGAAGATGATGACGGACAGGTAGCTCAGCGCGTTGGTGTTGACGAGCTCGGGCAGGAAGGTGTGCGGGCTCATGTCGGAGGCAAAGCCGTTCTCCAGGGCATACCAGATACCCAGCGCGCCCACGATCACCGCCACGGCCACCTTGATGAGGGCGCCACCGTTCAGCACCCACTCGGAGTCGGCAGCCTTGGAACGCCCCATGAGGTAGACGATCCACACGAACGCCAACTCAATCACGAGCTTCACGACCAGGTCGAATTCCACGCCGAACACCATGCCCAGAATGTCGGGGAACATGGTTGCCAGCGAGGCGATCCAGAACGGGTAGTTGATCCAGTAGTAATACGAGATGCGGGCGCCCCATTTGTCGCCCAGGCCCTCGCGCACCCAGTCGTAGATGCCGCCCTCGCCGTCGTAGGTGGTGCCGAGCTCGGCCACCACCAGGCCGTAGGGGAGCAGAAACGTCAGGATGAGGAAGAGCCACCAGAAGAACTGCTGGTTACCGATGGCGGCTGCGGGAGCTGCGGCTTCGCAGACAAACACCACGCAGATGACGGTGGCGATCACCGTCCAAAAGGAGAGCTTTTTCTTGGTATCGCTCATAAGGGTTCCTTTGCTCGGTCAAATCGATGTCGCCCGCGGCACGGGGCGGGAGCCCGCGGCGAGCGCGGGGAACGGGCCCGCGGGCGAGGTGGGTTCATGCGTCGGACGCAGCGCGGACGCGCGGCCCCTAGCAGCCCTGGAGCTCGCAGATCTTGTCGAGGGCCGCGTGCAGCTCAGCCTTGGCGGAGTACTGCTCGCCCTCATCCTTGAGCGGCGTGCGGGTACCGAGGGCCGCCAGTAGCGCGCGGATGGAATGCTTGCGGTTCTCGGCCTCGACCCAGCACAGGGAGCGCTCGGGGTCGTCCATCACCTCGTCGGTGACCTCCTCGCCGCGGGTGGCCGGCAGGCAGTGCATGAACTTGGAGTTCGGGCCGGCGAAGTTCATCATGTCCATGGTGACCTGGTAGGTGGGGTAGAACACGTCCATGTAGTTGGCGCCGGAGACCTCCTCGTCGTACAGGCCGTACCACACGTCGGTGTAGATGAAGTCGGCGCCCTTGATGCACGCGATGTCGTCGGAGATCACGATGGAGCCACCGGAGACCTTGCAGTTCTCCTCGCCGATCTCCATGAGCTGCTTGCCGAACGCGGCGCGCTCCTCGGGCGTGCCCACGTGCAGGGCGCCGTCGCAAATCTGATGGCCGCGGGGCCCGAACTGCACGAACTTCATGCCGATCTTGGAGCAGATGAACATGAGGGACACGCACACCTGGGTGGCGTCGCCGATGAAGGCCAGCGTGCAGTCCTCGATCTTTTTGCCCTCGGGCAGGTTCTCGAGCATGGTCATGAGGTCGCCCATCTCCTGCGTGGGATGGTTGAACTCGGACATGCCGTTGATCACGGGCACGGCGGAACCGGCGGCGAGACCGGCAACGTCCTTGTGCCGGTCGACGCGGGCCATCATGATGTCGAGCAGCGACCCCATGACGCGAGCGGTGTCGCCCAGGGACTCATGCCCGCCGAGCTGGATGGAGCCGGGGCCGTAGAACTGGGCATGGCCGCCAAGGTCGGTCATCGCGGTCTCGAAGGACAGACGCGTGCGGGTGGATACCTGCTGGAAGATCATGCCTAGGGTCTTATTGCGAAGCAGGTGCGGATAATAGCCATCGACCTTAATGGCCTTCTTCATGGCGAGGCCCAAGTCCTCGATGGCCATGATCTGCTCCTTGGTGAAGTCATTGGTGTCGATGAAATCTTTCGGCATGGCCATTGCTGGCTCCTTTCCGCCGGCGATGCCGGCACAACGTGCATGCGGGGCGCCAACCCCGATGCGTGAGGCCGCCCCTTCCTTTCGCCGCTTTCGACAACCCCAGCAGGGGCGCCGAGACCGCTTGCGATGAGCCGACCGCGCTTCCATGGCTTCATCGTGGCGCGGTCCACGCCGTTTGCCCAGTTTATTTGCGGTATCTTGGCCGCTTGCCGAAATAGATCCGGTCTCAACCCCTCGAACGCGCACGCATCGTTTGATAAAAAGCGCTGGCAGCGCGAGCGCGGCATGCGTCGACCCGACATGCGCCACCTACCGTTCGCCGAATTGCCGAAACGCGCCAGCGGGCCAGAGCATACCCGAGCAAGCACAGCGGCCCCAGACGGCCCCGCATGCAATCCGCGCGCACCCGCGTCCGCGCACACAAGGCTACCGGCGCAAAAACCTCCCTGCACAGACGCCTAAACCAGAATAAACCAGCAGGTAGAAGGCGAGACAGGAAGATTGCCATTCGAACCGCGTGCCCCTTTGGATACCCTAGACATAACAGGTCATTGTCGCGGAGGGCAGCCATGAACACAGTATTCTTCTTCTACACATTGGCCCTTCTCGCCGTCTGCATCGTGTGCGCGGTGCTCTCCGGCGCAGCATGGGTCTCAACCCGACGCCGCGTATTCGTGTACACCCTCGGCGTGTTCAGCTGCTATGCCGTGGAAACGACCGAGATCTTCTTCTACGAATACATCGCACAGAACCAGCCCTTCCCCATCTCGGAATACTACGAAATCGGCATGCCGCTGATGCGCACCCTGGTGGCAGCGGGGCTGCAGGCCTGCATTTGGCTGATCATCCTCGACGCGCTCGACAAGCACTCAAAGCGCCTGTTCGCGATCCCCGTCGCGGCGTTTTTGCTGGCAAACCTGGTGGTGCTGGCTGGCATGCCCGTAGGGCCGTGGCGCCAATGGGTCTACTATACGCTGCGGCAGGTGTTTCTGGCGTCGGCACTGAGCTATGGCATCTGGACCTATCGGCGCAGCACTAGCCACGAAATGCGCACCCGGCTCGAACGCTACCGCCGCCCCCTGTTCGCGGTGTTCGCGCTGGTCGCCTGCGTGCTTACCGAGGACGTCTATGTCATTCTCATCGCACCGGCCAGCACGCAGCCGGATTGGCTGCCGCTGTACCTGTCGGAGCGCAACTTCTCGGAAAACGTCCTCATGTGCTTCTTTGCCGCGCACCTGCTGCGCTATATCTATCAGGTGCTTTCCATTCGCATCAAGGAGATTCCCGAGCAAAGCGAAGTCAGCGACCTCGACCGGCACATCGATGAAATCATGCCGTTTTACCGCGAGGCGCATGGGCTCACCGCCCGCGAAGCCGAAGTGCTGCGCCTCGTGATTTTGGGCAACAACAACCAGCAGATCGCCAACGAGCTATTCCTAGCTGTGGGGACCATCAAGACGCACGTGCACAACATCCTGGTTAAAACGGGAACCGGCAGCCGTGAGGCGCTGGTGCTGCACTTTTGGTCGAGCTAAGCGGGACGCGACGAAGCGGCGGTCGCTTGGCTGAGATAGGCAGTGCAGGACGAGGCGACAGTCGCTCGGCTGAGGTGGGCGGGGCGTGACGCGACTGGTGCTCGCCTGGCTGAGGCAGACAGGACGCGCCGAAGCGGCGGTCGCCTCGTCCGCATGGCGGCGCCGCAGACGCATGACGACACCGCGAAAGGGCTCCATAGCTCTCAGGCTGTCAAAACACCCCCCAACAGAAGGACGCGTTCACAGCATAGGGGGCCGATTTGCTCCAAAAGGGGGTTCGTTAATAAAAGTGGCTTCCGTCAGTGGTCGCAAATGGCGTCTAATGGGTGTTTGCGTCTCTGAAAATCGTATGCATTGCGGGAATCCGGCGGCTTGAGCGCCCCGTTTTGCCCCGAATTGGCCCCACCCGGGCCCCAGGAGGCCCAAACGAGGCCGACTTGCGGCCGCGCCACCCTGCCGAGCGAAACCGAAACACCCATTAGATGCGGTTTGCGACCAGCTTGTTTGCCCTCTTTTATTAACTAACCCTCTATTTGAAAGAGCAATACAATAGTATGCATGAGAAGACAACATATTGCGTATTATTGCAATATGTTGTCGTATGGACGAGATGCCACCGAGGAGCCAATGCCACGCATCGCGGCCAGCCTGTCCGTCGGCGTCGCAGGCCGCAGCCAGCTTGTGCACCGTACTCGCGTATTGCGACCAGCTTGCCCATCACCGTCGCCACGCATTGCGACCAGCCTGCCCATCAACGTCGTCATGCATCGTGGCCAACTCGCCGCCACCGTCGCGCATCGTGGCGAGCCTGTCCATCGCCGTCGCGCACTACGGCCGGCTTGTGCACCACACTTGCGCATCGCGACCAGCCTGTCCATCGCCGTCGCCCCGTACCGCGGCCGGCCCACGCATCGCCATCGCGCACTACGGCCGACCCGCGCACAGCCACCATGCACCGTGGCCAGCCCGCGCACGGCCATCCTAGAAAGGCAGGCAACCAGCTACATGAAGCCGAAGCGCCTGCACAAAGCGGGAACCACACAGAGAAAGCCGCGCACGCCCCAACTCGTATGGGGCATGCGCGGCCGCAGGGCGCGATGCCCTACCCTGCGTGACGCACGCGAATCGAATCGCGCACGATACCCCGGCTCATCACATAGGTGAGCACGAAGTAGCCACCATAGCACAGAAGGAAGATCGCGCAGGTAAACCCAACCGTACCGCCAATCGACATGTGTCCGAACAGTTCGATGATCTCAATCACCACGTGCAGCGCCACCAACGCATGCGCCACACCGACCACTAGGGGAAACACAAAGAACACCGTCTGTTGCGCCAGCACCGAGCGCATGATCTCGCGGTCGGACGTGCCGAGCTCGGACAGGATACGGCAGTTCTTCCCCGAATCCGCCACACCCGAAAGCTGCTGGATCGTCAGAATAGCCGCACATGCCATCACCAGCACAAAGCCGATGTAGATTGCCAGGTAGCTCACCAGGCCGTTCATGGTATCGGAGCTTTTATACGACTCGACGCGCGTCATCTCCATGCCCCAGGCGCCAATCTCCGCCCCGTCGTCATCCAGCACGTTGCCATACGTTCGTTCGCGGTGAATATGCTCATCGACCTCCTGTTCATTGGTACCCTTGGCATAGTTGCCCAGCAACGAGCTCATATACAGCGGCAGGCCCGCCTGCTCCACCAGCTCATCGGGCACCACGATCGTGCCCGAGTTCGAGCCCATCGGAGAATTGGAGAACGCGCTCGCCTGGTCGTCCACCTTGCTGGCCTGCGGATGCAGCGTATGGCCGCCGAAATCGATCGTCACGTCCTCGCCCATCACCGCATCGTAGATCGCGTTGACCGACTTGCCCATGTCGCTCGTGATGATATAGCCGTCGTCGCCCAAATCAATCGCATCCAGCCCACGGAACGCCAGGTAGCGGCTGTAGTCGCTCTCCTTCACGATCGCCATGCCCATCTCGGGGCTCGACGAATCCCCCGACGAAACACCCTGGGGCAGCGGCATATCCACCGCTTCCGCCAGGTCGTTGAGCGAAACGAGCGGACCGGTTGCACCCACAGGCGTGGAGTCGTAGGTATCGACCTGCACGTATGAGCCGAGCACGTCCGCCAAATCGAACGCCTCCCCGCTACCGTCCGCATAGGTGTCGTTCTTGCTCGCGGCCACGATGTCCACCGGCTGAGTGGCCCGAGCCATCGGCAGGCCCGTCGACCCATCCATGCCGTCGCTGTTCGCAACCGCCTTCGGCGAGAAGTACATGAGCACGCGCGAATAGTCACCCGGGTTGCAGCGCTCCAGGCTCGTGTTCATCACGCTGACGATCGACATGCCGCTCGTCACGCTCGTGATAGCCAAAAACAGGATCATCGCGATGACGGCCATCGAGAGGCTCACCGTGTTCACCTTGGCCGCAAGCTGGCGCACCGTGAACATGTTGAGCCCGCGCCAATACAGCCCGCGCGCACCCTGCAGCACCTTGAGCAAAAAGCCCGACATGCCGAAGAAGAACAGCAGCGTGCCCACAACCACCATGAGCGTGGTGATGCCGAAGGCTCTCATGGCCATTTCGTCGCCGTCCATGGGCATGCCATCGTTCAGCAGGCGCACGTATGCCACCACGATCAGCGCCAGGCCCACCACGAAGATCACCGCCGAGATCAGCGGGTTGCGCGTCTTGATGGCCTCGTTGCGACGGTCGGCGCTCATGAGGTCAATCACCTTGGCGCGCCGCACCACACGCAGGTTGAACAGCAGCGTGACGGCGAAGATCGCACCCAGGCACGCCACCGTGATGATCAGGGCGTTCCAGGAGAAGAAGAAGTGGAAGTTCGCAATCTGCGTCTTGAACAGCGACGCGGTGAAAAACGTCATGAGCTGGGAGAACATCACGCCCAGCACCAGGCCGAGCACCAGCGCCGCACCCGAGACGATCGCCGTCTCCAGCGCCATGATGCGCGCCACCTGGCCGCGCCCCATGCCGAGCACCTGATACAAGCCGAATTCCTTCTTGCGGCGCTTCATGATGAAGTTGTTCGCATACACCATGAGAAAGCCCATGACCAAGGCGAGGAACAGGGTCAGACTGCTGATGATGCCACCGAACAGCTCGGACAGGCCCTTCTCCATGCTCACAAAGTCAACTTGGATCGAAACCGTGTTGAACGCGTAGAACACCGTCACGGCAAGCGTGAGCGTCAGCAGGTAGACCAGGTAATCCTTGCCCGCGCGGCGCACGTTGCCCCAAGCGAGCTTACAAAGCATCGGAACCCTCCCCGCCCATCATGGCCACGACCTCCATAATGCGGTCGAAGAAGGCGCGGCGGTCCGTGTCGCCGCGGCGCAGCTCGGTGAAGATGCGCCCATCGCGGATGAACAGCACGCGCTCGGTGTAGCTTGCCGCGAAGCTGTCGTGCGTGACCATGAGCACCGTTGCCTGGTACTGCCGGTTCATGACCTCGAAGCTCTCGAGCAGCAGGCGCGCGTTTTTGGAGTCGAGCGCGCCGGTGGGCTCGTCGGCCATGATGATCGCCGGGTCGGTGACCAGCGCGCGGGCGGCCGCCACGCGCTGCTGCTGACCGCCCGACATCTGATACGGGTACTTGTCGAGCACCTGTGAGATGTTGAGGCGCTGGGCGGTTTGCTCCACGCGCGCGAGCACCTCGCGGGCCGGCACACGTGCGATGGTGAGCGGCAGGGCGATATTCTCGCGCGCCGTCAGGGTGTCGAGCAGGTTGGAGTCCTGGAAGATGAAGCCCAGCTGCTCGCGGCGGAACTTGGTGAGCTTGGCGGCCTTCATGCGCGTCACGTCCGCACCCATGACGGACACCGTGCCGCTGGTGACCGTGTCGATGGTGGACACGCAGTTCAGCAACGTCGACTTGCCCGAGCCCGAGGCGCCCATGATGCCCACGAACTCTCCCTTGTTCACCGCAAACGACACGTCGGCCAAGGCGCGCGTCACGTTGTTCCGGCTGCCGTACACCTTCTCCACGTGCGAGACCTGCAACACGGGCATGCCCGCCCCGCCGCCCGCGGCCGCCGTGCCCGCCTGTCCGGCGCCCTGCATCATATGCGCGCCCACTGCGCCTTGTGCCATGATCGAATCCCTTCGTTCGGTGGTTCACTTCGATCATACATACTCGCCAAAACGACGCGCGCCAGCC
The DNA here is from genome assembly GCA_902470695.1 of uncultured Collinsella sp. GTDB lineage: Bacteria > Actinomycetota > Coriobacteriia > Coriobacteriales > Coriobacteriaceae > Collinsella. Next base: position 116,025 of record CABRHH010000003.1, read on the forward strand.
ATCGATTCGCCTTACGCTGCGGTTACCCTTTTGTAAGGTTGCGAGAGCCCAGGAGGCTACGGGAGCCGTGGGGTTGCGGGGGCCCGGGAGGCTGCGAAGACCGGGGGATTGCGGGGGCCGAAGGGCTGCGGGGGCCGGGCGACGCCAACGCAAGCAACCGTCCGCCCGGAGCCCGCCCCAGACCACGCAGGCAAGCGCCGACGCGGTCCGCTATAGTATCGGACGGACAAGCACGCACCGAACACACCACACGCCCCAACCCCATCGAGCAGAAACGGAGTCGCCATGAAAACCGTTCGCGTAGCCGCAGGCATCATTCAGCGCGGCCACGGCACCGGCGAGGTGCTGGCGGTACAGCGCGGCTACGGCTCCATGGCCGGCATGTGGGAGTTCCCCGGCGGCAAGATCGAGAGCGGGGAAACCGCCGAGGACGCCTGCAAACGCGAGCTCTACGAGGAGCTCAAGGTGCGTATCACCAACCTGCGCGATTTCTACACCGTAGAGTACGACTACCCCGATTTCCACCTCTCCATGCAGTGTTTCTTCTGCTCGCTTGCCCCCGGCGAGGGCGAGCCGGCGCGCAGCGACCGGCAGCAGGACATCCGCTGGGTACCGCGTCGCTCCCTTGCCACGCTCACCTGGATGCCTGCCGACACCGGCCTGGTCGAGGCGCTTTCCGCCGGTGCGGAAGAAGAGGGGCCCGCATCAACGAATGCCGCAGATGAGGGCTCTGCACGTAGAAATGCCGCAGGTAAGGATGCCCCGGCCGAGGGCTCTGCGGGTTCATCACCCGCAGCGGATACCGAGGGCCCTGCGGGCTCATCACCCGCGACGGACGCCGAGAGAGCGGCAAGCTCATCACCCGCGACGGATGCCGGCGCCTCGGCACCAGCTGGCGGGACCAGCGCCGCCGCGAGCCCTCGGCCCCGCGCCGCCAAGCGTGCGAAACGCACCAAGCGCAGCCGGAGCACCGCAAAACCCGGTCTGCTGGACGGCATCGACACCTCCGACCTCTCGGCTTCAGAAACCGAACTCGTCCGCCGGCGCGCCGCCATCCGCAAGTCCATGCAAGGCAACAAACGCGCCGACACCAAACCCGAGATGCTCGTGCGCCAACGCCTGAGGCAGGCCGGCCTCACCGGCTACCGCTTGCAGTGGAAGCAGGCTCCGGGCCGACCCGACATCGCCTTCCCGGGACGGCGCATCGCCATCTTCGTCAACGGCTGCTTTTGGCACCGTTGCCCGCACTGCAACCCCAGCACGCCCAAGCGCAACGTCGAGTTTTGGGAGGCGAAGTTCCGGCGCAACGTCGAGCGCGATGCCCGCGCCCTCGCCGAGCTGAAAGAGCTCGGCTGGCAGGCCATCGTGATCTGGGAGTGCGAGCTCAAGCGCGACCGCATCGACGCCACCATGGAGCGCGTCGTGGACATCGTCCGTGCCGCCGGGCCAGCAGCCCGCACGAGCCATTCGAGCGCAAGCGACCTCCCCCATGAGCAGGGGGCCGCACACGCCGATGGGCAAGCGGCAGCAACCGACCCTGCGCGCACAACGGCTGGCGCAAACGAAGCTAAATAACCGCGCGCGGGCCGTTCGAGCGAACACAGGCGGGCGACAGCACAAGAGGGCAGCGTCCCGCCAACCACCGCCGCACCGACCCGCAGATAGGAGCACCCATGCAGTTCACATCGTTGCAAGCCGAGGAGTTCGGCGACCTCCAGCGCCTGGTGGACGGCCTGTTTACCGGGCGCACCAGCATCGAGCGGCTGGACCTGATCGTCCAGGCCGAGATTCTCGACCTCGCGCCCGACCTGCTCGAAATCGTCAATCTGGTACCCCCGGGCACCTACGACCGCCAGCGCCTCTGCGACCAGATCAACTCGGCGCTCGCAGCCCACGGCTGGGGCGCCACCTACGGCACCGTGGAGTAGCGAGCACGCCGCCCTGCCGGCCGCGATCGGCGCCGGCAGGGGCATATCGGGCAACCGTGGACGACGCGATGTCAGTGCATAGCAGGGGCGAAGGCTCTATCCACGCGAAGTCCCCCACAGACGAGCCGCTCGCCTTCGGCCCTCCGCCGGCGCCAGCAACCGTCTCGGTCCCGGCAGCCGCCTAGGCCCCTGTGCCAGCCGCGCCGACCCCGGCGCCCTCGGCCCCTGTGCCAGCTGTGCCGGTCTCGGTAGCCGCCTCGGCCGCAGCGGGCCCGGTGCCCTCGGCCCCAGATGTCGCACACACCTGCTTGGCCCGCGGAGCCGCCTTGGAGGCAGGGCGCGCGCTGGCCGGCTTGGCGTGCTTCTTGCACACCGACGCCATGAACGCCATGCCCACCGCCGCCGCGGTCACCGACGCCAGCAGGATCGCCGCCTTGGCAGCCAGAAGTTCCATCTCCTGCGCCGGGCCGGCAAACGCCAAGCCCGAAATCAAGATCGACATCGTAAAGCCGATGCCGCCCAAGATGCCCACGCCGGCGATGTGCCCCCACGTCACCCGGCGCGGCAGCTCACTCACGCCGGTCTTCACCAGCAAGAACGTCATCCCCACAATGCCCACGGGCTTGCCCAGCACCATGCCGAAGTAGGTGCCCAGCGCCACCGGGTCAAGCGCCAGCGCCACCGGGTCAACGCCCACCAGCCGCACCTGCGCGTTCACGAAGGCGAAGACGGGCAGAATCAAGAAGTTGACCGGCGTGGAAATCAGGCGCTCCAAGCGCATGAGCGGCGGCGTCACACGGTGCATCACCCGCTCGGCACCCAGAGTCGCGTGCGTGAAATCGTGCTGGCCCAGGATGTGCGCATCGTCGTCGTAGCGGTCGACCATCTGCGGCATGTACTCATGCAGCCAGTCGGACAGATGGTTCAGGTGAATACCCGAGCGCGCCGGCACGGCAAACGCCAGGATCACGCCCGCCAGCGTTGCGTGCACACCTGACTTGAACAGGCACAGCCACAGCACCAAGCCGCCCAGGACATAGGGCGCCAGGCGGAAGTGCTGCGTCTTGTTGAGCATGAACAGCACCGCCGTCACCAGACCGGCGCACGCCAGCCAGCGCAGATCGGGGCTCTGTCCGTAAAACAGCGCGATCGCGGCGATGGAAATCAGATCGTCGGCGATGGCCAGGGTGGAGAAGAACACGCGGACCGCCGGGGGCACGCGCTTGCCCAAAAGCGATAGCACGCCCAGGGCGAACGCGATGTCGGTTGCCATGGGGATCGCCCAGCCCTCCACGGTGCCGCCCTTGTTGAGCAGCACGTAGATGGTTGCCGGCACCACCACGCCGCCCACCGCCGCCAGCATGGGCAGCAGGGCCTGCGCGGGGCGTTTGAGCTCGCCGACCGTCATCTCGAACTTGAGCTCGATGCCCACCAGCAAAAAGAAGATGGCCATGAGGAAATCGTTGACGAACAGCTCGATGGACATGGATGCGGTCAGGCTGCCGATGCCGATGGTGACAGGCTCCATCAACGCGTGGTGGATGGCGCTGTAGGCGTCGGTATTCGCGCAGATCACCGCGGCAACCGCCGCCAGCACCATCACCGCAGCGGCGACCGTGCCGTTCTCGGTGATGCGTTCGCGCATGTCGCGCCGATCGAGGCGACGGCGCTGGGTTTCGCTGAACAGCTGGCTGCGGGTCTGGTCCATGGCACTCCTTCACACAGGGCGCGGCGCCCGATGTGCTGCGCATCGAGCGCCGCGCCCCTACCGGTGCCCGCCTGCCTGCAGGCAGGCGGGCCTTCTTCTTCAAACGCTTCGCATCCATGGTACCCATAGGCAGCATGCTGCCCCCTCGAGCGCGCACCCGACTACAAACCGAATCCAAAAACCCAGTGAGGCACAGGTGATTGGCTCTGCTGCGCGGCGCCTGTACGCCAACGCCCGCGGCACCCCAATAGCAGATTGCAGAGCTGCCGTTGCGTCCATGGCATCCATGTTTCCCGGCCAAAAGAAAGCCTCCCATTCCTCGAACTTAACTTTCTGTCCAAGAAATGGGAGGCGGCTCACTCCGGCGGGGCCCTTCCAAACACGTTCTCTTCGGTTGTTGCGGCGCACAGCCTGTGCGCTCGGCAGCCGCTATGCCAGCTTGGCGCGCAGCTCCCGCAGCTCACGATGCACGTCAACCAGATTCAGCGCCATGAGCTTCACGGTCTCGGCGCTTGCCATCTGGTCCTCGGCGTGCAGCAGGATCAGCGGGGCCACCGGCTCGCGCTCGCCCGCGGCATCGGCCTGCAGCAACCTCATATGCGCCTCGTGCCCGCTGCCGTACGCCGCGTCACCCTGACGGATCAGCTCGTCAACCGCATCGAAGTCGCCGTCCTTGGCCTTTCTGACCGCCTCGACGTACATCGACTTCGCCGCGCCCACATAGGAGATGATCTCGAAGCAGGTCATCTGCAGCGCTTCCATGTCCTCAGCCATCACGCGCCCCTAACCGATCTTCGCCATCGCAGCGTCGATGATGCCCGCGGCGTTCATGCGGCCGTAATCGACCATGGCGATCACCTCGACCGGGATGTTCTTTCCGGCGCACGCCTGCTCGAAGTCCGCCTTTGTGTAGCCGATCTGGGGTCCGAGCAGGATGATGTCCGCCTCGTCGATGTGGTCCATCGCCTCGTTGAGCGGGCGCGCCTCGATCTCAACCTCAAGGGCGCGCGTCTCGGCCTCCTTCTGCATCTTCTGCACCAGCAGGCTGGTCGACATCCCGGCGTTGCAGCACAGCATAATCTTCTTCATGGTGAACTCCCATCGGTCATGGCCGGGCACGGGGGATGTGCCCGGCACAAGTCTCTTCCTTCACGCCGCATGAGGCAACACGTGCAGGTTGCCGTGCGGTCGGCAGCTTCCTGCGCCCAGCCTACTGCACCTCGCCGGCAAGCTCGGCCTGCTTGGCCACCGCGCGCTCGGATGCACGCATGAACGGCAGGTAAATCGCCATGCCGAGCAGGATCTCGACAACCTGCCACACGGCAGCGCGCCAGTCGAATCCGGTTGCCAGCAAGGCCGACAGCACCGGCGGCGTGGTCCACGGCACCTGCGCGATGCAGGGGCTGATGATGCCGGCGCACGTGAGGCCATAGGTAGCTGCGATCAGCAGGTCGGGAATGAGCACGAAGGGAATCATCAGCGGCAGGTTGAACACGATCGGATACCCGTAGATGACCGGCTCGTTGATGTTGAACAGGCCCGGTGCGATGGACATCTTCGCCACGGTCTTGCTCGTCTTGGATTTGGAGAACAGGAAGGTGTCGAGCAGCAGCATGAACGTGCATCCCGATCCGCCGATCAACGCGAAGCTGTTGATGATCTGCATGTTCATGTAATGGTCGGCGGGGATCGCCTGGCCGGCCGCGAAGGTTGCCATGTTGTCCACGATCAGCATGGTCAGGATCGGCTCAATCGTGGCACCGGAGATGGTGGACTGGTGAATACCCACGCAGAACAGCAAGTTGGCCAGAGAGTAGATCAGGATGACCGCCCACGGGCCGGCGTTCATGATACTCTTGAGCGGCGTGGAGATGAACGTACTGATGATGGTGAGCAGGTCGGTTGTGGCAAAGACGGCAAGCAGGGCGGCGCCCAGGCCGAACACCGACAGAGTCAGCAGCATGGGAATCATCACGTTGAAGGAGTTGCCCACCGCCGGTGGCACGCCCTCTCCCAGATTCACCTTCAGCTTCTCCACGCCCGAGATCTTGATGAACAGCGTGGCTGCCAGCAGCGCGATGATGATGGCGCCGAACAGGCCGTTGGTGCCGGTGTTGGTAGTGGCAAGCGCACCGGTGACCGACGCGGAGGTCACCTCATCGGTGAGCAGCGGAGAGCCCGCAGCCAGCGTAGCGGTAATGTTCTGCGGCATCATAATCACGAATGCCGAGATACCCACAACCACGCACGCCAGCGGGTTGTCGAAGCGCTTGTTCTTCGCCAGGCTGTAGCCAATGAGGCCCGCCAGGATCAGCGCGGAAACGTTCAGCGTGCCCAGCGTCAGCGCCTGGCCCCACGTTTGCAGACGGGCCAGCAGCTCGGGGTTGGGGCTCATGCCCGTATCGCCCCAGATATATCCGAACACGACGTTGTTGATGAGCACGGCAACGCCCGCCAGGATGTAGAGCGGGGTGATGGTGGCAAAGGCATCACGCAGCGAACGCAGATGCACCTGATTGCCAACTTTGGCGGACACCTCGGCAAACTTGTCGAGGAACGCCTGTCCTTTTCCAGAGGCCATGGCTACTCCAATCTTCGGTGATGGCCCATCGCGCAAACAGCCCTCCACAGCCCGCCCGCGCATGCACGCGCGCGGAACCGCGCCTTTGCGCTATTGGATAACATGGGTGGTTGCAACCGTGCGCAACCAATCGGCCGACCGCTTGAGGCGGCGGCGGTAATTGTCCATGAGGTCGACCTCGACAAACCCGTAGCGGTTCTTATAGGCGTTGCTCCACGACCAGTTGTCGATGAGGCCCCAGTAGTGGTATCCGCGGCAGCGTGCCCCATCCGCGATGGCCCTCGCGATCCAGCTCAGGTGCTCGCGGACGAAGTCGACGCGGTACGGGTCCTCGATGCGGCCGTCCCCGCCGCGGTGCAGGTGCTCGTCCTGGATACCGATGCCGTTTTCCGACACGAAAAACTCCAGGTCGGGATAGTCGCGCTTGAGCTCCATGCCGAAGTCATAGAGGCCTTGCGGGTAGATTTCCCAGCCGCGCGACTCGTTCATCACCGCATCCGGCCACACGTACGCGTCGGCGAAATGAGGCTGGCCGAAGGCGTCCCGCTCGGATGCCGGCGCCTGCACGCGGGCCGGGTGGTAGTAGTTGCAGCCCAGCCAATCGACCACGCCCTGCTGCAAGATCTCGGCATCGCCGGCGCGCTGCGGCAGCTGGATGCCCGTGCGCGCCAGCGTGTCGAGCACGTCTTCAGGAAGTTCGCCGGCGGTAATGAGGTCCAGCCACCAGCGGTTGTTGATGCCGCTGGTCATCCGCACGGCCTCACGGTCGGCGGCGGTTGGATGCTCTTTGGTATACGTGGGTGTAAAGCAGTTGATCATGCCGATCTTGGCGTCGGCGCGCACCGCGCCGTCTGCCTGCGCGCGGCGATAGGCTGCAACCGCCAGGGCATGCGCCAGCGATATGTGATACTGAACGGTCCGCGCGCGGGCGAAATCGTGCAGCTGGGGATACCACACGCCCTCCTGGTAGCGCTGCTCGGGCTCCACGATCGGCTCGTTGAACGTGAACCAATAGCGGATCTGGTCGCCGAACTCCCGGAATGCCATCTCCGCATAGTGCGCATAGGCCTCCACGACCTCACGGCTCTCCCATCCGCCGCGTCGGAACAGGTACGTGGGCATGTCGAAATGGTAGAGGTTCACGAACGTTTCGAGGCCCGCCTGCTCGGCAGCGTCGAACAGCCGATGATACCAAGCCGATCCCTCGGGGTTGAGCTTGCCATCGCGATCGAGCAGACGACTCCACTGCATCGAGGTGCGCCACGACGTCAGGCCCAGATCCCGCATGATCTGGAAGTCCTTTTCGTAGCAGCGCATGAAGTCGTTGCCCACATACGACCCCACCCGGTTGTAGAAGGCGCCGATGTCCTCCATCGACCAAGTGTCCCACAGGTTCTCGAGCTTTCCACCCTCATTCCAAGCGCCCTCCGTTTGCGGGCCAGACATGGCCGCCCCGAAGAAGAAGTCCTCAGGCAGCTCATGTGTTCCGCAGGCGTCGGCTGGCTGTTCTTGCTGCATTCTGTCGCCCTCCAGATGACTTGTGTATCGCTTCTTGCTACAAAGTATAGCGCTATATTTTTTTCTGTAAAGCGGTTTTCTATTTCTTTTGTCGTGGCTAGCACGGGGTGGGTGGGCAGAGCACCCCCTCGGTATACTGGTTGAAGCAGAGGAGGAACTATGGCGAAGTACATGGATATTGCAGATGACCTGCAGCGCAGCATTGAGGACGGGGCGCTGAAACCGGGCGACAAACTACCCACCGTGGTTGAGCTCTGCGACCTCTATGGGGTCAGCAAGATCACCGTCAAGCGCGCCATCGAGCATATGACCGAGCGCGGGCTGGTAACCAGCCGCCGCGGCTCGGGCACCTATGTCAAGGAAACCGACGGTCTGCCGGTGAGCCTGCTGGGTGCTGCGCGCTCCGATCGCGCCGAGGGGTTTTACGCCGAGCACCAGGCCCGGGGACACACGGTTGAATCGGTGGTCTACGATTTCTCCGTCACGGTGCCACCAGCCGAGGTGGCCCGTCTCCTCAACATCGGACCGGAGGATTTCGCCTACTACGATTGCCGCGTCCGCCTCTCCAACGGCGTCCCCATCGTCATCGAGTACACCTACATGCCCCTTGACCTCATCCCCGGGCTCAAGCGCACGCATCTGTATGGGTCGATCTACGGCTACATCCGCAACGAGCTGGGTCTCACCATCTCCAGCTTTCACCGCACCATCCGCGCGGTGGGGGCAAGCGAGGAGGAAGCGCAGCGTCTGGACGTCAACGCAGGGGAACCGTTGCTCGAATTCGAGCAGGTGGGCTTTTTGGACAACGGCACGCCGTTCGAGTATTCGGTATCCCGCAACGTGGGCAGTCGGTTCGAGCTCCACAACGTCACGCTTGCGTAAAGATAACACCCAGGGTAGCGGAGGCGCGCACACGCGACCGCAGCAGAGCATGGCCCCGTCCCCCATGCCCGCATGGGACGTGCCATGAAAAAGCCGTCGAGGCCGCATCATCGACCTCAACGGCGTATGACCCCGCTATCGGACAACAGCGCGTGGCCGATAGCGGACAGTGAGCGACAGGAGCCCTATCGACAGCCCGCGTCTGAACCCGCAGCTACTCGGCAGCTGCCAGGATGGGGGCGGCCACCTGCTTTTTGCGGGACAGCACGCCGGGCATCCACACGCCCTCGACCGCATCCTCGATGCCCAGACCCTTCTGCGCAGGCGCGGTGTTGCCCTCGAACAGCACCTGGGAGCCCTCCTTCATGATGTCGGTGATGCACAGCACGATGCCGTCGGCGGCCTTCTCGGCCTGGTAGGCACGCATGGCCTCGCGGATCTCGGGGATCATGCCGAGCGCGCGGGACTTGTCCACCGTCTCGTACTGGCCGATGAGCAACTTGGTGCCGGCAACCTCGAACAGCTTGATGTCGTTGCCCACCATCTGCTCGGCGGTGAACGAACCGGACGGACGGGTGAGGAAGACCTCCATGCCGAACTTGACCGGGTCGACGCCGAGCTGGGAGCCCAGCTTCTTGGCGATGGCCGCATCCACGTCCGTGGCGGTGGGGCTCTTGAGCATGAGCGTATCGGTCATCATGGCCGAAAGCAGCAGCTTCGCCTGGGTGTCCGTGGGCTCAACGCCGAGGACCTCAAACAGCTTGGCCACGATGGAGCACGACGAGCCCCAAGGCAGCGCCACGATGTGCAGCGGAGCGGCGGTGGTGAAGTTGCCGAAGCGGTGATGGTCCACCACACCAGCGATCACAGCGTTCTCAAGCCCGGCCACCGACTGGCCCGGCTCGTTGTGGTCGCACAGCACAACCTGCTGGGGCTGCTCGCCCTCGGCGGCCGGCTCGATTGCATCGATCAGCACGGGCGCGGCCACGCCGGCATCCTCAAGCAGCTTGGCCGACTCAGCCGGCAGTGGGCCCAGGCAGCATGCCTGGTACGTGTTGCCCTGATAGGCAACCTGGTTCAGCAACTGCGACAGCACAACCGACGACATGATGGCGTCGTTGTCGGGGTTCTGGTGTCCAAACACGAGGACGTTTGCCATAGGGGGTCCCTCCCTTAGGTGGTGGTACTGGAGCGTTCTTCATCCTAGCACGTTTGATGTACGCCCGCCGTCCAGGTCCGCGCCGTGCAAACGGGCGCACGGCTGCAAGCGCCGGGAAGATGCCCGCACCCCCGAACCCGCCGCGGCGCGTCGCCGTATGCGTCTCCGGTGCGGCCGGCAAACTCGGATCCGGCGTTCATGCAGCACGCGGCCACGAGCGACCGCGCACGAACGAGACCGCGGCGCCGGCACGGCCACGCGCGGGCGGCATCGCGACCGAGGCACCGCTTACGCGGACACCGCCTGCAGGCCCACGTACGCCGCGCCGATGATGCCCGCGTCGTTGCCCAGCGAGGCGATCTCGATCGGAGTGTCCGCGCACACCTTGAGCGCGCGGCTGCGATAGTGCGCCACCAGCGGCTCCAGGAACACGTCGGACGAGGCCGAGGCGCCGCCGCCGATCACGAACGCGTCCGGGTCCACGATCGCCGCGATGGTTGCCAGCGCGCGGCCCAGGTAGGACGCCATGGTTTCCATGGCCGCGCGCGCCACCTCGTCGCCCTCGCGACACGCCTGGAACACTGCGCGGGAATCGCTCGGACCGGCCAGCTCGATGGGGTCGATGCCGCGCTTGGCGCACTCGATGCGGTAGTTGCTCACCACGCCGGTGGCCGAGGAATACTGCTCCAGGCAGCCATGACCCCCGCAGCCGCAGGTACGGTCCTCATCCGGATTCATGCACATGTGGCCGATCTCGCCGCCGGCCCCATGAATACCCGAAATCACCTGCCCGTTCACGACCACGCCGCCGCCCACACCGGTGCCCAGCGTCACGAACACCATGTTGCGCGCGCCCTGCGCACTGCCCTGCCACAGCTCGCCCAAAGCCGCCGCGTTCGCGTCGTTCTCGAAACGCACCGCGGCGGCCGGGAACGCCTCGGTGAGCGCAGCCGAGAGCCCGCGGAAGTCGAGGGTGATATTGGCCTGCAGCTTGATCTCACCGTCGGCGGGGATGGGGCACGGCACGGCCAGGCCGATGCCGGCCAGATCGTCGGCCGTGCGGTCCGCGGTGGCCAGCAGCTGACGGATGCCGCCCGTCACCGCCGCATAGCCGATCTCGTCGACCAGCGGCGGCGTGGGCACGCTCACCTTTCCCAGCAGCTCTCCCGCACGGGTGAACAGCCCCTCCTTAACCGAGGTGCCGCCCACATCGATGCCGACAAACAGTTCCTTGCGCTCAGCCATGTCCCAACCCTTCGTTCAGGCACCGGCGCCGCCGCGCGCGAGGATGGCTCCCCTTTGCGCGCGGCGCACGCGGATGCGATGGCCGTCAATAGCCAAAACTATACCCCGAGCAGGGACATCACGCGAGGTAGGCCAGCACCTCATCCACGATACCCGGCGCGTTCATGCGCGCATAGTCGTCAGGCGTGATGACCCCCACGCGGGCGCCGTGTTCGGCGGCCGCCTGCTCGAAATCGCCCTTGGCGTATCCCACCTGCGGCCCCAGCAGCATCAGGTCGGTCTCGTCCAGGCGATCCACCGCCTCCGCCAGCGGGCAGGCCTCCACCTGCATATCAAGCTCGCGGGCCGCGATCTCTGTCTGCAGCTTGCCCACCAGCAGACTCGTGGTGATGCCCGCCGTGCAGCACAGCAAAACGTTTGTCATAACCGATTCCTTTCCCCTGCGGCCAGCGCAGCCGCTCTCGATGAGGGGCCCTGCGCCCCCGGGCGCTTATGCGCCCACGGCTTTACGTATACCCCGCGAGCGGCTAGCCTTGCACCGCAGCAACGCCCTCACGCTGCAGCGGGAGCCCCTCGGCGGCGCAGCACGAGCGACACCGCCACGCCCACCGCAGCGCCGACAAGCGCCGGCAGTGTCCAGCCCAAGCCAACGTCCGCCAGCGGCAGCGCATCGACCCACGTCCAGGCGCCGGTGAAGAACGCGTCGCGCACGGCGGCCCACACGCTCACCACGCAGCACGCGCCCACAGCCCACGGCCACACCGCCGGTACGCGGTCGCACGCCCGGTGCATCATGCCGAACAGCACGAGCACGATCGCCGGCGGGTACAGCGCGTTCAGCAGCGGCACCGAGAACGCCAGAATCGCATCGAGGCCGATGTTCGACACCGCGCAGGAGAACACCGCGAAGCCCGCAGCCCACACCGGATAGCTCACGTGCGGCAGCTCCTCGGCAAAATACGTGCTGCAGCAGCTGATGAGGCCCACGCACACATTCAGGCACGCCAGCAGGAAGATGGCCGCCACCACCACGGTCCCCGCCAGGCCGAAGTGGGCCGTCGCCGATGCCGTGAGCACCTGGGCGCCGTTGGTGGCGCCGGCAAGCGTGCCCGACACGCTCGCGCCCACCCACGCCAGACCGCAGTAGATCACGCCCATGAGCAGGCCCGCGAACACGCCGGCACGCGAGATCTCGCGCATGAGACCGCGCTCGTCGTCAACGCCCAGCTCGCGGATGTTCACGGCGATCACCAGGCCGAACGTCAGCGATGCCAGCAGGTCCATGGTTTGGTAGCCCGTGAGGAAACCCTGCACCCCCGCGCGGCCCGCATAGGGCGCCTGCGCGGCGCCAAGCGACGGCGCCGGATCGAGCACCGCGGCGATCACCACCGCGGCGATCAGGGCGATGAGCGCGGGGCCCGTGATGCGGCCAAGCAGGCGCGTGAGCGCCCCGGGGTGCATGGCCAGCGCATAGGCCGCCGCAAAGAACAGCACCGAGAACACCAGGCGCGCCGTCTCGGCGGACACGCCGGCGGGCAAAAGCGGCGCCACCATCTCGAACGAGGTGGACGAGGTGCGCGGGATGGCCAGGCACGGGCCGATGGCCAGATACACGAGCGCCACGAACACGCGGGCGAACGCCGGATGCACGCGGGCGGCAAGCTCGCGCAGGGTACCGGCGAGCGCCACGGCAACGATGCCCAGCACCGGCAACCCGATGCCCGTCACCAGAAAGCCCACCATGGCAGCAGGCGAATCGGTACCCGCCTGCAAGCCCAGCAGCGGCGGCAGGATCAGGTTGCCCGCACCGAAAAACATCGAGAACAGCGTCAGGCCCACCACCAGAGCCTGCCTGTTCGAAAGCGTCGTCTTCCCCATCGCGTCCCCTCTCGTGCGCAGCATGATAATCGTCATACTCTATCAGAGTGGAGCGCATCGCCCGGCAAGAAAATGGGGCGCTCCCCAAGAAGAGCGCCCCCTGCGGACTCGATGCTCGGTAGCAACCGCGCACCGCATGTACAAAACGCTAGCGACGGCGCTTGGAAATCACCACGCCGGCCACGATGGCCACCAGCGCTACCACCACAGCCCCGCCGACGTAGAGCATCACGTCGTCGCCCGTGTGGGGCAGCGTGCCCGCCGGCTTGGTGCCGCTCGGCTTGGCGCCGTTCGGCTTGGTGTGATCCTGGTCGCTCGAGCCACCCTGATCGGTGCCGCCACCCGGCTTGTTGTCACCGCCGCCAGGCTCGCCCGGCTTGTTGTCGGGCTGCTCGGGATCGGTTGGGCCCTCGCCGCCGTCGGCCTCCCAGGCGGCGCGCAGCACCATGTCATCCGTCACAGGCGTGGCAAAGTCGAATGCGGCCCCCAGCTCGCCCGCCGCGTTGACCACGCGCCAGCCCTTGAAGGTGAAGCCGTCCTTGGCCGGATCGTCGGGCGCCGCAACCGTCGCGCCGTCGGCGACCTCAACGACCGCGTTCTGCATGCCCTCTATGTCGTACTCGAAGGTCACGGTGTGCACCGGAGCCTGCGGCTCGAACGTCGTATCGAGCAGGGAGACCTCGGCGATGGAGGGCACCGCGCCGTCCGCCCAGGTCACATGGACCGCCTTCACGCCATAGAACTGACCCTTGGGCGTGGCGGCGGAAAAGGTGAGGTCCTTCACCGGCTTGTCCAGAGTGCCCAGGTCTATCTCGGCGGTCTGGCTGTAGTCGGCCTTGGTGTACACCGTGGCGCTCACCTGCGCGCCGCTCGGCTCGCCCCATGACACCACGCGCACGCCGTCGCGCGGCTTGCCGTCCAGCAGCGGATCGGACACGTGGTAGGTCAGTGTGCCGGACGCATCCTGCGGACGCCAATAGGTGGTGAGCCCGCCGTCGAGCGCCGCCTCGGTGCCATGGCCCTCAACCGAGGCACCGGCAAACGAGAGCGCACCCGAGGTCCCCGGGAAGCTGACGGCGAAGGGAGTCGCGACGAAATCGAAGGTGACGGGGCCATCCGTACGGTTCTGCACGCCCACGTAGCGCGCCGACGCCGCAGCGCCGCCTTCGATGGCATCCCAGCTCAGCTTGTTGGTGGAGGACACCGGCGTAAGCCCCGCCTTGGCCACCGCAGCGGCAGCAGCCTCGTCGAGCTGCACGTCCGCCTGGATGGAGGCCAGGTCGATCGCCACGTACGCGCCGGCGGGGATAACGGCGCTGCCGCCGGCGATCTGCGCCGTCGTGCTGTCAGCCGTGCCGGACAGGTTGATGTCCTTCGCGTCGGTCACGATCGCGCCGGCCGGGCTCTCAACACCCGCCTCGGCGCTCAGCTCGTAGACCTTCCACCACTTGGCGGTGTTCTCCAGGTTCACCACGCGGATCGCGCGGGCGTTGACGTTGGCGAAGGTGAACGTCTGGCTCTTGGCGGAGGTCACGTCCCCCACCTTGTGCCAGCTGCCGTCCTCGGCCTGGTACTCGACTGTGCCCTTGACGATGCCGTCGCCGCCGCTCACGTCCTGCACGAAGGAGATCTTGCCGATGCGCGCGGCCGGCTCGAAGGCCAGACCCACCCAGTCGTTGGCGCGGATGTTGTTGTTCGCCGTGTTCTTGAGGTGCGCGTAGGTGCTCGGGTTGCCGTCCGCGATCTTGTCGAGCGTGAACGTGCTGTACTCGGCCATGCCGGCATCCATCTGCGGGGTCACCGTGCTGGGTAGGCGCGTGGCCGCGACCTCGTTGAGATCCCAGGCGCCCGCGCCGTCCACCACCAGGCGCACGCCGTTGACCGCCGTGTTCTTCTTCAGCGTCAGCTCCTGCTCGGACTTCGCCGCAAAGGCGCCCAGCTCGGTCCAAGAGCCGCCCACCAGGCCCTCAACGCGCCCGGAGCGCGCGGAGGCACCCTGCTTGATGGAGATCACGCCGATCTCGGTGGTCTTGGCGTAGGTCACGCCGGCGTTCATGCCCGCCTCGGGCGCAGTGAAGTTCGCGCCGGTGGCTGCATCGCCGTCGGAGATGGCCGCAACCTCGCCGGAGGCCGGCTTCTCGCTGGCGAACGCATCGACGGAGGCGCTGGCCACGAACTCGGGCGTCACCTCGTTCACGCACCAGTAGCCGCTGTAATACACCTGGTTGGTCACGCGGAGCCCCGCGATCTCGACCGTCTTGGGCAGCGCCAGCGACTGCTCGGCATCGCCGTTGATGTGGCCCAGCTCCTGCCAGGTCTTGCCGTCGACGGTATACTCCACCAGCGCGTCTTTCAGCACGTCCTGCGGGCGGTTCGAGGGAACCGACTGCACGAAGCTCACGCGGTTGGCCCGCACGGCCGGCGCGTAGGTAACGGTGAAGGAATTGCCCACCGCCACGTTGGTGGTGGGGTGATTGCCTGCAAAGTGAGCGTAGGTCTCGGGGTCGCCGTCCACGATGTTCTGCGGATTGCCCGAAGTGTTCAGGCCCGTGAGCTCGACAGTGGCAACCACATCGACCGTGCCCGCCGCCTTGGCCGCCAGCGGCGCCAGGTACTCGCCCAACGCCTCGACCACCGGCCACACCGCGCGGGTGCCGGCGCGTGCGTACTGGGTGTCGTTCACGTAGGGGAAGCTGTGCAGCAGGGCCGCATCGAAACTGCCCTTGCCCTGCGTGTACTCGATGACCAGCGTGTCCGTATCGCCGGAAAGATGCGCCCGCAGCGCGCGCAGGTAGCGCAGCGCCGCGTCGGTGCCGTCGGTCCAAAAGCCCAGCCACGGCTCGATCTGGGTGCGCAGCGCATCGTTGGCCGCCTGCTTCTCATAGGTCGCGGTGGCGGCCTGCAGCTCGGTGAACACCTGCTCCATCGCATCGATGTCGGAGGCGGTCACGCTGCCGTCGGCGAGCTTGGCGCGGAAGGCGTCGAGCGCGGGCTTAAGTACCTCGGACTCGCGGGACTCGAAGGTTGTACTACCGCCCTGATACCACTTCATGTGCTCGGACAGGGTGCGCAGCGCGCGGCTGGCATCGGTCTGTTGCGGACTGCCGCCCTCCACGTAGCTGAACGAATCGGCCCACACCTTGTCGGCGTGGTCGTAGCTCGTCCAGTTGTTCCAGGAGAAGTCGGCATTCAGGAAGATGCCCACCTTGCTGGGCTCGGACTGCTGCATGGGGTTGATCACGCAGCCCACGAGCGAACCGGGGACCACATCGGCGCCCAGCGCGTTCTCATATCCGCCCATGGAGAGGTGGTCGCGCGTGTTGTCGGTGCACGGCCAGTTGATCCACATGAACGGCACCACGCCCGACTTGCCCGTGAAGGTGTCGATGGTGCCCTTGTCGGCCTTGCCCCACACCTGCGTGCCCGTCATGATGGGCTTCACGTTCCCGGGCAGGTCCTTGTACCAGGATTCGCCGGCCTGCGCGTAGTTGGCGGCCACGAACGGGATGGTGTCCTTCAGGCCCGGATACTTCGGCGTGCCGTCCTCGTTCTGCATCTTCTGCAGCTCGTGCAGCCAGTTCGTGAGGTCGGTGAGCAGGCGGATGTAGTTGTTCACGTTGTTGCCGGGAATGGCCGCGTCGTCGGCGCTCAGCATGATCTGGCGGCACCCCGCATCGATGACCTGCAGGTACTTGGCCTTGAGCGTTGCCAAGTCCTGCGCATAGCTTGCGCCGAAGCTGATCGGGTTGTTCATGAACGGGTGCAGCGCGTACACGAAGCGGCACTTGGAGGCGTTGCCCGCCTCGGCCAGCTCGGCAAGGCGCGCCAGCTCCTCGGGCGTGTACAGCTCACGCCATTGGGCGTTGTGCTTGGGATCGTCCTTGGGCGCGTAGATATAGGCGTTCAGCTTGTAGTAGCCGCCCCAGCGCATGAGCTCCATGCGGTCGGCGGTGCTCCAGGGGTTGCCGTAGTAGCCCTCGATGAAGCCGCGCGTTTCCACGTCGGCGAAGTCATTCACCGTAAGCGCCGCGAGCGTGCGATCCGGCAGCTGCTGGAAAATCTGGTACAGCGTGGACAGGCCGTAGAACGCCGCATCGGTGTCGCGGCCCAGCACGATGATGCGCGCCGGTGCCGCATCGGTTGCGGGCTGGACGGCGAGCAGGTACGCATCGGTATGGGAGAACAGATCGCGCTCCGGCGCAACACCGCCGGCCGACACCAGCGCATCGACCGCGCCCTTGGAGCCGCTTGTGCCCACCAGCACCTCGGTGCGGGCGGGATCGGTCCCCGGCCGCTCGATCTTGTTGGCCTTGATGTTCTTGAGCTTGAGCGTGTCGGTCAGACGCTGCCCGGTGGCCGCGTCGATGCCGGGCTCAACGAGCACGTCGACGGTGTCGGGCAGCTGCAGCGTGCCCGCCCCATAGGATATGGACTGCACAGAAGGGTAGATGGTGTATTCCGTTTGAGCAAAAGCCGGCAATGCCAGCGAAAGCGTTGCCGCCGCGGCAGCTGCCGTAGCGCACACCGCCGTTGCGAGCGCCCGGAATACCCCCTTTCTGCATGACCTGTTGTGCATGTATGACTCCTTCCTTTCGCCCCACAGCACAGATTGCGGGCGACACCGGCCCCTGCTGGGCGAGCCGAATCGCCGAACGAGTAAATATAGCTGGAAATATGCATGAAAAAGCCCGCGTTACCGGTTTATTCGGCAAGCGGGCCTGTTTTATCGGTGGCCGGTCGCCGGGCTTGAGGCGCCCGCAGGTGCTCCAAGCCCGGCTTGCCGGTCTCCATTCGATTCCAGCGCGAGGAGGTATGGGGGATATGCTCTCGCACTCGAATGGACTTAGGAGTGCCGACGGCGGGCGACGAGCGCCCCGCCGGCGAGGGTTGCCACGGCACCAACGGATACCGCCGCCGCGACGAGGAGGCTGGCGTCGCCCGTACGGGGCAACGCCGCGGAGGGTTTCTTGGTGCCCGCGGGCTTGGTACCCTGAGAACCGTCGGGTTTGATGGAGCCGCCGGGGACGCCGGAGCCGGTATCGCCGGTGCTGCCACCATGGTTCTGATCGCCGCCCGGCTCCCCAGGCTTGTTGTCCGGCTGCTCGGGGTCGGTCGGGCCCTGCCCATCGTCGTTCTTCTTGAAGCGTGCCTCAAGCGTGATGTCCTCGGTCACCGGCGTGGCGAAATCGAAGGCCGTATCGCCCCGGAACCAACCCACGAAGGTATAGCCGTCCTTCACCGGATCGGTGGGCGCAGCCGTTGTGGCGCCATCGGCGATCTCGGTGCTCGTGTAGACGTTGCCGTCCACCATGAAGGTCACCGTGTGCTTGGCCGCAGGCTCGGGCGGCTCGGGCTCATCGGCGCCGCGCTTGAAGCGGGCCTCGACCGCCACGCTATAGGTGGCGTCGACCGTATAGCTCGCCTCGCGGGAGAGCGGCTCGGATGCGCAGGGGGCAAACCAGCCCACGAACTCCATGTTCGCCGCGGGCTTGGCGGTGAGTGTCACCGAGCCGCCGCGCTCGACGTCGGCACGATACACCGACGCGGACGCATCGGCATCCTCGGCCGTGCCCGCAATGGTGCCGCCCGCCTTGCCGCTCGCCATATCGAGCGAGCCGTCCTCGGCCGCCTGGTAGCTCATGCCTGCCGCGTAGACGGTGCTCGTCTGCGCCGGCGTGTTCGCAATGTCGAACTCCGACACCGCCACCCACTTCTTGCCGTTTGCTGCGGCCGAGTCGGTCACCTCGAACTTCACACCGTACACGGTCTGCTCGTCGAAGCGAATCGTCTTCTGCGAGCCGTCGGCCTTGAACGTCACATCCTTGGCAACCTGCTGCCACGCGCCGTCCTTCGCGGTCCTGAGATAGAGGCTGGCGCGGGTCACATACCCGCTCGCCGTGTCGGTGCGCGGCGTGAAGGAGAACTGGTTGATGGTGTAGCCCTCGCCGAAATCAATCTCGGCCCAGATGGGATTCGTGGCGGTGAGCTGGCCGTCCTTGTTGTCGGCGGTCACCGCGCGCCAGTTGGAGTGCCAGTGCGTCTTGGGGTTGTTGTCCCAGGCGTAGCGCAGCTCGCCCTCGGTGGCGGTGCCGGTGGCGTCGGCCGTCCAGGAGTTGGTCTTGCCGGTCCAGCCCTTCTTGTTGAACTCATCGCGCACGCTCGTATCCGCAGGCTTCACGCTCACGTTATCGATCGTCGCGGCGATGCTGTGGGTTTTGGAGCCGATGCGCTCAAGCGGCAGCGTGAGGGTGGCGTTCGAGATGCCCTCCTTCTTGACAAGGCCCTGGTCCTTGAAGCGGCCGGTGGCCTTGCCCCGGACCACGCCGTCAACCGTCAACGTCGTTGCCTGCGTGCCCGTCGTGATCTGGATGTTCACCTGCTTGCCCACGGGGAGTTTGTAGTCGAAGTAATAGTCA
Source organism: uncultured Collinsella sp. (assembly GCA_902470695.1). Classification (GTDB taxonomy): domain Bacteria; phylum Actinomycetota; class Coriobacteriia; order Coriobacteriales; family Coriobacteriaceae; genus Collinsella. Next base: position 135,340 of record CABRHH010000003.1, read on the forward strand.
TACAGCTCGCGGGTGAAGCCCAGGCGACCGTCGTCCATCACGCGGATGTCCAACGTGCCGTAGGGCGCATCGGCCTCGAAGATGATGTCGCCAGGACAGGCGGCGCGGGTCAGCTCGATATCGAACGACAGGGTCGTGCCCGTGGCGATCTTATCGAGCGGGGAGCTCACATAGGAGGCGCCGCCGGCCAGCTTCAGCGCGCCGTCGGCCACCGCGGCACCTGCGCCCTCGGCCAGCGCACGGTCGTTGCCGCTCGTGTCGGCCAGGCCCTTCTCGAAGTCGTAGGCAGCGTAGGCGTCACCCGTGCGGGACGCCTTGCTGTAGGGGTTCGTGCGCGGAGCGTCGCCCTGCTGGGAGGCGAGCTTCTTGAGCGCGTCGGCGCTGCCCTTCTCCTTGCCGGTGGCGGCCCAGTTCTTCTCGGCGTAGAACGGCAGGGCATCGAAGAAGCGCGCGTACTCGTCGGCCTCGCTCAGGCCCGAGGCGCTCTTGTCGATGTTGTCGTTCCAGATAGCGAACGCCGAGCCGAGCACCTGGTCGTCGCCGGAGGGCAGGTTGAGCCACCCCTGCTTGGTGCTCACGCGCTCGGGTGCGAACTCGTTGAAGATCGCCGTGGTGTTCAGGTAGTCACCGTAAGCGCCGCGGCTGCCGCCGCCGTTGGGCACCATGTAGCCGTAGGTGTCGATGGTGTTGATAAGGTCGTAGCCCATGTCGTACATGGCCTGGCCGTCGGCCCAGTCGCGCGACCACAGGTTCATCTGCACGCCGGCGATCGCCTCGGGCTTGATCTGCGTGGAGCCCGACAGCCAGGTAAGGCCACCCCACATGCGCACGGTGTTCGTCTGCTTCACATGCGGGATCAGGTCGTTCACGAAGCTGCGGTAGGTCTCGTTGCCGCCGGCGATAAGGAACTCGTCGGCGCCCACGTGGACCACAGTGTCCTTGTCGAAGGTGGGCGCGGCACCGCCGGTGTAGTCGTCGAAGATCTCCTCGATCTTCTTGGTGGCCTCGGGTTTGGTGAGGTCGAAGTGGTCGATGGCATGGCGCTGGGCATTTGTGGTGAGGCTCTTGCCGGTGACGCCGAGCTCGGGCCACACCTTGGTGAAGGCCACCGCATGGGCGGGCATATCGATCTCGGGCACGATATTCATCCCTAAGGCGCGCTCGGACTGAATAAAGGAACGGAACTCCTCCTTGGAGATCGCGTAGTCCTTCGCGGTGGGCGTCTCACCCTGCGCGTTGGCCACGTCCGTTTCCAGGCGGAAAGCGCTGTAGGCCTTCCAGGCCTCCGCCTCGGTGGTGTAGTGCTCCAGGAAGATATAGTTGTCCGACAGATGCGTCTGGAAGTCGTTCATCTTGTAGTAGCGCATGGTGCGCGCGGCGGTTTTCATCATCTCCAGCGAGACGGGCTTGCGCGCCACGTCCCACATGAAGCCGCGCACGCGGAAGCGCGGGTAGTCGCGCATCTGGCCCTGCGGGAAAGCCGTAGCGTCCTGGCGCGACATCTGCAGAATCGTCTGCATGCCGTACATGTTGCCCACCACGGCTTGCGACTGTACGTCGATGCGCTTGGCGCCGATGGTCATGGTGTAACCCTCGTCGCCCAGCAGCTTGTCGCCCGCCGGAGCGCCCAGGGTGAAGTTGATCGCGCCATCCGCAGCCGTGCCCTGCGAGGCGGTGAGCTTGATGCCGGTGAAGTCCTGGTAGTCGGCCACGAACTCATCCACAACCGCCTTGAGCGCAGCGTCCGAGTAGGTGACGCGCGTGATGTCTTTCGCCACCAGCTTGGCGGTGTTGGTTGCATGCCATTCCTGGATCTCGGGGATGATCTTCGGCTTGGCGTTCGCGTGCTGCGCGGCATCGTTGGTGCCGCGGACCGTGTACTCAAGGTCGCTGGAGGTCAGGCTTTCCTGCGTGGCGTCCTGCGTCACGGTCCAGGACACCTTGACCGTCTTGTCCTCGAGCGGATGCACCACGGTGAGGTCATCGCCGATGATCTGCTCGAAATCGGCGCCGTTCAGCTTGATCGTGAATCCCGCTGGCACCTGGGGCAGCGGCAAGGTCTTCTGGCCGCGCTCAATCGTGGCGCCGCGCAGGCCCGCCACCACCTCTTTCAGGCTCTCCCCGTTGGCGCGCACGTTGGAATAGGCTTCCAGCTCAACTACCGACACGCCATTCCATTGGGTTTGCGCAGGATCCGTGGCGATGTCGAAATTCGTCAGGCGGATGGCCTTGGCCGCAACGGGCGCCTCAAGATCCGCACGCACATGCGTGGCGTAGCCGCTTCCGTCCTGGGCATTCGTAACGCGCTGGACCGTGGTCCAGGGGCCGCCTTCGGTGGCCTGATACTGGATGTCGAAGGCCTTGACGTTACCCGGCTGCACGGCCACGGAACGCGTCTCGAAAGTGATGTCGAGCTGCGAGATCTTGGTGACCCGGCCAAAGGTTGCCTGCAGATAGACGTTTGCATCGGGCTTGGCCGCACCGCTCGACCAGCGGGTGGTGTCGCTGCCGTCGCCTGCCTTGTCGGGGCTGAGGGTGTCGGCTTCCTGGCCGCTTGCCTGCAGCGCGGCGGTGCGGACGTGGTTCACGTTCGGCGTGTCCAGGGCGTCGACCTGCTCGTTGGAGTAGGCCTCCAGCTCGGCTACGCCGGCGCCGTTCCACTGTGTGGAGCCCGCCTTTGCCTTGAAGTTGGTGAGCTCGATCCAGGTGGCGTCGACTGGGGTGTCGAGCACCACTGTGACGTCCGTGGAGAAGCCGTTGCCCGAGGTTGCATTCTGCACGCTTTTAGCCAGGTGCTCCGCGCCCGACGCGTCCGCGTACTTCACGTCGAACGACTCGATGTTGGAAGGCTGCACGGGCACTGATCGGTTCTCGAACGTGACGTTGAGCTGCTTGACGGTGGTCGTAGCGTCGAACTGCGCGCGCAGATAGACGTCGGCCGCCGGGACGCTCTCCCCGCTCGACCACCAGGTTGTTTTGTCGCCGTCCTTGGCGAACCGCGCTGCGCGGCTCTCCGCCTCGGTTGTCGAGGCGGTCACCGTCGCCTTCAGCACGTGGTTGACATTGGGCGTTGCCACCGGCGTTTCCGCCGCGTACGCCGCAGCCGGGGCAACGATGCCGCCGCCGAGCGCAAACGCTGCGGCAGCCGCAATTGCGAGCGTACGCATACGACGCCACGGTCGATCGAACCGGAGTCTCTCCATAGATTTCTCCATCCCCTGGAACGTTTTCAGCAGCGGTTGCAGCCCGCATACTGCGCTCAATTGTGCTCCCACTGTACGACAGGGCCACATGCGGGCGCAGCAACCCTCCGGCCAACGGCAGAGTTTGGCAGGCGAACGGTCTCCAACACAGAAAAACGATGGGATATTTGCGCGCGCATCGGTATGAATGGGCGCGGGCGCCGGGATGTTTGAATGACGCACGGCCGCGGGTACCCGAATGGAGCTCGGCGGCAACCGGTCTTGAGGCGAGCATGCAGGGGTGTCGTGCGTGGAGGCGGATATCGCGCATGGAAACGGAGCCCGATACGCACGCAGGCCGGGCACGGCACGCAGGCCGGGCACGGCACGCAGGCTGTGCACGGCACGCACGCTGGGCGCGGCGCACACAAGCTCAGCGCGGCACGCACGCTGGGCGCGGCGCACACAAGCTCGGCGCGGCACGCACGTAAGTTGGGCTCGGTGCGCACAGGCGGGCATCAGCGTGCGCACAAGCAGGACTCGACGTGCACGCAGGCTGAACCCTTGCACGCAGAGGGCTCGGATCCAATCTGCGACTCCATCAATCGACTGCCCCGGCGACGAGGTTGCCGGCCATCGGTCTTCCCTCGTATCTCAATATGCAGGATTTCTCTTATATATTAAATATTATCCGTGAATTCGATTCTAGTATTTCTAAGAGGGGTCTGTTAATTTATCGCCCGGGACGGCGATGGTCGCAAATGCCATCTAATGGGTTTTTCGCGGTTGCCCGTTAGCGCAATGCCGCGTGCATATCGTCCTCGGAGCGCACTCAACGACCCTTTGAGGACCCCGTTTGCCGCTTCGGGGCCACTCGAGGGCGCAAATGCTCGTCATGCATACGTCTCCGCCACAACCTAAAGACCCATTAGACGGCATTTGCGACCACGATGACGGAATCGAATCGCTTTCAGACCCCTCCGCTATCGCATCGCTGGTTCTATATTCAGAAAAAGCGGTTGCAACTCCACTTTCATTCATCTGTGAGAGCCCACATTCAGCCCAACAACCGCGAGCCCACCCCGCGCCAGGCCTCCCGTGCCATGGCGGGCCGACCCAACCGGGACGTGCCCATCCTGCAGCAGGCTTTCTGGACCATGGCAGGCGGACGCGAGGCAGCATTTGCCCCGCGCTGCAGCGACCAACGCAGCGTACGCACACCCGCATAGAAGCGGACAAGGATCACAGCCCGAGGGGGCATCGCGAAGAACGTCGTACAATGATCGGCATATATCCCCTACCGATTGGACCTTTCATGCGACTCATCGGCAATATCATCTGGATGCTCTTCGGCGGGATTTTCACTGCTATCTACTGGTTTTTGCTCGGCTGCATCCTCTGCATCACCGTCATCGGGATTCCGCTGGGACGCCAGGCGTTTAAGATGGCGGGACTCACGCTGGCGCCCTTCGGTAAGACCATCGTCTACGGCGGCGGCGCGGGTTCGTTGATCGCCAACATCATCTGGCTCGTCGCGGGCGGACTGCCCATGGCAGTTGCGTATGTGATCGCCGGCGCCATCAACTGCATCACCATTATCGGCATCCCCTTTGGGCTGCAATCGTTCAAGATGGCAAAACTCTCCCTGCTGCCCTTTGGCGCGAAGGTGCTGTAGTAAGGGCGGCCACACCGTCCTTTTCAATCGTAAGGCGCAGGCACGCGGGCGACCGCATAAGGCCGATCGCACCGCCCCTCCCGACCGCAAAGCGTAGACAAGCGGACGACCGCACATGCACCGCGGCAACAGCACTCAAAACCATCCAACAACACCCAGGTTGCAGAACCCATCCCAATCACTTCCCAGGTCACCCCATAAGCAGTCCCACCGATTCGCGCCGCCCACCTCAGGAACTACAATTACGTTCAGCGGCACCACCCAGATCGCGACGCCGCCTGCTGCACGTAGGAGGGAATATGGGAAAGAAAACCAGGAACCGCAACCAGTACGCGACGCCGTGAGGCGGGTGCGCGCGAAGGCGGACAAGCGGGGGTACGTGCGGGTCGACGGGCGCGAGTACATGGCGGGGCCCGCCCGGCACGGCAGGGAGCTGCTGGTCGGCGTGCGCCCCGCCGCCGTCGAGGTGCTCGCCGACCGCGGCCGCAGGGTCGCGGTGCTGCCGCGCGCCTTCGGCGAGGGGCCGGCGGTGCGCAACCCCATGTCCCTGATCCCGGCCCTCGTCGCCAGGCCGAGGGCCTTCGGCGAGTCGACCATCAGGCGCGACATGCCCGCGGCGCTCGTCGCCGGGATCGACCGGATGGACGGCGCGGGCCGGAGGCAGACCCTCAGGGCGATCGGCAGGGCCGGCGCCGCCTCCGGCTTCGAGTCCGCGTGCCTCGCGGCGGAGAGGGTCGTCGAGGGCGGGCGCGTCTCCGACGACGCCACGGTGGACGTGCTGTCGGGGCGCATCGCCGCCGGCGGCGGGGAGCGCTGCGGCGCGGACCCGTCGGCCTGCGACGGGTTCCTGAAGGGGGCGGTCGGCGATGGCCGCTAACGGGGAGCTCGCCCGCAGGGTGGTCGGGGCGGGCAGGGCGTGCCCGCTCACGACGGCGGTGCTGGAGGAATGGTCGACGCTCGGCACGCCCAAGCAGGTGGAGTACCTGGCCGGCTACCTCGAGGCGGAGCGGGCCGGCAGGGAGGCGTCCAGGCGGGCCGCGCTGCTGCGGCGCTGCGCCCTGCCCGCGCCGAAGACCTTCGACGGGTACGACTGGTCGGCGGTCTCGTGGCCGGAGGGGCTCGGGCGGGGGGACCTGACCTCGCTGGGGTTCCCCGGGCGCCGCGAGGACCTGGTGCTCATGGGCGACGTCGGCACCGGCAAGACGCACATGGCGTCGGCGCTTTGCGCCCTGGCGTGCGAGTCGAGGCCGGGACGCGCTTCTTCACCGCGTCGTCGCTCGTCATGCGGCTGAGGCGGGCGCGCGACGAGGGGCGGCTGGACGGGGAGTCGCGGCAGACAGGGCGCGCCAGGCTGCTCGCGATCGACGAGCTGGGCTTCCTGCCCCTGGACCCCGACGGCGCGCGCCTGCTGTTCCGGGTCTTCGCGGACGCCTACGAGAGGCAGTCGGTGGTCATCACGACGAACCTGGAGTTCAGCCGCTGGGGCGCGGTCTTCGGCGACGACCAGATGGCCGCGGCGGTCATCGACCGGATCGCGCACCACGGCAGGCTCATGCAGTTCCGCGGGGAGTCCTATCGGGTGCGCAACGCGTTGATGCAGGGGGGATAGGCGCTCAGAAACGATGCGCGCGGCGGTACGCAAACTGCTCAAATCCCGATGACCGTTCTGCTCAAAAGCTATTGACTAAACACACCAGCGCTGCAGGCACTCGCACGCCCCCGACAGGTCCGCCGGCGCCGGCTCGCCGGAGAGCGCCCTCGGCGCCGTGACGAAGCGGTGCCTCGCCACCTCGTTAGCGACCGTCGACGGGGCGCGCCCGAGCTCGCGGGCCGCCTCCCTGCACGTCTTCC
>CABRHH010000004.1 GCA_902470695.1 uncultured Collinsella sp.
GCCGCGCGGCAGGGATTCATGATGCCAGAGGCGGGCGGGCGCGGGGGCGGGAATCTCCTCCTCCACGGGGTCTACACATCTATGGGGGAGGGGCCGCCCCCGCGGGAGAGGGAGCGGCCGGCGGCCAGGAGGGCATCTCGCAGGGCGGGTGACGTCGCTTCCGCACGTATACACACATGCGGGGCCGACTGATCCGGCCGCACGAGCAGCCACGAGGAATCGGCAAAACCCAGGCGAAGCCCGTCGAGGTGACTTACTGCCACCGGCACCATATCGGCCACCACCGGGGGGTTCAGACCGGGAAGCAGCGTACGCAGCATCTCGACGACCTCCCCTTCCAGGCGCACGTCTCGCGCAGCGTAGTAGAACGTGCCGTACGTTTCCTCCAGCTCGTCCACCAGCACGCCGAGCGGCTTTCCGGCATACGCCATCAGCTCGCAGAGCAGCAGGTTCACCAACATGCCGTCGCAGACGGGCATATCCCAAGGCAGGCCGATGCCGCCCGTCTCCTCTGCCCCCAGCAGCACATCACCTTTTCGCATCTCCCTATAGAGCACGCCGTACCCGGCCGGCTTCACCGCTACCCGGCATCCCAGCTCCTCAACGGTGCGCAGCGTCACGACCGACGCCGAGGGATTGAGCACCACACGGCCCTCCATGCCGCGGTTCCGCACCAGATGGCCCATAAGCAGGGCCGCAATCTTCTGAGAGCAGATATAGCGACCGCGCTCGTCGATGGCGGCAGCGCACGACCCGTCGCCGTCCACCACCACGCCCGCCTGGGCGCCCGTGGCAACCACGATCTGCTCGCACTCATCCACCCACGGCTCGATGGGCTCGGGATGGATGCCGTCGGTTGCCTCGTCATCGCGTCCGTGGATCTCGGCCGCCTCGACGCCCATCACGCGCAGCATGTTCGCCAGGTACCCGCGGGCGGCACCGTACATGGGGTCGCAGACCAGCTTCAAGCGGGCGGCGGCGATACGCTCGCCATCGACCAGGCTCACCAGGTGATCGAGGTAGGGCGTGACGAAGTCGCACGAGGAGATGGGGCCGCGCGCATCGGTTGGGTCTTGGTCGATGGCCTGAGCAAGCTCCTCGTAAAACTCCTGCGTCCCCACGCCGCCGTCGGCCACGCGAACCTTCATGCCCAGGTAGTCGTTCGGGCTATTACCGCCGGTCACGATCACGCCACCGCATGCACGGGCGTCGGAAGCCACCGCCCACGACACCGCCGGCGTGGGCGAGACGCGATCGGCAACCTTGACAGACAGGCCGCAAGAGGCGAGCACCCGGCCCGCCAGCCATGCGGTGCTCTCCGCCGCAGGACGAGCATCGTAGCCCACGTATACCACAGCTCCCGGCGCCTGGTGCGACCAGACCTTTGCTGCCGCTGCCGCGATACGCACGACATTCTCTTCGGTGAAATCGCCGTCGAGGCGGGCTCGCCATCCGTCGGTATCAAAATCAATCATTGCGCCCATGCGCACCTACACCCCTTGCGGTGTTCGTGGTCGGTTGTCTCCAACGTTGAGGTATACCCCATGCTCCCCGCATAAAGCACCCTTCATCACTCTCACAGGGGTGTGGATATTCCCTGTGCACGAAAAAGGGGCGCGCGCCGGGTGCATGCGGCGCGCGCCCCTTGAGCGCTATTCGTCGATGTTCGAGATGCCCTGTTGCTCCAGGTAGTCGAGCCACCGCATCATGGTGTCCTCGGACAGCGCATGCTCCATCTGGCACGCCTCCTCGTCGGCGCGCTCGAATGCAACGCCGAGCTCCTTGGTGAGAAACGCGCGCAGCATCCGGTGGCGACCCCACACGGCCGATCCGATCTCGCGGCCCGCCTCGGTAAGCATGACCTTCCCGTAATGCGGCTGCTCGACCATGCCCTGCGCCTTCAGTGCGGTGATGGCCTTGTTGACCGATGCCTTGGAAACGTTGAGACGTTGGGCGATATCCACCGAACGGATGCCGGTCTCCTCGCCGCCCTCGCGCTCGATGCGGACGATGCACTCCAGATAATCCTCGTTCGCCATCGTGAGATGGGGCTCACGGGCGTTTTCTTCTGCGTTCATAGGGTTTCCCTTCTCTAACCTTTGAGCTGATTCTACCCCATCGGCGCATGATAGCGTCAACCGCGGGCGCGCCGAACAACGCCGAACGCAAGGATACAAGCGCAAGGAACGGACGCATGGCCATGGCAGGCGGCCAAAGGGCCATATGCGGGCAGGCGCCCATCGGCGTGGGCGAGGCGGAATGGCGACATGTGCCGACGCGGCTGCGGGCAACGCACGGGTGGCGGAGCATGGAGGACGCAGACACGCGATGCGGGGCGGGGCGGGTGCCCAAACACGCTACAGTAGAGCTGTTCGCAACAACCCAAGGAGGCCTCATGGACCAGCCCGATGTACTTGAACGATTCCTGCGCTATGTGCAGGTTGACACGCAATCGGCCGACGAGCACTGCGACCGCGTGCCCTCGACCGACATTCAGTTCGACCTGGCACGGCTGCTCGCCGATGAGCTGCGCGAGCTCGGTGCGTGCGACGTTGCCGTAAGCGAACACGCCTATGTGACCGCCTGGATTCCAGCCAGCGCCGGATCCGAGGACAAGCCGCGCCTGGGCCTCATCGCGCACCTCGACACCACCGAACAGGCCCCCGGATATGGCGTGAAGCCGCATATCGTGCACTACGAGGGCGGCGACTTGGTGTGCGGCGAGGTCGACGGCGCGCCGGTATCCATTTCCCCCGCGCAGCTGCCCGCCCTGATCGACCTTGCGGGCGAGGACCTGGTGTGCACCGACGGCACCACCTTGCTGGGAGCCGACGACAAGGCCGGCGTGGCCGAGATCATGGCCCTCGTGCGCCTCATTGCCGAAAACCCGGCCCTCCCCCACCCGGAGCTGGGCATCTGCTTCTGCCCGGACGAGGAGATCGGCCACGGCGCCGAACTGCTGGACATCGACGAATTCGGCTGCACCTACGCCTACACGGTCGACGGCGGCCCGGTGGGCGAACTTGAATGGGAGTGCTTCAACGCCTGCGAGGCAACCGTGCGCTTCCAGGGCTTCTCCATCCATCCCGGCGACGCCAAGGGGCGCATGGTCAACGCCGGCGAGGTCTTCTGCCGCTTCCACAGCCTGCTGCCGGCCGCACAGCGCCCCGAGTATACCGAGGGCTATGAGGGCTTCTACTACCTTGAGGGCGTCTCGGCCACCGTGGAGCACGCCACGGCGCGCTACATCATCCGCGACCACGACGCCGAGAAGTTCCAACACAAGATCGACCTGCTCCAGCAGGCGGCCGCCTTCGTGAACGCCGAGCTGGGCGGCGAGCGCCTGCAGGTTGTCATCAAGCAGCAGTACCGCAACATGGCCGAGATCGTGGCCGACTACCCGCAGCTCATCGACGAGGCGCGCGCGGCGTTTGCGGCGGCGGGCGTAGAGGCGAACGTGATTCCCATCCGCGGCGGCACCGACGGCGCGCAGCTCTCCTTCCGCGGGCTGCCCTGCCCCAACCTGTCCACCGGCGCCTTCTGCTGCCACGGCGTCAACGAGTTCATCCCCGTCAGCTCGCTGACCACGATGGTGCGCGTGCTCCAGGGGCTCGTGGCGCGCTTCGCGTAGACGAAGAAGCAAGGCGGCCGCCATCCCCTGCACCGGGGTGACGGCCGCCTTGTGTTGACGTGTATGAGAGCGCCTGGAGGGGCGCAGGGGTGCGCCGAGCTACTCGGTCGACGAGCTCGACGTGGAGGAATCGGCGCTCGAGCTGCTTGAGGAGACGTCCTCGTCGGAGCCCTTGCTGATATCGCCGATCGTGGAGTCGCCACTCGTGTCCTCGCCCATCGTCTGCGGACCCTGCGGGTCCTCGCCCGCCTCCACGCGCTTCATCATCTCGGCAAGCTGGTCCTCGTAGACGAACACGTAGCTCTGGCCGTTGACCATCGTGGTGGAGTCCGCGTAGGACGGCAGGTTCGCCGAGTAGATGCCATCGGTGTCCATGCCGCGCATGGCGTTGGCGATCGAGACGATGTCGGTCACGGACAGGTCGGTGATGACCATCTCAGAAATGGATTCGACGGTGCTGGCGATGTTGGCGATGTCGAGCTCGTTCAGGATCTTGTTCGCGAGCGCGCCCAGGATCTGGCGCTGGTGGCGCATGCGGGTATAGTCGCCGTCGGCATACTGGTAGCGCGCGCGAGCGTAGGTGAGCGCCGTAGCGCCGTCCATGTGCTGCTCGCCCGGTTCGATCTTGATATCGAGATGCTCCGGATCGTCCACGCCCTCGGTAGCGTTGACGTCCACGCCGCCCACCGCGTCGATGAGCTTCTGCATGCCCTCGAAGTTAATCTCGGCATAATGGGAGATCTTGACCCCGCACAGCTCGTTCACCGCACTGACCACGCCCTCAGGACCGTCGACCGCATGCGTGGCGTTGATCTTCATCGTCTCGCCCTTGTAGACCACCTTGGTGTCGCGCGGAATGGAGATCAGCGTGGCCTGCTTTTGCGTGGGGTCGATGCGCGCCAGGATGATGGAGTCCGAACGGTACGTTTCCTCGCCGGGACGGCCATCGGTGCCCAGCAGCAGGATGTAGAAGGGGTCCTGGGTCTCGTTGGTGTCGACCAGCGTGTTCAGCAAGTTGCTGTTGATGTATCCGTTGCCCCCCAGGTTGTTCACCACGCGGGCAAACCACAGGCCGGCCGCGCCGGTACCTGCCAGCAGCAGGGCGAGAAAGCCGCACAGCACGCCGCGCCGGATGAGCTTCCCGCGACGACGCTGCCGGGCGCGCTCGGAGTAGCGCGTCACGTTCTCGCGGCTGTAGATACGGCTGCTGGCGCCAGTTGAGGGACGTCGTCCCTGCTGGATGGGCTTTTTCCTGCGACTCATGGGAAACCTGCGCTAATCGTCGATGGGATCGGAGACGGTGATGCGGGACACCGTGGCACCCAGCGCTTGGAGCTTGTCCACGAAGCGCTCGTAGCCGCGGTCGATATGGTGAACGGCCGAGACCTCGGTCACGCCCTCGGCAACCAGACCGGCTACCACCAGCGCGGCGCCGCCGCGCAGATCGGGAGAGGTCACCTGGGCGCCCGAGAAGCCCGAAACGCCGTGGACCATGGCGTGATGGCCCTCGATGAGGATGTCGGCCCCCATGCGCACGAGCTCGGAGGCGAACATGAACCGGTTCTCGAAGATATTCTCGGTGATGATGGAGGCGCCCTGGGCCAGTGCGGCAAGCGTCATGGCCTGGGCCTGCATATCGGTGGGAAAGCCGGGGAACGGCAGGGTTTGGATGTCGACCGGGGTGATGGCCTCGGCGCGGTTCACGTGCACGCCGCCCTCGATGCGCTCGACCGTGATGCCCATGGCCTCGAACTTCTTGAGCACCATGCCCAAGTGCAGCGGGTTGAAGCCCACCACATCCAAGCCGCGCGGGCCTGCAGCCAGCGCGCCGGCGACGATGAAGGTACCGGCCTCGATGCGATCGCCCACGACGCGGTGCGTGACCGGATGGAGCTCGTCCACGCCGTCGATCGTCACCACGGGCGTGCCGGCACCGACGATCTTGGCGCCCATCTCGTTCAGCATGTTTGCCAAGTCGACGATCTCGGGTTCGCGGGCCGCGTTGTCGATCACCGTCTGGCCCTTGGCGCGCACGGCGGCCATGATGAGGTTCTCGGTGGCGCCCACGCTGGCGAACTCGAGGGTCACGGTGTCGCCCACCAGGCCCTCGGTGGCATCGGCGTAGATATAGCCGTGGTCGGTGTCGAAGGTGACGCCCAGGGCCTCGAGCCCCAGGATGTGCATATCGATCTTGCGGGCGCCCAGGTTGCAGCCGCCCGGCATGGCGATCTTCGCCTTCCCGAAGCGGCCCAGCAGCGGGCCCATCACAGCGGTGGAGGCGCGCATCTTGGCCACCAGGTCGTACGGGGCCTCCCACGAGCTCACCGCCGAGGTGTCAATGACCAGGCAGTGCTCATCGGTGACCTCGATGGTTGCGCCCATGCGTTTGAGCACCTTGCCCATCACGTGGACGTCGGAGATATTCGGGACGTTCTCGAGCGTGGTGACGCCCGGTGCCAGAAGCGTTGCGGCCATGAGCTTGAGCGCGGAGTTCTTTGCCCCCGAGACGCAGACCTGCCCCTCGATCGCGTGGCCGCCTTCGACGCGGATGATATCCAAGCGCAATCCCTTTCAAAAGCATATGCCCGGAAGACGCAAGTCCCCCGGGCATGATGTCAATCGCAATACGTTCGGGCAGCGCCCGAGCCGACTAACGAGCAAGCAGAAGCTTGCACCATGCGATTTCATTATAGAGGTAGGCGCGGCGTGCATCGTCTGCTGACAAATTCATCAGGCCGTCTTCAAATCCGGCCAGCTTCTTCTCAACAGCCTCACGGTCCACATGCTCCAGGTCGGCCGCGCGCTCGGCGAGGATGATCACCTCGTTGTTGGCCACCTGGACATAGCCCTCGGTGACGGCGATCGTGTGGTCGACCGTATGCATATCCGTGTTGGATACGCGCACGTACCCGCGCTCGATGGTGCAAATCTCGCTCGCATGCCGCGGCATGATGCCGAATTCGCCATCCGTGGAGGGGACGGCCACGAAAGCCGCCTTCCCCTCGAAGATGCACTCCTCCGGACACACGACACGAAGCTGCATGGCCATGAGCTACGCCCCCATCTTCTCGGCGCGCTCGCGCACGTCCTCGATGGTGCCAGCATAGCGGAACGCCTGCTCGGGCAGGTCGTCGCACTTGCCGTCAACGATCTCGGCGAACGAGCGAACCGTATCGGCGACCGGGATGTAGACACCGGGGTTGCCGGTGAACTGCTCGGCCACGTGGAAGGACTGGGAGAGGAACTGCTGCACCTTGCGGGCGCGGCTCACGGTGAGGCGCTGCTCCTCGGTAAGCTCGTCCATGCCCAAGATGGCAATGATGTCCTGCAGGTCGGAGTACTCCTGGAGCAGCTCCTGCACCTTCACGGCCACGCGGTAGTGCTCCTCGCCCACTACCTCGGGGTCGAGGGCGTCGGAGGAAGACGCCAGCGGGTCGATGGCCGGGTACAGGCCGAGCTCGGCAATCGAGCGCGACAGCACCGTGGTGGCATCCAGGTGGGTGAAGGTGGTGGCCGGCGCCGGGTCGGTCAGGTCGTCGGCGGGCACGTAGACGGCCTGCACCGAGGTGATCGAACCGGTGACGGTGGAGGTGATGCGCTCCTGCAGATCGCCCATCTCGGTGGCCAGCGTGGGCTGGTAGCCCACAGCCGACGGCATGCGGCCGAGCAGCGCGGAGACCTCGGAGCCGGCCTGGGAGAAGCGGAAGATGTTGTCGATGAACAGCAGCACGTCCTGACCGCGGTCGCGGAAATACTCGGCCTCGGTGAGGCCGGCCAGGCCGATGCGCAGGCGCGCTCCGGGAGGCTCGTTCATCTGGCCGTAGACCAGGCAGGTCTTGTTGATGACGCCGGATTCCTTCATCTCCAGGTACAGATCGGTGCCCTCGCGGGTGCGCTCGCCGACGCCGGTGAACACCGAGGTGCCGCCGTGCTCCTGGGCCAGGTTGTTGATGAGCTCCTGGATGAGCACCGTCTTGCCCACGCCGGCGCCGCCGAACAGGCCGGTCTTGCCGCCGCGGATATAGGGCTCGAGCAGGTCGACCGCCTTGATGCCGGTCTCGAAGATCTCGGTCTTGGTGGTGAGCTGGTCGAAGCCGGGCGCCGGATGGTGGATGGGATAGTAGTCCTCCACCTCGGGCATCTCATGCCCGTCGACCGGCTGACCCATGACGTTCCAGATGCGGCCGAGCGTCTGCTCGCCCACCGGCATCTTCATGGGGGCGCCGGTGTCGACGGCCTCCAGGCCGCGCTGCAGGCCGTCGGTGGACGACATGGCCACGCAGCGGACCACGTCACCGGGCAGCTGGCTTTCGACCTCGAGCACGGTGTTGATGTGTCCCTGCGGCGTGTCGGCATCGACGACCAAGGCGTTGTAGATGCCGGGCACCCCGTACTTGAACTTGACGTCCACGACCGGGCCGATGATGCGGACGATGCGTCCGACGCGCGCCTCCTCGTGGTCCATCATGTCGATGGTATCTGCCATTAGTACTCCTCCAATGCGGCGGCACCGCCCACGATCTCGTTGATCTCGGTCGTGATCGAAGCCTGGCGTACGCGGTTGTAGGTACGGTTGAGCGAATCGATGATCTCGGTTGCGTTCTCGGTGGCCGAATGCATCGCCTTGCGGCGGGCGCCGTGCTCGGCTGCCGCCGAGTCGATGAGTGCCTGGTGCACCACCGTGAGCGCGTAGCTCGGAATCAGGCGCTGCAAGACGTGCTCAGCCGACGGCGAGAACTCGAACGGCGAGGTCAGACGCTTGGGCGCCGCGCGGCGCGGGCCGCGGGCGGTGCGGATGACCTCGGGGTCGAGCGGCACGATGCGCTCGGCGCGCAGCTGCTGCTCCACACGGTTCTTCGCGTGGAAATACACGATGTCCACGCGACCGAGGGTGCCTTGAGCATAGCCATCGAGCAGGTAGTTCGCAATGGAGCGGGCTTGCTCGATGGTGGGGTTGTCCGAGGCTCCCTCAAACCGCATCACCACGTCCGGATAGGAACGGAAGTGCTCGCACACCTTACGGCCGCAGACGATGAGCTCGACGGTCTTGGCACCATGGCGCTTGAAGTGCTTGATGCGCTGCTCGACCGCGCGCTCGACCTGCATATTGAAGCCACCCGCGAGCCCGCGATCGGAGCTGATGGCGATCACGAGCGCACGGTCATAGGATGCCGGGTCCTGCAGCAGCGGCGTGGAGGTCCCGTTAGCGCGGACGTCGCCGGCCACCGTGAGCATCACGTCGGTGATGGCCTCACGGTAAGGCTCGGACTGGTTCGCACGGGCCAGGGCTCGAGAGATCTTGGCACTCGAGACCATTTCCATGGTGCGCGTAATCTGCTTGGTGGTCGACACCGAGTTGATGCGCTTTTTGAGTTCGCGGAGGTTGGCCATAGGGCTTAACTCTCCTTTACGTCACCGGAGCGCGCCGCGGACGGGTTGTTCAGCAACGTGAACTCCGACTTGTAATCCTGAATGGCGGCGCGCAGCTCACCGGCCAGCTCGTCGTCGATCTTCTTGTCGCCCACGCGCTCCATGAGCCGGCTGCACGCGCTGTTCAGGTAGTCGATCAGGCCGTTGCGGAATGGCAGCACCTGGCTGATGTCCAGATCGTCCAGGAAGCCCTCGTTACCCGCAAACAGCACCGCCACCTGGTCGTTGACCGTGAGCGGCTTGAAGCGGGGCTGCTTCAAAAGCTCGGTCATGCGTGCGCCGTGCGTGAGCTGCTGCTTGGTTGCCGCGTCGAGGTCGGAGCCGAACTGCGAGAACGCCGCCAGCTCGCGGTAGGCCGCCAGGTCCAGACGCAGGTTGCCCGCAACCTGCTTCATGGCCTTGGTTTGAGCCGCACCGCCCACGCGCGACACCGAGATGCCCACGTCCACAGCCGGGCGCTGTCCCTGGAAGAACAGCTCGGACTGCAGGTAAATCTGGCCGTCGGTGATCGAGATCACGTTGGTGGGAATGTAGGCGGACACATCTCCGTCCTGCGTCTCGATGATCGGCAGAGCCGTCAGCGAGCCGCCGCCGTTTGCCTCGGAGAGCTTGCAGGCGCGCTCCAGCAGACGGGAGTGCAGGTAGAAGATGTCGCCCGGGTAGGCCTCGCGTCCAGGCGGACGACGCAGCGTCAGCGACATCTGACGGTAGGCCACGGCCTGCTTGGACAGGTCATCGTACACCACCAGCACATGACCGCCGGGGTTCTCGGCACTCGCCGGCTCACCGTTCTCGCCGTTGTACATGAAGAACTCGCCGATAGCGGCACCGGCCATGGGCGCAATGTACTGCATCGGCGCGGGCGTGGAGGCGCTGGCCGACACGATGACCGTGTAGTCGAGCGCGCCATGGCGAGCGAGCGTCTCGCGGATGTGCGCAACCGTGGAGGCCTTCTGGCCGATGGCCACGTACACGCAGACGATGCCCTTGCCGCGCTGGTTGAGGATGGCGTCGATGGCGATGGCGGTCTTGCCCGTCTTACGGTCGCCGATGATGAGCTCGCGCTGACCGCGACCCACCGGGATCATGGCGTCGATGGCCATGAGACCGGTCTGCACCGGCTCGCACACCGGGGTGCGGTCGATGACGCCTGGGGCCTTGAACTCGATCGGGCGGCGGCTCGTCACGCCGAAATTCCCCTTGCCGTCGATGGGCTGGCCGAGCGGGTTCACCACGCGGCCGAGCATGTCGCGGCTCACCGGGATATCCATGACGCGGCCGGTGGTGTGGCACAGGTCGCCCTCCTTGATGGAGTCGACATCGCCGAACAGCACCGCGCCCACCTCCTCGCGATCGAGGTTCTGAGCCAGGCCGTAGACGACCTTGCCGGTGCTTGAGCTGGTGAACTCAAGCAGCTCGCCGGCCATAGCGCCCTTGAGGCCGATGATGCGGGCGATACCGTCGCCCACCTCGGCCACAGGGGAAACCTCTCGGGAGTCCACGGTTGCCGTGAGGTCATACAGACGCTCGCGCAGGACGCGCTCGATGTTCTCGGCGTTGATTGACTCTGACAACTTCGCTACACCTCCGTTTGTGTCGTTTCCTGCGTCATGACCTTGCGCGCGTTCTCGATCTGCATCTTGACCGATGCGTCACGGTGCTTGCCGCGCGCGGACAGGACGATGCCGCCGATGATGCTCGGGTCGACGTGCTCGATCAGGAAGACCGGGCTTTCCAGGTCGGCCTCGCAGCGGCTCTTGACGAGCTGACGCAGCTCGTCATCGAGCGGGATCGCGGTGGTCACGTGCACGCCAATCACACCGCTGCCCGCGAGCGAACGCAGGTCCTCGTCGTAGTCGTTGTGCGTCACCACGTGGGACCCCACCGCCGCGCGGTTAGCCTCCACCAGGCTCTGGTAGGACTCAAGCACCTGCGGCAGCTTATCAAGGTCGCCTTGCTTCATCATGGCGGTGAGCACCGCCATGAACTCAGGCGCTGCGGTCTGGGCCTGTGCGCATGCAATGAGCGGGTCGAGGTTCTCGAACACGCGGTCCTCAGACAGCGCAGCCTCGAACAGCGAATGCGCATACGTGTCGACCTTGCGCTCAGTCAAGCGCGTACTAGCCATTGAGCGCACCCACTTCCGCCAGGTACTTCTTGATGATCTTGCGCTGGAGCTCCTCGTCGGAGGACAGCTTCTCGTCGACGATCTTGGAGGCCACGGCGACCGAGACCTTGGCGATGGAATCCGTAGCGCGGTCGTACATCTGGCGCTGCTCGTTGGATGCATGCTCGCGCGCCTTGGTGATGATCTCCTCGGCCTCCTTATGGGCGTTGGCGATGATCTGAGCGCGCACCTGCTCGGCATCGGTGCGGGCAGCCTGCACGATCTCGGAAGCCTGACGGTGAGCGTCGATCACCAGGCCGTTGGCCTCGTCACGCAGCTCGGCCGCCTGGGCCTTCGTCTCGTCGGCCTCCTCGATGCTCTCCTCGATGTGCTGCTCGCGTGCGGCGAGGGCACCCACGATGCGGGGCCACACGAACTTGGCGAGCAGGAACCAGATGATGAGGAACACCACGAGTGCGGGGAAGAACTCCGCGGGCTTCGGGATCAGAAGGTCTGCGCCGTCCACGGACTCAGCCTCATCGGCGAATGCGAGCGCAGGGGCCGCCAGCGAGGCAAAGCCCGCCGCGAGCACCGCGGCCGTACCGATTCGGATGCGTTTCATAGTTACCACTACCCCCTTCGAGTTTTCGATGGTCACATCCGGGGCTGTTTACTTAACAACCAGTGCGACGACGAAGCCGATCAGCGCCAGAGCCTCGGCGAATGCCGAACCCATGATGAACACGCTGAAGACGCGGTCCTGCACCTCGGGCTGACGCGCCATGGCGTTCGCAACACCGTTTGCGGTGATGCCGATGGCAAGACCAGCACCGATAACACCAAGTCCGTAACCGATAACTCCCACGATTCCTCCTTCGATCATGCGGCGGCTCTTTTGGCCGCGCATCCGAAATCCTAACCTGTCTATATCAAGCGCGTCCGCGGGTGGCGTGCTTGGTACCGAATTGCGCGGATCTGACGATCCGATGCGGGGCGAAGGCCGCCCCTGGTTGCTAGTGCCCGGCGTCTGCACCTTGAATGTAGACGGCCGTGAGCACGGTGAACACATACGCCTGGATGGCGGCAACAAAGATCTCGATCGCGTAGATCACCAGCAGAATCGCAGCGAACGCCACGCCCGGCAGCGCGCCCATGAGATTGAGCGCCGAAACCTCGTCGATCAGCGGATGGGCGAACAGCGTCACCATGATGGCGAACGAGCCCATAACCACGTGGCCGGCGAACATGTTGCAGAACAGACGGACCGCCAGCGTGATGGGGCGCAGCAGGGTGGAGACGAGCTCGATCACCCACACCAGGGCGTTGAGCGGAAATCCCACGCCCTTGGGAGCGAAGCTCTTGAAGTACCCCACCGGGCCCTGCGCCTTGACGCCGCAGCCCACGAAGTAGACGAACACCACGATAGCCAGCGCCGCCGTGGTGGAGATGGTGCCGGTGCCGGGCTTCATGCCCGGGATGATGCCCACGATGTTGTTGATCAAAATGAAGAAGAACAGCGTGGCAAGAAACGGGAAATGGCGCTTCCATGAATCGCCGAGGATGCCCTCGACGATGTTGTTCTTGACGAACTCGACGACCCATTCCATAGCGTTCATGAACAGGCCGCGCGGCACCAGCGAGGTGATGCGGCGTGAATAGACAAGCATGAGCGCCATGAGAATGATTGAGGAGACGACCAGCCAGAACGTGTACTGCGTCACGCCGTGCATGAGATTGCCGATGATCGGGGTCGAGGTGAAGCTCGACACCAGCTCGTTGATCTCTGCTGGGAGCTTGGAAAACGCGTCCACTGCGAACCCTCCTAGAATCTACGTCCCATCGCCATGAAGGCGAGATGTGCCCACATCGCGAAAAACCCTATCAACATGCCCGCGAGCACCTCGAGCGTGCGCGCCGGCACAAGGAACCACACTGCCGCCAGGACCGCCATGAGAAAGGCGAACGAGACGGCCACAGCGGCCAGGCCCTTGGCCACCGTCGGTTTGATGCCGCCGCGGTGCGCGAACACCACGACACCGAGCAGCGGGATGAATCCCGTCACGCCCACAACGGCACCGAGGGCGATCGTTGCCAAACGCTCCGGTCCCATGGACATCAAGCTCCTTCCGGCGCTGCTCGAACACGGCCACGAGGCTCGTACATCTTGCTGCCCGCATACCTCACAGCGGCGGGCGGAAAACGTACTGGTGAAATATAGCACTCGGGGCGCGCGGACATCAGAAGTTTTCAGACATTCGTTAGATTATGTACACACGTTCACAATCTAACAGGCGTTGTCTTTCTGCAGTCGGTGAACGGGGCGCTACAGCGTGCCAAAAATGCGGTCACCGGCATCGCCCAGGCCGGGAACGATGTAGGCGGCCTCGTTCAGCCCCTCATCGATGGCGCACGTGAACAGGCGCACCTCGGGATCGTGGTCGAGCACAGCCTTGATGCCCTCGGGCGCCGCCACCAGCACCAGCAGGCGAACGTCGCGCACGCCCTGACGCCGCAGGTAGTCGATGGCCGCCGTGGCCGAACCGCCCGTAGCGAGCATGGGGTCGACCACCAAGCAGATGCGTTGGTCGGCGTCGGCAGGCAGCTTAGCATAGTACTCGTGGGGCTCGTGCGTCACCTCATCACGATACATCCCCACATGACCGACACGCGCAGCCGGGATGAGCTCCAGCAGACCGTCGACCATGCCGAGACCCGCGCGCAGGATGGGCACGATCGCCACTTTACGGCCGGCGATCTGCTTGCCCGTGGCCTCGCAGATGGGCGTGGTGACCGGCGTATCCTCAAGCGGGAAATCGCGGGTGGCCTCGTAGCCCTCGAACAGCGCGAGCTCCTTGACCAGCTCACGGAACTGCTTGGAGCCGGTCTCGGTGCTGCGCATGATGGTGAGCTTGTGCTGCACCATGGGGTGGTCGACCAGCGTTACCCGGGACTCATCGTACGTTATCGCCATTATCTACCTCGTCTTTCTATATGTTTTGCGCGGATGGACCGCGCGTCTTTCCAACGCCGGGGGCCGTCTCGCCGCCTGCAGGGGCTGCGGGGCCGCCTGAAGGGACCCCGATGCCGGCCGCGAACCGCCGGAGCCGGGCGGGGGCAGGCGCAGAATCCGGACCCGCCTCACGCAAAACCACCTGCTACTGCTGGTTATCCAGCGCCATGATCTTGGCGACGCGGCCCTCGTGGCGGCCGCCCTCGAACGCGGTGGTGAGGAATACGCGCACGATCTCGCGGTTGACCTCGGGGTCCACGAAGCGGCCCGAAAGACCGATCACGTTGCCGTCGTTGTGCTGGCGGAACAGCGCGGCGAACTCGGGCGTGGTGATGGAGCTGGCGCGGATGCCGGCGATCTTGTCGGCCGCCACGGCGATGCCGATGCCGGTGCCGCATACGCACACGCCGCGCTCGGCGTTGCCGGCGGCGACGAAGCGACCGACCTTGGCACCGTAATCGGGGTAATCGACCCGGTCATCGGTATCGGGGCCCAGGTCGATGACCTCATGGCCCAGGTCGTTTGCAAGGTACGCGGCGAGCATCTGCTTCTGCTCGAAGCCGGCGTGGTCGGACGCAATGGCAATGCGCATGGCACATCCTTTCAATGGAACCGTCCGCGCGGATACGCGGATATACGGCAAGCGGGCCAGCCATGGGCCCGCCTTGATTCACTGTACCATGCTTTGAGCTGCGCCCACTCCGGCCTTGCATTCCACCGTTAAACGGGACCGCACCTGCACAGCAACGCGGATCGCATGGGTTGGCACTCCGCCGGAATGCACCCTTTCGCCCCGCAGGCGTGCAGCCGACCCGGATGGCCCAACCCTTCAGCGCAACCGCGGTGCCGCACGGTCCGGAACGGACGGCTCTCTACGAAGTGCGGGCGCGCGCCACGGCATCGTGCCAGCCTGCGATGGCATCGTCGAGCGCACCGGCCTCAACCAGCGGATCGAACCGACGCCCCACCATGCGGTTCTGCTCGAGCTCGTCCAGACCTTCCCAGTACCCCACGTGCAGGCCGGCGAGATAGGCGGCCCCGAGGGCGGTCACCTCGACCGTCTCGGACTGCACCACCGGGATGCCCAGCAGGTCGGCCTGGTACTGCATGATGAACTCGTTGCGCGAGGCGGCGCCGTCCACCGCCAAGCTCCCGAGCTGCATGCCCGTGTCGCGCTCCATCGCGCGCAGCACGTCGAGGCTCTGGTAGGCCATGGACTCGCACGCCGCGCGCACCAGCGCCGCCCGGTCGGTTGCGCCTGTGATGCCGCAAACGATGGCGCGGGCCTCGGCGTCCCACCACGGAGCCCCCAGGCCCGAGAACGCCGGCACCATGTAGCAGCCGCCCGTGTCGGAAACCGTGCGACACACCGCGGCCGTCTCGCGGGCGCTCGTGATGAGGCCCAGGTTGTCGCGCAGCCACTCGATGGTGGAGCCGGCATGAAAAATCGACCCCTCCAGCGCATAGGAGATCTCGCCATCGCGCGCGATGCCGATGGTCGACACGAGCCCCTGCTGTGACTCAACGCAGCGTTCACCCGTGTTCATGAGCATGAAGCAGCCGGTGCCGTAGGTGTTCTTGGCATCGCCCGGACCGAAGCAGCAGTGCCCGAACAGCGACGCCTGCTGGTCACCCGCCACGCCGGCGATCTGCGGGCTGTGCGTCATGATCTCACTCGACACCCGCCCGTACGAGTCGGAGCTCCAACGCACCTCGGGCAGCATGCAGCGCGGCACATCCAGCAGGCCGAGCAGCTCATCGTCCCAGTCGAGCGCATGGATGTTGAACAGCATGGAGCGGCTGGCGTTGGTGTAGTCGGTTGCCCATACCGTGCCGCCCGTGAGGTTATAGACCAGCCAGGTGTCGATCGTGCCGAACATGAGCTCGCCGGCCTCCGCCGCCGCGCGGGCGCCGTCGATGTTGTCCAAGATCCACTTGATCTTGGTGCCCGAGAAATAGGCGTCGGGGGTGAGGCCGGTTTTGGCGCGGATGGTATCGGAGGCGCCCTCGTCCACGAGCTCCTGCGCGATGGGGGCGGTGCGGCGGCACTGCCACCCGATCGCATTGCAGATCGGCTGGCCGCTGTCGCGATCCCACACCACGGTTGTCTCGCGCTGGTTCGCGATGCCGATCGCAGCGATGCTGTCCGAATGGATGCCGCTTTTGAACTGCACCTCCATCATAACCGCGATCTGGGAGGCGAGGATCTCCATGGGGTCCTGCTCAACCCAGCCAGGTTGCGGGTACAGTGTCTTGATGGAACGCGAGGCCTGCGCCACGATGCAGTTGTACTCGTCCACGATGATGGCGCGCACCGAGGTGGTCCCGGCGTCGAGCGCCATCAGGTACTGAGCGCCGCGCGGGGCGTACGCGGCATCGACAAGCCCCAGATCTTTAAGAGAGAGCACCATGGTCGCCCCCGTTCTCGGTTGAATGTGCAGAAGCATCGAGCGCCGCCCGGATGTGCGCGGACGAAAGGGCGCCCTGGCGCAGGATGCACACGGCACCCGCGCGCATGGCAACGATCGTCGAAGCGTCGCGGCACGGGGTAGCACCCGCGTCGATGGCCACATCGACCCCGGCGAGCACCCGCGGCTCGACCTCGCTGAACGCCACGGGCGCCGGCTCGCCGTGAGTGTTGGCCGAGGTCACCGCGAGCGGGGAGCCGCAGGCGCGCACGAGCGCCTGGACAACCGGGGAGGCCGACGCCCGCAGGGCAACCGTGCCGTCGGCGGCGCACATGAAGGCAGGAACGGACGGTGCGGCGGGCACCACGATGGTGAGCGCACCGGGCCAGAACGCCTCGGCAAGCACCCGGAGCTCGGGCGCGACGGAGACCCCGTAGCGGTCGAGCGCCGCTGGGCCGTCGACCAGCCAGGGGACCGTTTGGGTGAGTTCGCGCTGCTTCAAGGTGAAGATGCGGCCGTAGCCGGTGGACGGGGCGGGCGGAAGCTGCCCGTTGACCTCGATGGGAGCGGTGCCTTCGGTCGAAGCGGCGTCTTCGCCCACATTCGGCAGCGCGCAGGAGATCGCCGCCCGGCCGCGGGTGGCGGCCTGCGCAGGCGCCTTCCGATCGGCCTGTGCCTGGGTGGGCGCCGCTTGCATGGTGTCTACGCATGCCCGGACCGACACCCCGATCCCATAGACCGTCTCGGTGGGGATGAGCGCCAGGCTCCCCGCGCGCAGCTCGCGCGCCGCCTCATCAATCGCAAGGCGACTCGGCCGCGCCGAGGCTTGCGAAACTTTGTAGATCCTGAGCATGACACTGTCCTTTCCGCGCCCCTCGCACGAAAGGACGACTCGCAGCATTGTGACACGGCATGGCCCAGGCGCGGACACGAGGTCCGTAAAGGATGGACGAACGGGGCAATCAATCCGGTAAAGGGTCGCAGCTGTGAACGCTTCGTGATGAACGAGGCAGGTTGCGGGCGGGCCGATCGGCATCGATGGGCAGGTCCGCTCAACGCGAAGAAGGGGCTGCCGGTGAGCCCCTCCTTCAGCTATCGGTTGTTCCCGCCTTGGCAAACGGCGCGTGCCGGACGTCCGCTAACGCGCGCGGTGCCGCGCGATCGCCGCGCCCGCAAGCGCCATAGCTGCCAGCACGGCGAGCGGGGCCGCCGCAATCGCGCGGTCCCCGGTCTTGGGCAAGGGGGCCTTCTCCCCGGAGGCTGCGGCAGGCTTCGGTGCCGGCGCGGTCTGATTGCCCGTGCCGGTCGAGCCGCTCGGGTCAGACGGGATACCGGGGGTCTCCGGAGTCGTGGGCGTATCCGGGTCGACCGGTTTGTCCGGGTCGACCGGCTTATCGGGGTCCACGGGCTTATCCGGGTCGATGGGTCTATCCGGATCAACGGGCTTATCGGGGTCGCCGCCATCGACGCGGTCGAACAGCGCCACCACCTCGACATCGCCGGCCTTGGCATCATCGGCCGCTACCTCGACCGTCAGCGCGGAAGCGGGATCTTTCACCTCA
Organism: uncultured Collinsella sp.; assembly: GCA_902470695.1. GTDB lineage: Bacteria > Actinomycetota > Coriobacteriia > Coriobacteriales > Coriobacteriaceae > Collinsella. The sequence continues at coordinate 18,149 of CABRHH010000004.1, forward strand.
ACGGGCACACCCGCCTTGGTCACCGAGGCGATCCGGTAGCCCGCATCGGGCGTCACCGTGAACGTGGCGGAGCCCTGTTCCAGCGACACGAACCCGGCAGGGGCAATCGTGCCACCCATCCCCGCCACCCCGATCGCCCCATGGGCGGCCAGGCCATCGGCCGTGAGCTTCACATCGAGCTTGTCGACGCGCGGCGACTTCGCAGCAGGGCCGGTGAACACCAGCGTGGAGGAGCCGGGCTTGAGCACCGTGAAGGTGAAGGTGACCGTCTTGAACGCGTCGGCATCCGTAGCGCCGGCGGCCTGCTCGCCCGCCTTGATGAGCGGGTCGCCCTGTTGGGCATCCGCCCATACGAGCTTGTTCGCCATCGAGCCACTCATATAGGTGAGCGTGACCTCGTAGGTCCCGGCGCGCTCGGCCGTGAACGGAATCGACAGCGTATCGTTCTCGCCGAACGCATCGACCAGCTTGCCGCCGCTGGCACCGGCGCGCTCAACCACCTTCATCGGCCAGGTTTGGCCGCCCGCGGCGTCACCGGCCGGATCGTTGTGGATCGCCGCGAGCTCGCCTTCGATGGTGCGCACCTGCCCCACCGCGGTCGGGAAGGCGAAAGGATCCTCGGCGGTATAGGCACCGCGCGGCTCCAGTGCCTGTTGTGCCTGCTCAAGCGCGTGCATCGCCTCGAAGATCGCATCGGCCGACGGCGCGTCCTGCGCCGCCACGGCACGGGCCGCCACGAGCGCCCGCTCGAAGGCGGCCACCGTCGGCGCGGTGAAGCGACCCGTATTCACATAGGCACCCTCGGCCGCCGCGATGGCCTCGGCAAGCTTTTCTGCCGTGTAGTTCTGCTCGCGGTCGCGGATGGTCACCGTCGTGGTGCTCGCAGGGCCCAGCACCAGCGTGTCGGGGCTGGTGGGTGTCATGGTAACCGTGAACTGCTTGTCGCCCACCGCACCGGCACCGTCGGCGTTGCGCTTCGTGCGCACTGTGACGGTCTGTTCGGTTTGCCCGTCGGCGAACTTCACCACCCGGGACGTCGTGTCGAAATCCCCCTGCACGGCAGAACCCGGCTCGAAGTTCACCGTCACCTCGGCCTTCCCCGCGCTGCCGCCCGTGCGACGGATGCCCAGCTGGTAGGTGGAATCCTCGTCCATGGTGATGGAGGTCTCGGCGAAGTCGAGCATGCCCGCGCCGCGGTTGTTTAAAATCGCGGCGGCGTCGATGCCGATGGCCTTGTCGCCCACGACCTCGATCGTCACCGTGTGGTGCCCGTCGCTCAGCGTGTCGGAGGCAAACAGCAGCGCGCTGGTTTGCCGCGGGCTCGCCGTGGTGTTCACGCTCACGGGATCGGCGCCGTCCACGCGCACCTTCATGGTGCCGTGGTTGGGGTCTTTCGTGCCCAGGAGCAGGAACCTGGTGCCGTCGAATTCAAAGGACATGGTGGCGCCCGCGGCGGCGGTCCACTGGCTCGTGCCGTTGATGAACTGCGGACCGGACTCGGCATGCCAAGCGCCGGCGGAGGTCATGCCGCCCGCTCCGGTATTGTCGATCGTGGTCATACCCGCGGGGATGGGCGTGGGTTTCTCGAACGCCTTGCTCGCCTTGTACACGCCCACCTCGGAAAGCTGCGGGATGCGCCCGCCGTGGGTCTCCATCTCGATCTTGATCGACGTGGCGCGCACGGTACCGCCGCGCACCAAGCGCTTGGCTCCCACCGTGCCGCCCCGACCGTACTCAACCCACGCAGCGGTATCCCCGTTGCGGTAGGACACCGTGAAGCTCTTAATCGCCTGCCCGTTCTGGATGGCCTCCTCGAACGACACCACATCGAAGCTCGTTGCCTGGGGCAGGTTGATGATGACCGATTGCTTGCCCTGACCGCTCTCGGCGCTCCAGAACGTGGCGTCATCGCCGTCGAGCATCTGGGACGGACCATAGGCCGCCGCGTTCTTCCACACGCTGCTGGCCTCAGCCGTAGCGGCGGCGCGGCCGGATGCGGCATCGGCGCGCGTGAGGTCGGCGGCGAAGCTCGTCTTGATGCTCTGCCCGAACTCAGCCACGCGCTGGGAGATCTCGGCATCCACCGTGCCGCTCGTGTTCGGCGGGATGTTGAGCAGCAGCGGCGCGCCGTGGCCCACCGAGTTGAAGTACATGTTGCTGAGCTCGGATAGCGTCTTGGGCGTTTTCATGTTCGGATGCCAGAACCAGCCCGAGGTGATGCGCGCATCGGCCTCCGGCATCAGCCACATGGTGCCGTCCGGGTTGCCCACGCTCACCTTCGCGCCCACTACGGGGTCGTGCTGCTCGGCGTTGTCCCACGGCATCTTGTCGGACGCCGGGTCCCAGTTCTCGTTGACGGCCACCGTGTTCCAGCTGGTGTCGCCGGCAAGACCGTTCTCGTTGCCCACCCAGCGCACGTCGGCGTACTGGCCGCCCTGGAAGATAATGCAGTCCTCGCCCTCCTCGGCCACGATGGTATCGTGCCAGCGCTTGAAGTCGTAGACCTGCGCGTCCTGCCCGCTGCCCTTGGCGCCGTCCATCCAGATCTCGACGAACTTGCCGTGGTTGCCATACGTGTCGTTACCCAAGATCTCCTTGAGTTGACCGACGTAGAAGTCGTTGTAGTTGTTTGCATCTCCATCGGAGTTGCCGTAGCTCTTGTCGTGGATATCCCACGGGGACAGATACAGACCCATGTCGAGGTTGTACCTGGTGCACGCCGCGGAGAGCTCCGCCAGGATATCGATCTTGTTTTTGGTGCTGCCCATGTCGTAGTCGGTGGAGGGACTGTCCCAGATGCAGAACCCATCATGGTGCTTGGCCGTGACGATGAGGCGCGTGAACCCCGCGTCCTTGACCATCTTCACGTAGGAGTCCGCGTCGAACGAGGCGAGCTGCTCCATCCATTCGGTTGCCGTCTTGTTGCCCGGCTTGCCGTAGTCGGTGCCCCACTCAACGCCCGAGAACGTGTTCGGGCCGAAATGGCAAAACGCGGCGATCTCGTCTTTGGCATAGGCATATTGACCCGCATTGGGCACCGCGCCGTTATGCGCCGGAGCCTGTACGCTGTCCGGCGTAAGGCCGGCATCGGACACATACCCCGTATCGGCATAGATGGACAGCGGTGCTGCGGAGAGGGCGGCGACAATTGCAGCGGCCGCCACGAGCCCTCTCCCACACCGTACCGGTTGATGAACCTTGCGCATCCGCGCACCTTCCTCCCTGCCTGTTCGGCTCGGGCGGATGACACGCAGCAGCAGCGGCCGCCCAAATCCTCAGGCGTAAACCCCCATCACAGTACTGGGAAAATTGTAGGCGTACGCTCACAAAACGGCGGCATGCTCCCGTGAGCGGCGGTATTTCACCCTCCCAGCGGTATGAAATCGCTTGCAGAATATGAAGGGTGCGTGAGAGAGACACAAAAGCGAGGGCACACAAAAGGTCCGGACAGGTACGCACCCTGTCCGGACCTCTGTACGGGCCTCTGCGGCTTTTGCTCCCGCAGCGCCCGGGCTGTTGCAGGACGCCGCAAGGGGCAACAGCGCCCCCACGACTCGGCATCGGCATCAACATCGCCGCAGCGAAGGTACCGCCACCGCTGCGGCGGGAATGCCGCGCCTGCCACGGGCTGCGGCATGCGCAACCCGCGTTGGAAACGAGCCCTACTCGCCCTGCTCCGTGGTGGAGGTCGTGGCCGGAATCGTTTCCTCCAGCGTGCACACCATGGCGGCGCGCGTGGTGCGCGGGATGATGTCGCCAGCGCAGGTCACCAGCGTCAGCACCTGCTTGGCATTCGTCACCTGCTCGCCGGCGTCGCTGGCACTCGCCTTCGCCTGCGCCAGCATGGCCTGCAGGTACTGGGTGAACGCGGCGTCGCTGTCGAAGTTGGTCCGGCGCGCGTCGGTGTAATCGTCCTGCACCTGCGCGGTGAACATCGGTTTGAACACGTAGGTTGCATCGGGGGTGATGTAGTAGACGTGCTCGATCTTGTTGAACTCATCCTGCTTCAAGGTGTCATCGATCACCTTGAACATGGAGCCGTCGTTCATGTGGTGGCCGTACAGGGTTGTCTGCTGGTCAACCACGCCCGGAGCCGTGCCGTCCACATCCATGAAGATGGTGCCATTCTCGTTATAGCTGCCATCGAGGAAGTGGCGAAGGTACTGGGTGTTGGAGTTGCCGTGCGCAACCGGGTAGTTCACCACCGTGCCGGGGATGTAGACCCAGCCCACCGCATCCTTGCTCAGGGCCTTCAGGGATGCGAAATCGACGGTTGGGATGCCATCACCGGAGGTGTCGGACACCGTCTGCTGCTCGATCTTGTCGTAGTAGTTCTTCGCCTCCTGGTAGCCCAGCTGAGCGCGGACGAACAGTCCGCCGGCCACCAGGAGCAGGACGATGCCGATGGCGATGAGCACAAACGACAGCACGTTGCGGCGCCGGCGGGGCGGCTGCCCGGTATCATACGGGCCGCCCGTGCCTTTGACGGCACGGCCTCGACGGCCTGCCGGGGTCGTGGGCGGCACGCCGCCCGCGGCGGTGCCCGCAGGCACCCGGCGCGTGGCAACCCGGCCGCGGGTGCGGGAGGCTGATGAATACGGGCTGGCGGACGCGCCCGATCCCGCCGCACCGTACGCGGGCGATGGGGCAGCGGGACGCGGGGACTGCACGCCTCCGGCAGAGGAGCCAGCGGCGATGCCCGCGACAGGCGACCGCACGCCCGCCGCGCGGGGGGACGCAGCGGATACCGGCTGCACAACGGTTTGATCAGGGGTGGCAGAAGGGGCCTGGGGCGCCGCATGTCCGAACCGCGCCGTCCGCGGGAACGCGGCGGGCGATGCAGCAGCGGCGTGGGCGGGAGCCTGCGGCGCCGGGGATGCGGAGGATGCCGCAGGGGCCGGGACCGAAGAGGAACCGAACAGCACCTCATCCTCCCGTTGAGCCCCGTGGCTGACGCCAGCATCAACACGATGCCGACGTCCGGCGGAAGCGGCGTCGAAGCTGCCCGAACCCGCGTGGGACCCGGTGGAGCTCGATTTGAAATGCCGTCCGCTTTCCGTGGCCATGTGCGCCTACGCCTCGGCCATCTCGCGCTTAAGCGCGGCGATGGCGTCACGATACTCGGGCATGGTGGCGCCCAAGATCTGGGTTGCATAGATCGCAGCGTTCTTGGCGCCGTTGATGGCCACGCAGGCAACCGGCACGCCGGAGGGCATCTGCACCATGGAGAGCAGGGAGTCCAGGCCGCCCAGATCGCTCGTCTTCATGGGCACGCCGATCACCGGCAGCGGCGTGAAGGCCGCCACAACGCCACCCAGGTGCGCGGCTTTGCCGGCCGCCGCAACGATGACCTTGATGCCGCGGTCGGCCGCGGACTCCGCCCACTCGTGCACGCGGGCGGGGTTGCGGTGCGCGCTGGCAACCACCAGCTCGTACGGCACGCCCAGGCGCTCAAGCTCGGCCGTGCAGCCCTCCATGGTGGGCAGATCGGATTTCGATCCCATGATGATGCCAACGAGCGGGGTCTTCTCGGTCTCGGACATAGGTACCTCCGAACGAATCAACTGTGGATGCAACCAGTATACCTGCTTGCTACCAGTGCATATACATGCATGCCTTTCGAATAGGAAAAAGCGGCTGCACCGTGTGGGGTGCAGCCGCTTTGCTACCGATCGCGCCGGGCGCGAAACAGGATGCCGCTACTTGCGACGGCGGTGCAGGAACGCACCGATGGCCGCGGTGAGCGAACCCACCACGCCGGTGGCCGCCACAGCGACCGTGGCCGCGTCGCCGGTGTGCGGAAGCTCACCGGAGCCGGAGTTGGAGCCGGAACCCGGCTTGCCACCCTGGCCGTTGTCGCCGCCGTTCTGGCCGCCGTTGCCGTTCTGGCCGCCGTTGCCGGCATCGGTCAGGCCGTCGATCGCGGCCGCCAGCGCATCGTAGGCCGCCTTGATCTGCTCGGGCGTGGCGTCCTCGTTAGCGAGGACTGCCTTCGCAGCATCGATGGCATCGACGAGCGCCTGGACCGACTCGTTGGTCTTGCCCGTGGTGTCGAGCTTCTCGGCCTTGTCGATCAGGCTCTGGAGCTGATCGCGGTCGGGGTTCTCCACCGGCGGGACCTCGGTCTTCTCGAGGCCGTCGTAGGCACTCTGGAGCGCCGCGAGCTGCGAGTCGACCTCGGCCTGCGTGGCCTGCGGGTCGGCAAGCGTCGCCTTGGCATCGCCGAGCGCGAGCTCGAACTTCTTCCACGTGGCCGCCGTGTAGTCCTCGGCCTTCAAGCCCTTGGCCTCGATCTCGGCCACCAGGGCATCGAGCTTGGACTTATCGGCCTGATCCTGGTCGGTGTGCTTCTGGCCGTAGAACCTGGTCTCGGCGATCGACGCGTAGGCGTCGGCCTTGTCGCCGCCGGAGCGTGTGGCCTCGATCTTCACGAAGCGCGTGGCCTGAGCACCGAACGCCATGTTCTTGTACTCGTCGCGGTTGTTCAGCACCTTGCCGTTGTTGTCGAACGTGAAGGTGCCTACCAGACTGCCTTTACCGTCCCCGTCGAGCTCCTCGGCGGAGTTTGCCACGTAGATCTTCGCCTCGAAGATGTCGCCGTTCGTGGCGCCATCCTGACGCGGCAGGAAACTCACGTCAGTAAGGTCGTAGGTATCGCCCAAATCGAAGATCAGGTAGTCGGGCAGGACATCCTGATCGTTGTAGTTGGAGTGCCACAGCGTGGACTCATCGTAGTCGAGGGCGTTGGTGTAGGGCGACTCAGCTGCAAAGCTGTTCGCCTTGAGCACCGTCACGCCGGAGTTCTTGTCCTTGTTAATGAGCTTGGACTCGTCAACCGGGCGCTGCTCCAGGCCCTTGATGGCGTCGCGGATGGCAACCGTGGCCTCGGCGACCTTCTGGTCGGTCAGCTCACCGCTCTTGAGCAGGTCCTCGCCCGCCTTGATGGCCGCGGTCAGCTTCTCGAAGGTCTCCGCCGTGTAGGCATCCGCGCTGTACGTGCGGGCCTCGGCAAGCGCTTCCTCGAGCGGCGCGGTATTCACGGCGTCGGTAACCTCAACCTCGTAGGAAGCGGTCTTGGTTTCGTCGAGGGCGGACGCCACCGTGATGGTTGCCCTACCGGCCTTGTTGGCGCGAACGAAGTTCACAACCTTGTCGCCCACCTGCTTGGTGACAATGCTCGCAACCTCGGGGTCGCTGCTCGTGACCTTGAAGTAGGGATAGTTCACCGTCTCGGGCTTGATCGAGGCCTTGACCTCGGACAGCTCGCCCACATGCAGGGTCTTGGCGTTGTCGCCGAGCACGACGGAATCGACCGCAACCTCACTCTCCTGGTAGTTGAAGTTGATCTCGCCGATGGTGAGCATGCGGTTGTTGGGGTCCTCGAGACCCGTTGCCACGCCGGTCGACGTCAGCGGCTTGATATCGACCTTGGTGACCTTCTTGCCCTTGTTCTCATCGGAGATCTGGAAGGTGTACTTCTCCTGGTTGGTTGAGAAGTCACCGCCCTTGAACTCCTGCTTCGTGCCGTCCTCAAAGGTCACGACCGCCTCAAGGCTGTTGATGGAGCCGTTGGAAGCCTTCGCGCCGTTGAAGAGCTCGACGTTCGTGAGCGGGCGCGGCTCCTTGAGCTCGAAGCTCAGCGTTGCGGGCAGGCCGACGCGCTTGTCGAAGCTGTCAGCGTCGAAGAAGTACTTGAACTCGAAGCTGCGATCCGTGGTGTTGTTGTTGAACAGGCCGTCGTAGTTCTTCTGCTGGACGAGCTCCGAAACGTTGGTCCCGTTCTCATCCGTGGGGAGCGCCTTGTTGGTCAGCTTGATGTTGAATGCATCCTGACCGAGCTCGCCCGCCTCGGGCTTGGGCACGTCCGGGTACTCGATGGAACCGTCGTCGGCAACCTCGACCACGTCGAAGGTCGGCCCGATCGCCCATGCGGTGGACTCGAGTGCCACGTTCTCGATGTCGGTCTTGGCCTTGAGCTTGAAGGAGGCCACAGCGCCCGACCCGTTGAAGAGGTCCTTATCGCCCTTGTTCACCAGTGCGATGTTCGCCGACTGGATGCCGTCCTTAAACTTAGTGGTGACCTCGGACAGGTCCTCCATTGAACCCGTGTATGGGCTCTTGGTAAGGCTATCGTTCACGAACTCGAACTGCTTGTCGTTGAAGTGAATCAGCGCGCCGAGGGCGTTGGCGTTCTTGATGTCGTCGGCATACAGGTCGACCGTAATGGTCTCGCCGGCCTTAACCGACGTCTTGCTCGGCACCACCGCAATGTTGCCCGACAGCTTGTCGGTCTTCTTGGTACCGCCGTCGATCCTGAACATGGTCTGAGCCATATCCCACACATCGTATGCCTCGTTGTAGTTGAAGTCCGCGGCATTGGGGGCAATGTGCGAGCTCCAATCCGTATCGAGCGGGGCGCGGTTCTCGCGGCCGAGGCAGTTGCCAACCAGGTGCTGATAATCAACATCGTTGACCTTGCCGTCGCCGGCAATAGAACCGACCTCGAACGAGGATGATTCGTCAACCTTGTTCAGCACCAGCTCGGAGGCGGAGAAGAAATTACCCACAGAGGCGAGCGGGGTCAAACGCACGTAACGAGCGGAGGTGTTGAGGTTGACCACCTTAGTGTCGGCGCTACGTTGCCAGTCGACTTCCTGGCTCGTCCAGTGAACGCCGTCCAGGCTCGTCTCGATGCGCATCTTGGTAACAGTGCCGTTACCCGAATCAGAACGCGGGTGGTACTCAAACGTCGTGAACTTATAGGCCTGACCATAGTCAATGGTCATCTTCTGCCCGATAGAGTTGCCGTCCGAGTGGAAACCGCCGTCGCCACTCTGGTACTGATGGTCGAACGCAAGATCGGTACCATGGTTACCGTAAATCTCGCCCTCCCACGTCACGTTGACGGGCGTGGGCACGTTACGCCACGGATCCTCGAGCGTCACGACGGTGATCTCGTCGCTCCAGTTGGACACGCCATCGGCAGTGCGCTGGCGGATCTGCACCGTATGGGTGCTGTGATAGGCTTGGTCGAGCACGTTGAGCGTCGTGTTTGGGGCCTCCGGCGTACCGGCGGGAATGCTGTTGAGCATGCCGTCGATCATGAGCTCGTAGCTCGAAGCGCCGTCGACCTTGTCCCAGCTCAGGCGGAAGCTCGTGGGGGTCAGGTCGCCCGCCTCCTCGCTCGGCTGCTTGAGCACGGGGACCTTGAGGGAATCGATGACGGTATCGGACGGCGTCTCGCCCTTGTTCTCGAACCCGGTGATCTCGAGGGTCTGCTTGTTGGCCTGGACATCGGCCTTGGCGAACTTCACGTACAGCTTCGGGGTGGTGATGATCTCCTCGCTGGAGAAGCCCTCCTTCTTCACCGCGTCGGTAGCCGCGGACGAGGCGTTGTAGTTCATGTTCGGCTTCGTGTTGTAGAAGTAGACGAACTCGCCCTCGGCCGGGGTGGCCTTGTCGAACTCCTCCTGGCTGGTGACCTTCTTCTGCTTGAGGGTCGTATCGCCGTTCTTGGCAACCACAGACGCGGGCTCCTTGGAGGCGTTGACCACGAAGGACGTGGTGCGGTCCTTCACGTACCCCGTGTAGCCGCCCGTCGACTTCTCGGCCGTGAAGGTGGCCTTGTCGCCGTTGACCTTGGAGGTGTATTTGGTGGACACGTGGCCGCCGTAGTTCACGTCGTTCTCGGTGCCGTAGGCGGCATCGGAGGTGTCGAGCTCGGAGTCGATGAAGACACCATCGTCCTCGTACTGGGTGTAGCTGTTCTCTCCGTTCGTGGCGAAGAACTCGACGTTGCGGATGCTGCGGTCGATGTCGGCCGGGTTGTTGTTGGGCTCGTACATCGGGATGATGGCGTTGGCCTTCACGAACACGGGCAGCTTCCACAGCGGTGCGTCGAAGTTGTTGAGCACCTGGCCGCCGCGGTACTGCTTGCCGGTGAAGTAATCGACCCAGATGGTGTTCTCGTCACCCGGCAGGTAGATGCCGTTGCGAATGTCGTTGCCGTCACCCACGCCGTTGTTGGAGGCGTCGCCGTCGGTGTTCGCCACGATCGGGGCCACCAGAATGTCCTCGCCGAGCGTGTATTCGTACTGCGTGGCCGTGCTGGCGGCGTAGTCCGAATCGTCGGACAGCAGGATGGCGCGCACGATGGGCAGGCCCTCGTCGCCGTTGCCGGTGTCAAGGTTCGCAGCCGACGCGGCCGTGGTGTAGATGTAGGGCATCAGCGAGCTCTTGAGCTTGAGGTACATACGCGTGATGCCGGTGTAGGGGTCGCCGTGGGTCTGCGGCGCCTTGACGTAAGAGCCCCAACCGTCCATGTCGAGCATGAGCGGCGCGAAGGACTTCCACTGGTAATCGCGGGTGGCGATAACCGGGTTGCCACCCCAGATGCCATCGTTGTCCGAACCGATGTTGGGGTTGCCCGACAGCGACTGGCCGATGTAGGTGGGCACGTGGAAGCGGATGTACTCCCAGTTGCCGCCAGACTGGTCGCCGGTCCAGATACCCGCGTAGCGCTGCGTGCCCGCCCAGCCGTCAAGCGTGATGATGTTCGGGCGCGTGGCGGTCTTGTTCTCGGGGTTGGTGGCGATGTCGTAGGCGGTCTTGGTGCCGTTCAGGGCGAAGGAGTAGCCGGGGCCAACCCAGGCGACGTCGGTCTTCAGCGTGGTCACGCCGCCGACCTCGACCTCCTTCTTGAAGTCGCGCAGCAGCTGCCACTGCGTGTTGGGATCGGAATCCGGGGTGAGCTGGGACTGGGTCCACAGGCCGGTGGCCACACCCTTGCTGCTCGCATAGTCGGAGAACGTCTTGAGATTGGCGATATTCGCGTCGACAGCGGCCAGGCGCTCCTTAGAGCTCGAGCCGTCTTCGTTCACGCCGCCGGTCATCTTGTAGCCGTTCTGGCCGTAGCCGGCACCGTAGCCGTCGTTGGGCAGGAAGTAGCCGAGCGGCATGTCGTTCTCGAGGTAATTGTTCAGGCGACCCTGTGCGGAGAAGTCCTTGTCATACGTGACGCCCTCGGGGATGTTGTCGGTTGCCACACTCGGGCCGGTGCCGTTCAGGGTCTCCACCGTGGTGTTGGCCTGCATCTCGGTGCCGGTGCCGCCCTTTTCGTACTCGATGTCGCCGGCATTGGCGTCCTTCGAGTCCTCGCCGCCCTTGATCTGCCACTTGTTGTTGTAGCCGGCTTGCGCCGTGTCGGACCACATGTCTCGGTTCCAGGCGTTCAGGTGTCCAACATAGAAGGCGTACTCGGGCAGCAGCACCGGGTTGCCGGTGACCTTGAAGTAGTCCTGGAGCAGGTCCTGGGCAATCGGCGCCGTGGATTTGCCGGATGCGGCGTCGGCCACGAAGTAGTAGGCGTCGAGCTCGTTCTCGTTGTGGGTGGCCGTGGTCACGCCGTCGGTGGTCTTGCCGAAGTCGTAGCTGCCGTCCTGGAACGTGTTGCGCAGCACGCCGTAACCGGCATCGGACCAGTAGAACGGATTCGGCGAGGACACGCCGCCGTCGGTCCAGCTGGACTCGTTGGCGATATTGATGGTGTTGCCGGTGTGGATGAAGCGGCCGTTTTGGGTACCGCCGCCGAAGAAGTTCTCACCGCTGTGCTTCACCAGCGATTGAACCGTGGACGACTCGCTCAGATCGAGCGCGGCCTGCTCTTCAAGCACGACCTTATCGCCGCTCTTGACCGTCATCTTGGCGGTCTTCTTATCGAGTGAGATGGTGGTGTCGCCCGCCGAAATCACGAACGCACCGTCCTTGTCGGCCACCGTGGCCTTCGGGTGCGAGTACTCGTCCGAGGTATCCGGCTGCGCCTGAATTCTCGCCACGTGATCTTTGCTGCGCGGCACGGCATACTCGTCGAACTCACCCGACGGATCGACGTTGTAGCGGAAGATGCCGTCCTCGAGGAAGGTAATCTTGCCCTTGATGCCGCCGGCGAAATTCACGTCGACCACGTAGTTGTTCTCGGCGTTCACCGCGGCGGACTCAACACCCGTCAAGGGTGCTGCCTGCGCGGGAGCCGTGAGTGCCAGCGACAGCGCCGCCGTGGCGAGCACCGCGCTTCCCCTCACCCACCTTCGACTGAATATCGACTTCTTTTCCAACCCATACTCCTTCCTCGTATGGGTCCCATCGCGCACCGACAGACGCATGCTACGCGGCACATGGGCAGCGACACCATGCGCTTCCGTGCGAAACGGACCCCCTAACTGGTACCTACCAGCAGACCTCAGATTGAGATCAAGGGGATTCTAGTCACATGTTTACCGCGTTTCATGCAGTTATCGGTGAGCGGTTGCGTTCAAAGCCGCCAACGGTTGCTTGATGAAGCCGTGAACGACTTGTACCGAATTCTTAGCTGGTAGATACCACATACCAGTAAGAACCAGCGGTTTGATAGGTGCATACCTTTGGTGGCGCAAACATTTTTGAAGGCCCTCATACCCCACATTTCATGCGTGCGCAAACAATTTACTGAATTTGCACTCATTTTCTTCTGAATAATTATTCAATGCCCCGTCAATCATAACAGGGCGGTTGCCGCATTCCGGCGTGCAACCGCCCTGGATACTCTACGCCCCGAGCGCCGTGATGGGCACGACCATGACCCCATCGGGGCGGGTGTAGGCATACGATGTGAGCCCGCAGACAACCACCATGATCGCCGGCGGCTGGGCGCGCGGATCGAGCTCCATGTCGCGTTTGAGCGCCAGCAACGACTCCGCCGCAGCGTCGATCTGATTAGCACCCAGCTTGATCTCGAACGCTCCCCATCTGCCATCCGGCAGCTCCACCACGGCATCGATCTCGCGGTTGAGCGCATCCCGGTAGTGGAACAGCGAGCCTCCTACCGACTGCGCGTAAATCATCAGATCCCGTTCGCAGAGCGCCTCGAACAGAAAACCGAATGTTTCCAAGTCCCCCATCAAACGGTCCGGCGTGGCATTGAGGGCTGCGGCCGCCAGCGATGGGTCGGCCAGGTGCCGCTTCGGCTTCTTTCCCACACGCACCGACGAACGCATATGCGGGTTATACGCGGGCTGCTCGTACACCGCAAAGATACGTCCGAGGACTTCCAGATAGTCCGACACGGTGTTGTCCGAGATATCATCGTCATCGAACTCGCGGACGTCTCTCCTGAGCGTCGCGTTGCTCGCCAACGTGCTTTCGTTTCTCGCCAGCGACCTGAGCAGCAGCATCATCTTATGAGGATTCCGCGCACGACCATCGACGCGGTTCACGTCGCTCCTCACCATCTGCTCGATGTACGAACGTGCCGCGTCGCCGGCCCGATCGGGATGCACGGTAATGTTATCCGGCCAACCGCCACGCACCACAAGTTCGGCAAGCGTGGGCAAAGCGACATCGCCCGTCGGTACGGGAGAAAGCACCTCGTCAAACAGTCCCGCCAAGCTGACTTGCACGCTGGAATCCCCCGACTCGGCAAGTGACATCGGATGCATGCGCAACGTGGCGATTCTCCCCGTCCCCGTATGCATAACACCCTTGTTCGACGGGGTCGAAGAGCCACTCAGCAGAAATCGGCCCTTTTCCCGTGAACGGTCGACCTCGAACCTCACGGCATCCCAGATTCCTGGCACCTCCTGCCATTCGTCCACCAGATGAGGAACCTCGCCTTGAAGCGCGATCATGGGATCCATCTCCGCCAAACGCCTGTTTTGGAAGTTACCCGCGGGGTCGCCAACGTAATACACGCTTTGAGAGGCATTGAGCGCCGCCCAGGTCTTGCCACACCACTTGGGGCCTTCCACGCACACCGCTCCAAATACATCGAGCGCGCGCTCGATTCTTGCGTCGATCAGGCGATTCCTATACCCGTTTTGCCTCAGCATGGACATCCTTCCACTTGCTTTCTACCAGGTAGTATAGCATCCGTTGCGTGGTTTTCAGAGGTTTCGTTGCGTGGTTTTCAGTGATTCTGTTGCGTCATTTTCAGTGATTTCATTGCGTAGTTTTCAATATGCGCTGAACAAAAGCGGGGCCGGCACCATCTGTCGGTGCCAGCCCCGGGTGAGGGTTGTTATACACGGCGCATGCAAGTCGCCGACGCACGCCAGTGCGCGCGCAGGCTCTACAGATCCTGCAGCGCCACCACGTCGAGGGAATCGCCGAAGGAGCGGGCCTCGAGCGCGCTGACGTAGGCGTTTGCCGCCGAAAGGGCCGTCACGCAGGTCACACCGCGGCGAATGGCCTCAGTACGCAGACGATAGCCGTCACCGCGCGAGCCCGGACCATACGGCGTGTTGATGATGAACGCGATCTGGCCGTTGGCGATCATGTCCAGGATGCCCGGCTCATCCGAGCCCTCAGGCGCGCTGATCTTGCCCACGACCTCGCACGGCACGTTGCCGCCGCGCAGCACGCGCGCCGTGCCCTCGGTGGACACGAGCTCGAAGCCCAGGTGGCGCAGCAGCCGCGCCAAGCTGAGGATATGGCGCTTGTCGCGGTCGCATACCGAGATGAAAACCTTGCCATCGGCCGGTACCGCCAGACGGTAGTCGATCGCGAGCTGCGTCTTGGCGTACGCCTCCGGATAGGTCCGGGCAATACCCATGACCTCGCCAGTCGACTTCATCTCCGGCCCGAGCACCACCTCGGCACCCGGGAAGCGGCCCCAGGGCATCACGGCCTCCTTCATGCAGAACCAGTCGAGCTGGCGCGTGTCGGACGGCAGGCCGAGGTCGGCGATGCGCTCGCCCGCCATGATGCGGGAGGCCATCTTCGCCAGAGGCACGCCGGTTGCCTTCGAGATGAACGGCACCGTGCGGCTCGCACGCGGGTTCGCCTCGATCACGTAGACCGTCTCACCCTTGATGGCATACTGCACGTTCACCAAACCGCGCACGCCGAGGGCCAGCGCGATGCGGCGCGTGGTCTCGCGCAGGCGCTCCTGCAGGCTCTCGGAGAAGGAGAACGGCGGGATGCACGTAGCGGAGTCGCCCGAGTGGATGCCCGCCTCCTCGATGTGCTCCAGGATGCCGCCAATGTAGACCTCCTCGCCGTCGCACAGCGCGTCCACATCCGACTCGACCGCACCCTCCAGGAACCGGTCCAGATAGACCGGGTAATCGGGCGAGATGCGCGCGGCCTCGGCCATGTATTCGCGCAGGTGCTCGGCATCGTAGGCGATCATCATGCCGCGCCCGCCCAGCACGTAGCTCGGGCGCACGAGTAGCGGATAGCCGATGCGCGCAGCCACCGCCTGGGCCTCTTCGAACGAGGTAGCCATGCCCGCCGGCGGGTACATGATGTCCAGGCGGTCGAGCACGGCGCTGAACCGCTCGCGGTCCTCGGCCAGATCGATCGCCTCGGGCTGGGTTCCCATCAGGGGTACGCCGGAGGCAGCGAGCAGGCCGGCCAGCTTGAGCGGGGTCTGCCCGCCCAGGGTCACCACCACGCCGTCGGGCCGCTCGACGTCGATGATGTCCATGACGTCCTCGTAGGTGAGCGGCTCGAAGTAGAGACGGTCGGAGGTGTCGTAGTCGGTGGACACGGTCTCGGGGTTGCAGTTGACCATGATGGTCTCGTACCCCTGCTCGGCCAGCGCGTAGCTCGCGTGCACGCAGCAGTAATCAAACTCGATGCCCTGGCCGATGCGGTTGGGGCCGGCGCCCAGGATCATCGCCTTGGGCTTGCGGGCGGGCAGGATTTCGTCGGCCGCCACGCAGCGGTGCGCGGACGGCGCGGGGCGCATGAGGTTCTCGTAGGTCTTGTAGTGGTACTCGGTGGCGCTGGCGAACTCGGCAGCGCAGGTGTCCACCGTCTTCATGCTCGGCAGGACGCCCAAGCCCTTGCGATAGGCGCGCACGAACCGCTCATCGCTGCCCGTGAGCTGTGCGATCTCGGCATCGCTTGCGCCGTACTGCTTGAGCAGGCGCATGGCATCGGCGTCGATGTCCTCCACCCGCAGCCCGCGAATCTGCTCGGCGACAGCCACCATGTCGGCGATGCGGCCCACGAACCACGGGTCGATGCGCGTGAGCTCGCACACGCGCTCGGCACCCCAGCCGCGGCGCAGGGCCTCGGCCACCAGCAGGATACGGCCCTCGGTGGGCGTGGACACCGCACATGCCAGCTGCTCGTCATCCAGCGCATCGAAACCATCCTTCGGCTGCGCCAGCAGGCCGATGTGCCCATCCTCGAGCGAGCGCATGGCCTTGCCGAAAGACTCCTCGAAGGTGCGGCCGATGGCCATGACCTCGCCCACCGCCTTCATGCGCGTGGTGAGGGTGGTGTCGGTGCCCTTGAACTTCTCGAAGGCAAAGCGTGGCACCTTGACCACGCAGTAGTCGATCGACGGCTCGAAGCACGCCGGGGTGGCGCGCGTGATGTCGTTGACGATCTCGTCGAGCGTGTACCCCACGGCCAGGCGCGCAGCGGCCTTGGCGATGGGGAAACCCGTGGCCTTAGAGGCGAGCGCCGAGCTGCGGCTCACGCGAGGGTTCATCTCGATGACGATCAGGCGGCCGGTTGCGGGGTTGACCGCGAACTGCACGTTGGAGCCGCCGGTTTCCACGCCGATCTTCTCCAGGATTGCCAGCGAGGCCACGCGCATGCGCTGATACTCGAGGTCGGAGAGGGTCTGCGCGGGGGCAACAGTGATGGAATCCCCCGTGTGCACACCCATGGGGTCGAGGTTCTCGATGGAACATACGATGATGCCGTTGCCGGCGCGATCGCGCATGACCTCCATCTCGTACTCTTTCCAGCCCTCGATGGACTCCTCCACCAGCACCTCATGGGCAGGGGAAAGCTCCAAGCCCTGGGTCACGATCTCGATGAGCTCGGCCTCGGTGCGGGCGATGCCGCCGCCGGCGCCGCCCATGGTGAAGCTCGGGCGCAGCACACAGGGGTAGCCGGTCGTCTTGACGACCTCGAGCGCATCATCGACCGAATAGGCGTATCCGGAACGTGCTACTTCCAGTCCGATCTCGGCCATGGCCTCGTTGAAGAGCTTGCGGTCCTCGCCGCGCTCGATGGCGTCCAAGTCACAGCCAATCATCTCCACCCCGTAGCGCTCGAGCACGCCGGTACGGGCGAGCTCCACGGCGGCGTTCAGTCCGGTTTGGCCGCCGAGGGTGGGCAGCAGCGCATCCGGGTGCTCGCGGGCGATCACGCGCTCCACGAACTCAGCCGTGATGGGCTCCACATAGGTGCGGTCGGCCAGGCCGGGGTCGGTCATGATCGTGGCCGGGTTGGAATTGACGAGCACGACCTCGAAGCCGTCCTCCTTCAGCACCTTGCAGGCCTGGGCGCCCGAGTAGTCGAACTCGCACGCCTGGCCGATGACGATCGGGCCCGACCCGATGACCAGAATCCGCTTGATATCAGTACGTTTGGGCATGTTTTCTCTTCTCTATCCCTGCGGCTTTCCCTGGCACCAGACCTAGGCCTTCGATCGTCGGGCACCGCACGCAAGGTGTGCGCCCTTCTCTTTCAAGCCGATCTCCATCACCTGGAAAACCCGTCTACGCTCTTGTTTTTACCTATCCGTCAGAAGGCATCCGGCTGCCAGATCTAAAACTTCCAACCGCGCAGTCGATCGCTCGCGATATCGATGTTCAGATAGTCGTCGTCGCCATCCATGAGCCGGGTAAACGCGCTGAACAGGTAATGGGAATCGGTGGGGCCGGGCGAGGCCTCGGGGTGGTACTGAACCGAGAAGCACGGCGCGTCGAGGAATTGGATGCCCTCGGCGGTGCCGTCGTTCAGATTCACATGGGTGAGGCGAATGCGGCCGAAGCGCTCGTTTGCCACCACAGGCGCCACGCCGCGCTCAACCCAGAAGCGCAGGTCGCCGCCGGCGGGATGCTCGGCCACGTCGCCAGACAGCTCGGGCACGAGGGCGCCCAGGCTCGGGAACACCAGGCCGAAGCCGTGGTTTTGCGCGGTGATCTCCACGCGGCGGGTCAGCAGGTTCATGACCGGCTGGTTACCGCCGCGGTGACCGAACTTGAGCTTCTCGACCGCGGCGGCGGACGCAAGGCTGATCATCTGGTGCCCCAAGCAGATGCCGAACAGCGGCACCTTGCCGATAAGCTGCGTCACCTGCTCGTAGGTTTGCTCGACGGCATCGGGGTCGCCGGGGCCGTTGGAGAGGAACACGCCGTCGGGCTCGAGCGCCAGCACCTCCGCGGCCGGCGTGTCCCAGGGCACAACCGTCAGGTCGCAGCCCGCGCGCACCAGCCCCTCAAGAATGCCGCGCTTGATGCCGCAGTCGTACACCACCACGCGCTTGCGAGTTGCGGAAGGCTCGGGAGCGTCGACGGATGGCGAGCACTCCTGCTGCGCGAAGGCACGGGACGCCGGCAGATCGGCCGCCGTGAAGCTATGGGGCGCCGCACAGCTGACCGTTTCCACCAGGTTGGTCCCCACCAGCGCGGGCGCCTCCTCGAGTTGAGCGGCCAGCTTGGCCAGGTCGAACTCCTCGGTTGAGACAATGCCCATCTGGGCACCATGATCGCGCAGATGACGCACGAGCGCACGGGTATCCACGCCCTCGATAGCAACGATGCCCTGCTGCTCCAGGTAGGCCGCAACGGACTGGGAGCTCCGCCAATTGGACGGGGTGCGGCACAGGTCGCGAACCACCAGGCCGCGCAGGGCGGGGGCCGAGGCGGGCGCCGCGGCTGTCGCGGGCTTGGCGCTCTGCACGTCCGCGGGGTCGATGCCGTAGTTGCCGATCTGCGGATAGGTCATCGTCACGATTTGCCCGGCGTAGCTCGGGTCGGTCATGACCTCGAAATAGCCTTCGAGGGAGGTGTTGAAGCACACCTCGCCGGTAGCGGTGCCCGCAGCACCGCACGCACGGCCATAGAATGCAGTTCCATCGTGAAGAAGCAGCACAGCAGGCGTCTGCGCGCCCTTGCTCGTTGCCGCCATGATGCGCTGGGCAAGACTGGTGCTTGCTGCGCACTGGGGGGCCGTAGCCCCGGTCAGGCTTGAATCCATCTCGTCTCCTTCTCGGTCTCTCGGTACCGGCTTAAAGGCCGTATGGTCGTGCGTTATTGTACTTGTTTGAGACGCTTTACGCGCGCTGGTAGGCAAAGTATGCAACCAGTTCCGGAAAACCACGTGCAAATATTCGCTTCGCTTCGCAAATTATGCGCAAGCAGATGCTGCGCCACGGGGTGTTCACAGGTATGCGCGGGCAGGGACCGCATCAGGGCGCTGCGCCATGGGGCGCCCTGATGCGGCCTCACCGCGGCTGCCGGTGCCCGCACAACACCTGGCCGCGAACGATCTCCAAGGCAGTGCGCGGAAAGGCGGATCGATGCCCACACCGTCCCGGAAAGATGCGATGGAGCCAGAAGATGCGTTGCGCGCCTGGAAGATGCGACGGGGCCAGAAAAGACGTTGCGCCCCTGGATATGCAAAAGGCCAGACACCTGGTCTGGCCTTGCGATGCTATGGTGGGCCGTTAGGGGTTCGAACCCTAGACCTTGGGATTAAAAGTCCCCTGCTCTACCAACTGAGCTAACGGCCCGCAGGTGGCATTGTACCACGCGCGGGCCGAAAAACTATTCCCAGCTCCATTGACCGTTGGAGAACACCGGCACCTCGGTGCCGTCGGCGCAGATACCCGTGATGTCAAGATCGTCCGTTCCCACCATGAAGTCCACGTGCGTGCTGCTCACATTCACCCCGCAGGCGCGCAGCTGCTCGGGCGACAGGTCGTAGCCGCCCTCGTAGCACTCGGGAAAGCCGATGCCGAGCGCCAGGTGGCAGCTCGCGTTCTCGTCGTACAGCGTGTCGAAGAACAGCGTCTCGCTCGCGCGGATCGGCGTGTTCTTCGAGATGAGCGCCACCTCGCCCAGCCGGCAAGAACCATCATCGAGCTCAAGGATGCTGGCGAGCGCCTCGCGCCCCACCTCGGCGTCGTACTCCACCACGCGGCCTTCCTCGAACCGCAGCCAGAAGCGATCGATTCGCACGCCGTTGTGCACCAGCGGCAGAGCCGAGTACACCACGCCGTCAACGCGCTCGCAGTGCGGGGAGGTGAACACCTCCTCGGTGGGAATGTTCGGGAAGAACTGCCGACCCTCAGGCGTCACCGTGCACCCGCCGTGCCACACGTGGCGGTCAGTGAGATGCACCATGAGGTTCGTGCCGTTCTCCGAGGTGTAGTGCAGGCTCTCGAAGTGATGCTCGTTCAGGAAGCGCAGGTTCTTATCGAACGTTGCATCGTGGAGTTCCCAATCCGCCTCGGGGTCGTCGCCGTCGGCACGCGACGCGGACAGGATGGCTCCCCAGAGCCGATAGATGGCCACCTCGTCCGGCACGCCGGGAAACACGTGCCGAGCCCAGGCGGCAACCGGGGCGCCGGCGATGCACCAGGGGTTGATGTTGAAGTCAAGCCCGCGGCGGAACGCCTTGCACTGCGTGTTGCGAGCGCGGGCAGCAGCCATGGGCTTAGCCGGGTCGATACCGCGCATGGCCTCGGGGTCGGCCCCTTCGACAAAGATGAAGCACGCCCCCTGTTCGGCCAGCGAGTCGAGCTGGATACGCTGCCAGGCGGGCACCGTCTCGAACCAAGATGTCTCCATGTGCTCGTAGGTCAGGCGCGACACCGCATCGTCAACCCACAGCACCGTCACATGGCCCGCACCGGCGGCGTATGCGCGTGCGGTGAGCATACGAACGAACGGGGCAACCTCGACCGAACCCTGGACGACAACTTCCTGGCCCGCCCGCACGTTCACGCCCTTGCGTACCACCAGATCGGCATAGCGCTCGATCTGCGGCTGCAGCTTTTCCAAACCGGCGCGAGCGTCCTCGACCGTCAGCTCGGCTCCAAACATATGAACATCCTTCCTTGCGGGCGGCGCTGCAATGCGAGCGCCCCTCATCAATGTGGCGCCCCGCAACCGCCTGGATGCGAAGCGCCACGGATACAACGATTGCATTGCGCCCGCGCTCCCTCTACGGCGCGCAGGCGCGGTACGCTCAGGCTGCGGCCTACTTACCCGCCTTCGCCGACGCCGCAGCGGCGCCGCGCGCGAGCACGCCGGCGAGCTTCGACTCGGGCATATGCTCCGCTGCGAAGCGGCACTTGTTGCGAATGGGACGGATCTTCACGAAGTCGAAGATGAAGCCCGCGATCACGGCGATGTAGCCCACCGCCATCGCGATCATCTCGGGCAGCTGCATGTCGCCCGCGGCACCGCCCTGGGAGCGAACGGCCATAAGGATCACCGAGACGATCAGGCCGCCGATGCCGATACCCAGCATGGCCCACCAGATCTTGCGGTACCCGGCGTAGGTCTCGTCCTCCTTGAGCAGAATGGCCGAGGCCTGGTAGATGCGGTCCTCCGCCATGCGCTGCTCCTGCCGGCGGGCGCGCTTCTCCTCGCGCGTGAGGTTCGACAGGTCCTCGCCGCGCTCACGGGCGGCACGCTGGGCCTTGGCGGAGCTGGACACCACGCGCACCGAGGCGGCGGCGGGGCGGGCGGGCTTGGCCGAGGCCGCCGACTTGCGGGCCATGCCGGTCATGGAACCCTGCAGCTTATCCTGATTACGCTTGTTCTGCGGGCTTCGGGTGCTCACTTACACGTTCTCCTTCATGGACTCAAACTTCTCACCGGTGATGATTTCGAACGCCTCGCGGTAGCGGGCGGACGTCCCCTCGATCACCTCGGCGGGCAGCTGCGGGGCATCGCCGGTGAAATCCCAATTGGCGCGCAGCCAGTCGCGCACATACTGCTTGTCGTAGCTCGGCTGGACCTTGCCCTCCTCGTACGAATCGGCCGGCCAGAAGCGGCTCGAATCGGGGGTAAGGCACTCGTCGATAAGCGTAACTTTGCCGTCGATGATGCCGAACTCGAACTTGGTGTCGGCGATGATGATGCCGCGGGTGGCCGCGTACTCGGCAGCCGCCTTGTAGATGGCCAGCGACAAGTCGCGGATCTGCTCGGCGATCTCGGCGCCGACGATCTCCACGCAACGCTCGTAGCTGATGTTCTCGTCGTGATCGCCGATTGCCGCCTTGGTGGAGGGCGTGAACAGCGGCTCGGGCAGCTTGGAAGCCTCGGTCAGGCCGGCGGGCAGCTTGATGCCGCACACGGTGCCGTTCTCGTCATAGGTCTTCTTGCCGCTGCCGGTAAGGTAGCCGCGCACGATGCACTCGATCATGATGGGCTGGGCCTTCTTTACGAGCATGGTGCGTCCGGCCAGGTAGTCGCGATAGCCGGCAAACTCAGCGGGGAACGCCTCCGGGTCGATGGACACCATGTGGTTAGGCACCAGGTCGCGGAATTTGTCGAACCAGAACGCGGAGATGCGGTTGAGCACCTCGCCCTTGTAGGGAATCTCGTCCGGCAGGATGTAGTCGAACGCGGAGATGCGGTCGGATGCAACCATCAGCAGGTTGTCTCCCGCATCGTAAATGTCACGTACCTTGCCGCGCGAATCGGGACGGCGCTCCAGCGTACCCACGTGTGTCAGCTCCTTTGCGTGCAGACGGATATCGAGCCGCCGCGACACCAGGGCGTGAACCGCCCTCACGCAGCAGCTAATACTTCATTGTAGAGGATGGGAGGTCTTCCGTATGCTCGCGCGGAAGATGAATCGTAAAAGTCGTACCCTTTCCCAGCTCCGACTCAACGGCGATGAACCCGTGATGGCGCTCGACGATCTGCTTGGTCACCGCCAAGCCCACGCCCAGGCCGCCCGCCTCGCGGGCACGGCTCGCGTCGGCACGCCAGAAACGGCCGAAGATGCGCGCCAGGTCGTCCTTGGCGATGCCGATACCCGTGTCGGACACGGTGATCATCACGTCCTTGCGATCGCCGTGGACCGACACCACCACCCAGCCGTCCTCGGGCGTATAGCGCATGGCGTTGCTCATGAGATTGATCACGCACTGGGTGATCATGTCCGGATCGACCTCAATGATCGCCGGCTTGCCCTGCATCTCATCAATGAAACGCAGATGCAGGTCCTTGTTGTGGAACAGCTGATGTTGGTTGTTCACGATGGTCCTCACCAGCTGGACTGCATCGATGGGCTCGATGTTCAGCGGGGCGGTGTGGTTTTCCAGGCGAGACAGGTCGAGCGTCTGCTGCACCAGGCGCGCCAGGCGACGCGTCTCGGAGGCAACAGTTTCCAGATGCTCGGCATCCGTTGGATACACCCCGTCCTGCATAGCCTCGACCGTGGCCTGCATGGCCATGAGCGGGGTGCGCAGCTCGTGGGCCACATCGGAGGTGAGCCGGCGTTCGCGCTTCAGGTCGCGTTCGAGCGAGGATGCCATCTCGTCGAAAATCTCGCCGAGCTGGTCGATCTCATCATCGCCGCGCATATGCGTGCGCGCCGCCAGGTCGCCCTCGCGGATCTGGCGTGCCGTGTTGGTGATGCGCTGCACGGGGGTGGTGAACATGCGCGACACCAAAAAACCGATCACCACGGCAATCGCGATGGCGATGAACGCGGCAAGCCCCATGGCGTTGAAGGTCTTTTCGCGAAACGCCGCATCGGCCTTGGTGAGCAGGGCGTCGCTGCCGAGCACCCACAGGCGTACCTGCCCGATTGCGGCGCCCTCGTCGTCGGTGATCGGGACCGTGACGGCGCTTTCGCTATCGGTGGGCGCCTTCGATGCGGGACTATGGGTTTTACCTTGCTGAGAGGACAACGACACCACGTCGGAAGCGCTCGCATCGGCATCCAAACCCGACGCGGAAGAGCTCGCCGAGCCCTCGCCCAGCGAAGTGGCCACCGAAGCGGACGGCCAGGTGTCGTCATACAGGATCTTGCCCGAGGCATCCGAGATCTGCAGTCCCACATCATCGGAAACAATATGGGCGTCGGCCGCCATGGAGAGCACATCGGTGGTCCACCCGCCGGCCTGCTCATAGCCATCGGCCAGCTTCTGGGCGGTGATGTGGGCGATCTCCTCCATGTTGGCGCGCGTGTAATCGGAAAACGCGCCGCCCCACACCACCGTGACCACGCACACCAACACGAGCACGGTCATCAGCGACGTCAACGCAAACGAAAGCGCCATGCGCGAGCCGTAGCTGATACCGCGCCGGGGCGTGGCGTGAGGCGTATTCCAGCTCGCGCGGGAAGACGCCTCGGTATCACTGTGTTTTTGTCCTATGACCAGCCGTGCCATCGCAGCGCGTTACTTCGCGGCGTCAGCCTTAGCCGGAGCCTCGAAGCGGTAGCCCACGCCATGGACGGTATACAGCCAGCGCGGGTGCTTGGGATCGTCGCCCAGCTTGGCGCGAAGGTTCTTCACATGGGAGTCGATGGTGCGCTCGTAGCCCTCGAAATCGTACCCGAGCACCTTCTCCACGAGCTCCATGCGGTTGTACACGCGCCCCGGATGACGGGCAAGCGTAGTGAGCAGCTTGAACTCGGAGGCGGTGAGATCGACTTCGGTGCCCTCGACCAAGATCTTGTGACCGGAGATATCGATCACCAGATCACCGAAGTCCAGCACCTCGACCTGCGGCTCCTCGGCCAGGTGCGTGCGGCGGAACAGAGCGCGCACGCGGGCGACGAGCTCACGCGGGGAGAACGGCTTGATCAGGTAGTCGTCGGCACCGAGCTCCAGGCCGATGATGCGGTCCTCGACCTCGCCCTTGGCGGTCAGCATGATGATCGGCACATCGGAGGTGTCGCGGATGGCACGACACACGCGCTCTCCAGAGAGCTTGGGGAGCATGAGGTCGAGCACGATCAGGTCGAACTGGTGCTTCTCGAACTCCTCGACCGCCGACTGGCCGTCGCCTACGCCCACAACCCAGTAGCCCTCGCGCTCGAGGTAGGCGGCCACGGCATCGCGGATGGCCTTCTCATCCTCAACCAACAGGATCTTGCGTGCATCTGAAGCCATGGCGGCCTCCTTGTCTCGCGAACATACGTCGTTCTATCTTACCGCACACGGACGGTACAGTCCTGTGCTGCATTATGCCCATCCTGCACCGCGCTCAAACGCAAGATGGCGATGAGGTGAAGGCGTGCGCCGGATAGCTCGTTTACAGCGCGAACGTGCGCACGCGCACCAGCGAGGGCAAGCCCGTGTCGTCGCGCACGGTGGCGTAGGTGACGAACTGGTCGACGATACCCTCCGACGCCGGGTAATCGCCGTATTCGAGCGTCTTGTCCGGCGCGGTGAGCACCGCGTAGGTCTGCGCGCTGGTGTCCAGGATGAAGTGCGACGACTGGGCCTTGACGAAATAGCGCGACCCCTTGCCGGCAACGCACGCCAGCGGCTCACGGGAGAGGTAGATGTAGGGCCCGCCCTCGCGCCCGATGAACGTGCCCATCTTGCCCAGGCTGCCGCCGGAGCTGTAGTTCGCCTCAACGGAGAAGGCGAAGGTGTTGTCCATGTACACCGCTTCGAACGGACTGACGGTCTGCGGCATTACCAGCTGATCGACCGTTGATCCATCGGAGAGGCTGATTGCCGTCAGCCCGTAGTACACGCCCTCGTCGGCGTTCACGCGCGGCGCCACGGTGAGCACCCCGTTTGAAACGCGGGGAAACGTGGCGAACCGGCCGGATGACTCAATCAGCTTCTCACCGCCATCACCCCCGACGGTCCAGCGGTAGCAGTGGCTTTTCTCCGCGCGCTTGGACCCCGAGGCGAACGGCATCTTCTGCCAAATGATTGAGGAGCCCGTCGCCGTGAGGCGCGGCGGCTCCCAATCGGCGTTGCCCTGATCGAGTTGCACGGGTGAGCCCGTGAGCTGACCGGCGGAAAACGCCTGGCCCATGAGCACCCAATCGCCCGTGCCGTAGTTCATCTCGACCCAGCCGAACGCCCCATCGGAGCAGCGCACGTCGTGGAAGCCGTACGCGGTGCCGCTCGCGGCTTCCGACACCACGGTGACCGGAGAGCCCGTGGAAAGCGAGAGCGCGCCTAAGGTGTTGACCGCCTTGGCGCTCGCCGGCGCCATGAGCAGCGCCACCCACGAACCGCCGCAGTGGATGGGCACGGTTCCCAGCGGCAGATCCCAGCTGGCCTGCGCCTCCAGATTGGCATCGGCACTCTCGTAGTCGCTCAGCACGTCGACGATCTTTGATTCGTCCGTGATGACCTGCGGCTCTCCCGTGGTGTCGTGCGTCGTGGTGGACGAGGAGCAGCCGGCGAGCTCAAGGGCCGCCGCAGTTGCCGCGGTGGCAGCGGCGCTTGCGGCCACGAACGTGCGCCGTGTCACGCCGCGGCGCGAAGATGTGGGCAGGCCAGCCATGACGCTAGGCCTGCTGAGCCTGGGCGGACGCCTCGCGCAGGGCGAGCGTCAGCTGATCGGCGCACGAGGTTTTGCGCGGACCGCAGGTGTTGCCCGCCAACGTGTCCACCACGTCATCGACCGCCATACCGGACACCAGCTTTGAGATGGCCTTCAGATTGCCGTTGCAGCCGCCTTCAAACGACACATCCTGAATATGCTCGCCGGCGTCGTCGAGCGCCACGTGGATGCTGCGGGCGCATACGCCGCGGGTCTTATAGTCCAGTTCGATCATGGGGTCCCCTCCCGGTCGGTTGCGGTCATTATACGTGTATACCTGTGCAGACCGGCGCATATGCAGACGGCCCCACCGCTCACGAGTGTTCCCGCGAAACGATGGGGCCATACACGGCGCGCTGCTGCTGCAATACGGCTACTTGGCAGCGCGCGCGGCGGCTTTCTTGCGGTCCGTGGCATTCAGCAGGCGCTTGCGCATGCGAATGTTCTTCGGCGTGATCTCCACAAGCTCATCGTCAGCGATGTACTCGAGCGCCTCCTCCAACGAGAAGGTGCGCGGCGGAACGAGCTGCACGGAGATGTCGGCGGTGGAGGAACGCTGGTTGCCCAGGTTCTTGGAGCGCTCCACGTTGACGACCATGTCGCCGGGCTTGGAACGCTCGCCCACCAGCATGCCCTCGTAGCACTCGGTGCCGGGCTCCACGAACAGGCTGCCGCGCTCCTGCAGGGTGCCCAGGGCGTAGGCCACGGCTTTGCCGGTGGTCATGGAGATCATGGCGCCGTTGTTGCGGCCGCCGATATCGCCGGCGTAGGGGCCGTACTCCAGGAAGGTATGGTAGAACACGCCCTCGCCGTGCGTCACGTTCATGATGCGGTTCTTCAGGCCCATGATGCCACGGGTGGGGATGCGGAACTCCAAATGCGTCACGCTCGCACCCGTCTCCATGCTCGTCATCGTGCCGCCGGCGTTACCGAACACCTCGATGACCTTGCCCGAGTACTCATCGGGACACTCGACCACGGCCTGCTCCACGGGCTCCTGGGTGCTGCCGGCCTCGTCCTTTTTGAACAGCACGCGCGGGCGGCCCACCTGGAACTCAAAGCCCTCGCGGCGCATCGTTTCCATGAGCACCGACAGGTGCAGGATACCGCGGCCCGACACCTCCATGCCGGTGCGGTCGGGAAGCTCCTCGATGCGCATGGTCACGTTGTTCTCGCGTTCGAGCATCAGGCGCTCCTTGAGCTGGCGAGCACCGACGATGTCGCCGTCGCGGCCGACGAGCGGGGAGGTCGAGGCCTCGAACACGATGGACAGGGTGGGCGGGTCGATCTCGATCGGCTCGAGCTCGACGGGGTTGTCGGGGTCGGTGTACACGTCGCCGATGTCGGTGCTGTCGACACCCACCACGGCAGCCAAATCGCCCGCGCCCACCTCAGTGCACTCGGTGCGGCCGAGATAGTCGAAGGTGAAGAGCTGCTTGACGGTCGCGGTCTTGCGCTCGCCGTCGTTTTTCACCACGAGAATCTTGTCACCGGTATGGATGGTGCCGGAATACACGCGGCCGATGCCGATGCGGCCCACGAAGTTGGAGTGGTCGATGGTCACGCACTGCATGGCAAGCGGACCGTCCACGTCGACCTCTGGTGCAGGCAGGTCGTTCACGATCATGTCGAGCAGCGGGTACATGTCCATGTTGCCGTCCTCGGGGTCGAGGCGGGCGAAGCCGTTCATGGCCGAGCAGTACACCACGTGCTCCATGGCGAACTCGAGCTGCTCGTCGGTGGCGCCGAGGTCGGCCATGAGGTCCAGGCAGTCGTTGTAGGCCTTCTCGGGGTTGGCGCCAGGACGGTCGATCTTGTTGATGACGATCATGATGGACAGGCCGGCGTCGATGGCGTGACGCAGCACGAAACGGGTCTGGGGCATGGGGCCCTCGAACGCATCAACAAGCAGCAGGGCACCGTCGGCCATGCGCAGCACGCGCTCGACCTCGCCACCGAAGTCGGCGTGGCCCGGGGTATCGATGACGTTGATCTTCACGCCGTTGTAGCTGATGGAGATGTTCTTGGCGAGAATCGTGATGCCGCGCTCGCGCTCCTGGTCGTTGGAGTCGAGCACGCGCTCCTCCACCTGCTGGTTGGCGCGGAACGCGTCGGTGGCACGCAGCAGCTTGTCGCACAGGGTGGTCTTCCCGTGGTCGACGTGGGCGATGATGGCAATATCCCTCAGATTCTCTACGCGCATAGGCGTCCCCTATCCCTTATGCCGATGCGGCGCAAGCGCGCATCGGCTAACATGGCAGATTTTTCGGTGAACGGTTGTCACCAAAAACGGTATTGTATATGACCCTAGATCAGAGGAGGTTCCTCACCTGCGGGTTCAGGGTCGCTCCACATAAAGTGTTCCCCGGTGCCGGCGCCGCTGTACAACAGGTAGGCTGAGTAGCCGTTTGCCATGCCACGCTGGTAGAAGCTCACGATGATCGCGTCGGCAAACTCCCCGTCTAGCTCGACCGCGCCGGCATATGCGATGGCATAACGGTCGATGGGACCCACATGGTCGGACGGCACACCCCCCTGATTCATCTCGATAAAGTGGCGCGCACCATCGATGCAGGCCTGCGGGCCGTCTTCGGTGAACGCCGCCTCGTAGCGCACAGAGGCAGCGTCCTCCACGCAGAGCAGCACGCCCGGGTCGTCGCCGTCGGCGAGCGCGTTCAGGAACTCGTCGAGCACATCGCACACCATGGCATCGAGTTCCGCCGAGACCTCCTCGGTTGCGGCCGGGTCATCATAGGGCTGCCCCGCTGCGTTCAGATTGTTCGACGTGGTTGTGGACTCCGCCATGGTTGCTTCCCTCTCTAGACGGCCCCGGTGCCCGGGACCCGCTTTTCCACTCCAAGCATGCTCCAGCTTAGCACGCGTGCACGGCCGCGAGCAGGACATTCGCGCGATGATGCGCGCGGCGGGTCCTCCCGCCCGCCCCGGCGCTGCGCGGCGCGGGTCGCCTCACCGTCGTGGGCAGCTACCGTTCAGGGCTTCCCGCAGAGAGCCACCGCGGTCTCCCGGTGCTCAGAACGATGCGCGGCGGGGGCAGCCCTCTTCCACAAGTACGCGGGTGGCTGCCGATCGAAACTCCATATGGTCGACAGCTCGCCGTTGCGGAAGCGCCCGGCCCGAAACCGCATGTGGTACGACGACTCTCTGCTGCGGGTATGCGGCGGCGAGCGCTGTTCCCGCCGACGTGCCGACAGCACTTGGGCTCGTGCCACCTCGCAGCTACACCTCGCCCGCGGCGACTGCACGGGCGGCATCGCGATCGTCCAGCAGCTCACGCGCCCGTTCGCGCAAGGCGGTGAGCTGGCCGCTCGTTCTAATGAGGTCGCAGATGGCCCATAGCGCCAGCGTGCTGAACACCGGCAGGCCGAGGATGCCCAGCATGCCGCGCAAACGCGAGGTAATCAGGGCACCGAGCGCGCAAACGACCAGCACGCCCGCCGCGCGATGACGTATCTCCTGAACCGTCCGGATGCTCTCCAAAACCGCCAACCGGGCGGTCTCGGCAGCCTGCGCGCGGCGATGGGCTGCCTGTCGGATACGAAACGCCCGACCAGCAGGGTCATCTTCCGCCGCGTGAGTCTGGCCCGGTTGCTCATGAGCCGCGCGCGTCGCTCCGGCACCTGGGCGAGATGAACCGGCATGGGCGGGTGCGCCGTTCTGGAAGCGAGCGGATGGGTCGCCCCTCAACAGCTCATCCCGGGCTGCGTTGATGCGTGCCATCTGCCGCTCCGCACGGGTACGCAGGCGCTTGTTGGAACCATACTTGTCCGGATGCATCATCTGGGTGAGTTCCCGATGGGCGGCGAGGATGTCCTCCCGAGTGGCCCCGCGATCAAGACCGAGCGTGACCAGCGCTTCATCCGTTGTCATGGGCACGCCTCCTCACTCGTTGCTTTCGTCCAAATCGCCGTGACCCAGAGGTTACAAATCACCGGTGCCCAGGTTTCCACGAAGGCGGCGAGCGTGTCGCAGTCACGGCGTGCCAACAGCGCGTCGTACGAACCTTCCGTCCAGCTCGCCAGCGCCCAGGTTTCCATGGAGACGGCAACCTTGTTGCAGCCACGGTACGCCAACAGATCATGCCATGCGCACGCCGCACCGAGCAATAAAAAACCGCGACCAGGCGGCCGCGGCTTTACCAGACTCGGGTGGAGATAAGGGGGATCGAACCCCTGACCTCAGGCTTGCAAAGCCCGCGCTCTCCCAGCTGAGCTATATCCCCAGTAGTAATAAACACCCCAGCGGCGACTCGGCTCTCGCTGGGGTGTTTATTGCGAAAGAGGTGGTGGACCTGACAAGGTTCGAACTTGTGACCTCCCGGTTATCAGCCGGACGCTCTGACCAACTGAGCTACAGGTCCAACGCAGGGGAAATAATATCCCAGATTCATCAGGCAAGTCAACATCTTTTTTAAAACTTTCTGAAGGAGCCTTCGAACCTGCTCCACCTTGCGACCCCTCAGCTCTACCCTCTGCCAACTTTTAGCGGTCTACCTGCAATGATCAAAAAAGTAAAAGAAGATAAAAGAAGTAAAACAAGCTCAAAGCGCTCAACGAAACAGCGCATGTCGGGTACCATGAGGATATACACGGCACCGTAGAAAGAGCAGGTGACACCATGGCAGCAGCACATCAGGCGAGCAATCTTGCGGCAAATCCTTTCACGCCGGTATTCGGCAAGGTCCCGCCTTATCTTGCCGGACGTGGGGAGCTCATACAGGACATCCTGGACACGTTCGAGCATCCCGACAACAACCCCAATCGCTGCACGCTGTTCGTAGGAGCGCGTGGCACGGGAAAAACCGCGCTGCTCACCTACTTGGCGGATGAAGCCCAGCACATGGGCTGGGTTACCGCGAACGTCACTGCATCTCGAACCATACTTGACGACATCTGGCAGCAGAGCGTCGCGGCAAGCGCACATCTCCTTCCCGAATCTCCCCGACGGACCTTGACCGGCATCGGCATCGGATCGGTGGGGAGCCTTTCGTGGGAAACACACGCGCCTGTCCCGGGAAACTGGCGGTCGCGCATGTCCAGCCTCATCGACCAGCTCAACGAACATGCATGCGGTCTCCTTATCACCGTTGACGAAATCGATCCCTCGCTCGATGGGATGACAGAGCTTGTCACCACCTACCAGCATTTCGTGCGCGAAGACCGGCGTGTCATACTGCTTATGGCGGGGCTGCCCCACCACGTGTCGAACCTGCTCTCCGGCAAGTCGACCTCCTTCATTCGCCGCGCGGCGCGCCACGACCTTGGATCCATCCCCGCTTACGAGGCACGCGAGGCCTTTCGCCTGACAACAGAACAGGGTGGGAAAACCATCGATGATGAAGCCCTCTCCGCGGCGATCGAGGCCATCGATGGATTCCCGTTTATGTTCCAGTTGGTTGGATACAGGTCGTGGAATGCCGCCGGCAACAGGATGACCATCGAACTCGAAGACGTCGTCCGAGGATCTGCCGTGGCGCAGGAAGAGCTCATCAGCCGCGTCCTCGATGCAACCATATCGGAACTCTCGCCCGCAGACATCCGTTTTCTCAAGGCGATGGCGCGTGACGATGGTCTCACCAGGCAGGCGGACCTCAAAGAGCGCCTGGGCAAGCCCTCATCCCATGTCTCCACGTACAAGAAGCGCCTGCTCGAAGCCGGAGCCATCGAGGAGACGCGTCGCGGGGTCCTGCGGTTCGCGCTCCCCGGTCTGCGCGAGTACCTGAGAACGCAACACTTCTCGTCTTGACCACGCGCGCTGGTGCATCGATAAAAAGGGCCCAATTGCGCCCACCTGCAAAGATGCCGAGGTTGACCGGTCCTTTTTTGGGTACCATTACCTACCAAAGCATCCGCCCATACACCTGTGCATCATTTGGAGGTGCCCTATGATCCGCGTTGACATCGAATCCATCATGATGGCCGCCGGCCCCGTTCCCTCGGTCATCGTCCTGCGCGAGCGCACCGCCAGCGCACACGCGGATGCGCCGCTGCGCGCACTGTCCATTCAAACCGGCTCGTTCGAGGCGGCCTCGGTTGGCCATGGCATCGATACGCCCGCGCCGCCGCGCCCCATCACGCACGACCTGCTGCTGGAAACCATCCGTTCGCTGGGTGCGAAGGTGGAGCGTGTGGAGATCAACCGTGTGGACGCGCCCGTGTTCTTCGCCACCGTGATCCTGTGCCCAGATGCGACGCAGCAAGCCGAGCGGGATTTCGAAATCTCGCTCGACGCGCGCCCGTCCGATGCGTTGGCGCTGGCTGTACGTGCCAACGCCCCCATCTATGTTGAGGACGACATCATGAACCGCGTGGGCAGCACGTCGTATCGCAGCGACGCTGGCCCCTCCGACGAGGAGTTCGAGCGCTTCGACGAATTCGTCAAGACGCTGAGCCCAGACGATTTCTAAGGCCGACACAGGGCGGGTGTGGCCAAGGGTCTCCCATCTGCCGCAACCGGGTTCGGGTTTCGTCCGTTCATCTCACCTACACCCGAGCTTCCCCATCCGCAGTTCTCTTGTGTGGGCTCCGTTCGTCTTCTTTACCTGAATCCGCACACGTTCTGCGCGTGATACAGCATTGGCGCGCAGAATGCCGAGGCCCGTACCACTTAAACACCCGGCCCCGCCGTACCCCCTGCACCCGAACCCTCCATCCGTCTCGCCTAGGCTCGATTCCCCCTGTCCACCGTATCGGGGTTCGGATTTCGTCCGTTCAGCTAAACGAGGGTTCGGATTCAGGACATCAACGAAAATCTGGTTCGCCCTTTGTCCGTTTGAGGGCGAAAAACAGCCTCAGATGGACAAAGGGCGAACCCTATTCTCATCAACGGCAAAAAGACGAACCCTGGTTTGATGGATGGCCTGAGGCCGAACCCGGACTTGATGGATGACCCGAAGACGAACCAGGGATTTCCCAACGGTTGACTCAAAGGCGGGCCCCAAAATCCCCTGCTGGATGAACAAAATCGAACCCAGACCTCCTTGGCGGATGGACAAAAGCCGAGCCAAGAATCTCTTGATGGGTGGCCCGAGGCCGAACCCGGGTAGACACCCCTCGCGACATGCGAGTCTTACGCAACAGGGCGAATGCACGTCGCACGCACATCCGCCCTGTTCATCGCTTTGTCAGGCAATCTTGCTTGCAGCGTCTCGCACGCCCGTGGGAACAGCAGGCAGCCAGCCGCCCATCCCCGGCGCTCCGTCCCCGGCGCTCGCACCAACGCGAGCGCCGGGGAACGACACGCGACTTTACTCGTCCATCAGGTCCTCGAGCGCCTCATCGTCGCTACCGATATCCACATGGTCCTCGTCGCTCGGAGCGTCCATGGCGCCGGCCGCCGCCAAATCGAATGCCTCCTGACCCTCGGCAACCGCCGGAGCCTTCGCCTTCTTCTTGGCGCTCGTCATGCGCGCCACGGCGCACACGCGGTCGCCGTCGGCCACGCTCATCATCTTCACGCCCTGGGTGGCGCGACCGGTCTGGGAGATCTCGGCGGTCTTCACGCGGATGACCGTGGCTCCCTCGGTGATGATGAACAGCTCATGCTGCGGGCCCACGACCTTCATCGCCGCAAGCTGGCCCTTACGGTCGGTCATCTGAATCGTGTAGACGCCCTGGCCGCCGCGGTTCTGCTCGGGGTAGTCGGCAATCGGGGTGCGCTTGCCGAAGCCGCGCTCGGTCACGACCACCAAATCGCCGCGGCCGTTGCTGATCTCCATGCCCAGCACCTCGGCGTCGCCCTTCATGTTGATGCCGCGCACGCCGCTCGTATCGCGTCCGGTGGCGCGCACCTGATCCTCGGCAAACATAATCGCCTTGCCCGCCGTGGTGGCCATGATGATCTTGTCGCCCGACTTCACGCGGCGCACGCCCAGCAAACGATCGCCGGACTTGATGTTGATGGCGATGATGCCATCGCGGCGACTGCGGTCGTAGGCGGCCATCGCAGTCTTCTTCACCATGCCGCTGGCGGTGGCAAACATCAGGTACTCATCCTCGGGGAACTCGCGGCAGGAGATCACGCTCGCGATCTTCTCGCCCTCCTCGAACGGCAGCAGGTTCACGATCGCCGTGCCGCGCGCCTGGCGCGTGCCAACCGGCAGCTCGTGCACCTTCAGACGGTACACCTTGCCGCGCGTGGAGAAGAACAGCACGTACTCGTGGGTGCTCGCGATGAACATCTCGTCGATGACGTCGTCTTCCTTGAGGCTCACGCCGGACACGCCCTTGCCGCCGCGCTTCTGGGCGCGGTAGGCGGCAACCGGGATGCGCTTGACGTAGCCGGTATGGGTGATGGTCACGACCATGTCTTCGTCGGCAATGAGATCCTCCACATCGAGGTCCTTCTCGGCGTGCGTGATCTCAGTGCGGCGCTTGTCGCCGTACTTGCGGGCGATCTCGCGCATCTCCTCCTTGATGACAGCCAGGATCTTCTCCTCATGCGCCAGCAGGTCCTCGTAGTAGGCGATGGCGCGGCGCAGGCCGGCGAGCTCCTCCTCGATCTGGTCGCGCGACAGGCCGGTCAGGCGGCGCAGCTTCATCTCGAGGATGGCCGTGGTCTGCTCCGGCGAGAAGCCGAAGCGCTCGATCAGGCGGGCGCTGGCCTCGGCGTCGGTCTGCGAGGAACGGATGATGGAGATGACCTCGTCGATGTGGTCGAGGGCCATGAGGTAGCCCTCGAGGATGTGCGCGCGGGCCTGGGCCTTCTTAAGGTCGAAGCGGGTACGCCGGGTCACCACGTCCACCTGGTGGTCGATGTAGTGCGAGAGCATCTCGCGCAGACCCAGGCACTTCGGCACGCCGTTCACCAGCGCCA
The DNA here is from genome assembly GCA_902470695.1 of uncultured Collinsella sp. Lineage (GTDB taxonomy): Bacteria > Actinomycetota > Coriobacteriia > Coriobacteriales > Coriobacteriaceae > Collinsella. The sequence goes on from CABRHH010000004.1 coordinate 53,248, forward strand.
GGTTGTTGGCGCCGAACGTGGTCTGCAGCGAGGTGTACTTGTAGAGGTTGTTGAGTACAACCTGCGGAATGATGCCCTTCTTGAGCTCGATCACCAGGCGCAGGCCCTTGCTCGTGGACTCGTCGCGCATGTCCGAGATGCCCTCGATGCGCTTCTCGTTCACCAGGCTGGCGATCTTCTCCTGCAAGGTTCCCTTGTTCACCATGTAGGGGATCTCGGTGAACACCAGGCGATTGCGGCCGGTCTTGGTTGACTCCACGTGCGCCTTGGCGCGCACCGTGATGGAACCGCGGCCGGTTTCATAGGACTGGCGGATGCCGTCGGTGCCCATGATGAGGGCGCCGGTGGGGAAGTCCGGGCCGGGCATGATCTGCATGAGCTCATCGACCGTGGCGTCCGGGTGGTCGATCAGGTAGCAGGTGGCCTCAACAGCCTCGCCCATGTTGTGCGGGGCGATGTTGGTGGCCATGCCCACTGCGATGCCCTGGCTGCCGTTGACCAGCAGGTTGGGGAAGCGCGCCGGCAGCGCGCGGGGCTCGGCGAGCGACTCATCGTAGTTGGGCTGCCAGTCAACCGTGTCCTTCTGCAGGTCGCGCAGCAGCTCCATGGCGGGCTTTGCCAGACGGCTCTCGGTGTAACGCATGGCCGCCGCCGAGTCGCCATCGATGTTGCCGAAGTTGCCGTGACCGTCGATCAGCGGGGTACGCATGGAGAACCACTGCGCCAGGCGGACCATCGTCTCATAGACGGCGGAGTCACCGTGCGGGTGGTACTTACCGATAACCTCGCCGACCGTCCACGCACTCTTCTTGTGCGGACGGTTGGGGAAGATGCCCGATTCGTTCATGGCGTACAGGATGCGGCGGTGTACCGGCTTCAAGCCGTCGCGGACGTCGGGCAGGGCACGGGCGGTGATGACCGACATCGAGTACTCGATGAAGGACTGCTTCATCTCGCGGCCGAATTCACTCACCTGCAGCGTGCCGCCGTTCACATCGGTACCGGCGTCCTCGCCGCGGGTGTTGGCGCCGAAGCTCTCCTCGAGCTCCTCGTCATCTTCTTCCTCGTCGTCGGGCTCGGCGTCCGGGTCGTAGGTCGCCGCACCGTCCTCATCGCTCTCGGCGCGGGCGAGCAGGCGCTTCAGGTCCTCGGGCATCCCCTCGGATCCGGCAGCTGCCCGGTCACGCTCATCGTTATTCATATCGTCAGCCACGTGTTCTCCTTATCGGTCGTGGTCACATCAATGTCGCATCAATCAAGGGCCAGGGCTGCAGTTTGGGGACGGGGTCGTTTCGTATATCAGCTGGTAGCAACATATATCGATAGCCTCGATATACGAAACGACCCCGTCCCCAAACTGCAAGCGGATTAGGCGTCCAGGAAGCGGGCGTCGTGGGCGTGCTTCTCGATGTAGTCGCGGCGATACCCCACCTCGGAGCCCATGAGCTCGCGGACGGCGCGGTCGGCCTCGACGGCGTCATCGATCGTCACGCGCTGCAGGATGCGGGTCTTGGGGTCCATCGTGGTAGACGCGAGCTGCTTGGGATCCATCTCACCCAAGCCCTTGTAACGCTGCACGGTGTAGCCGCGGCGCTTCTTGCCGGACTTCTTCACACCCTCCTGGGAGCTGGCATCGCCATCGTCGCCCTCGTCGGGGTTCAGGCCCAGCGCCGCGATGGACTCGCGCAGGATCTCATCTTCCGCCTGACGGCCGTTGGGATACACATAGTGGATCTTGTTGCGCACCTTGATGCCGAAGATCGGCGGGCAGGCCACGTACACATAGCCGGCGTCGATCAGCGGGCGCATGTACTTGTAGAAGAACGTGAGCAGCAGGATGCGGATGTGCGCGCCGTCGACATCGGCGTCCGTCATGATGATGATCTTGTGGTAGCGCGCCTTGGTGATGTCAAAATCGCCACCGTCGCCGTTGCCCGTGGTCACACCACAGCCGATCGCGGTGATGAGCGACTGGATGGTGTCGCTGGAGAAGGCGCGGTGGTCGCCCACGCGCTCCACGTTCAAGATCTTGCCGCGCAGGGGCAGAATCGCCTGGATGTCTCGGCGACGGCCGTCCTTGGCCGAACCGCCTGCCGAGTCACCCTCTACGATGAACAGCTCGGTCATCTCGGCGTCGCGCACCGAGCAGTCGGCGAGCTTGCCGGGCAGGCTCGCGGTTTCCAGCAGGCTCTTGCGGCGGGTGGCCTCGCGCGCTTTGCGGGCGGCGTTGCGCGCCTTGGATGCCTGCTGCGCCTTCTTGATGATCTCGCGCGCCTGCTTGGGATGCTCCTCGAGATAGTCGGTCAGGCCGTCGGAAACGATCTTGCGAACCAGGGTGCGCATGAAGGAGCTGCCGAGCTTCGCCTTGGTCTGACCCTCGAACTGCGGGTCGGCGAGCTTGACGGACACCACGGCGGTGAGGCCCTCGCGCACGTCATCGCCCGTGAGGTTGCCGTCCTTCTCCTTCAGGATGTTGTTCTTGCGCGCGTAATCGTTGATCACGCTGGTGAGGGCCGTGCGGAAGCCCTCCATGTGCATGCCGCCCTCGGGCGTGTGGATGTCGTTGGCGAAGCTCATGACCGTCTCGGAGTACGAGGTGTTCCACTGCATCGCGATCTCGACCTCGCCGGTCTTGTCAACCGGGGCGTTCTCCTCGGAGGCACCCGCCAGATAGATCGGGCGCTTGAGGCCGTCGGGTACCGTCTTGCCCTCGTTCAGGAACTTCACGAAGTCGACGATGCCGCCGGCGTAGCAGAACTCGTCCTCGCGCGGCGCGAGCTCGCGCTCATCACGCAGGCAGATCTTGAGGTTCTTGTTCAGAAACGCCGTCTCCTGCAGGCGGTTGCGCAGGGTGTCGTAGTCGTAGACCGTCGTCTCGAAGATCTCCTCGTCCGGCCAGAACGTCGTGGTGGTGCCGGTGGTCTTGGCGGTGCCGATCTCCTTCATCTTCTGCGTGGTCTTGCCGCGCGAGAACTGCATCTCGTAGATCTTGCCGTCGCGCTTGACCTGGACGGTCATCTTCTTGGACAGCGCGTTGACAACCGAGACGCCCACACCGTGCAGGCCGCCGGACACCTTGTAGGCGTTGTTGTCGAACTTGCCGCCCGCGTGCAGGATCGTCATGACGACCTCAAGGGTCGGGATCTTCTTCACCGGGTGCTTGTCAACCGGGATACCGCGGCCGTTATCCACCACGGTGATCGAGTTGTCGGCGTGCACGGTCACGTCGATGCGGGTGCAGAAACCCGCCATGGCCTCATCCACCGAGTTGTCGACGATCTCCCACACCAGATGGTGCAGGCCGCTCGCGCTCGTCGAGCCGATATACATGCCCGGGCGCTTGCGGACCGCGTCAAGACCTTCGAGGATCTTGATTTCATTTCCGCCGTATTCGTTGTTATTCGCCACGCGTACTCCCTTTGTTTTACGTTCGATGGCCAATCTTCCCTAGTCTATCGGATTGCTGGGGCTTTTGCTCCCCTGTGTCCGAACCTCTGGAATACCTCTACAAGGCCGTGAGAGGCCGATTGCGGGCCTTTTCAGTTGTCCCGACCCTTTTTCCACTCAAGCGACGCCGTCATGGCACGAATCAACGCCTGTTTGAGCTTGGTGTCATCCACCCCGTCGCAGGCGCGCGCCACCTGGGCCTGCTCGGCCTCGTTCAGGGCGGCATGGGGAGGGGCCGCCTTCTGAGCAGCAGCGCGCGCGGCGCCAACCGGGACGGGCACGGTGCGGCGATGCCCCTCGCGCGAGGTCTTGATAACCAGCGCATCCACCGCGGCGCCCGCCGTCTCCATCCGCGCGCGGATGATCTCGCGCAGCATCGTGAGCTCCTGCGTCCAGGCGGCGCCGTCGGTGTAGACCACGAGCTCGTTGGCATCGGGCACGAAATACAGCCCCGTCACGTGCTGACCCTCGCGGGTTCCGCCGCACACCTGGTTCCACGCCGCATACACCTGCTGGCGGCGCTCGGCCGCACGGAACCGGGCGCGGCCCGCATCGTCGGCGTGCGCATAGATCGTGTTGCGCAGCGAGGACGCCAACGCACCCAGCCCCTCGGTCTTGCCTTGCCTCGTCACCTTGCTATACCGCGCCACCGACATGCACCACCTTCGCGCGCTCGAGCGTCTCTTCTGAGAAATACCCCAGGTTCGTCGTCGTGATCACCGTCTGGATACCCGCGGCAACATGCGCCAGCATCGCCTCGCGGCGGGCGGCATCGAGCTCGCTCATCACATCGTCGAGCAGCAGCAGCGGATAGCTGCCCAAGATGTCATGCGTCACCTGCACCTCTGCCATCTTCCACGCCAGCACCACGGAACGCTGCTGCCCCTGGCTGCCGAACTCGCGTGCCGGGCGGCCCTCGATCGTGAACAGGATCTCGTCGCGATGCGGGCCCACCAGCGTGCAGCCGCGGCGCAGCTCGTCGTCATGCACGCGGAAGAGCCCCGCCGCCAGCTTCTCCTCGATGCCCGCGCGGTCGTCGGGCAGCTCGCCGAGCGACGAGACATAGGTCGCATCGGCGCGTTCGCCAGCGGCCACCGACGCATACACCTCCGCCAGCGCCGCGCGCACCCGCTCGAGCAGGGCGCGCCGGTGCAACAGCAGCGATGCACCGGCGCCAATCAGGGCCTCATCCCACACCTCGAGCATCGAGGCATCCACCACGTCGGACTTCAGAAGCGTGTTGCGCTGCTCGACCGTACGCTCATAGGCGGCCACGAGCTTGGCGTACTGCGCATTGAGCTGGATGCCGAACTCATCGAGCGCGACGCGCCGCACACGGGCACCACGCTTCACCATATCGAGATGGTCGGGGCAGAACAGCACGCTCGGCAGCTCGCCGCGGATACCGGCCGCGCGCGTGCGCTTGCCGTTGCGCGTGAACGACCGACGGCCCGGTTCCAGCTCGCAGCCGAATTCGAGCTTGCGTCCCTCGCCTTCGAGCGCAAGCTCGATGCGTCCGCGCTCGGCGCCCTCATGCACCAGCTGCGCTGGGGTCGGATGCCGGAAAGACGCGCCGGCCGTCAGCAGCTGCAGTGCCTCGACCAGATTCGTCTTGCCGGCGGCGTTGGGCCCCACGAGCACGGTCACGCCATCGGAGAGCTCCAGCTCATACGAGCTGAAGCTCCGGTAGTTGTATGCGGTGAGCGCAGATGCCGTGAGTCCCATTAGATGCGAACGGGCATGACCAGGTAGAGGTAGTTGATCTTGTCGTAGGACTTGAACACGCCCGCCTGGGTGTAGGACTGCAGCTCGAGCGTGATCTCCTTCTCGCGGTTGAGCACGTTCAGGCAGCCGAAGATGTAGTGGTAGTTGAACGCGATGACGCCCGAGGCGCCCTCGACCTCCACCTCGACGCTTTCGCTCGCGGCATCTTGGTCGTTCGAGATCGCCGACAGCGTCATGGCGCCCGTTTCGGCCGAAATCTCAAACTTCACCGCCGAGTTCGCCTGCGCAACCACGGCCACGCGCTTGAGGGCCGCCGTCAGGGCCTCGACGTCGATCTTCACCGTGGTGGCGCAGCTTGCCGGCAGCAGCGCCTTGTAGTTGGGGTACACGCCCTCGATGCGGCGGGACACGTACGTGGTGTTGCCGGCCACGAAGACCACCTGCGTGTCGGTGGAGCCCACCAGGATCGTACCCTGGCCACCGGTGATGGACAGCGCATCGTTGAAGGCATCGGCGGGCACGTTGAGCTCGAAACTGCCCTCCAGCGAGGAGGTCTCGACCTGCGTATCGCACACGGCCAGGCGGTAGGAGTCGGTGGCCACCAGGCGAATCGTGTTGTTCTCCACGGTCATGTACACGCCGTTGAGCACGGGACGGTTCTTGTCGGTCGAGGTCACGCGCCATACGCGGTTCACCATCTCGGTCAGGATGTTGGCCGGCAGCTCAACGGAGCGCTCGAGCGCGAAGGTAGGGAACTCCGGGAAATCGCCGGCGTCCAGGGTGTTCAGCCTGAACGAACTCTTCTCGCAGGTGATGGTCACCTGCCGCTCCGTCAGCTCGAAGGATACCGGAGCGTCGGGCAGGGTCTTGCAGATGTTCGAGAGCATCTTGCAGGGAATGACCATCTGCCCCTCTTCATCCACACGCGCCGCGATGCGGTGGCGGATAGAGATGGTGTAGTTCGATGTTTGAAACTCCAGAACGCCATCGGATGCTCTTACGAGCACGCCCGAAAGGATGGGAAGCGTGGAGGCGCTGGCGATTCCTTTCATCACCACGGCGATCGCATCGGCGAGCGCCGACTGGCTGACGGTGAACCTCATATTATTTCCTTTCTATATAGATATAGAACCAATAATAGTAATAAGCGGGTGGACGGTGGGGATTACCGGCGTTATCGCAGGTGAAGGTTGAAAAACTTATCCTCATGGACCTGTTGACAACCCCGCTGTTATCCCCTGCGGCGCCCGGTGGAAAACTCTTTTCACTCGACGTGTGCGGTTGCTCCCATCTTATCCCTCCTGTTTCCCACAGCCTTTCAACACCGCTCATGCGCAGGTTTTGAACACGCCTGGCTCAAACCTGCGCCATGCGGCACGCGGCGGCCGGGTTAGGCCTTGAGCATAATCGTGTTCTTGAGCTGCTGCAGGTCCTCGCAGATCCGGCGGTCCTCCTTCATCTTGTTCTCGACGACCTTCAGGCTGTTTAGCACGGTGGAATGGTCGCGCCCACCGAACTCCGCGCCGATGGCCGGCGTGGTCATCTCACACAGGCTGTTGGCGAGGTAGACCGCCACGTGCCGGGCGAAGGCGATGTTCGCCGTGCGCCGCGGCCCGATGAGCTCCTCGTGGCTTACGTGGTAGTACTCCTCCACGACCCCTTGGACGGTGTCGATGTGGATGACCTTGTGGGCGGTGTTGAAGTACTGCTCGGCCACGTGGTCGATGTCCTCACCGGTCAGCTCGCGACCTTCGCTCTCGCGTTCGCTCGACAGCCCCGCGCAGCGCTCGCAGAAGCTCTCGAGCGAACGGATGTTGTTGCCCGAGATCTCCGCCATGTGGCGGAGCTGCTCGTCGGTGAGGTGCCCCTGGTGGACCTGGAGCGCCGAGAGCAAAGACGTGCCCGAGCTGACAGACGATAGGTCGGCGGCCTGTCGAATGACGTTTTCGTAGTAGCGGGTCAGGATGTTGTACTTCATCTCAAACCCCGGTTCCGACACCAAGCACAGCATGCCGGCATTGAAGCGGCTGGTCAGACGCTCGTCGAGGCCGAGGCTCTTGGGCGCGCGGTCGGAGGCGAACGCCATCTTCTTGCCGCTGCGGATGAATTCGTCCACCAGCTGGAAGAAGTACTCGATCGTGGCCTGCTTGCCCAGGATGTTCTGGATATCGTCGATGATGAGGATGTCCGCGTCGTGGTACTCGCGCATGATCGGGTCGCCCGGACCCTTGCGCCGACCCAGATCACGCAGGTAGTCCTCGAAGTATGCCTGCGAGTTGGCGTATTTCACGCGCACGCGCGGGTTCTCCTTGGCGAGGTAGTTTTTGATGGCGAACAGCAGGTGGGTCTTGCCCAGGCCCGAGTTGCCGTAGATGAACAGGCTCGGACACTGCCCCGGTTCGTCGGCGAGCGCGGTGAACCGCACGGCGCTTTGATAGGCGTGCTTGTTCTCGTCGCCGAACACGAAGTTCTCAAACGTGTACTTCGAGTTCACGTCGACGGCGGGGTACTCCTCCTCGGGCGCCAGGGTGGACTCGGCCGCCTTCGCGGTCCCCGTCGCCGCCTGCGTGCGCGGGGCATCGGCGCCCTTCATCTCCGCCATCATGCGTTGGAAGGCATCCGAGGAGACGGTGTTTCTCACGGTGATGCGGCCGTCCGACCTGCCCGTACCCCCGCGCTCCGCGCCCGGCGTCTCCGCGGGGTGCGGAGCGGCTGCCGCCGGAGCCACGGCCCCCGCGCCGGCACGGATCGCCTGCACGGCGTCGACCACGCTTGCAGCGCGTTCGTCGAGCGTGACGGGTTCCGGAGCGGGGGCGGCTACCGGTTCCGGGCGATTGTTACCGAGGGTGCTTGCCAGTGAGGGAAGGTCGCCGGGCGCTGGTTGTGTCGGGGCCGCCGCGGGACGCGCATTCAGCTCGCCGAACGGCGCCGCGGCGGCCTCGGTGGCGGCTGGAACCGTGGCGGGCGCAGCATACATTTCCGTTGCCGGTGCGGGTTCTGCGGCGGAGGCGGCCGCAGCCGCAACGGGCACGGCGGGAGCAACTGCGGGCGCAACCGCCCCTGCCCGCAGGGCCTGAGCGGCGGCGCCGCCCGCCGCGCCGTGTTGCCCGGAGGGGTCCTGTGCGGTGAACGCCATGGGAGCGAACGTGATCTCCTCCAGGTAGGCTTCGAGCACCGTCGCTTGTTTTGCCAGATAGGACAGGGCAAAGCGATTCGGCGCCTGCACGGTGAACGCATCTTCGGTCAAAGAGGTCGGCACCGACTGTTCCAAGATGTTGATCAGGCGGGCGTCCCGTCCGTCCCTGCGACAGCACGATAGCAGGTCATCCAGCAAGATCATTGCTTCATTGTCCATGCGTTTCCCTCCTTACTGCGTCTGCGTATCGCTGCGCTGCTGCAGCCATGCTTTGCCCATGTCGGTCAAGATGTGCTTCTGCCCGTGTTTGCGGATCAAGCCCATCGAGGCTAGTGTAGCAAGCTCGCGCGACCAGGTTGGGACCGACTCTCCGAAGGCCCCGGCCAGCGCTGTGGGTCCGCAGCTTCCCTGCTCGATGAGGAATTGCAGAGCTAGCAGGCCGCGTTCAGACACCTCGGGACCCGTCTGTCCGCTGAATCCCAGGGGTGCCGGGCTTCCAATAGAGGGGTACTGATACCCATTCTGAACAGGTAATTGTTGAGTTGTGGAAAACTGGTGTCCCCATTGTTGATAACCCGTCGGAGGCATCGTGCCCGGGGGCATCGACGGGTAGCCCGCCGCCACGGCGCCCGGTACGCCCCCCGGCACTGCGCCCGGCCAACCGGTCATGTGATGGCCAGGTGCCACGGCCCCGCTCCACATCCCCTGCTGGGCGGGTTGTGCACCGCCCGCCCCCGGTATGGCTTGCACCGCGCCTCCCGCGGACCCCGGCATGCCGTACGGCGCCGGTGCCGCCTGACCGTGCGGTCCTGAGAGGGCACTTTCACCATACGGGTTGGCATACGGGTTGGCTACATCGGGTTGCTGCGAGGGGTTTGCCCCGCCCCCTGCTCCATTCGCCGCTCCCAGAGCCCCGGCCTGTCCGGCGCTCCAGTTTCCCCCGGGCTGCATGCCAGGGTATCCGGCGCCCTCAGCACCGCCTGGGCCCGTTGGCATCCCCGGCGCATATCCCATGGCGCCCGCGCCTGCGCCCGCAGCGCCTGTAGGCGCGGCCTGCTGATAGGGGTTGGTTCCCGCGGGGCCTTGCGGCCATGCGCCCGCGACCGCTCCGCCCGCGGTCTGCAACCCTGTTGCCATGCGTTGCCGGGCTCCGCCCGGCCGCACGGCCGCTCCACGTGAAACGGTTTGGCCGATCTCAGCCACCCGCGCCGGGTCGATGCTGACCGTCACGACCGTTCCCTGTCCGAGGTTATCCTCAATGGAGATGGCCCCGCCTGCGTTCTGCAGGTATTCCTGCACCATGGGCAGGCCCGACCCCGTGCCGCGAATGTAGCGCTTCTGATCGCGGTCGGCGCTGGTAACGCCGAACTCAAAGGCGCGCTCCTTGTCGGCGATGCCGGGGCCCTGGTCGGCGAATCGGATGGTGTTGCCGCCGTCGAGGATGGAGATGACCGGTTCGACGAATCGCGCGTGGATGAAGTTCTCAACAAGCTCTCGTATGACCATGAGCGACAGGCGACCGCCCTGTTCCTTCATGGTTCGGTAGACCGTGTTGGTGATCTCTTCCAAGTACGTGCGGACGTCGTCGCGCTCGACGACAATCACCCGCGGCGTTGACAGCAGGTCGTCATATACCGAGATGCGCGTGGCGAAAGACGCTCGCCCGCCGCCCTGCGCTTCGCCGGCGCCTGGCATCGGTGCGGCGCCTGCGCCGGCCGTGCCGGTGAGGTGCTGGTTGTCCGGTGCTGGGTCGCCGGAATCCACAAAGGGGTAGAAATCTTCGGACATTACTGCTCATTCTTTCTCGTGGTGTGCGACTAGGATACCAGCTCGGCGGCGGTGCTTTCATGAGCTTTCAACAAGTTTTCCGAACGTGTTGAAAAGTGAAGAAAAGTACTGAAAAGTTATTAACAGTTTCAACATGGCCTGTGGAAAAGTCTGTGAAAAGTGGTGAAAAGTTCGTCGCAAATCCCCGTACGGAGTTTGAGAAGAATGCGCGCGTTTCGCGAAGCCTATGGGAACTTGGGAACTTTCCTGAGCAAAGATTGACAGAAATGCTGGCCTTTCACTACAATCTGTAAGCTCAACCGTCTATTCTGTCTAAGCAGACCAAATGCACCAGGAGGATGTACACCATGAAGCGTACGTATCAGCCGAATAAGCGCAAGCGCGCCAAGACCCACGGCTTCCGTTCCCGTATGGCCACCAAGAGCGGCCGCGCCGTGCTCGCCCGTCGCCGCGCCAAGGGGCGCAAGCGTCTGACGGTGAGCGACGAGTAACAATCGGCTCGCATGCAGACCATCAAGTCCCGCCGGGACTTCGAGCGGGTGTTCACCCAGGGACGGCGTTACAACCATCCTCTGGTCCGAATGGTTATATGTGATTCCATCAGCGAAGGCGATCCGGGTCGGGTCGCCTTCGCTGCTGCAAAGAGACTCGGTTGCGCCGTGGTGCGCAACCGGTCTAAACGTGTGCTCCGTGAGGCCGCGCGCAGCTGCGGGCTTCCTGCGGCTGGTCGGGAGATCATCCTGTTCGCTACACCGCGCACGCGCCGCGCCGCCGCGCAGGAGATGACCGCGGCGCTTGATTCCCTTTGTGCCAGGGCCGGTATCCATGGGTAGGCGCCTGGCCTTGGCGGCCATTCATTGGTACCAGCGCAGGGTGTCACCTGTGCTGCCGGATGCATGTATATACATCCCGACCTGTTCACAGTATGCTGTTGAGGCAATCGAGAAATACGGCGTTATGAGGGGCTGCTGGCTGGCTGCGTGCCGCATCCTGCGCTGCAACCCGCTGCACGCCGGAGGGTATGACCCCGTGCCGTAAAGGCGCGGAGCTATCGGAGGAAACCTTATGTGGGACTGGATCGTTCAAATCTTGTTCGAGGCGCTGAAGCTCATTCAGTCGTTTGCGAGCGACTGGGGCCTGTCGATCATCATCCTGGTGGTCATCATCCGCCTGGCGCTGACGCCCCTGATGCTGAAATCGACCAAGTCGACCGCGCGTATGCAGGTGCTGCAGCCCAAGCTGATGGCGATCCAGGAGAAGTATGCCGACGATCCGCAGCGTCAGGCTGAGGAGATGCAGAAGTTCTACTCCGAAAACAAGTTCAATCCGCTCGGCGGCTGTCTGCCCCTGCTGATCCAGATGCCCATCCTGATCGCCCTGTTCACGCTGCTGCGCAGCTTGGATACCTATTTCCCGGATGCCAAGGAGCTCGGCTTCTCGTTCTTCAACATTCTGCCGAACCTGACTACCACGCCCGCCCAGGCGTTCGCTGAGGGTATCGGCAGCGCGATCCCGTACATCGTGGCGCTGCTGCTGTTTGCCGTGCTTACGTTCATCCCGCAGCTCTACATGTCGCGCAATCAGACGGGCGCCCAGGCACAGAGCATGAAGATGATGTCGGTCGTGATGGGCTTCATGATGCTCTTCATGGGCTGGGGCCTGCCCGCCGGCGTGCTGCTGTACTACGACGTATCTTCGCTGTGGCAGGTTGTCCAGCAGATCTTTGTTACCCAGCGTGTGATCGAGAAGGCTAAGGCCGAGGAAGAGGAGCGTATGGCAAATGCTCCCATCGAGGTCGACGTGGTGCGTCGTGAGCGCAAGCCCCGCCCGCACAAGTCCAAGTAGAGGCTCATACTTATTTAGGTACCTAACTATTGGAGTTTGCCATGAGTGAGGAACTGGTTGAAGAGACGACCGAAGAGGCAACCGAGCAGGTTGTTGGTGAGTTCTCCGAGATAGCCGAGCGCTATAAGGCTGGAGAGCAGCTCAACGATGATGAGCTCGATGCCATTGCCGACGCGGCCATTTCCATTGTGCGTGCCGTTCTTGCTCATTTCGATGCTGACGACTCTCCCATCGATGAGTACGAAGGTGACGAGGGTGAGTTGATTCTCGATGTGACGGCACCCGATTTGGCGGTCCTTATCGGTCGTCACGGTAGAACGCTCGAGGCGTTGCAGACGATGGTCTCCCTCCTGGTCAGCCGCAAGCTTGGGTTCAGGTATCCAGTCGTTGTCGATGTTGAGGGGTATCGGAGTCGCCGCCATGAGAAGGTATCCTCTATGGCACGCTCTGCTGCCACGCGTGCTGTTCAGCAGGGTCGTCCGGTCAACCTTCCGCCTATGACAGCGTCCGAGCGCCGACTGGTTCACATTGCCTTGCGTGAGGATGATCGGGTTGAGACGCATTCGGAAGGCGTTGATCCCGAGCGACGCGTTGTAATCACGCCGCGTTAAAGGTTGTGAACAAAGGGCACCGTCGGTGCCCTTTTTTGTCAGGAATCAACTACTCATGGTTTTGAGTCAGAATACATAGGAGCACACATGATTGGAAAGGCAACCGAACGTTCCATCAGCCTCACGCATCTTGCTGATGATGATAGCCGGTGTCATCAGCTGGCTGACGAGTTGATTGAGCTTGCTGGATGCCTTGAGGTTGAGGTACACCCTCGGCAAGCCATGCAGTTGGTTGCACATCTCCTCTATGTTGAGCAGGTCAATTCTTATATGAATCTTACGCGCATCGTTGATCTGCATGAGGCTGTGACCCTTCACCTCATTGATTCGATTGCATTGACACGCAGTCTTCCTTTTGACCCTGAGTATTTCTTGGATATGGGAACCGGTGCCGGCTTTCCAGGTATTCCCATTCATGTCATGACAGGTTGCCACGGTGTGCTGCTGGATTCTGTGGGTAAGAAGATTAAAGCGGTCAATGCGTTTATCGACGAGCTAGGCCTTGAGGGAATCTCTGGCGTGCATGATCGCCTTGAGTCGTTCGCTGCTTCTCATAAGAATACGTTTGATATGGTTTGTGCCCGCGCGGTTGGTCAGCTGCCGACCATCATCGAGTACGGTACGCCGTTTCTGGAGCAAGATGGGTTCTTGATGCTTGCGAAAGCCCGGCCTACTGATGAAGAGTTGCGTGCTGGCGATCGTGCTGCCGAAGTATGCGGTCTTGAGCGTATTGGGTGTGATGAGTTCGAGTTGCCTGAAGGTTCGGGTCATCGCTCTGTTCTCTTCTATCAGAAGATCAATGAGCCGCGGATTGCGTTGCCTCGTCCCGTTGGTGAGGCCAAGCGCAAACCGCTTGGGTAGGTACGAGATTCTTTGCACTCTAATCAGCTTTTTGAACTGAGATACCCAGTGTTTCACGTGAAACACTGGGTTTACTTGTAACTAGAGATGTAGTTGTCAGGTAGGTAGACGGATATCTCTTTGAAGAGATCAATTGAGAGATGCACTTTGGCCATACCATTCGAAATCGAACCTCCTCGCCTGAGTTATTACTAATCACTAAATAGTTGAGCATGAGGTTTTAGAAACTAAGATGGTTCTATGTGGTATGAAACAGTCCAGGCAGACTTCACTCAAATGCGGGTGCGAATGCACAGGGCATTACAACACAGACTCATGTATTGGTATTGCTGCAGAAGTAGCAATCAGAATCTTCGCATGATTCATTATGGGTCTGTTTGCTGACCATTACGTAGGAATGATTGGCTCAACCTGTGAAGCGTAAGGGCATGTAAGCAGTCACATTGAAGTACTTACATTTAGATGCCTAACAGCAATAGATAGTGTTATACGAGCGCGTGTAAGTGCCGTATAATACTTCAATGCTATGGTTTCACGTGAAACTCTATGGTGTGTTTCACGTGAAACATGTCAGTATTGGCAAGAGACGGAGGCGCAGTGGGTTTTCGGGATGTAAAGCGCTCAAAAAGCATGAAACCTATGCACACAATTGCGATTATCAATCAAAAAGGCGGTGTGGGTAAGTCTACAACGACCGTGAACCTCGCTGCAGCACTTGGTGAACTGGGCCGCAAAGTGCTCATTGTTGATTTTGATCCGCAGGGAAATAGCACCAGTGGATTTGGAATCGATAAAGAAGCGTTGCATCAATGCGTTTACGATGCACTGCTTCACGATGTGCCGGCGGAAAAGCTGATTTGTGACACATCAAACAAGCGAGTCTTTGTCATTCCAGCGACCATTCAGCTTGCCGGTGCGGAAATTGAACTCGTTTCTGCCATGGCACGTGAAACGCGCCTGAAAGATCTGCTCGAACCGGTGAAAGATGAGTTTGACTTTATCTTTATCGACTGCCCTCCATCACTTGGATTACTCACCATCAATGCGCTTGCGGCGGCCGATAGCGTGCTGATCCCAATTCAGTGCGAATATTACGCGCTGGAAGGTGTGACAAAGCTTCTCGAGTCGATGCGCATGGTGAAGGGTCGTATCAACAAGGAGCTCGATACCTACGGTGTCTTGATGACGATGTACGATTCAAGGACGTCGCTGTCAAATCAGGTGGTCGAAGAGGTGCAGACGTACTTCGGTGACATTGCATTTAAGACCTGCATTCCTCGATCGGTCAAAGTATCGGAAGCGCCGTCATACGGAATGCCTGTTATATCGTATGCGCCGAACAACAAAGGTGCCCGAGCGTATATGAATCTTGCAAAAGAGGTGATCAAGCGTGCCTAGTCCAAAAAAGAAACCCGCACTCGGTCGTGGTCTCGGCTCTCTCATGGGCGAAGCCCAAAGTGAAACAGGATTTGCTTCTGCTGACACAGAAATGGATATCGAGAAGATCGTCCCGAATCCCAACCAGCCGCGCACGCATTTCAATGAGTCTCAGCTTGAAGAGTTGAGTGAGTCGATTCGCGAAAATGGCGTGCTGCAACCCCTGCTTGTTCGCAAGAAGGGTTCGTCCTATGAAATCATCGCTGGGGAGCGTCGGTATCAGGCTTCGAAAATTGCGGGTCTGAAGAAACTGCCGGTGATTGTAAAAGATGTTGACGATCAGAAGATGCTCGAGCTGGCGCTCATCGAGAATCTACAGCGTTCTGATCTGAATCCCATTGAAGAAGCTCGTGGTTACAAGCAGCTCATTAAGTCGAGCGGTATGACCCAGGAGGCTCTGTCGAAAGCGGTGTCGAAATCTCGTTCCGCTATTACCAATTCCCTCCGTCTGCTTGATCTGCCTGAGCAGGTTCAAGACTTGTTGTTCGATGGGAAGCTGACAGCTGGGCATGCGCGCGCCATCTTGGCTGTTCCGTTTGAAGAGGCTCGTGTGAAGCTGGCTGAGAAGGTTGTGGCAGAAGGATTGTCGGTTCGTGCGACTGAAAACCTTGCACCGCTCTTTTCAGTCGGAGAGACACCGCGTGCTCCGCGTCCGGTAACGCCGCAGTCATATAAAAAGGCTGCGCGTGTCCTTCGTCAGCTTTTCAATACAAGTGTGAAGGTTCGTTCTACGCGTGGTAAGAATAAGATTGAGATCGAGTTCAAGGATGAAGAAGATCTCTCACGTATTCTTGCGTCCATGCTTGAGGCTGAAGGCGGCGATGAAGTATGAATCGTAAGCAGATAGTACTTGTGGCCTCAACATGTTTTGCGATTGCCGTTGGTGCGGTTGCTGGTTACAGGTTGAGCACGGATCGGGATTTGCGCGAGAACCTTCACCGCAAGGCAAAGCGTGCCTTCGCATCATCGCGGCAGCGAATGGATGACATGAGCGAGGAGGTAGCCTTGAAAACGGCTAAGGTTACGAAGAATCCTCGCATTAACCAGGAATGGGTCGAGCATCAGTGGGATGCACTCGGAGTATAAGTCTCAAAGGTTAGGTACCTCACAAAAAATCCGAGTTGTAATGATTGAGGGGCTGCAGCCTGCGTCATGGTCTGCAGCCCCTCTTGCATGCGTTAGCGCAGCGTTGAGTGATGGTGTCGAAAGGTCTCGCTACTGGTTGTTCAGCAGCTTCTTGGGAATCGAGACGTGTTGCTTGAGCTGACCGCAGGCCGCATCGATGTCTCCACCGCGCGAGTTGCGGATGGTTGTCTCAACGCCATGCATGGTGAGGCGACGCTGCAGCGTCTCGACCTTCTCCATAGGTGAAGGCTTCAAGGGGCTGTCGGGGATGTCATTAAGCTGGATGAGGTTCACGTGGCACATCGTGCCCACGCAGAAGTCAATTAGCGCCTGCATCTCGGGGTTGTTGTCGTTAATGCCGTCGATCATGGCGTATTCGTACGTGGGGCGGCGGCCAGTCTTCTCAACATAGTCCTGCAGAGCCTCATGGAGACGCAGCAGCGTGTACTTTTTCACGCCTGGCATCAGCTTGTTGCGCGTGGACTGGATGGCGGAATGAAGCGATACGGCGAGGGTGAACTGCTCGGGAAGCTCGGCGAAACGCTTGATGCCCGGGATGACACCCGAGGTGGAAACGGTGAGGTGCCGCGCGCCGATACCCAGGCCGTCGGGTCGATTGAGCTCTCGGAGGGCGTCCACCGTAGCGTTGAAGTTCGCAAACGGCTCGCCCTGCCCCATGAAGACGACGCTGGTCACGCGCTCACCAAAATCACGGGCAACGTGGAGCACCTGATCGACCATCTCTTGGGCAGTCAGCGAGCGCGTAAGCCCCGCGAGGCCGGTTGCGCAGAACGCGCAGTCCATAGCGCAGCCTGCCTGCGTGGAGATACAAACGGCCAGCTTATTGCGATTGGGCATACCCACCGTCTCAACGGAGACGCCGTCCGAGAACTGCAGCAGGTATTTGCGGCTACCGTCGCGCGAAACCTGTTTGACGAGCTCGGTGGGAGTGTTGAACTGAAAATGCTCAGTAAGCTTCGTCCGCAGCGAGGCGGGGAGATTTGTCATCTCATCGAACGAACATACGTTCTTCTCATGGATCCATTCATTGAGCTGCTTGGCGCGGAATGCCGGTTGTCCCAACTCGGCAACGAGCTCCTGGATGTCCTCGAAATCAAGCATGCGGATGTCGCGAGTGCGGTGCGAGCGTACCATAGACTGCCTTTCACACAGGAAGATGCGTAGATACCTATACAATAAGGTACGTCTGCACGCTTGGCGGTCAAGACGTGCAGGTATTCGATAAATGGACACCAGTTGGTGCCGTGGGGAGCGAAGGGGTTGGCCATGGACGGACAAACGTGCGCAGATCGCGCCGATA
The DNA here is from genome assembly GCA_902470695.1 of uncultured Collinsella sp. Lineage (GTDB taxonomy): Bacteria > Actinomycetota > Coriobacteriia > Coriobacteriales > Coriobacteriaceae > Collinsella. The sequence continues at coordinate 70,544 of CABRHH010000004.1, forward strand.
TGAGAATCGTCGTGCTTGCCGGTGGCAGCTCACATGAGCGCGAGGTGTCGCTTGCCTCGGGCCGCAATGCGGTCGTAGCTCTTCGAAAGGCCGGGTTCGGCAGCGTGGAGCTCATGGACCCTGCGAGCCCGCGCGTGCTGACTGAGCTGGCTGATCGCCGGCCTGACGTCGTGTTTCTGGCGCTGCACGGCAAGGGAGGCGAGGACGGCACCATACAAGGTGCCCTAGAGTTCCTGAATCTCCCCTACACCGGCTCGAATTCCATGGCAAGCGCATGCGCGGTGGATAAGGACTTGGCGAAGATCCTCTATGCGCGCGCCGGCGTCCCCACGGCTCCCGGCATCCCGTTCATGGAGGGCGACCCGATCGATGTCGATACGGTCGTCGAGGAGCTGGGATGCGAGCTGTTCGTTAAACCTGCTGTCAACGGTTCGAGCTACGGCGTGCGCCTGGTGAAGGATCCGGGCGATCTTGCCGACGCGGTTGCCTATGCGCATGGGTTCGGGGACAAGGTGCTCGTGGAGCAGCGCGTGGTGGGGACCGAGGTCACCGTGGGCGTTTTGGGCGACGGGAGCACCCTGCGCGCCCTGCCGGTGGTTGAGATCTGCACCCCGGAGCATTGCGAATTTTACGATTTGGATGTCAAGTACGTCGACCCCACCGATATCCACCGCATCCCGGCGCGTTTGAATGAGGCCGCCTACGCGCGTGTGCAGGAGCTCGCCGTCCGCGCGCATCGTTCCATCGGGTGCTTCGGCTTCTCCCGCAGCGATTTTATCGTTTCGGACCGCGGTCCGGTGATCCTTGAGACCAACACCATCCCCGGCATGACGCCCACGTCATTGTTCCCCGATGAGGTGAGGCATGCGGGCTTCACCTTTGCCGAGGCGTGCGCGGAGCTGGTTGATCTGGCAATAGAAAGGGCTCGTCGATGAGCGCAACAGCATATCCACCCACGATGGCTGAGGCGGTGCTGCCGGCCACCCCGGAGCCCGTCATCGCCGCCTATGAGACCTTGGCCGAGCGCGCCCGCACGCGGTCGTTCGGGCTGATCGAGGACGATGTGGTGGTGCTCGATACCGAGACCACCGGGCTAAGCGCGCAGGAGAACGAGCTGATTGAGATTTCAGCCGCCCGCCTGCGTGGTCGCGAGGTGGTCGATCGCTTCGACACCTTTGTCCACCCCAGCGGTTTGATTCCGCCGGAGATCACCGCGCTCACGAGTATCACGAATGCCGACGTGGCGCATGCTCCGGCGGCTGCGGAGGCGGTTGCGCGCCTGGCGGAGTTCGTGGGCGGCTGCCCGGCGATTGCGCATAATGCAACGTTCGACCGCTCATTCATCGAGGCGGTGCCCGGGGGCGAGGCGGTGAGCGACATCTGGGTGGATTCGCTGGCGTTGTCGCGCGTAGCCTTGCCGCGCTTGAGCTCGCACAAGCTGTCGTTCATGGCCGACCTGTTCGGCTGCGCATCGGTGTCGCACCGCGCCAGCGATGACGTCGAGGCACTGTGCGGCGTGTGGCGCATCCTGCTGGTGGCGTTGAGCGACCTGCCGGCCGGCCTCATGCGCCGCCTGGCCGACATGCACCCGGACGTTCCCTGGTCATATCGACCAATCTTCAGCTTTTTGGCTGCCGAGCAACCCGACGCGGTCTTCTCCCTCACGGCTGCCCGCGCCGAGATCTTGAATGCCGATCGCACACCCGACCGGGTGGATGCTGACGAGCTGGATCACCTGAACATGCCGACTCCCGAGGAGCTGGAAGCATGCTTCGCGCCGGGCGGCTTGGTGAATCGCATGTACCCCACCTATGAGCCCCGTCATGAGCAGGTGCAAATGGCGCTTGAGGTGCGCGAGGCGCTTGCCACCTCGACCCACCGCGTGGTCGAGGCGGGTACCGGCGTGGGCAAGTCAGTCGCCTATCTGGTGCCCATGGCGCAGGCAGCGCGCCGCAACCACGTGACCGTCGGCATTGCCACCAAGTCGAATAACCTGGCCGACCAGCTGATGTATCACGAGCTGCCGCGCCTTGCGCGCGAGCTCGACGGCGGGCTGTCCTACTGCGCCCTCAAGGGGTACGATCACTATCCCTGCCTGCGGAAACTCGAGCGCCTCACCCGCGCTCAGGAGATCGTGACGAACCGCGACCCGGCCGATACGCTCACGGCGATCGCGGTGATCTACGCCTACGTGTGTCAGTCTCCCGCCGGCGACCTGGACGGTTTGGGTATTCGGTGGCGCAGCGTGAACCGGCCCGATCTTACAACCTCGTCTCGGGAGTGCGCACGGCGTCTCTGCCCGTTTTTCCCCGACAAATGCCTCGTGCACGGTGCCCGCCGCCGTGCCGCCCGCGCCGCCCGCGCCGACGTGGTGGTGACCAACCATTCCCTGCTGTTTCGCAACGTGGCGGCGGGCGGGAAGATCTTGCCGCCCATCCGGCATTGGGTGGTCGACGAGGCCCATTCGGTGGAGCGCGAGGCGCGCCGCCAGTGGGCGCTGACCGTGTCTGCCGATGAGTCGCGGGCCCTGTTCGAGCGCCTGGGCGGCGATCACGCCGGCGCCCTGGGTCAGATTGCACGCGACCTGGCGTCCTCCGATGCGGCCGCGCTGTTCATGGGTATCACGGCGAAGGCGTCGGCCACCACGCAGCGGGCTTCGCTGGCCATGGCCGGCGTGTTCGACCAGGTGCGCGATATGGCCCGTTCCGGTGCTGCGCGCGGCGGCTACGATGCCGAGAACGTGTGGATCGGCGAGGAGCTGCGGGCAACCATGGCGTGGAGTTTGTTCGCGGAGGCCGCGCACACCGCCGTGGACGCGCTCGACCAGGCGGACAAGAACCTGCAATCGCTCGTTGAGACGGTCGGTGCCGAGAAGCCCGAGATGGTGGTCGACATCGCCGATCTGGAGCGGCGCATGAAGGAGATGAAGAATGCGCTGGCGCTGATCCTGGAGGGAACCGACGAGCGCTACGTGTTCTCATTCCATGTCGACCGCCGGCGCCGTGCGGGCGGCGAGGCGCTCACCGCTGAGCTGCTCGACATCGGAGCGGCGCTGGCTGAGCAATGGCTTCCGGAGGTCCACAGCGCGATATTCGCCTCGGCCACAGTGACGGTGGGCGAGAGCTTCGACCACTTCAAGCATGCCGTTGGGCTCGACCGCATCGGCCGCTCCTCCTCGCGTGAGCTGCATCTCGATTCAAGCTATGACTTCGAGCGGAACATGGCGGTCGTGGTGGCCGCCGATGTGCCCGATCCGCGCAATCGCGACGCCTATCTTTCCGCACTTGAGAAACTGCTCGTTGACGTTCACCTCGCCATGGGCGGCTCCACGCTGACCCTGTTCACGAACAGGCGCGATATGGAGGATCTCTTCGGCCGCGTGGAAGCGCCACTCAAGCGAGCGGGCTTGGAGCTCATGTGCCAGCAGCGCGGCACGTCCGTCAAGCGCCTGCGTGACCGGTTCCTGTCGGAGCGCACCTCGTCGCTGTTCGCGCTCAAGGCGTTTTGGGAAGGGTTCGATGCCGCCGGGGAAACCCTGCGGTGCGTGGTGATTCCCAAGCTGCCGTTTTCGAGCCCGAACGATCCTCTGTCCTGTGAGCGGTCGGTGCGTGAGGACCGCGCCTGGGCGCGCTACGCGCTGCCCGAGGCGGTTCTGGAGGTCAAACAGGCAGCCGGGCGCCTCATTCGCACCTCCACCGACGCCGGCGTGCTGGTCATGGCCGATTCGCGCTTGGTGAGCAAGGGGTACGGCAAGAAGTTCCTCTCCTCGCTGCCCACATCCTACCAGCGACTCGATACCGCGCAGGTTGGACGGTATCTGGAGCTGTGGCGCGCCTCGCATGAGAAGTGATTGTCGGCCCGTTGGCTCGTATGCCGACGGGCCGATTTGCATGTAGAGCCGCGACATGCCGATCGCGGAAGGCCGCTCCCTGCTATCTTCTATAGCTTGAGCCCTGCCGCATGGGCCTGCAGCTCCTTGCACATGCTGCGCGCATCGAGCAGACGGATGGAGCCTCCGGCGGCTAGGAGCTGGTCGAAGAGCCATGCGCGCGAGGTGATGTATGCGGGTATCATCACGCCCTCGCGGCGCTGCTGTGCCCGCTTCAGTTCCAAGCCCGCCCATCCGATCTGCTGCGCTTGGCCTACGGATTCGAAGAGCAGGGTGACGCGCTCTCCCTGCCGGTGCAGGCTGTCTTGCAGCGAGGTGCGTCGAAACGGGTGGCGCACGGCGGAATCGGGGGTGAAGCTCAGATCCTCGATGCGGTCGAGCCGGTATCGACGTTGGGCATCTCTTTGAATGTCCCAAGCGGTCAGGTAGGCCCCTTCGTCGGCGAGTTCGATGAAGCCGGCGTCGACCGTGCGTCGCCGTGCTGCCGGGGCATCCTGCGAGCGATAGAGAATCTCGATGCGCACGCCGTCTTGCAGCGCTTCGCACAAGCGCGGCCAGAATCTGCCGAACAAGGCGTCATCGCTTGTCCTGAGGTCGATGCGGCCGCCCTCGTCGGTTCCCATGGGCATCAGGTTGTGTTGCAGCCGCCGCCAGACATTCTCGTTGAGCTGGAAGCGGGTGAGCGCGCTGTGCAGGGCGATCGCCTCGTCGGGGGCAAGGCGCAGCGGTTGCATCCGGGCGGCATCGCCGGAAAGCCGGACCATGCCGTCCTCGATGGAGAGGACGATGCGCGCACCGCTGACGGAATCGGCAAGCTCCATGAGGCCCGCGATGATGCGCTCGGTCTGTTCAGACGTCAGCGAGAGCATCGAGGCGAGTTCATCGAGTGCAATGCGCTGTCCGGGGGCGGCGCTCAAGCGTGCCAGGATGTTCAGGGCGGCGTCAAGCGAGGCGCAGGCGGTGAGAGTGCGCGCCGCGCTTGACGACGTGCAATCTGGGGACGGGGTCGTTTCGGCATGCCGATTGTGCAATTTGGGGACGGGGTCGTTTCGGTATGTCGGTTGGGGATGTGTCGGCTGGGGGCGTGTTCGACACGGTACCGTCGCGTCAGCTGGGGGCGTGCAGTTTGGGGACGGGGTCATTTCTGCGTCATCCGCAGACAGACCCGCTGACAAAGATGCCTCCGCGCACGTACGCGCTGGTACTGGAACGTCCGTGCCAGATGGAGCCGCATTCGCCGCGCGGTTTGCCAAAGGTGCGAGCCCATGTGCGCCGAGCGCCCGATCGATGCGCGCGCACCAGGCATCGATGAGCGCCTGAGGCGAGCGCGGCCTCAGGCCACGGGACGCATGCTCCAGCGCCCAACCTGCCGCCGCATCGAGGTCGCGAACCCCGATCTTCCACAGGATTGCCGTTTCCTGGTCCCGTTCCGGCGCATCCGTGTATCCGGATGCAGTCCCAGACGGAAGATCAGATGGAGACCCGGCAGCCATATTCGGATAGACAAGCGCGCCGCGTCGGTTGGTGATGCGTTCGATTTCCGGGGTGCTCATAGTGGCGGGGAAAGAGAACACTGCATCTGTTTCGGGTTCGCAGGAGAAGTCGAAGGGGAGGAATTGATGACGTCTCAGGTCGAACTCTGCGGGAATCTCGTAGGTCGGCGTTTCTTTCGGCGGCCTGGTTGAAGAGATGACCCGGTCGGTGCGGAACGTGCGGATGTCGTTCGCTTCCTGGTCGAATCCCGTGAAATAGGAGATGCGGTTCTTAGTGAAGGTGCCGTAAATGCTGACAACATGTTGTTTGAGAACGCCAGCCCCATCGCGATAAGTGAAATGCGCGGCCCGCTTCGCGGCTACGGCGCTCCAGATACCTTGCATCTGCTTGGAATAGGCGTCGCTGCTGCTTGCCGCTTCGCTCACCTGATGTTCCCCGGCAGCGTCGAGGAGTTTGAGATAGGCGCGCTGCAGGGGCCAACGCTCCAGGTTGTTCGCGTGCAACTCGAATGTCTCATCGATGGCTGCCAGTACGATGGAGGCGTCATCGGGGCTGATCGAGCCAGGCCGGGCGTGCGTCCGCGCCCGATCGATCTGCCACCAGCTTTCCTCGTTGCCGGCGCTTCCCTCCATCTTCACCTCGGTGATCGCGATGCCGTGCTGTGCGAGCTGGTCGCGGTCGCGTTGGAACTTCTTTTTGTCCGACGCCTCGTTGCCCGACCCGTAGCCCATGTCGGCGTCGGAGATGATGCGCGTGGTCGAAAGCGGCGTATCTGCAGCATTCAGGATGAAGAAGAGGTTGAGCAGGCGCATGGTGCTTGCGTTGAGCGCACCTGCTGCCGTCGCGGCGTCACCCAGGGATGCCGCATCGGTGCTGTTATGGGTCACGTGAATCCCCTCTTCCTGCGGTTTCGGCGTTGCGTGCGAGCGTGTATTCGTTCATTGTATGCCATTGAACCCGTGCCGCCTCCCGCCCTCAAGGCGTGGGACGTGTCTGTGCTTCGCGCCGTGGAGCTGCGGTTCTCGAAGAGTAAGGGTATACTTTCGACAGAATACAGGTACATCGTGGGAGCGGTGTCCCTGCACGTAGTCGATATCGATGTGGAGCCCACATGGCTAGTACGAACAAATACCTCAGTCACCTGTTGCAGAATACGGGAATAACCCCTGCTTGCAGTGAGGAGGAGCGCGCCGCGGCGGATGTCATCGCACGGGTTTTCGAGAACCACGGCTTTGCCCCCGAGGTGCAGGAGTTCAGCGCGAAGGGCACATCGAAGGTGGTGCAGGCGGCGCTGGGTATCGCGGTGTTTCTCGGTTCGGTGCTCATGGGCATCGGCGGCGCGCTGGGCGTCATCGGCATCTTGCTGGTGTTCGCGGTGGCGGTGCTGTTCGTGCTGGAGCGGACGGGCCATTCTGTGTTCTCGAGTATGGGACACGGCGGACTCAGCCAGAACGTTATCGCATATCACAAAGCTTCCGGCCCCCTCGCGTCCCCTCGCAACCGTCCGGTCGTCGTGATGGCCCACTATGATTCGCCGCGCGCCGACCTGCTTGCGCAGGATCCCTTTGCCGCATACCGTCCGATGCTGGTGAGGCTTCTGCCTTACGCCATGGTGGCGCCGGCGCTGATTGCCGTCCTGCGCGTACTGCCCCTGCCCGGTGCAATCAAGGTGCTGCTGTGGGTCGTGGCAATCGTTGCCGCGCTGATTCCGCTGGTGCTGGCGGTCGGCACGATAGCCAACCGGTTCGTTCTTCCCTATACGTCCGGTTCGGTGTGTAACAAGTCGTCGGTTGCCGCCATGCTGGGCGTGATGGATGCCGTGGCCCCGTACGAAGGGGACGATGAGTTCCCCGGCGATATGCCCGCCGATGAGTATTTTGATCAGCAGCGCCAAATCGTGGAGGAGGCGCGCCGCGCCGCCGAGGCTGCGGCCGCGGAGGCGGCTGCCGCAGCCGCAGCCGAGGCTTCCTATCCGCATGAGGATGAGCAGGCCGAGGTTGCGCCCGAGGGTGCCGAGCCGCAGGACGAGGGGGTGTCCGCTCCAGCAGAATCCGGGGTTGACTACGTGAGCCCGTCTGAAACGGCGGCGGTGCCGACGCTTCCCTCGGCGACGGAAGACGACGCCTTCGGTGAATCGGATGCGTACTATGTGGAGCCCGCGGCCGATTCCATGGGGTCCACAACCGAGATGGCATCCCCTGTTCTCGAGATGGAGGGTATCGCGCCCGCGCAGGAGGAGGCCCCGGAGGCCTCCGATGTTGAGGACTCGGTCATCGACGAGAGCGAGCTGCAGCCAGCCGACGCCGCCGATGAGGTCGAAGAAGGTCCGTTCGTGGTGAATCGCGAGGGCAATATCCGTTTCGGTGCCGATGCGGTGCGCACCCTCGGGATGCTGCCCGATTCCTGCAGCCTGGTGTACGAGGACGATGCACTCCTCACGCCTTCCACCAGTATGTCCGCAACCCGTGAGGTCGAGGCCGATCCGGAAGAGAGCATCGCGGCTGAGGAGCAGGTGATCGATCTGCCTGTTCGGGACGAGGTGGCTGACGAGCCGGTTGGGGAGGATGCGGTTGCTTCGGACGCTGCTGCGCCGCAGGCGGACCAAGAAGCCGCGCAACTGCCCGAAGGCATGGTAATCGATGCGCCCGTGGGCGCCGCGCCTGCCGCGGACGATGTCATCGAGCTGCCTCCGATGGGCGTCTTCGACGATGATGCGAGCGTCTTTGCCGCACCGCTGCATGATGAGGTGGCGCCCGCCGAGGGCGTTGACGCAGGTGCTGCTGAGGCGGAGCATGCGGCTCCATCTGCGATTGACCAGCAGGCCGGAGCTGATGCTGTCGAGGATGCTGCTGTGGTGGCTGGGCAGCCTGCGCAGGAGGAGGTTTCCGAGGCCGCTGCCGATAAGGCCGTCCCGGTTGCATCAACGCAGGTGTTTGAGCCCGTTGCATCTCCTGCCGACGACCCCACGCGTACCATGGCCATGCCTGCCCGTCCGGTCGAGACGGTCGATTCGCTGATGGCGGAGATCTCGCGCCCGACTCCCAGCAAGATCCCCGATCTGCCGAGTCCTGCCGCACCTGCGCCCGCACCTGCCGCTACGCCCAGCCGCTCGGCGTTGTTCGATCTTCCCGATCCCGTTGCGGGCGATCCGTTGGCATCGACGGCTCAGGGCGCCCCTCTTGCGAGTGCTCCCGCACAGAAGAAGCCGATGTTCTCCGTGGTTGATCAGCGTCAGGCCCCCGTTGCCGGCGTGAACACTCCATCCGTTCCCCCGGTGGCGCCCGCCTCTCCCGCCCCTGCCGCTCCAGCAGATGAGGAGGAGAAGCCGCGCCGCGGCTTGGGCCGCTTCTTCGGTCGTAAGAAGAAGCACAACGACAGCATGAGCGACTGGCTCGGCGTCGATGAGGATTTCGACGCGAAGCAGTCCGGCAACGACATCGGCTCGTGGGATAACTTCGATGGCAACGACGGAGGCGATGGCTGGAAGGGCGGAGCCGCCGCATCCGAAGAGCTTTCTGAGGAGGAGTTGCGTGAGGCGGTGACGTCTCTGGGTGATGACGAGTTGCTGGGTCATGACATCTGGTTTGTCGCGACCGGCGCCTCCGAGTATGACAACGCCGGCATCAAGGCCTTCTTGAAGAGCCATCGCGACAGGCTGCGCGGCGTGTTCTTTATCAACCTCGAATGCGTGGGCGCCGGTGAGCTGGCAATGCTGTCCATGGAGGGCGATCAGCGCACCCTGAAGGGCGATCGGCGTATTGCCGGGTTGGTCTCCCGCGTCTCGTCTGATTTCCATCATGAAATCGGTAGCGTGGAGATGCCGCATGTGACAACCGATGCCCATGCCGCCATGAGCATGAGCTTGCGTTCGTTGAGCATCGCCGGCGTTGATGGCGCGAACCTGGCATTGTCGCACACCGAGGACGACCAGCCTTACAATGTGGATCCCGCCAACGTCGCGTACGTGGCCGATGTGGTGACCGAGGTCATTCGCAGGTCCTAACAAGCCATGCAACCCGATTGAGACCAGGCGAGCCCGCAGGCGACAGCGTCTGCGGGCTCGCTTCATATAGGTATATGCTGGCCGAATCGGAAGAACATCGCTCGGTGTCGAATCCAGGGCCATGCCGCCTTGTCCCCGACGATTCATTTCGAGTCGTTAGGCAACATGCTCTTTCAGGTAGGCGATGATGTCGTCGGACTCATACATCGGCTTGCCGTCGATGAACAGACAGGGGACCTGCCTTTTGCCGCCAACTTCAACGAGCTTCTCGAGTGCGGAAGGGTCGGAAACGATGTCGCGCATGGGCAGTTCGATACCGGCGCGGTTCATGTAGTCGATAACTTTCAGGCAGAACGGACACGTGGGTTTATAAAAGAGTTCGTATGTGCTCGCCATGAGTAATCCTTTCGGTGTAGAGTGACGGTATATCTCGTGTACCCGTTCCCGAGAAAAAATGACAAAATAAGGGAACGCACACAGCGCGTGTTACTGGGAGGGGCCGTGGGCGCGTTCATAAAGCGGCATTGGGTTGCCTATCTAATCGGTGTCGTCGCTGCCATCTTACTCGGCGTCGGCGCATCATATTATCTCGGCCAGCGCTGGTCGACGCCGGCAGATGTCCGTGCGGAGCGCATCGCCGATGAAAAGGCGCAGCGTGCTGAGCTTGATTCCATCGGGTCGCTTGATGGAAGCGACTAGCGGACGAAGATGACAAGGGTACGATTTCGCCCGCCTCGGCGTGCGTCGGTGCATGTGATGAGTGTCATGACTTGTCGGGCTTCCGCCGCCATCTCCTTCCAGCTCGCCTGCTTGGCGGATGCCTCTTCAGCGAGCGCTTGAAGCCAAGGGGCGATATCCTCCTGCCGATTGAATCGGTAACGCTGGATGCGCTCGTAGGTCTTGTCAACGCGCATCGCGCAAAACGGCCTAAATGAACGTTCGGCTCCGTCTTTCGGCAGCCAGCGGAGCGTTCCGAGGGTCTCAAAACGTTTCTGGTCGAATGCATCATGGAGTTCTGTGAACATCCCTCCCGTGAGGCTGAGATGATGCCCGAATATCATGACGTGGTCGCTATCTGCCGCTGCTCCTTGTTGGAGGTATGGACACCCGGCTTCGGATGACCTGCGCCAAAAATCATGGTTCAGGTAAAACCCTTGAGGGTCGGAGAGGCGCTGATACACGGTGGGGTAATCGATCGCGGTGTTCTCAACGCGGAGCCATCCGGCATAATCCGGGTTGATGTCATCCGCGCTATGCAGATCATCGTGGACGTCCGTCACATCGATTCGTTGGTATGCCAGGTCGCTGGTCGTACGGGGCATCAGGAAGGCGACCAGGCAAACGAACGATATAACGGCGGCAAGAGGAAGGAGCAACCGTCCAAAACGTCTTCGTTGGGGATGTCGCGGCACGTGTTGCTCCTTTCCATCAGCTGGGGTAGGTGTCAAGTGCTTCGGGGCAGCATGCGCTCCATGCGCCCAACCTTCTGTTGCTACGTGCGCCGCCGCGAGAGGCACCGCGCTGCGGGATGGTGTGCGTGCCCGACGCCGCGCAGTCGGGGTTCCGCTGCTCGTATCCGTCGCTTCAGCGAAGGCTGCTTGACAGGCGATCGTTTCATCCCATTCCTGTAGCGACCATTGTGTCGGGGCTGCCGCATGAGCAGCACGGCTCCAACCGTCGCAACTGCGGCGAGTATGGCGAAGATACCGCTTGCGCCCGTTTGGTCGAGGGGGATTAGGAAGGTCTTCGGCGTCTGAACGACGCCGTCTGAGTCATGGTCCTCCAGGTTGTCTCCACCGCCGTTGCGGTAGAGGTCCACGCGTGCACCGTTTTCGAGCGTGGCACCAGCGTGGTAGGCATCGGTGACATGTAGGGTGAGGATGGCGGGAGCAAAGGCGTGGCTGGTGCCGGCGGGGGTTGAAACCTGTTCAAAGGGAATGAATTCCGGTACGCCATCTCCATCGGGGTCGATGAGGTATCCGCCTCCATCGGCGCAGTCGTCGAGTTCCTGTTGCGTCATCTCGATGACCGATCCGTCGCCCCGTGTCACCAGGAGTGCATTCTGGTCCATAAAGGTCGCTCCCTCGTGAGTGGATGCGATGTCGTTCAGGTCATCATGCTCGTGCTTGAGGTCCTCTCGGTCCCATCCGTCCGGTCGCGTGGTAAAACCCGCCTCAACCCGTCCGTACTCAAAGCGCACAGCGGTAACGGTTTCACCCTCTTCCAGCTGCAGGTCGTCTACATCGAGTCTGGTGCTCTCAGCTGCGCTGACCTCCTTCTGCCACAGCTTCCAACCGGTATAGCTAACGGCTCTCCCGTCATCCCCTACGGTGTCCTGTGTGCTGGCGTCGTGCAGCCACGGGTTTTCATGTCCATCATCGAGCGTGGCGTTCGCCTTGGAGGGATCTTGATAGTCGGCGGGGGTGAGGTTCGTGCGGTACCACACATTGAGCAGGCCGTCGAAGTCCCGCGAGCCTTGCGGCGTGTCAACGTGGTCGAGTACCGCAAGACCCGCCTCGGCCCCGGCTATCTCATCGGTCACGGTAAACTCGTCGGTCCAGGTCGAGCTGGTTGACTGCATATCGATGCTGTACGAGAAGGTGCCGTCCTCAGAGGTTTTCACCTCAGCCCGATTCTCTCCATCTCCATTCGCCTCGGTCATGGCCGCCACCGGGTCGGCGATCTCCTGCCGCTTGTCGATGCTCCCCTCGATCTCGATGGGTTCGTCGTACATCACGACCTGCTGCACCTCGCCCGTCTCGTATACGGTAAAGGTGATGGCATGGGTTTGGTCGTAGGAGTGGGGAGTCATGCGTTCGGTGAGGGTGTAGGTGCCGGGCATCAGCGTCTCGATGCGATGGGGCGTGATGTCCGACACCCATTCATCGAGTATGGTTCCTTCCGCGCCAGTCAAGATAAGATGTGCGCCGGCGAGCTCTTCCTCATTGGTGATATCGCGCTTGCTGATATCAACCTTCGTATAGTCGTTATGCACCGTCAAGCAATGCGCTGCACTCCCCTCGACCAGGCCATTTTCGTCCACGGTGAACGAATAGGTGGCGCCTTCGGGTACGTAGCCGTCGGGGGCTTTCGTCTCCATGAGCTTCCACGCTCCCGCATCCAGATGGTCCACCTTGAACGCTCCGGTGTCATCGGTGGTGTGGCTTGTCGGATCTTTGGAACCACGCAGCAGGATAGGGAGCGTCTCAACAGTTCCGGTATGCAGCCGCGCATACGTTTTGCCCTCAATGCGAACGGACCCTACGTCCTTGCCGTCAACGGTGACGGTTGCCGGTCCGGTGAGGCCGGTGGCGACGTATGCCCGATTCTCTTCCTGCCAGACAAGCGGAACCTGCGCGTCGTCGCCCGATAGCGTGAGAGACACCTCGTGGTCATCTTCGTCTGCACGGAGGGCGAACGCATGGGTTACCTCGTCATCTTGGGCAAGCGGGATCTCATCCTTTTGGTTCCACAGTGCGAAGGTCGCCCCTTCAAGCGGCTCATCGCGCCCGGTGACGCGCTTGTTCACGTGCAGCTCCGTAGGTGCATTGCTCACGGAGACCTCAGCCATGACCACCTCGGTATCCTGATCGGCGTAGCTCAGGGTAAAGGGATGAGGCGTGGTGTCCAGCGCATGCCCCTCAGGGGCTTTCGTCTCAACAAACGCATAGGAGGCCGTTCCGGTACCGAGAGGGAGCTTGCTCGTTGTGGCCTTCCCGTTCGTATCGGTGACAACGTGATCGACCACCTCGCCCGCCACGGCCTGCACGCTGCCATCGGGGCTCGCAATCTGCTCCTGCGCCACGACATCGAACTCGGCTCCGGCGAGCATGCTGCCATCACCAGCGCACGTCTTTATAAGATGGGCCTGACCGGTGGCCTGCTCATTCGAAAACGCCACCACGGCAACGGGCCCCTGTTTACCGTCGATCTCCACCTTCTTCAAGGTTCCGTTCAGCAGGTACGGCGGCTGGGCGGCGCACTCCTCGATGTAGTACGTGCCGGGTATGAGCTTCTCGGGAAGCGTGACGGAACCGCTGCTGTCGGTGGTGAATTCGGTCAGCTCAACATGGTTTGGGTACCACGCTTCCTGGGTGATGGGATTCTTATCTTTGTCGAGCAGGCGGAAGGTGAATCCTGCGAGGGGGACCGTCTGGTTGCTGGAGGTGTCCTTCTTAACGATCTGCAGCCGAGTGCCGGCGGTGGCGTTTTCGATGATGTACTTCAGGCGCACGCCATCGGCCATCTGGTCGGGTCCGATGGTGAAATCATCCATCCGCTCATAGCCGTCGGGTACGGTGGAGGCAACCTCACGAACGGTGTAACCCTTCTGGTCATAGGGAATCGATCCCGAAACGCCGGTCGGCCGTGTGCCGTCGCCATACCAGGCGTCCGCAGGCGTTTGGGCGAATCCATATGTATCGGTGGTGAGGGTTGTCACCACGCGGTCGGTGCTGTTGCTCACGATCTCAAACTGCACGCCTTCTGCGGGCCAGCGCACCCCGCTTCCCTCGGAACTCGGGTCGTTCTTGAACTTCGCGATCTCAAGATCGAAGGCGATGACGTGCTCAGAGAAGTCCCGCTCAGGTTCAAGCGTAACAACCCCTTCCGAGTTGAGCGCATCGCCGCGCACATAGTACTCGTGCGGGGTGGTGTCGAGTTTGTAGCCGGCGGGTGCTTTCGTTTCGGTCACCACGATACGCCCCAGGGACAGGTTGTCGAACGTGAGCGTCCCTGCCTCATCGGTGGTTCCGGTATGGGCGACGCCGCGGGCGTCGACTGCTTTGTACTCCGCACCCGCAAGGGATGCGCCTGCCTGAGCCTGCCCGCCGGTCCCCGAGTCGCGCTTGACGATGCGCAGGGTCACACGCCCCGGGGTATCTGCAAGCGTGACGTCCATGGTGTCTTTGCCGGTCGTAAATGAAACGCGCTCGGGGTTCAGGGTGAATCCGGCGGGCGCCTTCGTCTCGATGGCGTAGTAGCGCGTATTGGCCTTCAAGGTACAGCTTGCGCGTCCCGTATCATCGGTGGTGATGGTGGCCACCTTGCTTCCGGTGCTCTCCTCGAAGATGTCGTATACGGCCCCAGCGTAGGCGTATTCTTGGTTGCCTTGGGTAAACGAGGCATCAGCCGATGTTTTGGAGAAGTTCACATGGACATCGACCGGCCACTCGGGTGTGTAGACCTGCTGCCGTGGATAGCCGGGAACGTTGACGCCGTTGAACGGCGGCGCGTCCTGCGAGTGGACCAGTACGAAATACGTACCGTTATCGTTTCTAGTGGCCGTGAACGGATAGGTGCCAGCTGCCGGCCACACATACCAGTTGTGATCGGGTTTTTGCAGCCAGTCCCGTTCATAGCAAAATGCCGGCAGCGTCTTCCCGTCGGGCATTGTGATGGTCTGCCCGGTAACAACCTGGGTTCCCGGCGGCGGGGCCGACACCGTGCACGTTCCGGTAATCAGCTCGCGTTCTTCGGAGGTGATCGCTTCATCGCCGTGGGCAACGCTCGATCCTGTAAGCGCCATAAACGGGCCCACAGACAACGCGGTAATCAAAAGCGCGGCGACGATGCAGTTGGTGTTCATCGACATGCGAATCAACGGTCGACACACCCGCCGTGCACCCGTCATCCAACAGGTGGCGAGTCTCGGCCATGGCCGCACATCTCGATGGCGTTGTGTTCTGCCTCGTGACCTCTTTCTCATACCGGTCCCTCCTCGCGGTCGATGCGCCGTGTAGCGCCCGCGCGGCCCAGCGCCGCCGGATACCTGAGCTTAGGGGCCGTATCTGGTATGAAATCCCGGGTGGTCGAACAAATAGCTTGCCGTTATCACGGTATGAGCTTGCCGGAATCTAAATTGGCAAGCTGAGGCAGGCCCCTTGCGTGTCGGCATACATGCGCTGTGCTGATTTCACGAGAGATATGCTCACGGACTCTCCACATAAGGCTGCATTCCGAGTGCCTCTCGCACGCCGCTGCGGCCACGTGAGACGTGTTGTGTGCATCGGGTTCAGCAGCCCTGTTGTTCTGTCGGGTGGTGCAAGAGTCGGACGCGGCGAAAGGAAATGAGCTGCCGCAAGTCCAATCGCACGCCCAAGGCGGCACGGGGCGCAGCTACGCGTCGATGATGTGGTGCAGGATGGTATAGAGTTCGCGCGCCTCGTCGGGGGCAATATCAAAACAGGCCTGCATGCGCTCGGGAATGTCGCGCGCCTGGGCCTTGAGGTCAGTTCCCCGCTCGGTTACATACACCGTTACCACGCGCTCGTCGTCAGCGCCTCGGCGGCGTTCGATCAATCCGGATGCCTGGAGCCGTTTGAGAACCGGTGTCAGGGTCCCGCTGTCGAGATGCAAGCGTTTCCCAAGAGTTCCCACGCTGATGCCGTCGCGCTCCCACAGCACCAAAAGCACCAGGTACTGCGTATACGTAAGACCCAGGGGCCGCAGGAGGGGCGTGTAGGCGCCCACCACCTTGCGCGCCGCTGCGTATAAAGGAAAGCAGAGTTGCTGGTCGAGCTTGAGACTGTCGTCGTGTTCGGGCATGAAGTGGATCCTCGGTATAAAAGAGCTGGCGGTACGGCAACGGGACCGTACCGCCATGATAGCGTATGGGAATTGTTCGCAGCGTGAGGGGTTGAATTTCGACGGACGCTAGAGCAGCTTCTCAACCGCCGCACGCACCGAGTCCATGGACGCGGTCGGCTCAAAGCGCTCGACCACGGCGCCCGTGCGGTCCACCAGGAACTTGGTGAAGTTCCATTTGATGTCGGGATTCTGCTTGTAATTGCGATCAATCCCCTTCAACATGGCCGACATCGCCAGCGCCTTCGCGCCCTTGCCGAATCCCTCAAAGCCCTTCTGCGACTTGAGGAACGCGTAGAGCGGAAGCTGATTGTCACCGTTGACCTCGGCCTTCTTCATCTGAGGGAACTCAGTTTGGTAGTGCAGGGTGCAGAACTCGTGAATCTCCTCGTCGGTGCCGGGGGTCTGATTGGCGAATTGGTTGCAGGGAATGTCGATGATCTCGAACCCTTGGTCGTGCAGGTCGTGGTACATGGACTCCAGGGCCTCGTACTGAGGCGTGAAACCGCAACCGGTCGCCGTGTTCACAATGTGCATGACCTTGTTCCTGAAGTTGCCGAGCGAGATATCTTCACCTGCAGGCGTTTGGACGCTGAAATCGTAGATGGACATGGGGATCTCCCTTCACGATGCCCAACAAAATATTGAGCACAATATAATTGTCTCAAACTATACCACGATGAAGGGTTGAGCCGGAAGTGATGTTGGCCTCATGCTTCTGATGCAGAAGTGGAAGGTAGAAAGGTGAGGGATGTTCCTGGGATACATCCTCTTCCCTCCTGCTTCACAGGGAAATGCGCTTGCACCTGCGATTTTCATTTCATATGACCAGCAGGGCAACGAATCGCGCATCATTTTTTCGATTGAGCAGCAATCTGGCCGCAGCGTGGTCAACGTGTATGACGATGACCACATAGGGGCATCTGGTTTGCGCGCCCTGACCGACGGCGAGTTCACATATGACCAAGAGAGCGGCACGGTTGCCTTCGACGGCAGGGAATGGAAGCTGACGGGGCCGGTTGGCGAGCGGAGTTTGGAGAACATCGCCAGCGATCGGGGGGAGCTGTGGGGCACGTATTACGAGGACGAGGCGATGGCCCGTGCGCATCCGTTCGAGGGATAAGCGAATCTGAAACCTGGGATGTTATAAACGGCGCTCCATCGGTATGAGGGCATAATGGTCGCAAACGGCTCGTTCTCCTGTGTCCGAAAAGCCGCAGGTCAACCAAAAGGACCTGGATTGGCCGTTGCCTTCTACGGGCGCCAGGCGCACGTGGGTGAATCCCTCATGCCTGAGGCGGTTGAGAACGCAGTCGATAATGTGTCGACCGGTTCCACGACCTTGCTCGGACGCGCGCACCATGAAGAAGCCGATGCAAATGCATCCTGAATGTGCGGCCGGATCGGCGAATAGATTGTATTGGTCGATCCGGCCAGAGCTAGTGAAGAGATCTCGCTGTTGAGCAGGCATAGTTAAGATGATTCTCTAAAGGATTCGGGACCATAATGAGAATCACAAGGCCAATCGCATGTTGTGGCGAGAGAACCGGTTGCTCGGTTGTGTCGTGGGCTAACTTCGCGCGGCGCCGTTCCCTGCGTCATCGTTTTCTGCTGAATACCAGAATGCGTAGGCTGCGACGACGGCGTCATAAACTGCTGCAACCGCGACGTCCACGACCGCAGCGACATTTACGACGAGAGGAATTGGGCCGGTCTTGGAATCCATTTTTGCTACCTCTGGTGTCTCATACATAGGAACATCTCCTTAAAACTGGGGCAAGACGCTTAAGTCATTTAAATCGCCGTCGATTAAGTCGACTTGAAGGTCTCCGTCCATATTGATATCCGCAATCAACGATGAGACCTCTTCCATCTCGTCAATTGAATGCATGCGATTGGCCAATGCACTTACAACGGGCATGCTCCAAGCGGTCGCCATCCCAGCGTCGTAGTATTCCTTGAGGCTGTGTTTGCGAGTGTTTCCGATGATGAGGGGCATGTAGGGGGATGCGACTATATCGCCATTAGCATGAATGGACACCTGATCAAATTGCATATGCAGTTGAGGGTATCTGATGAGATGGTCGATCGGGTCTCCCCATTCGAACATGAAATAACCGCGATAGCTCGGACTGTATCGAAGCTCGTTGATGGTGCTAACAAGTTTGCGATACTGGCTGGTCGATGGTCGAATCGAGCGATTTCTCCTAGCTCTGCCGAGGAGCATGAGCGGCTGGACACGGATATCGATGCGGGTTGTTTTGTCCGATGCTCTCAGCTTGTCTCGAAGCAGTGTGCACAGGGGTTTGAAATCATCGATGTTGAACGATGTTGGGCAGAAAGCGATTGAAAGATGTAACGATGTTTCATTGAGTGTGAGGTCAATGGCGTTCATTACTCGTTCGTATAGCCCTTGAAGGCCTCTCATGTGTTCATGGGAATCACAGAGGCCATCAAGGCTGAATTGGATGCCGTTCAAACCTGCGTGTTCAAGCGCGTGCAAGGTGCCTGAGTTGGCGAGCAATCCGTTTGATACGAGGTTGCATTTTACATTGGCGCCGGTCAGCATCTGCAGTGACTGAATAACGAGTTTCTTTCGAAGTAGGGCCTCGCCCCCGCAGAAGCAAAAGCTAAAGGGATGCATTTGACAGATTGAATCAACAAGGCCGAGAACTTCTTCGTCGGATAACTCGTTAGACATGACGGCATTTTCTCCGCTGTTGTTGAAACAGTGCAGGCAACGGAGGTTGCACATATTTGTAATGTCAAGGGCAACGCTATGAGGTGCCCCGATTATCGCAGGCATACTCATCGGAACTCCTCACTGAGGTTTCGAATAAACAGCTTGACGTCGCCAGAATCAAGTTCATTCGGAAGGATGCCCGCTAAAGTGAAATGGAGATGACCATTTGGACTGTCAAGGTGTTGGACAATCGGGGCATCTGACGGTACGTTGATCTTGAGCGTGGCGTACTGTTTGAGCGGAGAGCGCTTATAGTATTCGGCGATCTGGTTGAGCGCCGGTGCAAGCAGGGGAGTGTTGCACGAGATGTATTTAATGACGATGCTTCGGTTGGTGGGGTTGACGTTCGGTTCGCATATAATCAGGCCAGTTATTTCTTCTGATTGAGTTGCAAGTAAGAAGAAATCATATGTAAAGGAAAAAACTCTTTGCCGAAGCACTAGCGGATTCTCCAATTCGGGCTCGACGTCGAACTCGGAGAAATGGATCCGATGTCCACTCTTATCCTGCTTTGCGGAAAGTGACCTCGCTGCCGCTTCCTCGACTTCTGCAAATCTGCTTTCATCCGCAAGATAGATTGCTTCGTCAGCGCTTACTGCTGCTGAAAAGTCTGAACAAATAGGATCATTCATACTTCTTCCTTCCTTCTTCCAGGTGACGAGACCGTTTGTCGTTAGGCTATGAAGCGTTTGCATCAAATCGCGTGCCAGCATTTCGTCTGGCTGATCAGGATACTTGTCTGTAAATAGATGAAGAATCTCAGGAAGGTCGCGAATGCCGTCGCAGAGATGGAAGATTTCCTTAGCGACCCTGTTGAGAATCGTGTATACCTGTTTGCCGTCTGAGCTTAAGACGCTCAGATGATCGCTTGGCTCCTCGCGGATGTAGGTTGGATTGAGGGGCGTGGGGACGACTCCAGACAGAGAGGCGGTCTGTGCCTTCCAGTTCTCTAAACTTTCCATACAACCCCCTAGGTCGTTTTTTCGACACTATAGGAACTTCAACAAGGAAAAACAATTTCAAGAAAACGAAAACACAAACTATTAAATTATCAAAGTGAAATAAATATATGAATAGCATTCCTCGGAAAGACGGTTCTTATAATCAGAAGTAGGGTGTCTACGAAAGGAAATGATTGGAGCGGTTGTGATGGCGGACAGTGTGGTGCAGATAATCGGGTCGTGCTTACTGGCAGCATTTGGAATTCTGATGTACCGAGGTAAGCTGACGGGGTTGCTTGCCGGAATACCGCAACTGTCAGGGACGAGTTCAGAGACAGCAAGGCAAGAGGCCGAGAATCTTGGCGTGAACCGAGCGGTGGGGGCGGCGATAGTTGCCGCCGCAATCTGCCTGTTCCTGTCAGTGCTCTTTCCGGACAACAAGGCGCTTTTCGGTTTCCTGGTGGTTGTTGCGATACTTGTGGCACTCGTCTATGCAAACCGGGAATCGCTTTGGCTATTTTTGAAAGCTCGACGGCGCTCCGACGGGCATAACTGAGATGGTTTTTAATGAGGTAAACGCAAGCGAAAACGATTGGATAACGTGCGTTTCACTTTGAGCGTCGCCGTTTGATGGGAGCTCATATGTTTAAGAAAACGGTTCACGAGCTATTTCAATGCAGGGGATCGCGGCTTTTCGTGATCCTCATGATGATAAATTTTATCCTCTCGTGCCTCATGCCTGCGCTAAACGGAGGGTTTGTCGACTTTCTTGTAATGAACAGGGACCCATCCCGTGTTATTGGGTTTGCGATATTTGTTGCAGGTATCGGGATATCAGCCTCCTTCATGTCATATGCGATGGGTGTAAACGTGTCCCGCGTTGTTCTGGAGATGACAACGAGGCTAATGGGGTCAACGGTTGACTCATTTGAGCGTGGACCATTGGTTAAGGGTGAAAAGGCAGATCCATCCTATGCGACGCAGAGGGTGTATGCAGACTCGAGTACCGTATCGTCGTTTGTAGTGAATAATTTTTTAACAGTCGGCCTTAATGTGGTGATGATTGTTTTTATAGCAATCATTCTGTTTTCGATAAACCCTGCGCTCCTCATGCTGTGTGCATGCTCGCTCGGTATGTACTTTCTATTATTCAAGGCGTTGAAAAAGCCTCTATATTTCAGCTCTCTTGCGAACAAGGAGGGTTTGAGCAAACTCTTTTCAGTTGTTGGCTGCGAGTTGTCTCAGCTATTCGATATCAAGTGCAATGGGGTATACGATCAGAGCGGACGGGCGCTTAAAGTAGGGTTTCAGAGATATTATCCAACTTATATGAAGGCAAGCAGGGTATCAAATCTAACCACATCCTGTGACGGTTTGATTTCATCTGTATTCCGAGGCGTGCTGCTGGTAATTTCGGGGATGGAAATACTAAACGGAAGAATGAGCATTGGTGAATTTACAATGGTCAATTCGTACTACTCCATGGCATTCGGATGTTTTAAATACTTCCTGAACTATTTTAAATCATATCAAGATGCGAAAGCCTCATTTGACAGGCTTCAAGCCTTCTCTGAGGATGCGGAGGGTTGTGGCACCGTTTCGATCAAGCATGTTGCGACTATCTCGTTCTCTAACGTTTCTTATCGATATGCCGGGAAGCCCTATCTGTACCGTAATATCGCTCTCGAGCTAGAAGCGGGCAAGACCTACGCTCTTGTCGGCCCGAATGGGTGTGGGAAAACTACCTTTCTCAAGGCTATTCTTGGGCTATACGACGTTGAAGGATGCCGGGTTATGGGGGGAGTGCCATATGAGGAACTGGATATGGAGGCGGCTCGCCGTGACCTGTTTGCAGTTTGTCCGCAGAAGCTCTTCGCCCCGGACGAGATAGCGGCAAGCTATCTTGAAAAAACATCGAGATGGGGGACTGACAAGGAGCTTCGCGAGCTCATGCCGAAGTTCTGTCGTAGCGTTGAGTCCCTAGAAGGGAAGAACTGTCGGGATCTTTCAGGAGGAGAATATCGGAAGCTGAGAATCTACGCGGCCATTTGCAAGAAACCGGAGGTGCTGATTCTTGACGAGCCAACAAACGACCTAGACGTGGCGAGCCGACTTGAGCTCACGGAGTTTGTTCGGCGAAATCCTTTCAATCAACTAATCGTTGTTGTGAGCCATGATCAGGAACTGATTTCGGCATGCGACAAGAAGGTAAGTTTTGATTCGAATGGAGAGGAAGCCCAAAGTAGGCCCATCTCCCGAGATGCTTAACATATCAATTGCTGAATTGCAATCGCCCTGTCACTTCGTGTCCACAGCCCCGCGAGGCGCTCGTTTTGTTGATACATGGCAGCGCCATCTCAGTGCGCAGCCGGTATCTCGGTCATCGCCTACGAGGAGACGCGGGTCCCCATCGATCAGTCTGCTGTAACATGGAAGGTCCGGAACCTAGCTGAAGCTGCGGTCATCATCCGGTCGCTTGTTTGATCCCAGAAGATCGCGGTAGCGACTTGAAAGTACATTGAGCCAACATCATGACGAGTTTTTCTGCGGCACCCCATTCAGTATCTTCGCCACATCAGAACTATCTTAGCCATAATGTATATTGTGGCTAAGATAGAGCAGGGGAGGACCAGGATGCAATTTGACTATCGTGACAAGCTGTCTCGCCTTATGAAGCCCGAGGTCGTGTCGGCTGTGGGGAATGTGCGCGAGCATCGGGGTCGGCAGCAACTCTACGCTGCGACGCAACCGGATGCCCTGAACAGGCTGTGTGCGGTGGCTAAAATTCAGAGTGTTGGCGCGTCCAATCGAATAGAGCACATTGCAACAACGGACGGGCGTTTGCGCGAGCTGGTGGAGGAACGCACGGAGCCGAGAAATCGCGACGAGCGGGAGATTGCCGGGTATCGGTGTGTACTCGACACGATCCATACGCGCCATGACGATATTCCGGTTACACCGAATGTCATTCTCCAGCTACACCGAGACCTCTACCGCTATCTTGATGTATCGTATGCCGGCAGGTGGAAGGACGCGGACAACGCAATCGCTGAGAGGTTGCCTTCGGGAGAGCTCGTTATCCGCTTTAAACCCACGCCTGCCGCAATGACACCCGAGGCCGTTCGACAGATCTGCGATTCATATGAGCGTGAGATGAGAGACGGGCTGTTCGACCCTCTACTCATAAGCCTCATCTTTGTGTTCGATTTCGTCAGCATTCATCCGTTTAACGACGGCAACGGGCGGATGAGCAGGCTCATGACGCTGTTGTTGCTCTACCGAAACGGATACGAAGTTGGAAAGTACGTGTCTATCGAGACGGAGATTGAACGTACCAAAGAAACCTATTATGAGGCTCTTCGTGCGAGCTCTGCAGGATGGAGCGAGGGGAGGGGCGATTATCAGCCGTTCGTCGTTTACATGCTCGGGGTGATCGGCGCATGCTATTCGGAGCTGGACAATCGGCTTGCACTTCTATCGTCGAACGGGTCACATGAGGAGGCGCTCAGGAACTACTTTGCCGTGCAGATTGGGAGTGTGAGCAAACGTGAGATCGTGGATGCGAATCCCACCATGAGCTTGCGGACTGTGGAACGAGTCCTACAGAAGTTCCAGGCCGAGGGCTACATTGAAAAGGTGGGCGCTGCTCGTGCGACGAGGTACCGGATGGTTCGGTAGCGTTTCGCGCGGCAGGGAATCCGACCGCGTGACCTGCGCGTATCGTACGTGTTGCTTCCGGGTTTGCGATGCGTCCATCTGAGGTTGATTATCTGCCCTGGATGGACATGCGGTGAACCCTTGTTGCACTGATGTTCATCCAGGTGTGTTTTGGCCATCTGGAGCTGTTGTTCGGCTGTGAATGGACGAGGTGCGAACTCGGATTTCGCTGTTGCGTATTCGGGTGCGTGTTTTGTCTATTCAAGGGCCCTATTTACTTTCAGATGGCCGGAATGCGCACCCGGAGCGCGCCTATAGCTGACGCGCGAACCCTGAACGCGTAGATATATGGCGCCGCCAAGATCCTCGCGCGCTTCCGACGGCTCCATAGGTTTGCCGTCTGGAGCGACGGCCCGTTCAGCAAGGTTTGTGGGCGGTACCTGTTTTTGCCCCATGCCTTGTCCCGGGAAAAATGGAACGGTATACTACTGCTCACGCTGGTTCGCCCGGCGCAGACACAAGCGGGTGTCGCCAAGTGGTAAGGCCCCAGCTTCCCAAGCTGGTATCCGCGGGTTCGAGTCCCGTCACCCGCTCCAGTTGATTTTAAAACCCGGTGCCTTGCGGTGCCGGGTTTTTGTTTGCTGCGCCGGCAGCGCTGCGTTTGCCTCGGTGCGCCTTGGGGATTTCGATTGCTGAACGGTCTGTGTCGAGCGGTCTTGGGCTTGCTTTCTGTCCGTTAACGCCACGGTCAATGCTGTCGTGACATATACCGCTGAGCTGGCAAAACCTCACTGTTGCTTTCATTTTGACGTTGACGGTGGTGGCTGACGACGGCCTGTGTCTACGGGTGCTTCCGGCCCAGCGCCGCCGTGCTGACCGAACGAATCGATCCTGCTCCCACCTTGGTACTTATATTTTGACAGCGACGGCGTGATTGACGGCGGTCTGCGCCCGCCAGGCATCGACAGGCCGGCAACGCCGCGGCCCTGAACGAAACGGCCCCGTCCCCAAACTGCACTCGCAGGCGCCGCCGACCCGGCGCTGCCATGCCGGCCGAACGAAACGACCCCGTCCCCAAACTGCAGGTTCTTTTTCGGAGTCCGGTGGCTGCCGTGTCCGGCTTGTCTCGGTGCAAGTACAATGAGGGCATGCCCTGCGTGCCAATACTCAAAAAGGAGCCGCCATGATCGACCGCTATACCCGCCCGGAGATGGGTCACATCTTCTCGCTCGAGAACAAATACGCCGTTTGGCAGGAGATCGAGGTGCTCGCCTGCGAGGCCCAGGCCGAGCTCGGCACGTGCGGCATCACCAAGGAAGAAGCCGCGTGGATTCGCGCGCATGCCTCCTTCAACAAGGCCGAGGTGGATGAGATCGAGGCCACCACGAACCATGATGTCATCGCGTTCCTCACCAACATGGGTTCCTATATCGATGCCGAGGTGCCCGCAGGCGAGCCCAAACCAAGCCGCTGGGTCCACTACGGCATGACCAGCTCCGACCTGGGCGACACCGCTCTGTGCTATCAGCTCGTTCAGGCCACCGACATCATTATCGAGGACGTGCGCAAGCTCGGCGAGACCTGCCGCCGCCGTGCCTTCGAGGAGCGCAACACCCTGTGTGTGGGCCGCACGCACGGCATCCACGCCGAGCCCATGACGTTCGGCATGAAGTTCGGCAGCTGGGCCTGGGAACTCAAGCGCGACCTCGATCGTTTGCTGGATGCCCGCAAGAACGTGGCGTTCGGCGCGATCTCCGGCGCGGTGGGCACCTACAGCTCCATCGATCCCTTTGTCGAGGAGTACGTGTGCGAGCACCTGGGTTTGGCCCACGATCCGCTGTCCACGCAGGTCATCTCCCGCGACCATCACGCGTACCTCGCCGGGGTGCTGGCCACGACGGCGGCAACCTGCGACCGCATCGCCACCGAAATCCGCAACCTGCAGAAGACCGACACCCTTGAGGCCGAGGAGCCGTTCCGTAAGGGCCAGAAGGGCAGCTCGGCCATGCCGCACAAGCGCAACCCCATCACGCTGGAGAAGGTCTGCGGCCTCAGCCGCGTGGTGAAGGCCAACGCCCAGGTGGCCTTCGATAACGTGGCCCTGTGGCACGAGCGCGACATCTCGCACAGCTCCGCCGAGCGCGTGGCGCAGGCCGACAGCTTCATCGCGCTCGACCACATGCTCACCTGCCTCACGCGCATCGTGGACGGGCTCATTCTCTATCCGGCGCGCATGCAGGCCAACCTCGACCTCACGCGCGGCCTGATCTTCTCGTCCAAGGTCCTGCTGGCGCTGGTCGACACCGGCATCACGCGCGAGGACGCCTACAAGATCGTGCAGCGCAACTCGATGGCCGTGTGGGACGACGTGCACGCCGCGCAGGACGGCCCGACCCTGCGCGAGCGTCTGGAGGCCGATCCGGAGTGCACGGTGAGCACCGAGAAGCTCGATGAGATCTTCGATCCGTGGGACTTCCTCACGCGCGTCGACACGGTGTTCGACCGCCTGGAGCACCTGAGCTTCGAGTAGTCGCCGGAGAAGATGGATGCCTCCTGCTTGCAGCGGGGGCTGCCCATCCACACAACAAGTGATGCGTTGCAGGGCGTTGCCGGTCTTGAACCGCCTCCCATTTCTCGGACATCAGGAAATGGGAGGCAGTTCATTTACGTCGGCAGTGTCCTTTTAGCTGCCTGTATTCAGCTAAGCGTCATCCTGTTCAAAACACTGGTTCTTCACAAAGATGAAGGACAGAAAATGATAAATCGTAAAATAAAAGTCGTTTTGCGCAATTATCGGTAAAAAACTACCATTCACCGATTTTCGAATACTTAGCCATGTGCTATCCGAATTGAGCGGTATCCTGCTATTGAGCGCTCGACAAGCTTCGGTTTCTTTATAAGGAGAAAGCCATGAAGTTCTTTTCGAAGGATAAGGGCGTACTGTTAGCGTATGTTGCGGTGTTGCTGCTTTCGGTTGGTGCCATTGTTACACCTGCGCTGGCCCAGGCAAAAGACAGCACAAATACGAGGTACACGCGCTATGTTTCGCATTATGATTTGCGCTTGATTACCAGATCTCGTCGCAAGGATGACGTGTCTCCCATGTACACGTTCAACGATCAGTCCTCGAGCGCCTACAAGGCGAAGGGTGTGGGACGTGCGTACGCTGGTATGGGAACAGACAACTATAATTGCGATGAAGGCGCCGCTCTTGATAATAAAATGTGCTATCGCGGGTACGCATACCATATTCGGACAAACGTGTATGAGCGCGGGCATAATTACGGGAGCCTCATGCTGTACCCACAGTTCAGTACGGGTACGGTAAACATGCTATGGAGTCCTGACAGCGAGTAGGACCGTCAGGCATTCGTTACGAGACCTAAGGAGAGCGGGATGAGAAGAGCAAAACGAGCGGGAACCGCGCTCTGCATCATCCTTGCTCTCCTTGTTGTTGGTTCAGCCGCAAGCATGATTATCAACCCCTCAATGAGCAACATACTCGTGCGCTCACCTATCGCTCAGCTAGTAACCTATTTCAATCCCCCATCTATTGAATGGACAAGCATTCCGGCGCCGGAAACGAGGCCGCCCGAAGCGGCAATTGGCCAGGTGTACACGGTATCGGGGTATGAGGTGACGGTGCATGACATTCGGGTGGGGAAAACGCGGGGATCCTTGCCGTTGCTGCCCGTTGAGAAAATGGGCCTCTTGCGCAACGAGACTGCGCAGTTAGATGCAGACGGGACATTCCAAGACAATCACCTGTACGTAGATGTTGAGCTAACGGTCAAGAATGCGTCGCACACAGGGGACGATAAGTTCCTAGCAACTGCTTGCAGTCTTAATGCGAACTCCGAAGACGGCATTTTCTACGGTGCGGAGCCGGTGGCGAGTGATTTTACGGATTTTACTGCACCGGGTCGCGACGCAGCTTGGGTGCCCCTTGCCGTGGGTGAGTCGGTATCGGGGCATGTTGGCTTTGTGGTGACGGAGGAAGCCGTGAGCAATCAGGATGCCCCGCTGTATTTCACCGTTGACGTGAACGGTTTGGTGGAGCAGGCTCCCGAGGAGGCAGGTACATCATGGACACCGGTGCCAACAGAATGGAGATAACCGTATGGTCCCTTGCCTTCGTTTGGAGCTGAAAAGGGCGTTCACAAGTAAGGGGATGCTCTTTGCGCTCCTGTTTGCCTGCCTGCTTGCAACCCATCACTTCATTGTGGACATATTGGACGCCACATCTGGTATGGCGGGTTTTGCCTCCGAGGCTGCCCTGCACGCGGCCATGAACTTTTCACCCGATTTCATTTGGATGCACTGGATGCCGGCAGACGCATATTCCTTTCATGGCTACCTGTACTTCCTGCTGCTGCCCTTGCTTGCCGGGTTACCCCACGCGGGCAGCTTGCTGCGCGATCGCGCCGATCACTATGCCCAGGTGATATGCACGCGCGTGAGCCGGGGAACCTATCTCTGCTCCAAGTGGATCGCGACATTTGTCTCTGGAGGCGTTGTGGCCGTTGTTCCCTGCGCGCTCAGCTTCCTGTTGCTGCTTACGCGCTACCCCGTTATCAATCCTGTTGCCGGCGCCGGGCATCAGGTGGCACAACCCACGAGCATGTTTGCGGAGCTGTATATGATGCAGCCGTTGGCGTGGGTTGCCCTGTGGCTCGGCATCCTGTTCGTGGCCGGCGGCGTGCTGGCCACGCTTGGCCTAGCGGTGACCTACATCACCGAGTATGGGCTCATCGTCCATGTGCTGCCGTTTCTGCTGCTGTATGTATTGACGACCGTGTTCACGGCGTTGGGTTGCGGCACCGTGAGTCCGCTGACGATTATCGACCCCTCAAGAAACGTCGGGTGCCCGTTTTGGTTGCTTGCGCTTGAGTTCGGCTTGCTCGCCTGTGCGGGGGCTATCCCGCTTGCAGTGGATGCAAGGCGGGAGGCGCAATGAGGCCGAAGGAGTCGGGCGGTGCTTTCGGGCGTCTCGTGCGCCGCGTGACAACGCGCTATGCCGCCGGTGTTGCTGCGTGTGCGATAGCGACTGTTGTTCCGCTGGCTTCCGCTGCGAACCTGCGCATGCAGGCGGGGGCGTACGTCACTGCAGGGGATATATACTGCAACATCGTTCGAGGGGCGCGAATTCAGGACTATCTTGCCTCCGGTCAGACGTTCTCGATTCCCGTGTTGTGGTTGTGCAGCTTGCTTATCATCTCGCTGGGTGCCGTATGCCTGCTCATGCCCCCGCAGAACGATATCGAGCGTATGCGTTTGCTGGCCTCGCGTTCTCGAACGTCGTACTGGGCGCACAGGATCGCTGCGGTGACGGGCTACGTGGCGTTTCAGCTGATATGGCGGCTCATGTGCTGCGTGGCGATCGCGCTGGCGCTCAAGGGGTCTCCTGGTCTTGGGTCGCTTTCTGCAGACGCTGCGGGCTTGTTTGCCATGGAGGGGCCCGTTGCGTGGGGTGTGGAGTGCCTGCTGCGCTCATGCTGCCTGGAGTTTGCGGTGGTGCTTGTCATGTCGCTCGTTGCCGGCGGCATCGCTGTGATCGTGAGCGCTCCGGTTGGGGTGGCTGCGCTTGCGGGATATGTGACGGTATCGGTGTTTACCGGCCTTCCCGTCCTGGTTCCGAACCTGCTGATGCTTCACCGGTACGTGGAGTATGAGGCCGCAGGCGCGCCGCTGTTGTGGCTTGCGGTGGGGCTGCTGCCCCTGGGCGCGGTGTTCGGCTTGTTGTTCACCAACCTTCGAACTATTGATTTTCTACATTGAGGCGGTGCTCGCACCATGCACATTGTTGTTGAACATATGGGCAAGCGAATGGGAACCGAGGAGGTTCTCACCGATATCAACCTGACGTTTCGCTCGGGGCATATCTACGGCCTACGCGGCAAGAACGGATCGGGTAAAACCGTGCTGCTGCGAACACTTTGCGGCTTGATGCTTCCCACAACGGGGCGCGTCCTCATCGACGGGGTGCCGCTGGGGGAGGGTTCTGGCTTGGCGTTTCCCAAAAGCGTCGGGGTGCTCATCGAGGAGCCAGGGGTTATTCGCCGGTACGCGGGCTTGCGCTACCTCAAGGAGATCGCCGCGATTCGCGGTATTGCGCAGGAACAGGATATCGTTGACCTGATGCTGCGCCTGGCGTTGGACCCCTTGAGCAGAAAGCCTATCAGGACCTACTCGCTCGGCATGCGCCAAAAGATCGGCGTCATCTCGGCCCTCATGGAGCAGCCCGACCTGGTGCTGCTCGATGAGCCGTTTAACGGGCTGGACGATGCATCGGTTGAGGTGACCATGCAGCTGATCCGCGAAGCGCGCGAACGGGGCGCTTTGGTGATCGTTGCCTCCCACGATAAGGAGGAGCTCGACGACCTGGCCGATGTGATCATCCAGATGAAGGGCGGCAAGGTGACAGACACCGGCGCCGCGGACGCGTTGGGGGGATCCGATGATGCCGAATAGTGCTGAGCGCGAACAGGTTATGGCCGCGCTGGGCAAGCGCGCCCGCCGCCGCAAGGTGGTGGCGGCTCTTGGTGTACTGCTTGTTGTGGCGGGGCTGGCGTTCGTGGGCGTGCGGGCCCATGCGCTGGCAACGGAGTTCCCCAATCCGCCGCGCGAGGTGTTCCAGGCCGGTGGGAATGTGCCGTATCCCGCCTATGACGAGGTGAGCCTGCAGGTGGCCCCCGCGCAGTTCTTGACCGACGATGAGGTGCGGGAGCTCTGCCCGGACACGTACAAGCAGAACGCCCAGCAGGATGGGCGGTATCGCATGGTGCGCGTGGACGTGACCGTGCGCAACGACGGGGAGCGGGAAATCGAGCTGTTCGACCTGCGGTCGAGTGCATTGGTGCTGGGGTTGACCTACGGCAATCAGAGTTTCATGCCGGCGGAATCCGAGGCGTTTCCGGACATCGATTATTCGAGGCTCGCTGCGGGGTCGGAAGTCACGCTGCCGCTGCTGTATGTGATATGGGATTACACTCTGCCCGCCGAGATGTGGGACACGCTCGACCAGATGCCTCTGAGCCTGCAGGTTACCACCTGGCCGCGCCTGCTGACGGTTAACGTGGGGAAGGCGTAGCGGGAAAAGCGCTGAGTCCTTGCGATCCATAAAGAAAAACGAGCCATAGGTGGCTCGTTGAGAAAGTAAACTGGCGGAGGAGGAGGGATTCGAACCCTCGTACCCGGGGACACCGGGTAAACGGTTTTCGAGACCGCCGCATTCAACCACTCTGCCACCCCTCCGCAGGGAATGGAACATGGCCCGTTAGGTGGTAACAGGCCATGGGAAGGTGCTGGCGGAGAGTCGGGGATTTGAACCCCGGAGACGCTTTTGACGCCTACACGATTTCCAATCGTGCTCCTTCGGCCACTCGGACAACTCTCCGTGAAATGCATTAGCCAGTTTACCGGAATGAGCGTCAGGTGCAAGCGGTTTTTGACAGAATCTCACGTTGTGCGCATTTTGCGGCCCCGGGTGACATGGTGCCGATGGCGGTTCGCGGGACTTTGCGATGCCTGCGCCCTCCGAGTTCGCTAAGATGAACGGTGCCGGGTCAGGCGTCCCCGGCGCAAGGAACGGGGGAGCGATGCATCCGGTTGTGTTGACAGCGATGGCTGCAGTGGCTGTATCATCCACGGTGGCGAGCCGCCAGGTTGCTATCCCCATCGCGTTCGAGATGATTGCCGTGGTGGTGGCATCCGCCTCGGGTGTGCTTACGGCCCGCCAGCACAAGCTCGATCTGATCGGGGCTATCTGCCTGGCCGTGCTGTGTGCGCTCGGCGGCGGTCTGCTGCGCGACATCATCCTGCAGGAGCATAACGTCTATATCTTGCAGCAGCCCCTGGCGCTGCCCGTTTCGATCGTCACGGCGGCAGCGACCTTCACCTTTCCGCGCATGGTGGAAAAGCCCGACCGCCTGGTGGCAGTGCTCGACATCTTCTCGGTGGGCCTGTTCGCCGTCATGGGTGCCGATAAGACGATGGTCTACGGTTACGGCCCGGTTGCCTGCATCATGATGGGGTTCTTCACGGCCGTGGGCGGCGGCATGCTGCGCGACATCTGCCTGGCGCAGGTGCCCTACATCTTCAGGCGCAGCAACCTGTATGCCATTGCGGCTATCGCCGGATGTGCGGTCTACGTGCTGCTTGTGGAAACCGTTGGGGTGTGGAACATCGCTGCTGCGGTGGTGAGCGTGGCGCTGACCATGGCGATCCGCTGGGTGTCGCTGCGCTTTAACATCATGAGCCCCACCGAGGTGAACTTGAGCCAGGTGGCGCGCATCGCGCGGCCGATCAAGCGCGTGGGCATGCGAACGGTGAAAAGCGTGCGGACCGCCTCGGCTTCACGTCCGGCGGGAAAGCGCTCCCACCGCCGCCACCCCCACAACAGCTAACAGCTTTCAATTTGGGGACGGGGTTATTTCGTTTGCGGGAGCGATGCGTTCGCAGATGAAGTGTCTCGGGCAGCGGCGCCGCAGCGTGTCAACGCCGCCACCTTCGAATTCGCGCGCCGCCCACGCCGCAATGTCCCTTGTCCCATGTTGTTCAGGATGTTCCCTGGCTCGTGCGCCTCGCGATAGCTCTTAGCCCGAGCGGCTGGCAGCACCCCTTGTCCCGTGTAGATCGCGACGCCCCGCGTCTCACGCTGCTCAGGACGTCCCTTGCCCCGGGCGGTTCGCGATAGCTCATGTTCTATGCAGATCGCGAAACCCCTTGCCCCATAGAGCCGCAATGCGGCCTCCTCGCCCCTTCAATTCGAAAGCGCCGCTTAGCGATCGCTTGCGATTCGCTTAAGCTGCGCGCGGGATGGGTATGACGGAATCCATTGGGGGCTACACTGCCTATAACGATAAAGGGGGTCCCATGGTTGAGAACCCAGGGTTCGTCGCGACCGCCGAGCTCGAGCTGACCGAGCCGATGCGCCAGGCGATAGACTGCGCATTCGACCAAGCTCGGGCGCGCGTTCGCTCCGAGGGCGGATTCGTGCCGTTTACCGTGCTGTGCTGTGCGGATGGCCTGGTGGCCTTTGAGCATGATGGCGAGACGGCGGACGAAGTGCACGATTCGGTGACCGATGTTCTTGAGCGCGAGGTTCCTGAGTCGTACGTGCTTGCTTACGATGGGTTCGTGGAAACGGACGCCGGGAGAAGCGATGCGGTGCTCTGCGAGGCGGCGAAGCGCGGCGATGCGTTGGCGTACCTGCTGGCGATGCCTTATGTGCGGACGGTTGACGGGATTGATTTCAGCTCGTCATACCTATCTGCCGGAACAACAGGCCAGCTGTATCCACGCGAGGCGCGCCCGCTCTCGCCGGGCCTGGCTGCGCTGGTTGAGCGCCATGAGCGCGCGGCAACCGAGGCGGCTGCCGGACCCGAAGTGGAGGTCGAGGATGCCGTGGCCCCAGTGGGCTGCGGTGCAGATGAGGCTGCCGCCCCTGCGCGCGATGTCGATCGCGCGGATGGACGGCAGGCGGGATAAGGACGGAAGGCAGGGAGCTGGATGCTATCGCAGGACCTGGGGTTCATGTCGTCGTGGAAGATGATGACGCGCGACAAGGGCTGGATCAAGCCGGTGCTGGTGTTGACGCTGGTTGGGTGGATTCCCATTCTGGGGCAGATCGTACTGCTGGGTTACGCCCTTGAATGGGCGCGGCTGACCGCATGGGGCGTGGACGCGGCTCCCAAGCAGCGCGGGGTTGACTACGGCAAGTTGCTCACCACCGGCGGCAAGGCGTTTTTGGTGTGCTTGAGCATGGGCTTTGTGGCGTACTCGGTGCTCGGCCTGCTGTTTCCTCACGTCGTGTGGTTCGACATGGGCCTGGTGATGGGCGTGCTGGGCGAGCTGTTCGAGTACGGAAGCCGCCACATCGCGTCCTTCTCCCTGGTTGCCGGACTGGTTGGCGTGGTGTTGAACACCTTCATCATGGCCGCGGCGCTGCGTGCCACCCTGTATGACAGTTTTGCTGCCGGGTGGCGCCTGGATCGCCTGTGCCAGATGATCGCGCGCGACTTCGGTGGATTTGCGCGGGTGGTTGGCGTTGCGCTGGTGGGCGCGGTGTGCCAATGGGTGTATCGAAGCCTGGTTGCCATCGTGGCGGCGATTGCCGCGTTCGGCGGTGTGCTGGGTGCGGTGTCGGTGCTCGGCGTGCACGGAGCTTATTACTACGACACCGCCCGGGCGGTGAACCAGCTGCTTTCGTTTGGCGCGGCGCCGTTGCTGATACTGGTGGTGCTCGTGGTGGCAGCGGGTTTCGCTGGCAGCGTCCTTTCCACGGCGATGAGCCTGGTGAGCATCAACGCGGTGGGCCAGTGGTTCAACCGGTTTGATGTGAATCGCTGGGGTGTTTCGAGCGCTCCGCTGCCGGACGGTGTGCCGATTCATACCCAGGGTGCGCGTGCTGCTACGGCTGCTGAGTGGCCGCCGCGGGATTCGGCTCCGGTGTCGCCTGCAAGTCCGGTACCTGATGCCGGCGCTGCTTCGGACGGCGATGAGCCTGGCGATGAGGACGCAGGTGAGTCTACTCGCGTTTCTGAGCAGCCCCGTGAGCCGATTGCGCTGGGTCCCATCACCACTGAGGAGGAAGAGGGGCCCGTGGTGCAGGAGGCCGACGATGCCTCTGCTACCCCCGCTTCCGATGGCGCGGACGATGCTTCTGCCGAGGACGGTCCGGTCCAGAGGGTGTAGGGACGTGCCGCTCGCCTGTTACCAGGTTGGGGGCGGCACGGCTTGTGCGGGCACGATGTGAAGGTCGCATGAAGGCGAAGCGCCTCATCTGCGTATGTTCGATGGAGAGCATGCAGGTGGGGCGCTTTGCTATGGATGCCGTGCACGTCGGCTACCTGCCTGAACGGGATTGCCGCAAGCCCGGTGCTGCCTGCGGGTAAGGTTTATGGGGACGCAGGTGGGAATATGGGCAAGAAGCTCCTGCCACGATGATGTCGGCAAATCGCACCCGAGGAGATCAGGCTTTTCTTCAGGGCTTTGGTCCGAGCGGGATGTGTGGAGCTCATGGGTGATGTGGGCGCAACCGGACAAACGCTGTTAACTCGTCTATAGTTAACAGGTCTTTTCCTGCTTCGGGCGCACCTTCACGACCCGGAGCCGTTTGTCCAGAGGAGGTGACCAAATGAAGGCCTATGAACTGCTGTTCTTTGTTGACCCCAGCCTCGATCCCGAGACCCGTCTTGCGGTGATGAAGCGCATCGATACCACGATCGCCGAGGGCAATGGCAAGGTCGACAACGTCGATGAGTGGGGCAAGCGCAAGCTCGCGTACGCTATCGACAAGCTCACCGAAGGTGACTACACCCTCATCAACTTCCATGCAGACCCCGCTTCGATCGCCGAGCTCGATCGCGTGCTGCGCATCACCGACGCTGTGATTCGCCACCGCATCGTCCGTCGTGACGACATGGAGTAAGGAATCTGGATTGAAGGCGGCGACACACGCTGCATATGAGAGGTAGTGAACACGTATGAGCATCAACCGAGTCAATATCTCAGGTAACCTCACCCGCGATCCCGAGATGCGCGCCACCGCGGGCGGCACCCAGGTGCTGTCCTTCGGCGTCGCGGTCAACGATCGCCGCCGCAACCCCCAGAGCGGGGAGTGGGAGGACTACCCGAACTTCGTGGACTGCACGATGTTCGGCACCCGCGCCGCGGCGGTGTCCCGCTACCTCTCCAAGGGGTCCAAGGTCGCGATCGAGGGCAAGCTGCGCTACAGCTCCTGGGAGCGCGACGGCCAGCGCCGCAGCAAGCTCGAGGTCATCGTGGACGAGATCGAGTTCATGAGCCGCGGGCAGCAGGGCGACGGCCAGTCCTACGGGCAGGAGCCCTACGGGGCCCAGCAGGGCGGCTACGCCCCGGCGCCCGCTCCGGTACCCCCGGCGGTCGACGTCTACGATGAGGACATCCCGTTCTAAGGGATTCAACAGGGGCGGTTGGGTAACCTTGTGTTCCGAACCGCCGAACGAAAGGTATTTGAGACATGGCTAATGATTATTCTGCACGTCAGCCGCGTCGTAAGTACTGCCAGTTCTGCAAGGAGAACGTCGAGTACATCGACTACAAGGATACTCAGCTTCTCCGTAAGTACATGACCGATCGCGGCAAGATCAAGCCGCGCCGCGTCACTGGCGCTTGCACGCAGCATCAGCACGACATCGCGAACGCCATCAAGCGCGCCCGCGAGATGGCGCTTCTGCCGTACGCCGTGCCCGTGGTTTCCACCCGCGGTCCTCGCGAGAAGAAGTAGGGAGGTCACCCATGAAAGTTGTTCTGCTTGATGAGGTCAAGGGCAAGGGCGGCGAGGGTGACGTTGTCGACGTGGCCCAGGGCTTCGCCGAGAACTACCTGATCCCCCAGAAGCTCGCGGTTGCGGCTACCAAGGGCGAGCTCAAGCAGCTCGAGCAGCGTCGCAACAACATCGCGAAGCGCGAGGCTGTCCGCCTGGAGAACGCCAACGCGCTCAAGGCGAAGCTGGACGGCCAGAAGGTTGCCGTTGACGCCAAGGTTGGCGACGAGGGCATCCTGTTCGGCTCCGTCACGTCCTCGATGATTGCCGATGCCCTCAAGGCTCAGCTCGACGTCGAGATCGACCGCAAGCGCATCGAGCTCGGCAAGCCGATCAAGGTTGCCGGTGCCCACGAGGTCGCCATCTCGCTGTACCGCGAGATTCAAGCCACCGTGGTTGTGCTCGTTGGTGTTCAGGCCGAGGAGGAGACCGAGGCTGAGGAGGCCTCTGAGGTCGAGGCCGAGGCTGAGGTCGCTGAGACTGAGGCTGCCGCTGAGTAGCGTTTCGCGCTCGTTATCACATCGCCTGTGATCGAAGGCCCCGCGTGCTATGCGCGGGGCCTTTTTCTGCGTCCAGGGGTCGTGAAGGGTCGTCCGTGCTGCTCGATGCCGCGCGGACGTGCTGCCCCCTTGCTCCGTATCGGGCACGTTGGCGGGCGGCTGTGTGGCCTGTGGGAAATCGCAAGGAGAATTCCACAGGGGGTTGTGCGACGGATAGTCGTCCTGAGAAGGGATATGCGGTTTTTGGCGGCGCGGCATTACATCCCGCTGAGGCTTTGCTATGTGCGCCTGACCTGCTTGTTTGTTGAAACAGCATCGCCTACCTGCGAATACTCTAATTCTTCATAGATACGTATTGTGAAGAAATGGGGTATGACCTGCTGAAATGTAAGACATCGGTAAGCCCAATATGCATGTGGAAAACTCACCTGAAGAAGCGAACAAAATTGTGGAAAACGTTGATAACTGTTGTTTCGGCAGGTGTGCGCAAGGCAGTTTTCCTCATGCGGATGTGGATTGCCGACTGGCCGATATTGCGTCTTGACAGCGCGTGATGGCTGCGCGCTGTATCGAGATGGCGCGGCGTTCGGCACATGCGTTGTTGGGTGCGCCGCTTTGAACGAGCGCGTGTCCGATCATCTGATGGCCTAATATAGATGGTCCAAGCAAATTCTACGTGCGCCCGGGTGCCGTGGCGCGGAGGGGAGGGCTCCATGCCCACGAACGGCTCAGCCGATTTCGCGTGGTCGCCGGCATCGCAGTCCGATCGCGGTGCGCGCGGAGGGCTCCCGAACAACACCGAGGCGGAGGCAAACGTACTCGCCGCCATGATGCTGTCGAACGAGGTGGTGGAAGAGGCGCTGGTAGAGCTGTTGCCCGATGACTTCTACCGTCCGTCGCACAAGACGATCTTCACCGCCATGCACGGGATGTACGAGAGCAACACGCCCATCGACACCATCTCGCTGATCGACTACCTGACCTCGATCGACAAGCTTGAGGCGGTGGGCGGCGAGGCGTATATCCTCGAGCTCATGGGCAACACGATGTCGCTGGTGAACTGGCAGCACCATGCGTCGATCGTGCGACGCGACGCCATGCTGCGTGAGATTATCGGCGCCACGCACCAGATCAACGCGCTCGCCTACGATGCGCCGCAGGATACCAAGGAGGTCATCGAGCGCGCGGAGAGCATGCTGCTGTCGGTGACCGAGCGCGAGGTTCGCAGCTCCTACAAGACGCTGTCGGATTTCATGGTCGAGGCCTACAACGAGGCCGAGGCGGTTGCGGCCGCAGGTGGCGAGGTGCACGGCGCGCCGACGGGCTATCCGAGCCTCGACCGCATGCTCATGGGCCTGCGCGAGGGCCAGCTGGTGGTTCTCGGTGCCCGACCCGCCGTGGGTAAGACCTCGTTCGCGCTGAACCTGGCGCTGAACGCGGCGGCAGACGGCTACACCGTGGGCTTCTTCTCGCTTGAGATGTCCGGCAAGGAAATCGCCCAGCGCTTCATCTGCGCCCAGGCCATGGTGAGCATGTCGAATTTCCGTACTGGTCGCATCTCGCCGCAGGATTGGGCCAACATCAACGAGGCGACCAAGGAGCTGTCGCGCCTGGACATCCTCATCGACGACACGCCCGGCACGACGGTGACCGAGATTCGCGCCAAGAGCCGACGCATGCTGCACAACAAGGAGAAGGCCGTTATCGTGCTGGACTACCTGCAGCTGGTGAATCCGCCGGCGGGCAAGAACTACAACGGCAACCGCGCCGTCGAGGTGTCGGAGATGAGCCGTGGCTTGAAGATCATGGCGAAGGAGCTGGGCGTGCCGGTGATCATGCTGTCGCAGCTCAACCGTTCGCTGGAGGGCCGCACCGGCAAGCGTCCGCAGATGAGCGACCTGCGCGAATCGGGCTCCATCGAGCAGGATGCCGACATCATCTTGCTGCTTGACCGCTCGACCACCGAGGAGGAGGCGGCGCGCGACGACCGTCCGGGCGAGGGCGTGACGCGCGTGATCGTGGCAAAGAACCGTTCGGGCCCGATTGGCGACGTGGACCTCATGTTCCTGCCGGCGTCTACCAAGTTCTACGAGCTGGACGAGCACGCGATGGAGTAACGAGGCGGGTGATGCCTCGGCTGCTTGCGATGAGGGTGCAGGCATGGCGCGTTGGATGCGACGGGCCTTGCGTTCAACCGGCGGTGGCTTCTGCATCCGATGAGTGCACGGGGCTGCGGCGGGGTGCTCCGGCGCCGTTGGGTGCCGCTGCGACACGGCTCCGACTTTGGTACGACAGCACTGCGACATTGCTCCGACAAAGCTGCGACATCGCTGCGACAAAATGTCGCAGTCGTGTCGCAGCGGTGTCGCAGTGCATGTATACTGGGTAAAGTCCAGATATCATACACGGAGGCTGCGGGGCGCCATGATCACACCAGAACAGCTTGCGACGGCGATTGACGCCATGAGGCGGCACGGTTCAGACGACGAGCGATATGAAGCGAAGACGTGCGGTCGCAAATTGAGCTCCGACGTTTGGGAGAGTGTGAGTGCGTTTGCAAACACGCGCGGCGGTGTGTTGGTGCTGGGTCTGAGCGAGCCGCATGGGTTCGTGCTCGATTCTGAGTTCGATGCGCAAAGAACGCTCGGTCAATTCATGAGCGGTATCGGCGATGGCGGTAAAGACGGCGTCAAGCTCGCTAACCCACCTCGGTATGAGGCGGAGTTCATTGACTTTGAAGACGGACAACTGCTCGTTGTTGAGGTATTCGAGAACGAGTTGGCGCAGAAGCCGTGCTATATCGAGGCGCGTGGGGTTCGGTCGGGCAGCTTTAAGCGCGTGTGCGATAAGGATGTGCTGCTTTCCGCTACGGAGCTGTTCGAGCTGCAAAACGCGATGGTGCGCAGCGGGGCGGACAGAAAACCCGTGGCGCGGCCAGAGGACCTGGATGACGACCTGGTGGCCGATCTTCTGCAAAGGCGCCGCCAAAGCCGCGCCTTGCGAGGGGCGCAGGATAGGGAAGAGAAGCTCAGGCGGCTTGGGGTGGTGGATGCCGACGGTGCGGTCACGATGGCGGGCCTTCTCGTTCTGGGGTCCTATCCTCAGCAGTACTACCCCAAGCTGATCGTGGACGTTGCGGTTTTTCCAGACAATGAGAAGGGTGCACCTGGTGCCGTACGGTTTGTAGACCGCGCGCGCTGCGATGGCGGTGTGGTGGAGATGATCGACACGGCTGTCGGGGCTGTTGCGCGCAATTTGAGAAGCGTGTCGATTGTGAGCGGAACCGGCCGCCGTGACGAGCTCGAGATACCGCGCGAGGTGTTACGCGAAGCGATTGCAAATGCAATCGTGCATCGTGAGTATGATGATCGGTTTATCGGGCAGTCGGTAAGTGTCGATGTATATCCGAACCGCATCGAGATTTCAAATCCGGGCGGCCTGTGGGGGACGAGGACGCGCAACAACCTTGCTGCGGGGGTGTCGGAGTGCCGAAATGACCTTCTGATGTCGCTGATAGACGGCGTCCCTCTCTCGGATGACGATACGAAGGTTGCCGAGGGCAACGGCACGGGCATACCTTTCATGATCAGGGAGCTGCGTTCGCGGGCCCTCGAGAGTCCGGAGTTTCGGGTGGGGCTCGATCGCGTGGTGCTTTGCCTGGGCAGGCACGGGACTGAAATTGTGGAAAACCGCGCCTGGCTTGCGACGATGACGGGCGAGGCGGTTGAGAAGGACGCAGAGGCCCTGATGCTGCTTCTGCGCGAGCATGCGAGCGTGTCGGTGCGGGAGGCACATGAAGCGTTGGGAATTGATTCGGATGACGTGCGCAGGCTGGTGAAAGGTTTGCAGGAGTGCGGCGTGCCGCTCAGCTGCACCGACGATATCGTGGAGTTTGCGGCGGTTGATGCGCCGGTACAGGACGAGCGACTTGAATCGCTGCGTCCCATTGTGCGGAGTGTGTATCTGATGCTGAGCAAAGATGAGCCGATGGACGCTCAGGATCTGTCGCGGAAGCTGGGCAAGAGCGTGCGGACCGTGCAACGGTATCTTCGTGAGCTTATCGATAAGGGACTCGTGATGCCGACAGCGGGCAGGTCAAGCTCAGTGCGGCGATACGTGAAGGCTTAGGTCTGGATGCGTTGTCGAAGAGGTGCGGACGTGTCGTTTGGATGTTGCTGCGACACCGCTCCGACAGCGCCGCGACACGACTGCGACAGAACTGCGACACGGCTGCGACACCGCTGCGACACCGCTGCGACATTTTGTCGCAGCAATGTCGCAGCGGTGTCGCAGTGTTGGCCCGCCGCCGTCAGGGTGTCCGCAGATGCAGCATCGACGCCCCGGCGCCGGCCATCGCCAAGGCGCCTGAAAATCTATGGCCTTGACGATGTGCGCCGCCGCGCGCTCGTGACGCCGCCCCGGGCCGTATAATGAAGAATGTTGGGCCTTATGGCCCGTTCGACAGGCGATCTGCGCGAGGCGCCGGAGCTTCGCGCGCACAGACGAGGAGTGGCCATGCCGTCAGCAGTGTTGGTGGGTACCCAGTGGGGCGACGAGGGCAAAGGAAAGATCTGCGATCTGATTGCCCCTGAGTTCGACTGCGTAGTGCGCTACCAGGGCGGAAACAACGCCGGGCACACCATCGTGGTGGGCGACAAGAAGTACGGCCTGCACCAGATCCCCTCGGGCATCATGTATCCGGAGTGCATCTCGGTGGTGGGCAACGGCTGCGTGGTGAACCCCGCGGTGCTGCTCGAGGAAATCGACATGTTCGAGCACGACGGCATCTCCACCGCCAATCTCAAGGTGTCGGGCAACGCGCACATCATCATGCCGTATCACATCGACCTGGACGGCGCCTTCGAAAGCCGCCTGGGCAAGAACCTTATCGGCACCACCAAGCGCGGCATCGGCCCGTGCTACCAGGACAAGATGGCGCGCATCGGCCTGCGCATGCAGGACCTGCTCGACGAGAAGATCTTCCGCGAGAAGCTCGCCTGCGCGCTCGACCGCGTGAACCCGCAGCTCGAGCTCATTTTCGGCCTGCCCACCTACACCGTGGATCAGATCTGCGAGCAGTACCTGCCCATGGCTGAGCGCCTGCTTCCCTACATCTGCGAGACGGGCATTCTGCTGAACGACCTGGTTGAGCAGGGCAAGTCGATTCTGTTCGAGGGCGCCCAGGCCACGCTGCTCGACATCGATCACGGCACCTATCCGTTCGTGACCTCGTCCAACTGCACCGCCGGTGGCGCGGTGACCGGCTCGGGCGTGGGCATGAAGAACATCGACCGGGTGCTGGGCATCATGAAGGCCTACATCACCCGCGTGGGTTCGGGCCCCATGCCCACCGAGCTGGACTACGACACGAGCGAGGCCGGCCGCACGCTGACCGAGGTGGGCTACGAGTACGGCGTCACCACCGGTCGCCGTCGTCGCTGCGGCTGGTTCGACGGCGTGATCGCCAACTACGCCGCGCGCGCCAACGGTCTCACTGACATCGCGCTCACCAAGCTCGACGTGCTCTCCGAGTTCGACACCATCAAGGTGTGTGTGGCCTACGAGTGCGACGGGGTACGCTATACCACGGTTCCCGAGCACCAGAGCGTGTTCCACCATGCCGTGCCCGTGTACGAGGAGCTGCCGGGCTGGAAGGTCGACATCACCGAATGCCGCACGTTCGAGGAGCTGCCCGCCGAGGCGCAGGCGTACGTGGCGCGCATCGAGGAGCTGGCGCACACGCGCGTGTCGATCGTGGCCGTGGGTCCCGATCGCGAGCAGACTATCATGCGCAGCTGGTAGCGCATCCGCCGGCTGAAATCGAACGAAGGCCGTACCCGTTGCGGCCTTCTTGTTCATAAGGGGCCGCTCGCGATGGCGGGCGGCTTCGCGCGCAAGCGCGGGTGAAGGTATATCCGGGGCCGTCGACCGAGGCCCCGCTGAAAAGGAGGACGCATGAGCGCATGTGAGAACACCATCGACATCCTGCTGCTGGGCAGCGGCGGCCGCGAGCACGCGCTGGCGGTGAAGCTGGCGCAGTCGCCGCGTTGCGGCTCTTTGTACATCGCCCCGGGCAACGGCGGCACGCTGGCGGTGGGCGAGAACGTGGCGCTTGATGCGGAGGACCCGGCGGCGGTTGCCGAGTTCGCGCGCGAGACGGGCTGCGGGCTGGTGGTGATCGGTCCGGAGGCCCCGTTGGTGGCGGGCGTGGCCGACGCGGTGCGCGCAGCGGGCATCCCGTGCTTCGGTCCCGGCGCCGCCGGCGCACAGATGGAGGGATCCAAGCTCTTCTCCAAGCAGCTCATGGACCGCGCGGGCATTCCCACGGCCGCCTACGGCAGCTTTGCCGACGAGGCCTCGGCGCTTGCCTACGTGCGTGAGCAGGGCGCGCCGCTCGTGGTGAAGGCCGATGGCCTGGCCGCCGGCAAGGGCGTGATCGTGGCAACCGAGCTTGCGCAGGCCGAGGAGGCCGTGCGCGAGTGCTTCGGCGGCGCGTTCGGCGCGGCGGGCTCGACCGTGGTGATCGAGGAGATGCTCACCGGCCCCGAGTGCTCGCTGCTGGCGTTCACCGACGGCCGCTGCGTGCGCCCCATGGCAACCTCGCAGGACCACAAGCGCGCGCTTGAGGGCGACCGGGGCCCGAACACCGGCGGCATGGGCGTCTACAGCCCCGTGCCCATCGTGACCGATGAGGAGCATGCTGCCATGTGCGCCGTGATGGAGCGCACGGTGGCGCAGCTCGCCGCCGAGGGCATCGACTACCGCGGCTGCCTGTACGGCGGCTTCATGCTGACGCCCGCCGGCCCGAAGGTCCTGGAGTTCAACGCGCGTTTCGGCGATCCCGAGACGCAGGTCATTCTGCCTCGGCTGAAAAACGACCTGGTGGAGGTCATGCTCGCCTGTGCCGAGGGGCGCTTGGACGCGGTTGAGCTCGCGTGGCGCGACGAATGGGCGGTCTCGGTGGTGCTCACGAGTGCGGGCTATCCCGGCTCATATGAAAAGGGCAAGGTCATCGAGGGTGTTGAGGAGGCTGAGGCGCTGGAGGGCGTGACGGCCTACCATGCCGGCACCGCTGTGAACGAGGCGGGCGAGCTGGTGACCGCCGGCGGGCGCGTGCTCAACGTGACCGCGCTGGGGGCCACCTTCGAGGAGGCGCGCAACCTGGCGTACGCCGCGTGCGAGAAGATCTCCTTTGAGGGCAAGACGCTGCGACGCGACATCGGCCTGCGCGCCCTGCGCGGCCGCGATGCGTGGGATGCATAAGAGACGGTCGCGGGTTTTGGGTATACAGATGCAGGCGTAAGGCAGGAGGCGCTCATGAGTGAGAACGAGGACATGGAAGCTCAGCTGGTTGAGCAGGCGGCAGGTGAGCAGGAGGCGCCGGCGCTCGTGCTGGGCGACGACGACCCGCGCGATGCGGAGCTGCACGAGCGCATCTTGTCGGAGGAATCCTCGTGGC
The DNA here is from genome assembly GCA_902470695.1 of uncultured Collinsella sp. GTDB lineage: Bacteria > Actinomycetota > Coriobacteriia > Coriobacteriales > Coriobacteriaceae > Collinsella. The sequence goes on from CABRHH010000004.1 coordinate 114,122, forward strand.
GGGGGCGCATCCTCGATGTGCGTACCGCGGAGGTTGAGCTGCCGAACGGCCGGCGCACCACGCGCGACCTGGTGCGGCATCCCGGTGCCGCCGCCGTGGTGGCCCTTACCGAGACGGGCAAGATCGTGCTCGTGCGCCAGTACCGCACCGCGCTCGACCGCGTGACGGTGGAGATTCCGGCCGGCAAGCTCGATCCTGGCGAGGATCCGCTCGAGTGCGCCCGCCGCGAGCTGCGCGAGGAGACGGGCTTTGTGCCGGGGCGCATCAGCTACCTCACCACCATCGCCACCAGCTGCGGCTTTTGCGACGAGCTCATCCACATTTACATGGCGACGAACCTGCATTTCGACGGCGCCAACCCCGATGAGGACGAGTTCGTGAACGTGGATTTGGTGCCGCTGTCCGAGCTGATCGACGCGGTGCTCGACGGCAAGATCGAGGACGCGAAAACCGTGGTGGGCGCGCTGGCCTGCGACGCCATCTCTCGTCGGCTGTAGACGGGGCCCCTTGCGGGCGGGCTGCCGTTGTACCGCGGCAAGCGGGGGCGATGCGGCCCGCGGGCTGCGGGTGCAGCGGCGCCCCGGGGCCGTGCGGCTCGGCTGCGAGTTGGTGGCCCGCGCGCCGCGGCGGCGCCCTGTGGCCGCGTGCCGTGCCTGCGCCCGCATCCCGGGCCGCGCACACCGCGGCAGGCAGGATGAACAGGCCTGATGGCCGTGTTGCTGGGGCGGCCCGTGCTGCCCCAGCGTTCGTTGAGGAGGATGAGTTCAGATACATGTTCAAGCGCTTTCTTTCGTACTACGGGCCTGAGAAGCGGCTGTTTTTCGCCGACACGGGCTGTGCCCTGGTGCTGGCCGGCATTGACCTCGCGTTCCCATCCATCCTGCGCGCACTGACCAACGGCCTGTTCACGGAGGATGCGCAGGCGATCCTGGCAGCCCTGCCCCTGCTGGCGGCTGGCCTCATCGCCCTGTACCTGGTGCGCTGCGCCTGTCGCTACTTCGTGTCGGCGCAGGGTCACATCATGGGCGCCCGCATGGAATCGCGGATGCGCGAGGACCTGTTCGACCAGTACGAGCGGTTCAGCTTCGCCTATTTCGACAAGCACAACTCGGGCGACATGATGAGCCGTGTGGTGAACGACCTGTTCGACATCTGCGAGGCGGCGCACCACGTGCCGGAATGGCTCATCATCTGCACGATCGAGATCGTGGGTGCCTTCGTGATCCTGTTCACCATCTCCCCGATCCTGGCAGGCGTCATGGCGGCGATCACCGCGGTCTTTGCTGCGGTCATGGTGCGTCAGAACCTGCATATGCGCGCGGTGTTCGCCGACAACCGCACCAAGATCTCGGAGGTGAACTCGCAGCTCCAGGACTCGTTGGCGGGCATGCGCGTGGTGAAGTCCTTCGCGAACGAACGTACCGAGCGCTCGAAGTTCCGCGCGTCCAACGACCGCTACCTGTCCTCCAAGGTGGCGCAGTACCACGTGATGGGTTCCTATCAGGCAACGAGCGCGCTCATGACCGGCACCCTGTACGTAACGATCGTGGTGCTCGGCGGCTACCTGGTGGCGCGCGGGAGCATGTCGGCGGTTGATATGGCAACCTTTGCCCTGTATATCAGCTTGTTTGCCACGCCGGTGGAGACGCTGGTGAACTCCACCGAGACGTTCCAGAAGGCCATCGCCGGCTTCAAGCGCATGGACGAGGTGCTGGCCACGGTGCCGGATATCGAGGATGCGCCGGACGCCCGTGAGCTGGAGGTGACCGCGGGCTCGATTGTGTATCGCGACGTGTGCTTCGCCTACGATGTGGCGGAAGCCCCCGAGACCGGGGAGACGCGTCCGGTGATCGACCACATGAACCTCGCCATCGAGCCGGGCGAGACGATCGCGCTGGTGGGACCTTCGGGTGGAGGCAAGTCAACCACCTGCTCGCTGCTGCCGCGCTTCTACGACGTTGCGTCCGGCTCCATCACCATCGACGGGCAGGATGTGCGCTCGGTGACGCAGGAGAGCCTGCGCCGTGCGGTGGGCCTGGTGCAGCAGGACGTCTACCTGTTCGACGGTACCTTGCGGGACAACATCGCCTACGGCCGCCCTGGCGCCACCGACGACGAGATCGTCGACGCTGCGCGCAAGGCGAACATCCACGAGTTCATCGCGAGTCTGCCGGACGGCTATGACACGGTGGTGGGCGAGCGGGGCAGCCGGCTTTCGGGCGGGCAGAAACAGCGCGTGGCGATCGCGCGCGTGTTCCTCAAGGACCCGAAGATCCTGATTTTGGACGAGGCGACCTCGGCGCTGGATAACGAGAGCGAGGAGGCGGTGCAGGAATCGCTCGAGCGCCTGGCCGCCGGTCGCACGACCATCATCATCGCGCACCGCCTGTCGACCATCAAAAACGCTGACGAGATCGCGACGGTGGAGCGTGGGCGCGTTGTGGAGCGCGGCACCCATGAGGCGCTTCTCGCGCAAAACGGCACGTACGCCCGCTACTATCGAATGCAGTTCGAAGGCGTTCGCGCCCGCGATGTAAGGTAGGCCATGGCACGCAAGCACCAACTCACCCCCGATGAAGTTGTCGAGCTGTTCTCCGAGCTCGATGAATCCGGCGTCATCGACCCCGATCGTTCCCGCGCCAAGCGCACGGGCCGGCGGGCTGCCAAGCGCGCTTCGGTCGACCCGCTGTCGGCGCAGGACCCGTCTGGTTCGCAGGTGGGGCGCACCATTTCCCGCACGGCGGGGCTGGTGATCGTGGGCGTGCTGGTGCTGATCTTGGGCATGCAGATCATCTACGGCGTGAGCCGCCGTCTGAACACCGCAAACCTCTCGGAGCGCGCGAACGTGGACACCGTGACGCACGCCATGGAGAGCGGTGTTGAGTGGGGCAACGGCTTCACGCAGTTCCCGCGCACGTTCACGGTGGACAAGGCCGACGAGAAGGCGGGCACCGTGGAGGTGTCGGTGGTGGACACCGATTCGCGCAACGAGCTGGAGCTGCTGTCGAACTCGCAGATCCAGGCGTCGGCGCTTGCCACCAACGCGCTGCTGAACGACAAGATCAACCGGGTGGTGTACAACGTCTACACGCTCGTGGACGACAACGGGAATTTCCAGCACGACCGGCTGTTCGGCTTTCTGCCGGCCACAGGTACGCGCCGTGCCATGCTGACGTTCATCTGGACGAAGTCCCAATCGGCGTCGACGTCGAACATCGATTGGGAGCTCAAGATTATCGGCATGGATGACGACACCGCGGCGGCTATCCAGAAGCAGGTGAACTCGGTGAGCTCGCTGACGGAGAAGCCGGGCGCCTCGCAAAGCGATCTGGATGCCGAGCGCGATGAGCAGGAGCAGCTTGCTCTCGAGCGCAGCGAAGCGCTGCTTGGGGGTTCGTCGCAGGAGTAGACGGGCATGTGGCGGGGCTGCGTGCTGCGTGCGGGTACACCTTGGCGGCGGGTCGACGTGGTCGCAGACGGGCGCCTGCAGCCGTTCGTTGCGCGATGGGTGCCGCTCCGCTCAGGCATTTCTACCGGTGCTGACGTGCCGGGTGACCGACATGCGTCCATAGGCGCGCCGTCCGCCGCCCGCCGTTCGTCCGCAGCCTTCGAGTCCGCCCCTAGGCTCCGCCCTCCAGGCGGCTCGTGGTGTCCGGATGGATCGACATGCTTTGGAACCGCTGCTCCATGTAGGCGTCGTCGAAATGATCGGCATAGAACTGCTCGACCGGCGAGGTGCTTTCGCGACCGCTCACGCGCCCGAACCAGCAATCGAGCGCCTGCAGCGTCATGATGCCGTTGACGAGCATGAGCACGGTGACAGCGGTGGTGAGCGAGTAGCGCCACTTCCAGGGGATGAGGTTGATGAGGGCCAGCAGCCTCGGCAGGCACAGCTTGATCCACATCACGCCCAGCACGCCCCACATGCACATGAACGGCGTTGAGGTGCGCCCGTGGAAGAGGATGGCCATGGGGTCGGGGATGCCGGGGGCGAGCTCTGCCGAGTAGCTCCAGGCAATCGCGCCGAACGAGGTTTGCATCCACCAGCTCACCGCCGCCTCGAATACGCCTCCTACCAGGGCGCTCACCAAAAAGATGACAAGGAAGTTCTTCCGGTAAAAACGGTTCAGCATGACCGTGAGCAGTACGGCGCCGAAGCCGTAGATGGGGGAGAACGGCCCGAACAGCAGGCCCGCGCGGTCCTGGTAGACGCCGGGGTCCACGAAAAGCATGTGGTAGACGACCTCGATAATCAGGCCGAGCACACAGCAGACCAGAAATACCCAGAACAAGTTGAAGAAGTTGAGCTTGATGTAACCTTCGCCGGTGAGGTCGCGTCCGAGCATGCCCTCTTCCGCGGCGGCGCGATCTTGCAGGTCGCGCAGGCGGCGCTGGAGGTCGCGCTCCTGCTTCAGGGCGGGGTCGACGGTGGCGGACAGCGCGGTGAGGATGCCGATCTGGATGAGCGGGCGTATGAGGTGGAGCCCGATGCCCTGCAGCATAACATCGATGAGTAGCTGGCCCACGGTGAGGACGATCAGCGCGTAGGACCAACGCGCGGCGTCGCGGCGGTGGCTGCGGATGAGGGTCCACCCGAACAGGATGAGGGCTACCGACGAGATGAAGCTCAGGATGGCGCCGATGGCAGTGACGGTGGTGGTGAGCGTGACGTTGCTGCCGATGAGCGTTTGGGTGGGGTCGGTTGCCAGTCGATAGGCGGCGATGCCGAAGTAGGCGCCCATGAGCGGAAGCGTGATGATGCCGTCGAGCGCGCACAGGCCGCCGTACACCTTCACGAGCAGGCTGACGGGCCGGCGCTCTTCGGCGGTGATGATGCGCGGGTCCAGGTCGTTGCCGGGCAGGTCGTAGTCGACGGGCTCGCTCTGTGCGTTGTTCGAGGTCACCGGAGCTCCTTCGGTTGCGGGTATAGCGTGACACGATAGCACAATGCGCGGCAGTGGGGCGGTTGTTACGCGCCTGGGGCGGGTGCGCTCGCGCGCGGTGCCTGGGGCGGGCGCAGCCGATTTGCTACACTTTTCTCAAGATGTTGGTAGGTGGGACGCTCGCCGGGTCGAGGTGGCGCATCCGCTCGCTGCGCGTCTCTGGTTGCTGCGGGGCGCATGGCGGACGGCCCCTCATGCGGAGCGGGCGGCCCGGTTTGACGACGGGAGCATCATGAAGAAGTTCATTGCCGAGGACTCGTTCTGGGAGCTTTTCCCGGATGCCACGATTGGCGTTCTTGTTGCGCGCGGCTTGAAGCCGAGGACCGAAGTTTCCGCGGCGGACGCGGAGGAAATCGCGCGCGGCCTTGCGCGGGCGAACGCAGCGGCGCAGCGTTACCTCACGAGCGAGGTTATCTCTGAAAATGAGGCGGTCCGCGTGTGGCGTGAGGCGTATCGGGCGTTCAAGACAAAGCGCGGCGCTCGGTGCGCGATCGAAAACCTGCTCAAGCGCATACTCAAGGGCAAACCCGTGGGCTCGATCACCCCGTCCGTGGACATATACAATACGGTCTCGCTCACCTACGCGTTCCCCACGGGCGGTTTCGACCTGAACAAGATCGTCGGTGATTATCGCCTGGGCGTGACGGTTGAGGGCGGCGAGTCGTTTTTGCCTATCGGCGAAGATGCCGACGACCCGGCGCTTCCCGGCGAGCTTATCTATTTTGATGAGGTGGGGGCAACGAGCCGCTGCTGGAACTGGCGCGACAGCCAGCGGACTGCGCTGACCGACGAAACCAGGGATGTCGTGGTTGTGTTCGAGTGCCTTGAGCCTGCGCGTGTTGAGGATGCGCGGGGTGAGCTTGAGGCCCTGGTATGGAACCTGAGCCGGTATCTCGACGCCGAGATCACCGTACGCGAGCTGGTGACGCGCGATCGGCGCGAAGTGGTGCTCGAAGCGTAGGGTTGCCGTTCGTTGCACTGGGGCGCCAGGGCTGCTGATCGACGTGCTGGTTGCTGGTCGGCGTGCCGGCCCACCGCCTGGCGCGTCGGGCGTTCGTGCTGTAAGCCGAGCTGCTAACGGGCTTATTTGGCTGCCGGTTGCCGTGCCGGGCCGCTTGCTCGGCGCATCTGAACGGCTGATTGATGTGCCGGAAGAGACGGGGCTGTCACTCGGCGACGGCTGCGCCCCGTCGGTTTTCGGTTTCGCCGGGCGCGCCCTTGACCGTATAGCGACAATACGCCCGATGCTGACGGGACGGTATTTAGGTGGAAAGGTGGCTGGCAGATGGGTATGCAGGTGGTTGAGGTTGCGGCGGGCGAGGGTGTCTATGAGCTGCGAGCGGTGGCTGTCGTTGCGCCGCGTGGCATCACGGTGACCGCGTGCTCACCGGCTTTTGCCCACCTGGGCGCAACGGCTCAGGCGATTCCGCGCCCCGAGCAGGGACGGACCGCTACGGTGAGCATCCTGGCGGTGCCCTGTCATCGGGATGAGATCCCGGCACACGATATCGCGGCAGCCCTGGCAACGCGCTTCGGCGTGCCGTGTGCCGCGAGCACGGGGTTTCATGTGGAACATGCCAGCGAGGAGGATTTGAAGCGCATGCTTGAGTCCACGCGCATGCTGATCGATGGGCTGGAGCGCGCCATCGAGCCGCTGTTCGAGTGACGGGTTCATTGTGCATTGGCCGAATGGCCGGTTGTGCAATTTGGGTTCGCATTCTGTCCATCCGTCTAACGCGGGTTCGGCGTCTGTCCATCTAGGGCCTTTTTTCGGCCCCAGATGTCCAAAACCCGCACCCGGAATTTTCGATGGATGTTAGATGAACCTTCGGTGCCTTTGGTGGTTGAAACCCGAATCCGGAGCTGTCCTGATAGCCGGAGCCCGCTTAGGAAGTCCCGCCGGGGCAGGTGCTTTGGTTTTGCCGGTGGCGGGTGCTTTGGTTTTGCCGTTCGCTATCCGGGGTTCGTGCGAATCTGATGTGTTGCCGTCTGCTGCCTGGGGCTTCATGTCGCATGTGGTGGCCGCGATTGCTTGGGGGACGCCCGGTCGAAGGAACCTGCTGTGAAGGGCACTGAGACCAGTTATGCAAATCTATACGTATTAAATGCTATACATGCGAAATGTTATATCAGGCGTTTTTGATGAGGGGTCAGTTAACAAAAGAGGTCGAACGGAGTGGTCGCAAACCACGTCTAATGGGTCTTTCGAATTCGCCCGGCAAGACGGAGGAGGTCCAAATGGTCCCCGTTTTGCCCTCCTCGGCCCAAAATGAAGGCTATTTGCTGTGTGATGGGCTCTCTCTGCCGCGAGAATCCTGCCGTGCATACGATTTTCGAGATCTCAAACACCCATTAGATGGCATTTGCGACCACCGAAGATAGGGTCTTTTAATAACAAACCCCCTTTTAGCGTTACCAAGGCCAATATGCGGACGATCCGCAACCATCGCTTGACTGTATACCGGCAACACAGCGCACCCTGCATGGCAGGATTCATGCACCGCGCCCGCATGTGCGCCCGCGATGCGCCCTGAATGCGAAGGGAGCAGATAATGGCAAATCAGGTAAGGGACCTGCGCAGCGCGATTGAGCTGCTGCGCGAACTCGACGGCCAGCTGATCGAGACGGATGTTGAGGTCGATCCCATGGCCGAGCTGTCCGGCGTGTATCGGCATGTGGGCGCCGGCGGCACCGTGGCCCGTCCCACCAAGGAGGGCCCGGCGATGATCTTCAACAACGTGAAGGGCCACCCGGACGCGCGCGTTGTGATCGGCCTGTTGGCCAGCCGCCGTCGCGTGGGCAAGCTACTTGATTGCGAGTCCGAGCGCCTGGGTTTCCTGCTGAACGAGGCTGTGGCGCAACCCGTTCCACCCGAGCCGTTGCCCGCAGACGCTCCGGTACCGTGCCAGGAGGTCGTCCACATGGCGAGCGACACGGACTTCGATGTGCGCCGCTTGGTGCCCGCGCCCACAAACACCGAGGAAGACGCCGGCCCCTACATCACCATGGGCATGTGCTACGCCCACGATGTGGAAACCGGCGAGCATGACGTGACCATTCACCGCCTCTGCCTGCAGGGACCCGACACCATCTCGATGTTCTTCACTCCCGGCGCGCGCCATCTGGGCGCATTCCGCGAGAAGGCCGAGGCGCTCGGCAAGCCCTTGCCCATCTCGATCTCCATCGGCGTGGACCCCGCTATCGAAATCGGCGCCTGTTTCGAGCCGCCCACCACGCCGATCGGTTATGACGAGCTCGCGGTTGCCGGCGCCATCCGCAAGGAGCCGGTGCGTTTGGCCCGCTGCAAGACCATCGACGAGTACTGCATCGCCAACGCGGAGTACGTGATCGAGGGCGAGCTGCTGCCGAATACCTATGTTGAGGAGGACCAGAACACGGGGACCGGCAAGGCCATGCCCGAGTTCCCCGGCTACACCGGCGTGGCGCCCAAGCAGGTGCCGGTGATCAGGGTGAAGTGCGTCACCACGCGGAAGAATCCCATCATGCAGACGGTGATCGGTCCGTCGGAGGAGCATGTGTCCATGGCGGGCATCCCCACCGAGGCGTCGATTCTGTCCATGGTGAACCGCGCCATGCCCGGCCGCGTGCAGAACGTGTACGCGGCCACGCCGGGCGGCGGCAAGTTCATGGCCGTGATCCAGTTCAAAAAGACGGTGCCGTCCGACGAGGGGCGCCAGCGCCAGGCCGCGCTGCTGGCGTTCTCGGCGTTCCCCGAGCTCAAGCACGTGTTCCTGGTGGACGAGGATGTAGACCCGTTCGACATGAACGACGTGGTGTGGGCCATGAACACGCGCTTCCAGGCCGATCACGACCTGATCGAGATCCCCGGCGTGCGGTGCCATCCGCTCGACCCGTCCAACGACCCCACCTGCGATCCGTCCATCCGGGATCATGGTATCGCCTGCAAGGCAATCTTTGACTGCACGGTGCCGTTCGACCAGAAGCATCGCTTCCACCGTTCGAAGTTCAAGGACGTGGATGCGGCGAAATGGGTGCCCGGGTTCATGAACTAACGGCTGCTGCGTTTTCGCCGAGTCCGGCCAGGCGCTGGGCCGAACCCGACCCGGCCCAGTTGCCGTCAGCGTGCTGCCGGGCTCCGGTGCCGCATCTTGCGGCAATCCCGTTCAAAGGCCGCTTGCGCGCGAGAGGCGCATGCGGCCCGTTTTCCTTCGACTAGAAAGTAGGCGAGCATGCCCGCGTATTTCCCCTCCGGTATCCTCATCAACGTCTCGGCCGTGGTGCTGGGCGGCCTGTTCGGCGCTGTGCTGGGCCCGCGGCTGCCGCGCGACCTGCGCGACACGCTGAACCTCATCTTCGGCGCCTGCTCCATGACCATGGGCATCTCCTATATCGTCAAGCTGCAGACCCTGCCAGCGCTCATGCTGGCGGTGATCGTGGGCACGGCGGTCGGTCATTTGGTACGGCTCGAGGGCGGGATCTCGCATGTGGCCGCCCGCCTGCAGGGGCCGGTGGCGGCGCTGGTGAAGTCTGAGCCGTCGGGCGATATGTCCGAAGACGAGTGGATGAGCCGCTACATCGCCGCGGTCGTGCTGTTCTGCGCTTCGGGCACCGGTATCTTCGGCGCGCTGCAGTCGGGCTTGAACGGCGACCAGTCCATCCTGATTTCGAAGGCCATCCTCGACTTCTTCACCGCCGCGATCTTTGCGGCTGAGCTTGGGTTCATGACGCCGCTGGTCGGCGTGCCGCAGCTGGTGGTCATGATGGTGCTGTTTGTGCTGGCGGGTGTGATCATGCCGCTCACCAACGACGTGATGATGGGCGATTTCCGCGCCTGCGGCGGCGTGCTCATGCTGTGCACGGGCTTTCGCATCTGCGGCATCAAGAGCTTTCCGATTGCCAACATGCTGCCGGCGATGGTGCTCATCATGCCGTTGAGCTGGCTGTTCTCGGCGTGCATTCTGCCGGCGATCGGCTAGGGGCGCCCTATGGAACAGGAAGAAGGAGCGCGGAGTCCACGCATTGTTGTGGGCGTCTCGGGGGCATCAGGTGCGGCGCTCGGCTTGGCGTGCCTCGACCGTTTGCGCACGGCGGGTGCGGAAAGCCACCTGGTGTTCACGCGCGGCGCTGAACTCACCATCGAGCAGGAGCTGGGCATGGATGCGCGGTTGTTCGCGCGCCACGCCGACGTGGTGTACGACAGCCGCAACATCGGGGCCGCCATCGCGAGCGGCACGTATCCGGTGGACGGCATGATCGTGGCGCCGTGCTCGATGAAAACGCTCGCGGGCATCGCCAACGGGTACTCGGACAACCTGCTGCTGCGCGCCGCCGACGTGCAGATGAAGGAGCAGCGCCGCCTGGTCCTCATGGTGCGCGAAACCCCGCTGTCGGCCATCCACGCCGAGAACATGGCCCGCGTGGCCCGCGTGCCGGGTGTGATGCTCATGCCTCCGCTGTTGACGTTCTACAACGAACCGCAAACGATTGAGGATATGGTGCATCATATTGCCTGCAAGGCCCTCTCGGCGTTCGGCATCGAATGTGAGGGGTATCGCCGCTGGTCGTAAGGGGCGCGGTGCCGGCATAGATCGGTATGTCCCGTGTCTCCATCGCCCTGCCGTGCATGCGGGGCGATGCCGAAGCGGCTGCGTTTTCAGAGCCCGTTCGGCGCATTGGCGTCGGGCGGGCTTTCTTCTGGAGTGGTCCGCTCGGGCGTCTGGATGAACCTGTCTCAAGCAAGGGGTTATCCGACTCCTTGGGTGGGCCCGCCGCGGACGGCGCTTGCAGCCAGGCGAGCGGATGAACCTGCAGCGAGCGATGCTAACAGCCAGGCGGGCGGATGAGCCTGCGGCGGACGGCGCTTGAAACCGGACAGGCGGGTGAACTTGCCACGGACGGCGCTTGCAGCTAGGCCGGTAGATGAGTCGGCAGGAAATGACGCTTGCAATCAGGCGAGCGGGCGAATCAACAGGAAGGCCTGTGGTTTCCAACCCCGTGCCCCTGTGGCAGAATTCGGCCATATGCATCGTGTCGCCTCGATACGATGGGCTCGCACTTCAACGCATGAGATGGAGGGCTGCCGTGACCGAGCTGTATACGGTTAGCGAGATGGCGCACCTGTTCGGGCTGTCGCGTCAGACGCTCATCTACTACGACCGCATCGGGCTGTTCAAGCCGGCGCAGGTAAACGAAGAGGGATACCGGTTCTACGCGCCCACGCAGATTCCGCTGCTGCGCCTGATTTGCCTGCTGCGCGACATGGGCGTTGAGCTCAAGGAGATCGAGCACGTGCTGGTTACGCCCGACCCGGCGCGCATCGCCGCGTGTCTCACCGAGCAGCTCGATGCTCTCGATGTCCAAATCTCCCGCTTGCGTGCGCGCCGTTCGAACGTGGTGGAGCGCCTGGACTTCTATCGCGAGGCGGAGCGATGGAAAGCCGACCTGGGTTGCCCGAAGCTGGTCCACTATCCCGAACGCTTTGTGGCGATCGAGCCGTTTCCCGCGGGCGCGGAGGTCGACCGCGGCGTGCTGCACCTCACGCTCATGCGCATCCTGACGCGGCTGCGTGAGCAGGCCGACGGCGCCCCGGTGCGCGGGTGGGGAACGATGCTGCGGCAGGAGGCGTTGAGGAGCCCCAATCCGCTTGCGGGCGGCGGTCCGTTCGTGGTGGTGCCCGCCGGCATCGATCCGGCGCAGCTCACGGGCGTGCGCGTGCTGCCCGAGGGGATCTACCTGTGTGCGAGTCGGTGGGGGATGCCGTATGACTTCTCAGGCATGCGCGGGCTGGTGCGGTTTATGGATGATCGCGGCTTACGCGCCTGCGGCGACGCGTTCGATTTCTGTCTGATGGACACGACCTGCTACGACGAGGTGCATCGCGAGGACTTCTGCTGCCTGCAGATTCCGGTTGAGGTGTAAGGGGCCGGCTGCTCGTGTGCGGTTGGGGCCGCTGTTCTGGCTCGACATCCGTCGGCCCGTTCGCCTCATCCTTCGAATTCGGCATCTCAATAGACAAGCGCCCTCGCACCGTCCCATAATGGGCGTGAGCCGGCGGCAGCGCGGGGAGCGGCCCCGTCCCGCCGCCTTGCGCGAAAGGAAGAACCATGTCGCAACTCACCACCATCAGCAAGGGCGGCCTGACCGCCACGATCAGCTCGAAGGGCGCTGAGCTCACCAGCTTGCAGCTCGACGGCCGCGAGTACCTCTGGCAGGCCGACCCCGCCTTTTGGGGCAAGCACGCGCCGGTGCTGTTCCCCATCGTGGGTTCTCTGCGCGACGATACGGCCACTTGCTCGCAGGGGACGTGCCATATGGCGCGTCACGGCCTGGCGCGCATCAACGAGCACCGCGTGGTGGAGGTGTCCGAGGATGGGTCGCGTGTGACCTTTGAGTTCGCCAGCTCTCCCGAGACCCTTGAGGCCTATCCGTACCAGTTCAAGCTCAACATGACCTACGCCATCACGGGCGAGGCCACGTTGGCGCAGACGTTCACGGTCACCAACACCGGCGATGTGGACCTGCCGTTCTCGGTGGGCGGTCATCCCGCGTTCAACGTGCCCGCTCCGGGATCCGACGGCGAAGCGTTCGAGGACTACGAGCTGGTGTTCAGCCGCCCGTGGAGCTGTGAGTCGCCCAAGATCGCCGAGGGCGGCCTGGCGACCTACGAGGATTCGTACGTGTCGGTGGACAACACCGACGTGGTGCCGCTGACGCATGACAGCTTTGCTTTCGATGCGATCGTGCTCGACCATGTGCCCGACAACACGCTCACCCTGCGCGGATCGAAGAGCGGCCACGGTGTGCGCGTGGACTTCCCGGGGTTCAACTATATCGGCGTGTGGTCGGCGGCGCGCGAGGCACCGTTTGTGGCGCTTGAGCCCTGGACGGGTCACGCCACGCTGACCAGCGAGGACGATGTGCTGGAGCACAAACGCGACATCACGGTGCTGCCCGCCGGCGGTGTTGACGAGCGGACCTTCACGATCACGCTGCTGTAGAGGCGGCGTAGGGCCGGGGTTTGGGCGAACGGCTCGGGCTGGTGTCCGCCGGGGGTCGCTGGTTCGGTTGGTGTCTGCCAGCTCGGGCTAGAGATTCTACCAAGGTCGGCGACTCAGCTGGGGGTCTGTCAATGACCGTCCGTGGCACGCCTGGGTTTTGGGCGGTGCCATCCGGCCGTGTAGTCCGAGTTTGGGCGGTGGACATTCGTGCCGCGACTGGGGTTCGGACGGTGGCCATCCCGAGATCCCGGGTTCGCTCCCTAGGCATTGAGGTTTTTTGGGTTCGCCCCGTGGACATCCAGGGCCGTTTTTGGCTCCTGGATGGATGCGAGACGAACCCTCGTTTTTGATACGGATAGTGCACGAACCCGGGATTGCGCTTGCGTGTCCAAATGGACGCAGCACGAACCCCGAGTCCCGTTCGTGTCTCCAGATGGACGCGGCACGAACCTCATCTTGCCTTCTCCTTTTCAACCGGGGGCAGCTGCGGGGGTTCTGGAATCTAGGGTTCGGCAAATCGCCATCGAAAGATCTCGGGTTCGTCTCCTGTCCATCTGAGGGTGAAAATGGGCCCCAGATGGACGAAAGGCGAACCCTCGTTTTCTAGACGGACGAAGCACGAACCCGGGATTGCACCGGGACCCCAAACGACTGATGCACACGCTGCCCCTGTGCGCCGTGCCATCGCCGCTATCGGGCGAAACCCGTCGAGCAGAACCCGTGTGCCTTCGGCGTCATTGCGGTTTGGGTAGGCCGGACCGTCGACCCGAAATTGCCGTGCATGAGCGTAGGGAAATTCGCCTCAAATATACCAAAAAAGCGGCATTTATATGCATGTTTGAGCCTGTGGCGAATCGGTAGTAACCAACAAACCAATTTATCTAACTACCAGCTATATCGTGGTAAAGTGGTTTACTAGTAGGTACCAATCTTGACCGTTTAGGGGATGCGGACGTTTTCCTGGACCGGCCTAGACGGCCAGGCCGAGCCGCTTCCT